>NZ_KE384252.1:165840-439248 GCF_000424825.1 Streptomyces sp. CNH287 | reverse complement strand
CTCCCGGTAGATGACCGGGTTGATAGGCCGGATATGGAAGCCTCGTGAGGGGTGGAGTTGACCGGTACTAATAGGCCGAGGGCTTGTCCTCAGTTGTTCGCGTCCACTGTGTGGTTTCTGAGACCACAACCAGACTTTTTATTCACCGATTTTAACTGAACAGTGTGCTTGTTCGCTAAGACTCTGGGTCCTCGTGACCTGAAAAGAGTTTCGGTGGTCATAGTGCGAGGGAAACGCCCGGTTACATTCCGAACCCGGAAGCTAAGCCTTGTTACGCCGATGGTACTGCATGCGGGAGCGTGTGGGAGAGTAGGTCACCGCCGAACAATCTTTAGGGCCGTCGGTCCTCAGCGTGCATGCGCTGGGGGCCGACGGCCTTTTTTTGTGGTGTTTTTGCTCGATGCGCGCCGAATGTGCGGCTGCGCGAGAATGGCATGCAGTTGCTTGCAGACAGGAGTCACGCCGATGTCCACCAACTCGCCCGACGACCGGCCGGAGCGCCGGCCTCGCCAGGGAGAACCCCGACAAGGCGATGACCGACCGCGTCAGCCCCGCCGCGACAACGATCGCGCGGGATTCCGGCGCGACGACCGGGCCGGCGACCGGAACCGCGGTAGCGGTGGAGGCAGTGGCAGGGGCGGCGGCAGTGGCAGGGGCGATCGTGGTCGTGACGATCGGCGCGGCGGCGCGCGCCCTGCGCGTGACGACCGGCCGGGTGGCGGGCGCCGTGAGGACGATCGCGACGGGCGCCGCCCGTACGGGAGCGGCGGCGACCGTGCGCGGGACGATCGCGGGCGTGGTCGTCCCGGAGACCGTGAGGACCGCCCGCGCGGCCCGCGGCGCGACGACGACCGCGGCGCCCGGCGCCCGGGGACCGGGGGCCGTGAGCGTGGCGACGACCGTGACCGCCCCCGCGGCGGCAGCGGGGATCGCGACCGTCCTCGGGGTGGGGACCGTCCCGGGAACCGCGGCGGGTTCCGGCGGGACCGTGACGACCGCCCGCGTGAGGACCGCCCGCGCGGCCCGCGCCGTGACGACGACCGCGGCGCCCGCCGCCCCTACAGCGGCGACCGCGGCCGTGACGACCGGGGTCGCGACGACCGCGGCCGTGATCGCGGGCGCGGTGACGACCGCCGAGGGCCTCGCGGCGGCGACCGCCCCGGTGACCGCGGCGGCTTCCGCCGTGACGACCGCAGGCCGGACCGCGAGCCGCTGCGGCGCCTGCCGATCGACGAGGACGTCACCGGCGAGGAGATCAACAAGGAGGTCCGGCAGGAGCTGATGAGCCTGCCCAAGGGCCTGGCCGAGGACGTCGCCAAGAACCTCGTGATGGTCGGCCGCTTGCTGGACGAGGAGCCGCAGGAGGCGTACGGCTACGCGAAGGTGGCCCTGCGGCTGGCCTCGCGGGTCCCCGCGGTCCGGGAGACAGCGGGATTCGCAGCGTACGCCGTGGGCAAGTACGCGGAGGCGCTGGCGGAGTTCCGGGCTGCCCGCCGGATGACCGGCGGGGTGCAGCTGTGGCCGGTGATGGCCGACTGCGAGCGCGGCATCGGCCGTCCGGAGCGTGCTCTGGCCATGGCCGGTGAGCCGGAGGTGCAGAAGCTGGACAAGGCCGGACAGGTCGAGATGCGCCTGGTCGCGGCGGGCGCCCGGCGTGACATGGGGCAGGCCGAGGCCGCCGTGGTGACCTTGCAGAGTTCCGAGCTGGCTTCCCACTCGGTGCAGCCCTGGTCGGCCCGGCTGCGGTACGCGTACGCGGACGTGCTGCTGGAGGTCGGCCGGGAGGCCGAGGCGCGGGAGTGGTTCGCCAAGGCGCTGGAGGCGGACCAGAGCGGGGCGACGGACGCCTCGGACCGGCTTGCCGAGCTGGACGGGGTGGAGTTCCTCGACGCGCTGGACGAGGACGCGGAGGACGCCGTAGCCGCGGAGGACGCCGAAGGGGCTGAGTCCCGGGCGGATGCCGCCGACGGTGACGGCGCCGGGACGCGCGCCGGGGACTGAGGCCGCGCAGGGGCGGGGGAGACGGCCGCGGTCACCGCGCCGTCCCTCCGCCCCTGCCTGCGTTCGGCTGCGTCTGCCGTGGCGCCGGTTCAGGCCGGTGCGGCGTCGGCGGTTCCCTCGGCGCCTTCGGTGCCTTCCTCGCCGAGGGTCCGCAGCACCAGCCCGGTCGCGGGCTTCGGCCCGAACGAGGTCGACTTGCGGGGCATGGTCACGCCCTGCCCCGCCAGTTCGCGCACCGCGTCCTCGCTGACGGGGCGCATCAGCACCGCCGTGCCGCCCCGCCGGTGCGCCTGGTCGACGGCGTCCTCGGCGGAGTGCAGATAGCTGATGTCCGCGGAGTGGTCCGGGATGCGCCACACTTCGTCGAGCAGGGTGGAGTGCAGGACGGTGGCGTCCAGCCCCCGCCAGGTCTCCGGCCGGTCGGTGCGGATCGTACGGGCGAGCAGGTCCGGGTCCGGGCGGTCCAGCAGCCGGTACTCGGCGGGGCCCGCGGAGAGCAGGAACGCGTTGCCCGGTGTCTCCGCCAGCGCGGACGTCGCGTACGCAAGGGGTCCGCACACCGTGCGGACGCGGAAGGCGCGCTCGTGCGCCGCCAGCCGGGTCAGCGCGTCGGCCAGGGTCAGCCGGGGCAGCACCCGGTGGATGGCACGGACCTGGAGCGGGTGGCGCACGGTGTCGACCAGCAGCACCAGGCCGCGGGACCAGGCGGGCTCGCCGGGATGTTCGGCGCGCAGCCGCTGGTAGGTCGCCCAGCGGTGGTGCCCGTCGGCGATGAGCGCCTCGCGGTGGCTCAGGTCGGCGTCGACGGCGGCCAGTTCGGCCGGGTCGGTGACCGGCCACAGCCGGTGTGCGAAGCCGTCCTCGGTGGTCGTGGCCAGCAGCGGCGGGCGCTTGAGGGCCCGTTCGATCACGGCGGTCGCGCCGGTGACGGTGCCGTCGCCGCGGTAGGACAGCAGCAGCGGCTCGAAGTTGGCCGCCGCCGCGCGCATCAGGTCGGCGCGCTCGGCGACGATCTCCGCCACCACGTCCTCGTGCGGCAGCACCGGCCCGTCCAGGTCCAGCGCGCCGATGAGGCCGCGCTGGAGCAGCTCGCCGGAACGCTGCTCGTAGACGTACAGCGCGGGCCGGGCGTCCTGGGCCAGCACGCCTTCCCGCCGCCAGCGACGCAGCGTGTCCGCCGCCTGCCGGTGGCGGACGGCTGGGTCGGCGGCCTGCGGGAGGATGAGCCGGACGATGTTGTACGGGTCCGCCGTCTCCAGGTGCTGCACGCCGTCCGGCCGGACCACCACGTCGTAGGGCGGCGAGGTGACGGCCGCGAGGCCGCTGACCCGGTCCTGGGCGTAGCGCAGCCCCCGGAAGGGACGGAGGTGGAGCCCGGCATCACTCATCCGGGAATGCTATGCCGCCCGGTCGGCACGCTGCCGGACGGGTGCGAGATGATCGGGGCGACCGACTCACACACAGGGCCGCGCCGACCGGCACAGCCGTAAGGAGCGGGACCTCATGCTGCGAGCTTCCCGGCAGACGCTGAGCGAGGCGTACGACACCGCCCTGCTGGACCTGGACGGGGTGGTGTACGCGGGCGGCGCGGCCGTCCCGCACGCCGCGCCCTCGCTGGCCGTGGCGCGGGAGGGCGGCATGCGGCTGGCCTTCGTGACGAACAACGCGGCGCGGACCCCGCAGACCGTCGCCGCCCATCTGACCCGGCTGGGCGTTCCGGCGCGCGCCGAGGACGTCGTCACCTCCGCCCAGGCGGTCGCCCGCCTGATCGCGGACCGGCTGCCGTACGGGGCGCGGGTGCTGTGCGTGGGCGCGGAGGGGCTGCGGGTCGCGCTGACGGAGCGCGGGCTGACGCCCGTCGAGTCCGCCGACGACGACCCGGCGGCCGTGGTGCAGGGCTACGGCGGGCCGGAACTGCCCTGGGGGCGGCTGGCGGAGGCGGCGCTGGCCGTAGGCCGTGGGCTGCCGTGGTTCGCCTCGAACACCGATCTGACGATCCCGAGCGCCCGGGGCATCGCGCCGGGCAACGGCGCCGCCGTGGAGGTCGTACGCATCGCCACCCGCTGGATGCGGGACGCGCCCGAGCCGGTGGTGGCCGGGAAGCCGCTGCCGCCGATGCACCGGGAGACGATCCTGCGCACCGGGGCGGTACGGCCGCTGGTGGTGGGGGACCGGCTGGACACGGACATCGAGGGCGCGCACGCGGGCGGCGTCGACTCGCTGCTGGTGCTGACCGGCGTCACCGACGCGGCGCAGCTGCTGGCGGCCGGGCCCCGGCACCGGCCCACGTACGTGGCGGCCGACCTGCGCGGACTGCTGAGCGGTCAGCCGCCGGTCACCCCGCAGGAGTCGGGTTTCGGCTGCGGGGGGTGGACCGCGGTCGTGCGCTACGGCGGGTACCGGCTGGACGGGGACGGCTCGCCGGTGGACGGACTGAGGGCGCTGTGCGGGGCCGCGTGGGCGGTGGCGGGCGAGGAGCGGTGCACCCTGGACGCGGCCAAGGTGCTGGCGCGGCTGGGGCTGTGAGCCCGGCGGGGCGGGCCGCCGGCGGTCAGCCGCCGGATTCCGCGCCGTCCGCCGGGGCCGTCCGGGAGACCGCCTCCTCGACGAGCTGTTCCTCCGTCGCGCCCAGCCGCCAGTAGCCGGTGAAGGTGACCGCCCGGCGGGCGAGGCCGCGCTCCTTGACCAGGTGGCGGCGCAGCGCCCGTACGGTCGCCGCCTCGCCCGCGACCCAGGCGTACGGCGTGCCGGGCGGGAAGGCGGCGGCGCGTACGGCGTCCGGGGCGAGGTCGGTGCGGCGGGGCCGCCGGTCCGCGGCGGCGTCCGGCGCGAGGAGTTCCTCCCGGACGAGCCAGTGGATCTCGGCGTCGGCCGGGGTCGGCAGCGGCTGGACGTCGCCCGTGTGCGCGACCTCGATCCAGACCCTGGCGGGCATCCCGGCCGGGAGCGACTCCAGGATGCCCGCGACGGCGGGCAGCGCGGTCTCGTCACCGCAGACGAGGACCCAGTCCGTGCCGGCGGGGGGCCGGAAGTCGACACCCGCGTTGTCCGCGGCGACGGGGCCCAGCAGGACGGCCCGGTCTCCGGGGCGGGCGCCCGCGGCCCAGCGGGACGCGGGGCCGCTGGCGGCGGGTGCCGCCGTGTCCGCCCCCGCCTCGGTGCCGTGGAGCGCGAAGTCGATGTCCAGCTCGTCCGGGTCGCGGCGCTGCGCGCGCACCGTGTAGGAGCGCATGACGCCCCGCACCCGCGGGTCCATCTCCCGCCACCGGGTGAACCACTCCTCGCCCGCCTCGGTCGGCACGATCGGGGCGTCCTGCCCCGGCTGCGGCAGGAACAGCTTGAAGCGCTGGTCCCGTCCGCCCGAGGCGAAGCCGCCCAGCCGGTCGCCGCCGAGGGTGACGCGCATCATCGTCGGGCCGACCCGGTGCGTGCGCACGACGTGGACGTCGAAGAACTCGAAGGGCAGGGCCGGTGCTTCGGGTGCTGCGGTGCTCATGGGGCGGGGACCTCCCAGGGTGGCGGGCGGGACAGGGCGGGCAGGGGTGCGACAGGGCGGGGCACGGGAGGCCGGGTAGCCGTGGGCCCGACCATCTAGTTAGGTTAACCTCACCAAAGTTGCTGTCCAGTGACCGGGTGCGCCTCCGCCGCCCGGTTCAGATCCGGAGCCCGTACGTGACGCCCGTCCCGCTCGCCCACGCCCGGCGCCGTCCGGCACGGCCCTCGCGCGGCCGGTCCCGCCGGGGCGCCGCCGCCTCCTGCACCGCCGTGCACGGCATGCGGCTGTCGCGCACGCTGCCCGGGTTGCTGGGCGGAGGTCATCTGGTGTGGCTGCTGGCCACGGAGCGCAAGGCAGGTCGGATATGACAGGCACGGAGACCATCCCGGGCACGCGTACGGGCGCGAGCAACGACAAGGGAGCGGGCGTGCGGCTCAGCGGCGACGGGCTGACCCTCGGCTACGACCAGCGCGTCATCGCCGAAGGGCTGGACGTGAGCATCCCGGACCGGTCGTTCACGGTCGTCGTCGGCCCCAACGCCTGCGGGAAGTCCACGCTGCTGCGCGCCCTCTCCCGGATGCTGAAGCCCTCGGCGGGCACCGTACTGCTGGACGGCGCCGACATCGGCGCGCTCCCCGCGAAGCAGGTGGCCCGCACCCTCGGGCTGCTGCCGCAGACCTCGATCGCGCCGGACGGCATCACCGTCGCCGACCTCGTCGCCCGCGGGCGCTACCCGCATCAGGGGCTGCTGCGGCAGTGGTCGCGCGACGACGAGCGCGTCGTCGGCGAGTCGATGACCGCCACGGGTGTCGCGGACCTGGCGGACCGCCTGGTGGAGGAACTGTCCGGCGGGCAGCGGCAGCGGGTGTGGATCGCCATGGCACTGGCCCAGCAGACGCCGCTGCTGCTGCTCGACGAGCCGACCACCTACCTCGACATCGCCCACCAGATCGAGGTGCTCGACCTGTGCGCGCGGCTGCACGAGGAAGGGCGCACGGTGGTCGCCGTGCTGCACGACCTCAACCACGCCGCCCGCTACGCCACCCACCTGATCGCGATGCGGGAGGGCGCGATCGTCGCGGAGGGTGATCCGGCCGAGGTGGTCACCGCGGAGCTGGTGGAGCACGTCTTCGGGCTGCCGTGCCGGGTGATCGAGGACCCCGAGTCGGGTACGCCGCTGGTGGTTCCGGCCGCCCGTCGCCGGGCGGCCGTCTGACGGAGCCGCAGCCGGTACGGCCGCGGGCCCCCGCCGTCACCCTGCGGACCGCGCACAGCGGGTAGCGTCGGGCCCATGGACGAGCCCATTCCCGGTGCGGAGCCGGAGGAGCACGACGAGCCCGCGGTCCCCGGCGCAGCCGCCGCGGACGTAACGGACCGCGAGGAAGGCGCGGACGCCACGGACGCCACGGACGGCGCGCGCCCCGGCCCGGCGGCCGGGCTGCCCGACGACGGCCCGCGCCCCCTGGGCCTGGGTACCCGCCCCACCGGGCACGCCCCGGTCGACGCGCAGCTGCGGCGGCTGGAGGACGCGGACCACCTCGCCGTCTCGGGACATCTGGAGGTGTACGAGGATGTGCACCGAGGCCTGCGCGAGACGCTGACCGCGCTGGACCGGCCGGCGGCGGCGCCGGCAGCCGTAGTGCCCGAAGTCAGGAGCTGAACCCCACGTGGCCGTGACCCGCCCGCAACGCAAGCGCCTGGACGCCGAACTGGTGCGCCGCAACCTGGCGCGCTCCCGCGAGCACGCCGCCCGGCTCATCGCCGCGGGCCGGGTGACCGTCGGCGGGACACCGGCGACGAAGGCCGCCACCCAGGTGGAGACCAGCGCGGCCGTGGTGGTGCGCGAGGAGGGCGACGGCCCGGAGTACGTCTCGCGCGGCGGGCACAAGCTCGCCGGGGCGCTGGCGGCCTTCGGCCCGGCCGGGCTGCGCGTCGAGGGGCGCCGGGTGCTGGACGCCGGAGCCTCCACCGGGGGCTTCACCGACGCGCTGCTGCGGGCGGGCGCCGCGCACGTGGTCGCCGTCGACGTCGGCTACGGGCAGCTCGCCTGGTCGCTGCGCGGCGACGACCGTGTCACCGTCCGCGACCGTACGAACGTGCGCGAGCTGACGCTCGACGCCGTCGGCGGCGAGCCCGTGGACGTCGTGGTGGGCGACCTGTCGTTCATCTCGCTCGGCTTGGTGCTGCCCGCGCTGCTGCGCTGCGCCGCGCCGGACGCCGACCTGGTGCCGATGGTCAAGCCGCAGTTCGAGGTCGGGCGGGAGCGCCTCGGCAGCGGCGGGGTGGTGCGCAGCGAGCGGCTGCGCGCCGAGGCGGTCACCCAGGTCGCCGCGCAGGCCGCCGCGCTCGGGCTGGGCGTGCGCGGGGTGACCGCCAGTCCGCTTCCGGGTCCGTCCGGCAATGTCGAATACTTTCTGTGGCTGCGCGCCGGGGCACCCGAACTGGACCCGGCCGACGTCGAACGAGCCGTGGCGGAGGGGCCGAAGTGACGACGACACCGACCGAGGGCCGTACGGTCTTCCTGCTCGCGCACACCGGGCGGCCCGCAGCCGTCCGCAGCGCCGAGCTGGTCGTACAGGGACTGCTGCGCTGGGGCATCGGCGTACGGGTGCTGGGGGACGAGGCCAGCGACCTGCCGCTGCCTCCCTCGGTCGAGACGGTCACCAGGAGCGGGCCGGGCACCGACGTGCTGGAGGGGTGCGAGCTGCTGGTCGTCCTCGGCGGCGACGGGACGCTGCTGCGCGGCGCGGAGTTCGCCCGCGCCTCCGGCGTGCCCATGCTCGGCGTCAACCTCGGCCGGGTCGGCTTCCTCGCGGAGGCGGAGCGCGACGACCTGGACAAGGTCGTGGACCGGGTGGTGACCCGTGCGTACGAGGTCGAGGAGCGGATGACCCTCGACGTGCTCGTACGCAACGACGGGCACGTGGTGCACACGGACTGGGCACTCAACGAGGCCGCCGTGGAGAAGGCCGCCCGCGAGCGGATGCTCGAGGTCGTCACGGAGGTCGACGGCCGTCCCGTCTCCCGCTTCGGCGGCGACGGCGTGGTGTGCGCGACGCCCACCGGGTCCACCGCGTACGCCTTCTCGGCGGGCGGGCCGGTGGTGTGGCCGGAGGTCGAGGCGCTGCTGATGGTGCCGATCAGCGCGCACGCGCTGTTCGCCAAGCCGCTGGTCACCGCGCCCGACTCGGTGCTCGCGGTCGAGGTGCAGCCGCACGCCCCTGGCGGCGTGCTGTGGTGCGACGGACGGCGCAGCGCGGAGCTGTCCGCGGGCGCGCGGGTGGAGGTGCGGCGCGGGGCCGTGCCGGTGCGCCTGGCGCGGCTGCACCACGCCTCGTTCACGGACCGGCTGGTCGCCAAGTTCGCCCTCCCCGTGGCGGGTTGGCGCGGCGCGCCGCAGTAGCGCGGGGCGCGCGGGCGGCGGGGGAGTGCGACGTCCGGAATCCGCCGGTACGGGTCGTCGCCGGAGTCGATGCTGGACCGCATGACCAATGATTCGAACGACACGAACGACACGAACGACGCCCCCGCCGCGGCGCCGCTGGCCGTGCTGCGCGGCATGTACGCGGCCGAGGCCCGCTACCTGGCGGCCGGCGGCCCCGGCCGGGCCTCCTTCGACCTGCTCGCCCCCTTCTTCGCCGCCGACGTCGTGCTGCACCAGGCCGCGGCCCTGCCCTACGGCGGCACGTGGCGGGGGCATGCGGGCATGGCCGACTTCTTCGAGGCGATGAGCGCGGTCTGGGAGTCGTTCGAGATAGGGGAGCAGCGGTTCCTGGCGACGGGCGGGACGGCGCCGGACGCGACCTTGGTGGTGCACACCCGGGTGCGCGCCCGCGCTCGCGCCACGGGGCGCGCCCTGGACTTCCCGATCCTCCAGACGGTCACCGTCCAGGGCGGCGCCATCCGCGAGATCCGCCCCTTCTACTGGGACACCGCCGCAGTCGCCGAGGCGTGCGGGCACCAGGCGGCGGGGGTCTGAGCGGGAGCCCCATGCGGCCCCGGGGTGGCGTCGGCCGGGGAACCTCGTATGGTCGTACCCGTGTTGGAGGAGATGCGGATCAGAGCCCTGGGCGTGATCGATGACGCCGTGATCGAGCTGGCACCCGGTTTCACGGCGGTGACGGGCGAGACCGGCGCGGGCAAGACCATGGTGGTCACCAGCCTCGGCCTGCTGCTGGGCGGCCGGGCGGACGCCGCCCTGGTGCGGGTGGGGGCCAAGGCCGCGGTGGTGGAGGGGCGGATAGCGGTGGCGCCGGGCCAGGCCGCGGCGCTGCGGGCCGAGGAGGCGGGCGCCGAGCTGGAGGACGGCGTGCTGCTCCTGAGCCGTACGGTCTCGGCCGAGGGCCGCTCCCGTGCGCACGTCGGCGGCCGGTCGGCCCCGGTGGGGCTGCTGGCCGAGCTGCGCGACGACCTGGTGGCGGTGCACGGGCAGACCGACCAGCAGGGGCTGCTGCGGCCCGCACGGCAGCGCCAGGCGCTGGACCGGTACGCGGGCGAGGCGGTGTCCGGCCCGCTCGTCGAGTACGCCGACGCCTACGCGCGGCTGCGCGCCGTCTCCGCCGAGCTGGACCAGCTGACCACCCTGGCGCGCGAACGCGCCCAGGAGGCCGACCTGCTCCGCTTCGGGCTGGAGGAGATCGGCGCCGCCGAGCCGCGCCCGGGCGAGGACGCCGAACTCACTTCCGAGGCCGGCCGGCTGGGCCACGCCGAGGCGCTGGCGTCCGCCGCCACCGAGGCGCACGGTGCCCTGGCGGGCGACCCGGCCGATCAGGAGGGGGTGGACGCGGCGACGCTCGTGGCGGGCGCCCAGCGTGCGCTGGAGGCGGTACAGGCGCACGACCCGGCGCTCGGCTCGCTGGCCGAGCGCCTGGGCGAGGTCTCCATCCTGCTCTCCGACGTGGCGGGCGAGCTGGCGGGGTACGCCGACGACCTGGACTCCGATCCGCTGCGGCTGGCCGCCGTCGAGGAGCGGCGCGCGCAGCTGACGCACCTCACCCGCAAGTACGGCGAGGACATCGACGGCGTCCTCGCCTGGGCGGAGCAGGGCGCGGCCCGGCTCGCCGAACTCTCCGGCGACGACGACCGCATCGGGGAGCTGGGCGCGGAGCGCGACGCGCTGCGCGCCGAACTCTCCGTCCTCGCCCAGCGCCTGACCGAGGCCCGTACGGATGCGGCCAAACGGTTCGCCGAGGCGGTCACCGAGGAACTCACGGAGCTGGCCATGCCGCACGCGCGGGTCACCTTCGAGCTGAGCCGGAGCGAGGACCCGGACGGGCTCGACGCGGGCGGCCGTACCGTCGCCTTCGGGCCGCACGGCACCGACGACGTGGAACTGCTGCTCGCCCCGCACCCCGGCGCACCGCCCAGGCCCATCGCCAAGGGCGCCTCGGGCGGCGAGCTGTCCCGGGTGATGCTCGCGGTCGAGGTGGTCTTCGCGGGTTCGGACCCGGTGCCGACCTACCTCTTCGACGAGGTGGACGCGGGCGTCGGCGGCAAGGCGGCGGTCGAGGTGGGACGGCGCCTGGCACGCCTGGCCCGGACCGCGCAGGTCGTGGTGGTCACCCACCTGCCGCAGGTGGCGGCCTTCGCCGACCGGCACCTGGTGGTCGAGAAGACGGACGACGGGTCCGTCACCCGCAGCGGTGTGCGGGTGCGGGAGGGCGAGGAGCGGGTGCGCGAGCTGTCCCGGATGCTCGCCGGGCAGGAGGACTCCGAGCTGGCCCGCGCGCACGCGGAGGAGCTGCTGGCCGCCGCGCGTACGGGGCGCTGACGCGGGCGGGGCGGGCTCACGGCGCGTCCGGCCGTCCGCGCGCCCCCGCGGCCGGTCCGCCTCACTCCGGCCCGCCTGCCCGCCCGCGGGGGCGGGCGGCGGTCAGCTCGTCGTAGACGCTCAGTACCTGGGCCGCGGTGTCCGCCGGGGTCGGCGCAGCCGCGGCCCGCGCCCGGCCCGCCGCCCCGAGCGCCGTACGGCGCGGCGGATCGGCGAGCAGCCCGGACACCGCACCCGCCAGCGCGTCCGCATCGCCACGCGGCACCAGCAGGCCGCCCGCGCCCACCAGTTCCCGCGCCCCGTCCGCGGCACCGGCCACCAGCGCGACCCCGGCCCGCAGCGCGTCCGCGCCCACCGCCCCAGGGCCGGCCGCGAGCACCACGACCTCCGCGACGGCCAGCAGCGCGGCCGCGTCGTCCCGCTCACCCAGCAGCCGTACGGGCAGCTGCTCCGCGTCGATCCTGGCCTGCAACGCCGCCCGCAGCGGCCCCTCGCCCACGACGGCCAGCAACGGCGGCGGCTCCAGGCCGCGCCAGGCGCGGGCCGCGGTGAGCAGGACGTCGTGGTCCCCCGCCGGTTCGAGGGGGCCGTGGGCGAACAGCAGGGGCTGGTCCACCGCGCCGATCTCGGCCCGGATCTTGGCGGCGGCGTCCGCGTCCCACGGACCGGAGGGGGCGCCGGGCAGACCGCCGTCGGGCAGTGGAAGGGGCGCGAGCCGCGCGTCCCGCGCGCCGTGGGCGCGCGCCAGGTCGACCAGCTCGGTCGTCGCGCCCAGTACGACGGCGGGCAGCCGGGCCGCCCGCCGTGCCAGCAGCCGGCCCGGCGGGCGGGCCGGTGAGCCCGCCGCGCTCCCGCCTGCCGCCGCCGTGCCGGGGGAGTGGAGGGTGGTGACCAGCGGCACCCGGCGCCCTCGGGCGCCCAGCGCGAGCGCGGCGCGCAAGCCCGCCCGCAGCCCGTGCGCGTGCACCAGTCCGGCGTCCGCACAGGCGGCGCGCAGCCGTGCCAGCCCGGCGGTCTCGTGCGGTGCGCACACCGTGACCCGGAGGCCGTGCGCGGCCAGTTCGGCGGTCAGCGCGCGTACGTGCGCCCGTGCTGCGGGGTTCGCCGCCTCACCGCCCAGGACCTGGACGACGTGCAACGGTGCCCTGCCGCGCTGTGACGGGGGCTGCTCGTGGGGACGGCTCACAGCGGTCGGACTCCGGGGTGGCGAGTGACGGGCGTGCGGCGGGGTGGGATGCGCTGCGCCCAGGATGCCAGTCCGTGACGTCGCGCGGACACCGGCTTCCGGCGGCCGGGGCGGCACGGCACGTCGGCGCTCCACCGGGATCACCCGGCCGGGCGACAGCGCGAGTTCGGCGAACGGGTGCCGCGTACGGCCGCCGGGCCAGCCGGAGGCGCGGACGCGCGGCCGGGCCGGGGGAGCGCTCACCGAGCCCGGCGTGCCCTGCGGCAGCGGCTCCGCCGCGATCCGCCCCGGCCCGCCACCTCCTGACGCCCCGTCGTCGACGGAGGATCGGCCCGGCCGACGGTACGCGCACCCGCACCTGTGCCTGTACGGCGGCAGTCCCCTGCCCGTCAGGGCAGGACCGACCTCGACGTACCCCTCGGTTCCGGACACGCGCAGGCGCCGCCCGTCCCGGATCGGGCGGGTGGCCCCCGCCACGTCCACGACGGCCGGGGCAGGCCGTACTCCCGGGCGATCACCGCGACATGGGCGCGGTGCGTTGCACGGAGAGATCTGCCCGCCGGACCGGCCTCCGCCCGGGTCAGCCCCCGTACGACGCCGAGGTCGTCAGCCGCAGCGCTGTGTCGATCATCGGCACGTGGCTGAACGCCTGCGGGAAGTTGCCCACCTGGCGCTTCAGCTTCGGGTCCCACTCCTCCGCGAGCAGCCCGAGGTCGTTGCGCAGCGACAGCAGCTTCTCGAAGAGCGTGCGCGCCTCCTCGACGCGCCCGATCATCGCGAGGTCGTCCGCGAGCCAGAACGAGCAGGCGAGGAAGGCGCCTTCGTCACCCTCCAGACCGTCCACCCCGGCGTCGGCGCCGCCGGTGGGGTAGCGCCGCACGAAGCCGTCCGGGGTGGACAGCTCCCGCTGGATGGCCTCGATGGTGCCGATGACGCGCTTGTCATCCGGGGGCAGGAAGCCCATCTGCGGGATGAGCAGCAGGGAGGCGTCCAGTTCCTGCGAGCCGTAGGACTGGGTGAAGGTGTTGCGCTCGCGGTCGTAGCCCTTGCGGCAGACGTCGCGGTGGATCTCGTCGCGCAGTCGCTGCCAGCGCCCCAGCGGGCCGTCCACCTCGCCGGACTCTATGAGCTTGATGGTGCGGTCGACGGCCACCCACGCCATCACCTTGGAGTGCACGAAGTGGCGGCGCGGGCCGCGCACCTCCCAGATGCCCTCGTCCGGCTCGTCCCAGTGGTCCTCGAGGTAGTGGATCAGCTTGAGCTGGAGGAGGGAGGCGTAGTCGTTGCGCGCCAGCCCGGTCATGTGGGCCAGGTGCAGCGCCTCGGTCACCTCGCCGTAGACGTCCAGCTGGAGCTGCCCGGCGGCGCCGTTGCCGATCCGGACGGGGCCGGACTCCTCGTACCCCGGCAGCCAGCCCAGTTCGCGTTCGCCCAGATCGCGCTCACCGGCGATGCCGTACATGATCTGGAGGTGCTCCGGGTCCCCGGCGACCGCGCGCAGCAGCCACTCGCGCCAGGCGCGGGCCTCCTCGCGGTAGCCGGTGCGCAGGAGCGAGGAGAGGGTGATCGCGGCGTCCCGCAGCCAGGTGAAGCGGTAGTCCCAGTTCCGGGAGCCGCCGATCTCCTCGGGCAGCGAGGTGGTGGGCGCGGCGACGATGCCGCCGGTGGGCGCGTAGGTCAGGGCCTTCAGGGTGATCAGCGAGCGGACCACGGCCTCGCGGTAGGGGCCGTGGTACGTACAGGTCTCGACCCACTCGCGCCAGAACTCCTCGGTCGCCTCCAGCGCGGAGGCCGGGTCGGGCACCGGAGGCGGCTGCTTGTGTGACGGCTGCCAGGTGATCGTCATCGCCATGCGGTCGCCCGGCGCGACGGTGAAGTCCGAGTAGGTGGTGAGGTCCTTGCCGTAGGTCTCCGCGTCGGTGTCCAGCCAGACCGAGTCGGGCCCGGCGACCGCGACGGTGCGCTGGTCCACCTTGTGCACCCACGGCACCACCCAGCCGTAGGAGAAGCGCATCCGCAGCGCCGAGCGCATCGGCACCCGGCCGCGGACGCCCTCCACGATCCGGACGAGCTGCGGGGCGTCCGTGCCGCGCGGCGGCATGAAGTCGATGACCCGGACGGTGCCCCGCGGCGTGTCCCACTCGGACTCCAGCACGAGCGAGTCGCCGCGGTAGCGGCGGCGGGTCGCCTGAGGCGGTTCACCGCCCGCCGGGTGGGCGGGGCCCAGCCGCCAGAAGCCGTGCTCCTCGGTCCCCAGCAGCCCGGCGAAGACGGCGTGCGAGTCGAATCGCGGCAGGCACATCCAGTCGGCCGAGCCGTCCCGGCTGATGAGGGCGGCGGTCTGCATGTCCCCGATAAGTGCGTAATCCTCGATGCGACCAGCCACGCGAATCTCCAGTCAACCTGCGGCTACGCCCCCGCGGGACGCGCGATTTCACCTCTGCCCATCCGGGTATTCGTGCAGCTTAGATGGTGTGTGGCGGTCTTGCGCACTGCTTGGCGACTCCGGTCGCCCCCAATTGTCGCGCCGGGTGCCCCGGACGCCGCGCGGCACGGCGGGGGCCCGTCGCTGATACCCTGGTGGCCCGTGGACCGGTGGGCAGAAAAACGCGATCCGTCGATACGCCAGCTCCCCGAACCGCAGCGACGGCACCCCCGGCCGGTCATCGATCGGGGCGCCGGTGCGCATGTCACTTCGCGACCACGGGAGCTCCCTCTTGGCCATGCCGACCGCATCCTTGTCATCCATGACGACAAAGCACCTCTTCGTCACCGGGGGTGTGGCCTCCTCCCTGGGCAAGGGGCTCACGGCCTCCAGCCTGGGCGCGCTGCTCAAGGCGCGCGGCCTGCGCGTGACGATGCAGAAGCTCGACCCCTACCTCAACGTCGACCCCGGCACGATGAACCCGTTCCAGCACGGCGAGGTGTTCGTCACCAACGACGGCGCTGAGACCGACCTGGACATCGGGCACTACGAGCGCTTCCTCGACGTCGACCTGGACGGCTCCGCCAACGTCACCACCGGCCAGGTCTACTCCTCGGTCATCGCCAAGGAGCGCCGCGGCGAATACCTCGGTGACACCGTGCAGGTCATCCCGCACATCACCAACGAGATCAAGCACCGCATCCGCCGGATGGCCACCGACGACGTCGACGTCGTGATCACCGAGGTCGGCGGCACCGTCGGCGACATCGAGTCGCTGCCCTTCCTGGAGGCCGTCCGTCAGGTGCGGCACGAGGTGGGCCGGGACAACGTCTTCGTGGTCCACATCTCGCTGCTGCCCTACATCGGCCCCTCCGGCGAGCTGAAGACCAAGCCCACTCAGCACTCGGTCTCCGCCCTGCGCAGCATCGGCATCCAGCCCGACGCCATCGTGCTGCGCGCCGACCGCGAGGTCCCCACCGCCATCAAGCGCAAGATCTCGCTGATGTGCGACGTGGACGACGCCGCCGTGGTCGCCGCCATCGACGCCAAGTCCATCTACGACATCCCCAAGGTGCTGCACAGCGAGGGCCTGGACGCCTACGTCGTCCGCAGGCTCGACCTGCCCTTCCGTGACGTGGACTGGACCCAGTGGGACGACTTGCTGCGCCGGGTGCACCAGCCCCAGCACGAGGTGACCGTCGCCCTGGTCGGCAAGTACATCGACTTGCCCGACGCCTACCTGTCGGTGACCGAGGCCATCCGGGCGGGCGGCTTCGCCAACAGCGCCCGGGTCACGATCAAGTGGGTCACCTCGGACGACTGCCGTACGGCGGCTGGTGCCGAGCGCCAGCTGCGCGACGTCGACGCGATCTGCGTGCCCGGCGGCTTCGGCGACCGGGGCGTGGAGGGCAAGGTCTCCGCGATCACCTACGCCCGCGAGCAGCGCATTCCGCTGCTCGGACTCTGCCTCGGCCTCCAGTGCGTCGTCATCGAGGCCGCCCGCAACCTCGCGGGCATCACCGGCGCCAACTCCACCGAGTTCGACCAGGCCGCCACCGACCCGGTGATCTCCACCATGGAGGAGCAGCTGGACATCGTGGCCGGCGAGGGCGACATGGGCGGCACCATGCGGCTGGGCATGTACCCGGCCCGGCTCGCCGAGGGCTCGATCGTGCGCGAGGTGTACGGCGGCGAGCAGTACGTCGAGGAACGCCACCGGCACCGCTACGAGGTCAACAACGCCTACCGCTCCGAACTGGAGAAGAAGGCCGGGCTCAGCTTCTCCGGCACCTCCCCGGACAACAAGCTCGTCGAGTACGTGGAGTACCCGCGCGAGACCCACCCCTACCTCGTCGCCACCCAGTCGCACCCCGAGCTGCGCTCCCGGCCGACCCGGCCGCACCCGCTCTTCGCCGGCCTGGTGAAGGCCGCCGTCGCGCGCCGCGCCGGCCAGGAGGGCTGAGCGGTGGGCGGACAGGAGACGGCACCGCCGGTACGGGCGGCCCGGCCGGGCGGCGGTGCCGACGGCGCCCCGCACGTCGTGGACGTCCCGCAGGAGTGGGAGGTCACCGCGAGCCGGACGCCGTTCAGGGGCGCCAAGACCAGCGTGCGCACGGACGACGTGCGGATGCCGGACGGCAGCGTCGCCCGCCGCGACTACCAGGTGCACCCCGGCTCGGTCGCCGTCCTCGCGCTGGACGAACGCGACCGCGTGCTCGTGCTCAGCCAGTACCGGCACCCGGTGCGGCAGAAGCTGTGGGAGATCCCCGCCGGACTGCTGGACGTCCCCGGCGAGAACCCGCTGCACGCGGCCCGGCGCGAGCTGTACGAGGAGGCGCACGTCAAGGCCGAGGACTGGCGTGTCCTGACCGACGTCTACACCACGCCCGGCGGCTGCGACGAGGCTGTGCGCATCTTCCTGGCCCGGGAGATCTCCCCGGCCGACGGCGAGCGCTTCGCGGTCGCCGAGGAGGAGGCGCAGATGGAGCACACCCGGGTGCCGCTGCCCGCGCTCGTACGCTCGGTCCTCGCCGGGGAGCTGCACAACAACTGCCTGGTGGTCGGCGCCCTGGCGCTGACCGCCGTACTGGCGGGCGACGGTGTGGAGTCGCTGCGGCCCGCGGACGCGCCCTGGCCGGCCCGGCCCTTCGAGGCCTGAGCCGCCGGGCGCGGGCCGGTCGGGTGTCCCATGCCGCGGTGCCCCCGTGCCGCGGCGCCCGTGGCCGACGCGCCCCGGGAGATCCGCAGATGATCCGATGCGGTGATCTTCGCCGGGTCCGAGGGCCGTGCGCTCCGGCGGGAGCGGGCCGGGGTGACTTACGCTCGGTGCCTCCCCGCTCGCGGTCGCGGCGGGCTCGTACGCACAGGCTCAGAGGGACGGAGCGTGGCCCGTGACGGATCAGGCGGTGCGAGACGGCAGGCCGGGTCGGCCCGCGGCGGGCGGGTTCACGGGGCGCGCGCGTGAGCTGCGTGAGCTGCGGGCCGACATCGGACGGGCTGGGCTGAGCACCCTCGCCGGTCGCCCCGTGCCGCACAGCCGCGTCCTGCTCGTCGCGGGCCGTCCCGGCTCCGGCCGTACGGCGCTGGCCGAGGAGCTGGCGCGCCGGCTGGCCGGGGACTACCCGGACGGCATCCTGCGCGCCCGGCTGGCCGACCCCGGCGGCGTACCGGTGCCCACCGAGCGCACCGCCCGCGAACTCCTCGCCGCAATGGGGCTGGAGACCGCACCGGCGGGCGCCCTGGAGGAGGACCTCGCCGACGATCTGCGCGCCGCGCTCACCGGGCGCCGCTTCCTGCTGCTGCTCGACGACGTGCAGCACGCCGAACAGCTGCTGGAACTGCTTCCCGACGGCCGCGACTGCCTCGTGGTGGCCGTCGCCGCCGGACCGCTGACCGGGGTGCCCGAGGTACGGCCGTGCACGGTGGGCGGCCTGGACCGGGCTGCCGCCGTCGAACTGCTGCGCAGCCGGGCCGGAGCCGCGCCCCGGCTGACGGTCGACCCGCGCCGCGCCGAGTCGCTGGCGGAGGCGTGCGGCGACCTGCCCGCCGCACTCTGCCTGGTCGGCGGCTGGCTGGCCGCCCGGCCCAAGGTGTCCGTCTCGGAGGCAACCGAGCGGCTGGAGGCCGTACCCGTACCTCCCGGGGAGCGGAGCCCGGACCTGCTGGCCCGCGCCTTCCACCTGGTGCTCGGCTCGCTGCCACGCCCCGCCGCCCGGCTGCTGCGGCTGCTCGCGCTGGCCCCGGCGGGCGCGGTGGACGCGCACACGGCGTCCGCGCTGGCGGGCTGCGCGGTGGACGGGGCGGCGGGCACGCTGGAGGAGCTGACGGCGCTGGGGCTGCTGCACCGCGTGCGGGACGGCGACGGCGACGGCGCTCCGTACGGCTCCGCCCCGGCTGCCTCGGCTGCCTCGGCTGCCCAGGCCGTCCCGGCCGCCTCGTGCGCCGGGGAGTGCCGCTACGAGGTGCCCGGCTGCCTCGACCCGCTGCTGCGTGCCGAACTGGTGGCGGCGGAGCGCCCCGCGGACCTCCTGCTGGCCCGCGCCCGGATGCTGGAGCGCACCGTACGCCGCCTGCACGCCTGCTGGGCCGTCACGGAGCCGAGCGGCTCCCCGGCCCGCAAGAAGCTCGCGGGCCTGCCGCGCGAGCTGCGCTTCGCCGGGGCCGCCGAGGCGGGCGGCTGGCTGGAGCGGCGCCGGGCCGCGATACTCGCCGCCGCCCGCCAGGCCGTGGCCGAGGACGGCGGTGCGCTGGACACGCTGGCCCGCCGGCTCGTCCACGCCCTCTCCCGGGCCCTGGCCGCCCACCGCTCCCCGGCGGAGGCCGCCCCCGACCTCTACCGGCTGCACGAGCTGGTCCTGCGCGTCACCGAACGCCGCGACCTGCCCCGGGAGCGTACGGCCGCGCTCCTCAACCTCGCGGACCAGGACGCGCACGGCGGCCGACTCGAGCTGGCCGTCGCCCGCTACCGGGGCGCGCTGGACGCCGCCCGCGCCTGCGGCGACGACCCCGCCGCCGCGCGGGCCCTGGAGTCGCTGGGCGGCGCGTACGCCGAACTGGGGGACTGGCCCCGCGCCGCCGACTGGTACGGCCGCGCGCTGTCCCTGCGGCAGACGGAGGGCGACCTGCCGTCGGCCGCCCGGCTGCACGCCCGCCTCGGCGCCGCGCACCTCTACCAGGGCCGTGGCGGGGACGCCCTGCGCGAGTGGCGCGCCGCCGCCGCGGCACACCGCAGGCTGCGCGACCCCGCGGGCCACGCGCGGGCGCTGAGCGAGGTCGCACGGGTGCAGGAGTACGCGGGGCGCCCGCAGGAGGCGCTGCGCACCGGTGAGGAGGCGCTCGCCGCCGCGCGCCGGGGTGCGGACACCGGCTTGCAGGCGGAGCTGCGGCGGCGGCTCGCGGACGCCTGCGACCGGGCGGGCGACCCGGCCGCGGCGCGGGCGCACCGCGAGGCGGCCGAGAGCCTGCTGCTGCGCGGTGACGCCGCGACGGACACGGAGAGCGAGAGTTCCGGCACGGTGGGTGTCACCTCGACGTCCGTCGGGCGCAACCTGCGAAAGTAATAGCTTTCCGGGGAAGAATTGAAGCTTTGCAAGGCTGGACAGTGGACGGTCCTTCATTAAACTGGCCTGGCCGTGGACACTCCGATGGCATCCGGCATCCACCCTTATATGCTGATCCAGACGGATTCCCCTCGGTCTCATCTGCACCCTTACAGGCAAGGACCGTGATCGACGTGAAGGTCGGCATCCCTACCGAGGTCAAGAACAACGAGTTCCGCGTGGCCATCACCCCGGCCGGCGTGCATGAACTCGTTCGCAACGGACACGAGGTCCACGTGCAGCAGGGAGCCGGCAACGGCTCCTCCATCTCGGACGACGAGTACATCGCGGCGGGCGCCGTCATCCAGCCGGGCGCCGACGAGGTCTGGGCCGTCGCGGACCTGCTCCTGAAGGTCAAGGAACCGGTGGCCGAGGAGTACCACCGGCTCCGCAAGGACCAGACGCTCTTCACCTACCTGCACCTCGCCGCCTCCCGCGCCTGCACCGACGCGCTGCTGGAGTCGGGCACCACGGCCATCGCCTACGAGACGGTGGAGGCCGCGAACCGCAGCCTGCCGCTGCTCGCCCCGATGTCCGAGGTCGCGGGCCGGATCGCCCCGCAGGTCGGCGCCTACCACCTGATGCGCTCGGCCGGCGGGCGCGGCGTCCTGCCGGGCGGTGTGCCGGGTACGAGCGCGGGCCGGGCGGTCGTCATCGGCGGCGGCGTCTCGGGCTGGAACGCCACCCAGATCGCCGTCGGCATGGGCTTCCACGTCACGCTGCTGGACAAGGACGTGAACAAGGAGCGGGAGGCCGACCGGGTCTTCGGCACCAGGGTGCAGACCATGGCCTCCAACGCCCTCTCGTTGGAGCAGGCCGTGCTCGACGCCGACCTGGTGATCGGCGCGGTGCTGATCCCGGGCGCCAAGGCGCCCAAGCTGGTCACCAACGAACTGGTCTCGCGGATGAAGCCGGGCAGTGTCCTTGTCGACATCGCGATCGACCAGGGCGGCTGCTTCGAGGACTCCCGTCCGACGACGCACGCCGAGCCCACCTTCCGGGTGCACGACTCGGTCTTCTACTGTGTCGCGAACATGCCGGGCGCGGTGCCGAACACCTCGACCTACGCGCTCACCAACGCCACCCTTCCGTACATCGTGGAGCTGGCGAACCACGGCTGGCGGGACGCGCTGCGCCGGGACGCGGCACTGGCCAAGGGCCTCAACACGCACGAGGGCGCGGTCGTCTACGGCCCGGTCGCCGAGGCGCACGGCCTGCCCGTGCACGACCTGAACCAGCTGCTCGGCTGACAAGTCGACCTCGCGGACAACGATTTGACGACACCCGTCAACGTCGGCAACGTCACGTCACCGGGCCCGCCGCGGGAAGTGCGGCGGGCCCGGCGGCATGTCCCGTCCCGCGCCTGCGGCACAATCGCGAGTCAACTCGCCTTGAACATAACTGTTTAACCGATTCGCGCGGTGGTGAAACCTCGCGGATGCGCCCCCCATGGCCTTGACAGCGGCACGTTCGATTGCCGACACATCCCGCTGACTCCGGCGGATTGTGTTGCTGTGAACCACCGACACGCCATAGAGTCGCCAAACGTCGGCATGGTGCAACGCTGACCTGTCTATATGTTTCCTGGGTCGCCAAGGAGGTAGGACGACTTGTGAATGAGTCGACATTTACTCCCGGGGGTGGTCAACCAGGAGCGCCGGTACGGGACCAGGGCCCCGCGCGGCCCGAGGCTGTCGGCTCCGTCGCTGTCCGCACTTTCACCGCCCACCAGAGCCCTTCACCGAGCACGACAGCCCACCAGAGCATGGACGGCCACTACGTGAACGCCATGGCCGGCGACGCTACGGACGGTCAGTCCGCAAATCGACTCGCCGACTACGATCCGAACTACGGCGATCTGCCCAAGGGGCATTTCTACGACCCCGACGCGGAGTACGAGCCCGATCCCGAGTACGCGGCCACCCTCGCACCCGACGCGGCGCGCCAGCGCCGTGAGCGGGTCGGACCCACCGGGCGCCCGCTGCCCTACTTCCCGATCCCGGGCCCCGTCGCCGAGCACGGCCCCGCCAAGATCATCGCGATGTGCAACCAGAAGGGCGGGGTCGGCAAGACGACCTCGACCATCAACCTGGGCGCCGCCCTCGCCGAGTACGGCCGCCGGGTGCTGCTCGTCGACTTCGACCCGCAGGGCGCCCTCTCGGTAGGGCTCGGGGTCAACCCGATGGAGCTGGACCTCACGGTCTACAACCTCCTGATGGAACGCCGCATGGCGGCCGACGAGGTGCTGCTGAAGACCGCGGTCGCGGGCATGGACCTGCTTCCCAGCAATATCGACTTGTCGGCGGCCGAGGTGCAGCTCGTCAGCGAGGTCGCCCGCGAGTCGACGCTCCAGCGCTCCCTCGCGCCGCTGCTGCCCGACTACGACTTCATCGTCATCGACTGCCAGCCCTCGCTGGGCCTGCTCACGGTCAACGCGCTCACCGCCGCGCACAAGGTCATCGTGCCGCTGGAGTGCGAGTTCTTCGCGCTGCGCGGCGTGGCCCTGCTGACCGAGACGATCGAGAAGGTGCAGGAGCGGCTCAACCCGGACCTGGAGCTGGACGGCATCCTGGCCACCATGTACGACTCGCGCACGGTGCACAGCCGCGAGGTGCTGGCCCGGGTCGTCGAGGCGTTCGACGAGCACGTCTACCACACCGTCATCGGGCGCACGGTCCGCTTCCCCGAGACCACGGTCGCGGGCGAGCCGATCACGACGTACGCGTCCAACTCCGTCGGCGCCGCCGCCTACCGACAGCTGGCCAGGGAGGTGCTCGCCCGGTGCCACGCCGAGTGAGTCTCCCGGCAGCCGACGAACTGTTCCGTACGACCGGGGGCTCCGCGGTCCAGCCGTCCGCCCCCCAGCAGAGCGACGAGCCCCGGGTGCCCGCGCCCGCAGGCGAACCGGGGGAGCCGGGCGGGCGCGACCTGGCGGACGACGGCGCGGGTGGGACCGCCGTCCCGGCGGACACCGCCGGGACGGGTGAGCCCGGGGGGCGCGAGCAGCGGTCCGGGCCGCAGGTCTCCGTACCGAGCCAGAACCCGGGCCGGCAGGGGGCGAACTCCGCCGGGGGCTCCGCCCCGTACGCGGGCCAGGACCAGCAGGAGGCGCGCCGCCCGCTCAGCGGACGCGGCGCGCAGACGGCGCCCGCCACCCCCCGCGGCCAGGCCAAGGGCCGCCAGGCGGCGAGCGGTTCGGGCGGTCGCCGCAGCCGGGCCGCGAACCGCCGGCCCAGCGGCCGGGAACGCCATGACGAGAAGATCACGGTCTATGTGTCGGCCGAGGAACTCATGGATCTCGAACACGCGCGGCTCGTGCTGCGCGGCGAGCACGGCCTCGCCGTGGACCGGGGGCGGATCGTGCGCGAGGCGGTCGCCGTGGTCCTGGCCGACCTCGAGTCGCGCGGTGACGCCAGCATCCTCGTCCGGCGCCTGCGGGGGCGCTGACCCAGCCGCCGCCGGGACCGCCGACCGGGCCGCCGGCCGGCCCGGTACCGCCCGGGCGCGGCCCGGCACCGCGCCCGGGAGAAACAGCAGGCCGTGGGGTGCGCCTCGGCGCCCACCCCGGGTACGGCCCAGTACGCTGCCCGGCGATGCCGACATCTGACGACCACGCACCGGTTCCGCGCCGCCGCCTCCTGGGCCGCGGCCCGGGCACGGCCGTGCCGGACACGTCTGGTGCGCCTGGCGCGCCGGACGTGTCCGAGGCGCCGGGGCCCGTCCGCGAGGACGGGGGGCCGCCGGACGGGACGCAGGCCCCGCCGCCGACCGGCCCACCCGCGGCCCCCCCGCCCGCTGCGGACACCGCACCCGAGGTGCCGGACCTGCCGCCGCAGCCGTCGGCCGCGCCGGACGCAGCTTCGCCCGAGCCGGACGACGGCCGGTTCAAGGTCGTGCTCGACAACTTCGAGGGCCCGTTCGACCTGCTCCTCCAGCTCATCTCGAAGCACAAGCTCGATGTGACCGAGGTCGCGCTCTCCCGGGTCACCGACGAGTTCATGGTGCATATCCGTGCCATGGGTCCGGACTGGGATCTCGACCAGATGACCGAGTTCCTGGTCGTCGCGGCCACCCTGCTCGATCTGAAGGCGGCCCGGCTGCTGCCCTCGGCCCAGGTGGAGGACGAGGCGGACCTCGCCCTCCTGGAGGCCCGCGACCTGCTCTTCGCCCGGCTGCTCCAGTACCGCGCGTACAAGGAGATCGCGGCCATCTTCGCGGACCGGCTGCTCGCCGAGGGGCGCCGCTACCCGCGTACCGTCGGCCTCGAACCGCACCACGCGGACCTGCTGCCCGAGGTGGCCCTGCGGATCGGGCCCGAGGGTTTCGCGCAGCTGGCCGTCAAGGCGATGCGGCCCCGGCCGAAGCCGCAGGTGTACGTGGAGCACATCCACGCGCCGCTGGTCAGCGTGCGGGAGCAGGCGGAGCTGGTGGTGGCCCGGCTGCGCGAGCTGGGCGAGGCCACCTTCGCGGCGCTGACCGAGGACGCACCCGACACCCTCACCGTGGTGGCCCGCTTCCTGGCCCTGCTGGAGCTGTACCGCGAGCGGGCGGTGACGCTCGACCAGGAGGAGGCGCTGGGGACGCTCACCGTGCGCTGGAGCGGCGCGGTGGAGGTCGCCGCAGAGGCTCTGGTCACGGGCGAGTTCGACCAGGAAGGCGAGCCGGAGGAGCGAGAGAAATGAGCGAGGAGACGTACGAGATCCGGGAGGCCGAGGGTGTCCGCGACGCCGAGGACACCCTGGGCACGCAGGGTGCCGGGCAGGCCGGGGAGCCGGCCGGGACGGGCGGCGTGGCCGGGCTGGAGCTGGGGCCCGCGCTGGAGGCCGTCCTCATGGTGGTCGACGAACCGGCCACCGAGGAGCACCTGGCCAAGGTGCTGGAGCGTCCCCGCCGTGCCGTCGCGGACGCGCTGCGGGAGCTGGTCGACGAGTACGCCCGCCAGGGCCGGGGCTTCGAGCTGCGGCTCGTCGCGGGAGGCTGGCGCTTCTACACCCGCCCCGAGTACGCCGAGGCCGTCGAGCGCTTCGTGCTGGACGGCCAGCAGGCCCGGCTCACACAGGCGGCGCTGGAGACGCTGGCGGTGGTCGCCTACCGGCAGCCGGTCAGCCGTTCGCGGGTCTCGGCGGTGCGCGGAGTGAACTGCGACGGCGTGATGCGCACCCTCCTCCAGCGGGGTCTGGTGGCGGAGGCGGGCGCGGAACCCGAAACAGGTGCGATCCTGTACAGGACGACGAACTACTTCCTGGAGCGGATGGGCCTGCGCGGCCTGGACGAGCTGCCGGAACTGGCGCCCTTCCTTCCGGAGGCGGACGCGGTTGAGGGGGAGACCCAGGAAGGCATTCCGTCGTTCGACCCAGACGACAGCGGCGACACCCAGACGACGGATCTTTGATGCGAAGCAGCAGCGGCAGTAACACCGGCGGAAACCGAGACGGCAAGGGCGGAGGCAGGCAGGGGGCGCCCCGCGGGGCATCCGGCCGCGGCGGTCCCAGCCGCGGCGGCTCCGGCGCGGGCGGCTCCGACCGTGGGGCATCCGGCCGCGGCGCCTCCGGCGGCAGCGGCTCCGGCCGTGGCGCGCCCGGTCGCGGCACGGCCAGGGGGAGCGACGAGAAGCAGCAGCGCTCCACCGACCGGCCCCGTCCCGAGGAGCGCCGCCACGAGAAGAGCGGTCACCCCGCGGCCCGGCCGGGCGGCAAGCCCTCGGCGGGCGGCAAGAGCACCGGCGGCAAGGGAACCGGGGGCAAGGGCCCCGGCGGCAAGGGGACCGGCCCCAAGAGCGTCACCGGGAGCGGCGCTCCGAAGGCCCGCGCCCGCAAGCGGTCGGCGCCCGCGCGCCCCCGCGAGTACGAGGCGCAGATCGAGGCGCGCAACCGCGCCCGCCACAGCGACGGACCGGCGAAGCTGCCCAAGACCTTCGGCGAGGTGGAGGGCGAGCGCCTCCAGAAGGTGCTGGCCCGCGCGGGCATGGGCTCCCGGCGCGCCTGCGAGGACCTGATCGAGCAGGCCCGGGTCGAGGTCAACGGCGAGGTCGTCCTGGAGCAGGGGCTCCGGGTGGACGCGGAGCAGGACGAGATCAAGGTCGACGGCCTGACCATCGCCACCCAGTCGTACCTCTTCTTCGCGCTGAACAAGCCCGCCGGTGTCGTCTCCGCGATGGAAGATCCCGAGGGCCGCCAGTGCCTCGGCGACTACGTGCAGAACCGTGAGACGCGGCTCTTCCACGTCGGACGCCTGGACACCGAGACCGAGGGCCTCATCCTGCTCACCAACCACGGTGAGCTGGCCCACCGCCTCACCCACCCCCGCTACGGCGTGCAGAAGCACTATCTCGCCGCGATCCAGGGCCCCATCCCGCGCGACCTGGGCAAGCGGCTCAAGGACGGCATCAAGCTGGACGACGGCTACGCCCGCGCCGACCACTTCAAGGTCGTCGAGAACACCGGCAAGAACTACCTCGTCGAGGTCTCCCTGCACGAGGGCCGCCGCCACATCGTGCGCCGCATGCTGGCGGAGGCGGGCTTCCCGGTCGACAAGCTGGTGCGGACCCGCTTCGGTCCCATCCCGCTGGGCGACCAGAAGTCCGGCTGGCTCCGCCGGCTGACCAACCCCGAGGTCGGCATGCTGATGCAGGAGGTCGGTCTCTGACCCGCTGAGGCGCCGCCGCCCCGGCGGTGCCCCGGTGCCGGGATATTCGATGGTGCCGCCCGCCCCTTCCTCCTACAGTGACGGAACGTCACATCGTTGGGGGAGCGGGCATGCGTACGCACTACCCCCGCACGCCGCATCTTCCCTGGTCCCCCGGCGCGACCTCGGACGACGTGCGGGTGGGGGACCTGGCCGGACTGCGGGCCCGTGAGGTCGTGGTCACCGAGAAGCTCGACGGCGAGAACACCACCCTGTACGCCGACGGGCTGCACGCCCGCTCCCTGGACTCCGCGCACCACCCGTCCCGCGCCTGGGTCAAGGGCCTCCAGGGGCGGATCGGCCCGGCCCTGCCGCACGGCTGGCGGGTGTGCGGGGAAAACGTCTACGCCCGGCACTCCCTGGCGTACGAGGGGCTGGACAGCTGGTTCTACGGCTTCTCGGTGTGGGACGGCGCCGACCGCTGCCTCGACTGGGACGGCACGGTGCGGTTTTTGCGGCGCCGGGGCATCCCCGTACCGCCGGTCCTGTGGCGCGGCACCTTCGACGAACGGGCCCTGCGGGCGCTGCGGCTGGACCAGGGACGCCAGGAGGGGTACGTGGTGCGCACCGTCGAGGGCTTCGCCCGCGCGGAGTTCGGGGGCCGCGTGGCCAAGTGGGTGCGCCGGGGGCACGTACGGACGGACACGCACTGGATGCACGCCGCGGTGGTGCCCAACGGCCTCGGTCCGGCCGCCCCGTTGTGGGCGGTGCGCTCCGGTGCGCGGGCCCCGGTGGCCGACCTGCTGGCCGCCGTCGGCGCGGCACCAGGCACTGCGGCCCCCGCCGACCCCGGCGCCGAGGAGGCCGTGGACGAGGTGTCCGGGCGGCTCGACGTGCTGGGCCGGACGGGCGACGCCCGGCTGGCGGGCGTGCTGGCCACCGCGCTGCACCGTGCCGACCGCTCCCGGCTCGTGCCGCGCCTGGCCCCGGCGCTCGGCGTGCCGCTGGCGCGGCGGGTGGCGGACCTGGTCGGCCTGCACACCGCCCTGCACCTGCCGTTCCCCGACCAGGAGCGTCCCGGCGGGCTCCTGCGGCTGGCCGCCGCCGCGGATCTCGGGGTGCTGCACGCGACCGCCGGTGCCGTACTGGCCCGCGAGCCGGAGGCGTCGGCCGCCACCGCACGGGAGCAGGTCGACTGGTCGGCACTGCACGCGGAGGACGCCGGGCTGCTCGGCGAGGCACCCCTGGAGCCGCTGCGCGCGGCGCTGCGCGAGGCCCTGGCCCCGCTCGGCGCGGACGCGGCGGACCGCTGCTGGGCGGAGGCGCGCGACGCCTGCGCCCGGGGGCGGATCGTCACGGCGGGGGAGGCGGTGGCGGCGACCTGGCGGTGGCGGGACGGCGGCTTCCCCCGGCTGATCCAGCTCGTCGGCCCGTCCGGCAGCGGGAAGAGCACGTTCGCACAGCGGCTGGCGGGCGAGCGGCCCGGGGGCGCCGCGACGTACGTCTCGCTCGACGCGCTGCGCTCCCGGCGCGGCGCCCGCGCCGACCAGCGGGCAGGCGGCGACGTCCTGCGGGAGGGCCTGGGCCTGCTGGACGCGGCGCTGGCCGCGGGCGGCACCGCGGTGTGGGACGCCACCTCGCTCAACCGGCACCAGCGCTCCCTCGTGCACGCGGTGGCCCGCCGCCGCGACGCGCTGACCACGCACGCGGTCGTCCTGGTCGAGGAGGCGGAGCTGACGCGGCGCAACGCCACCCGTGCCCACCCGGTGCCGCCGGAGGTGCTCGGCGCGCAGCTGCGCCGCTTCGTGCCGCCCTACCCCGGCCAGGCGCACCGCACCTGGTACATCGGGGCCCAGGGCGCCGTGGAGGACGTCGACGGCGTCCTGCGTGGCGGCGGCTGCGTGGACGGGGGCCAGGAGTGATGCGGACGAGCGAGGAGATCTACCACCAGGTCCGCTGGGACCCGCGCTTCGACCCGGCCCGCTTCGTGCTCGGCGTCCACCAGCGCAACGCCCCGCCCAAGCGGCTGCCGCTGACCGCGTTCGTCCCCGGCGGCGACATCCCCTGGCACCGGGTGCTGTTCGTGGAGGCCGACGAGGAGGTGGTGTGGGACCGGTCCACCGGCGCGGACCGCCTCGGGACGACGGACGCGGGCCGGGCCCGGGTCCCGCGCCTCCTGCGGGCGCCGTTCTTCACCGCCCGCACCCCGCACTCCTGGGACACGGGGGCCGGGGCGTGGCGTCCCGCCGCGCGCGTGCCGCCGTCCGCCGTGCCGCCCGCAGCGGCGGCGGGCGGGACCGCCGTCAAGGTTCTGACCTGGAACACGCTGTGGGACCGGTACGACAGCCACCGCATCGCAACCGCCCGCCGCCGCCCGCTGCTGCTGGCCGCGCTGGCCGAGGCCGACGCGGACCTCATCGCGCTCCAGGAGGTCGAGGCCCCGCTGCTCGCCCTGCTGGCGGGCGCCGACTGGGTCCGTGCGGGCTACACGCTGGACGCCGACCCGGCCGCGGCTCACGCCGCCGGGAGCGGTCTGCTCCTCCTCAGCCGACTGCCGGTGCGCGAGGCGGGACGGCACGTGCTCGGCCCGCACAAGGCGCTCACCGCCGTCACCGTGCAGACCGCCGCCGGGCCCCTGGTGGCGGCCTGCACACACCTGAGCAGCGACCACTCGCGCAACGGCCCGCAGCGGCGGCGGGCCGAACTGGCGCAGGTGGCCGAGGGCTTGGCGGGCGTGGAAGGCGATCTGATCCTGCTGGGCGACTTCAACGACGGCCGCGACGGCCCCGGCGGACCGGCCGCCGTGCTCGGCCTGCGCGACGCCTGGACGGAGTTCCATGGGCCGGAGGACCGCACGCCCACCTTCGACCCGGTCGCCAACCCGCTGGCCGCCGTCTCCTCGCTCTCGGGACGGGCGTCCCGGCTGGACCGCGTCCTGCTGCGCGCCGCCGGGGCCCGTACGACGGGCGCCGCGCTGCGCGGCGAGGTGCCCGCACCGGACGGCCTGCACCCCTCCGACCACTACGGCGTCGCGGCCGAGGTACTCCTCGCGGCCGAGCCGGGCGAGCCGGCCGAGCCGCCCGCCCCCGGTGCACCGGCCGCCCGCGCCGCACCGGGGGCGTCGGACGTAGCGGACCTCGCGACGACGGCCCGTACGGCCCTCGCCTGGCTGCCGCCCGCGTCGTCGGTGACGGGGGTCCAGGAGATCCGGCGGGAGCACGATCCGCAGTTCCACCGGTGGCCGCCGCACGTCAACCTCCTCTTCGGCTTCGTGCCGGAGTCGGAGTTCGGGCGGGCCGCCGAACTGGTCGCCGCCGTGGCGGCCCGTACCGCGCCTTTCGCCGCCCGGCTCGAGGGGGTGCGCAGCTTCGCGCACCGGTCGGACGCCACCGTCTGGCTCGATCCGGCGGCGGACGGGGCCGCCCCGTGGGCGGACCTGCGCCGCGCGCTGGCGGAGCGCTTCCCCGGCTGCCGCGGGCGGGCCGAGGGCTTCACCCCGCACCTGACCCTGGGCCGCACCGGCCGGCCGGGGCGCGTCGCCGCCGACTGCGCCGCCCGGCTGGGCGCTACGGCGGCGCGGGTGGGGGAGCTGGTCCTGCTCTCGCGCCGGGGCGACGAGCCGATGCGGCCCCGCGTCGTGGTCGCGCTGGGCACGGGCGAGATCCGCCTGCTGCCCGAGGAGGCCGAACCGGGCGCCCCGTACGCCGCGGACGCGGCCGCCGAGGCGGCTGCCGACACGCTCGCGCGGCGTACGGTGCGGCGCGTCGGCGAGGCTCTCGGCGAGGGGGCCGTCCGGATCACCGGCTCGCGCCGGATGGACTGCGCCCGCGCCGGTGCCGACCTCGACCTCGTCGCCGCGCTGCCCGGGGACCTCGGTGCGGGGTACGCGCGGGAGCGGCTGGCCGGGGCGCTGCCGGAGGCGGTCCGGGTGCGGGAGGTGACCGGCGCGCGGGTGCCGGGGGTGCGGTTCACCGTCGCCGGTATGGACGTCGACCTGGCCGTGGTCCCCACCGGAGGGCTCCCGCCCGCCGAGGCCCCGGCCCGCCGCGCCGAACTGGGCGAGCCCGCCGCGCTCGCGCTGAGCGCGATCACCGACGCGGAGGCGGTACGCGCGGCGGTCGGCGCCCGCCGCGCCGCGTTCGGCCCGCTCGCCCGGCGGGTGAAGGCGTGGGCCCGTGCGCGCGGTCTGGACTCCGCGCCGTTCGGCGGGCTGCCGGGGCTGGCCTGGTCGGTGCTGGCCGCGCGGACGGTGTGCGAGGCGGACGACCTGCCGCCCGACGCCCTGCTCCGGCACTTCTTCGGCAGCTGGGCCGCCTGGGACTGGCGGGAGCCGGTCGGCCTGACCGCCGCCGCCATTGCCACCACTGCCACCACCACCGCGCCCGCCGCCGAGGGCCGGCCTCCGGCGGTCTCGGTGCTGACGCCCACCGCTCCGGTGCGCAGCTGCACCGCGCAAGTCGGCCCCGGCGGCGCGGACCTGCTGACCCGCGAGCTGTACCGCGCCTGGGAACTGCTGGAGTCGGCGGCGGAGGGCGGCGCCGACCCGTGGCCGGAGCTGCTGGCGCCCCCGCCGCTGCACCGCCGGCACGCGGCGTGGGCGGTGCTGACGGTGCGCAGCGGCGGCGCCGAGGAGTTCGACGTGGCGCTGGGCCGCGTACGGGGCCGGGTGCGGGCGCTGCTCACCGCGCTGGAGGAGGCCGGTGCGGCGGACGCGCACGCCTGGCCGCGCCCGTTCGCGAGCGGACCGGCCGAGGCGCGCTACGCGATCGGCCTGGGCCGTACGCCGCCGGACGGGACGCGGCTCGCGCAGCTCGCCCAGCGGTGGGGAGCCGGGCTGCCCGGCGTCGCGGTCCAGAGGGTGGACGGCGGCGAGGTACCGACGCTGCGCTGAGCCTCCCCCGCCGCTGAGCTGCCCCGCCCGCGGTCCGTATCCTCGGTCCTGTCGGCAGCTTCCCCCACCCCTCCCGGCCACCCCCGGCCGACACCTCCGCACTCCGCCCCTAGCAGGGAAACGGCCCAGCAACCATGCGCACCGCACTCGTCATCGGCACCGGTCTGATCGGCACCTCCGCCGCCCTCGCGCTCGCCTCGCGCGGCGTCCGCGTGCACCTGAGCGACCGCGATCCGGAGCACGCCCGTACGGCCGCCGCCCTGGGCGCGGGCACGGCGGACGCGCCCCAGGGGCCCGTCGACCTGGCGGTACTGGCCGTGCCGCCCGCCTACATCGCCGAGACGGTGGCCGACGCGCAGCGCCGCGGCCTGGCGCGCGGCTACCTCGACGTCGGCAGCGTCAAGGGCGGCCCGCGCCGTGAGCTGCGCGCCGCCGGGGGCGACCTGAGCAGCTACCTGGGCACGCACCCCATGTCCGGGCGGGAGAAGTCCGGTCCGCTGGCGGCGACGGCGGACCTGTTCGAGGGGCGTCCGTGGGTGCTCACGCCCACCCCCGAGACGGACACCGAGGTCCTCAACCTCGCGCTGGAGCTGGTCGCGCTGTGCCGGGCGGTGCCGGTGATGATGGACGCCGACGCGCACGACCGCGCCGTCGCGCTCGTCTCGCACACCCCGCAGCTCCTCTCCAGCATGGTGGCGGCCCGGCTGGAGTCGGCCGACGAGACCGCGGTACGCCTGTGCGGCGCCGGCATGCGCGACGTGACCCGCATCGCCGCCTCCGACCCCGCCATGTGGGTCGAGATCCTCGCCGCCAACCCGGGCCCGGTGGCCGACGTCCTGGCGGCGCTGGCGGACGACCTGGACGCGGCCGTACGGTCGCTGCGCGCGCTGGAGTCCGCGGACGAGGAGAAGCGCGGCACCGGGGTGCTCGGTATCGAGGACGTGCTGCGGCGCGGCAACGCGGGCCGCGCCCGGGTGCCGGGCAAGCACGGCCAGGCCCCGGCCGCCTACGAGACGGTGGCGGTGCTCATCAGCGACCGTCCCGGCGAGCTGACCCGGATCTTCGCGGACGCCGGAGCGGCGGGCGTCAACATCGAGGACGTGCGCATCGAGCACGCGACCGGCCAGCAGGCCGGTCACGTCCAGCTGATGGTGGAGCCGAGCGCGGTACCCGCGCTGACCGCCGCCCTGCGGGAGCGCGGCTGGGCGATGCGCCCGCAGTGACGGCGCCGGCGCCGCCCCGCGCCGCCGCCGGTACGGCGGGCCACCGGGGCGCCGGGGGCGCCCGCGCAGCCGGTAACCTTGTGCGGGGCCCGTCGGCCCGTACTCCCGTGTTTCGAGAAAGGTGTCCGCCACCGTGCAAACCGCCCCGGTCCCCGTCATCGTCGCCATCGACGGCCCCTCCGGCACGGGCAAGTCCAGCACCTCGCGGGCCGTGGCCTCGGCGCTGGGGCTGAGCTACCTCGACACGGGGGCGCAGTACCGGGCGATCACCTGGTGGATGCTGAGCAACGGCGTCGACGTACGGGACGCGGCCGCCGTCGCCGCCGCCGCCGGCAAGCCCGTGATCGCCTCCGGCACGGACCCGGCCGAGCCCACCATCACCGCCGACGGCGCCGACGCGGCCGGGCCCATCCGCACCCAGGAGGTCACCGCGGCGGTCAGCGCCGTCAGCGCCGTGCCCGAGGTCCGCGCCCGCATCACCGAGCTGCAGCGCGGCATCGCGGCCCAGGCGCACCACGGCATAGTGGTCGAGGGCCGGGACATCGGGACGACGGTCCTGCCGGACGCCGACCTCAAGGTCTTCCTCACCGCCTCGCCCGAGGCGCGGGCGGCCCGGCGCAGCGGGGAGCTGGGCGGCAAGGACGCCGCGGACCTCTCGGCGACGCGGGACGCGCTGCTGCGCCGGGACACCGCCGACTCCAGCCGGAAGACCTCCCCGCTGAAGAAGGCGGACGACGCCGTCGAGGTGGACACCACGCAGCTGACCTTGGAGCAGGTCATCGAGTGCGTGGTGACCCTCGTCGAAGAGAAGCAGCTGGCCAGGTGAGCGAAAGGGCCCCCAGCGCGCGCGGTGCCGCCACCGGGCGCCGGATCGGTATCGGCGTGGTGCACGGCCTGTGGCGGCCCCGGGTGCTCGGGGCCTGGCGGGTGCCCTCGCACGGTGCGGCGATCCTCGCGGTGAACCACTCGCACGCCGTGGACGGCCCGATGGTGCTGGGCACGGCACCGCGGCCGGTGCACTTCCTGGTCAAGCAGGAGGCCTTCACCGGTCCGCTCGACCCCTTCCTGCGCGCGATCGGCCAGCTGGAGGTGGACCGCTCCCGGGCGGACCGCGCCGCGGTCGGGCGCGCGCTGGCGGTCCTCGCGGGCGGGGGTGTGCTGGGGATCTTCCCGGAGGGCACCCGGGGCGGGGGCGACTTCGCCGAGCTGCGCGGCGGGCTGGCGTATTTCGCACTACGGTCGGGAGCGCCCGTCGTGCCGGTGGCGGTGCTGGGCAGCAAGGAGCGGCCGAGCCGGGTCGCCGGTGGGCTGCCGAGGTTCCGCGCCCGTGTCGACGTCGTCTTCGGTGACGCCTTCACCGCGGGGGACGGCAGCGGGCTCCGTACGCGCAGGACCCTGGACGCCGCGACCGCGCGCATCCAGGAGCGGCTGACCGGGCACCTGGCCGAGGCCAGGCAGCTCACCGGCCGCTGAACCGGCTTGCCCGCAGGCCCTGCCCGACCAGCCTTGTCGGACCGGCCGCGGGACCGGCCATCCGCGAACAGACGTGAACAGCGAACGAGGACGAGACTTCATGAACGACCAGATCCAGTCCGGCGACGGCCACGAGCACGGTGAGCTCGGCGACGCCGAGTACACGGAGTTCATGGAGCTAGCCGCGGAAGAGGGCTTCGACGCGGCCGAGGTGGAGGGCGCGCTCGGCGAGGCCGGGCACGGGCCGCTGCCGGTGCTCGCCGTCATCGGCCGCCCCAACGTCGGCAAGTCGACTCTGGTGAACCGCATCATCGGGCGCCGCGAGGCCGTCGTCGAGGACCGGCCGGGGGTCACCCGCGACCGGGTGACCTACGAGGCGGAGTGGGCGGGCCGCCGCTTCAAGCTCGTCGACACCGGCGGCTGGGAGCAGGACGTCCTGGGCATCGACGCCTCGGTCGCCGCGCAGGCGGAGTTCGCGATCGAGGCCGCCGACGCGGTCGTCTTCGTGGTGGACGCCACGGTCGGCGCCACCGACACCGACGAGGCCGTGGTCAAACTGCTGCGCCGGGCGGGCAAGCCGGTCGTCCTGTGCGCCAACAAGGTGGACGGGCCCTCCGGCGAGGCGGACGCCGCGTACCTGTGGTCGCTGGGCCTGGGCGAGCCCCAGCCGGTGTCGGCGCTGCACGGGCGCGGCACCGGGGACATGCTGGACGAGGTGCTGCGCGTGCTGCCCGACGCGCCCGCCCAGACCTTCGGCGAGGCCCTCGGCGGCCCGCGCCGCGTCGCGCTGATCGGCCGTCCCAACGTCGGCAAGTCCTCCCTGCTGAACAAGGTGGCGGGGGAGGACCGGGTCGTCGTCCACGACGTGGCCGGCACCACCCGCGACCCGGTCGACGAACTGATCGAACTGGGCGGGAAGACCTGGAAGTTCGTGGACACGGCGGGCATCCGGCGCCGCGTGCACCTCCAGGAGGGCGCCGACTACTACGCCTCGCTGCGCACCGCCGCCGCGCTGGAGAAGGCGGAGGTCGCGGTCGTCCTGGTGGACGTCAGCGAGTCGATCAGCGTGCAGGACCTGCGGATCATCAGCATGGCCGTGGACGCGGGGCGGGCGCTCGTGCTGGCCTACAACAAGTGGGACACCCTCGACGAGGAGCGCCGCTACTACCTGGAGCGCGAGATCGAGCGGGACCTGGTGCAGGTCCAGTGGGCGCCGCGGGTCAACGTCTCGGCGCGCACGGGACGGCACATGGAGAAGCTGGTACCGGCCATCGAGACGGCGCTGGAGGGCTGGCAGACCCGGGTGCCGACGGGGCGGCTGAACGCCTTCCTCGGCGAGATCGTGGCCTCGAACCCGCACCCGGTGCGCGGCGGCAAGCAGCCGCGCATCCTCTTCGGCACCCAGGCCGGGACGAAGCCGCCGCGCTTCGTGCTGTTCGCCTCCGGCTTCCTGGAGGCGGGCTACCGGAGGTTCATCGAACGGCGGCTGCGCGAGGAGTTCGGCTTCGAGGGCACGCCCCTCCACCTGTCGGTGCGGGTGCGGGAGAAGCGCGGGAAGAAGAAGTAGCCGAGCGGGTGGCGACCGCGCCGCACCCCGGCCCGCGGGCCGGGGAGGCGGTGCCGGAGCGCCCGCCCGGCCCGTCACCCGCCGTAGCGGTTGCCGTCGCGCGGGGCGGGTGGCAGCGCGGGCAGCGGGCCGCCGCGCCGCCGGGCCAGGGCGCCCCAGGTCCCGGTGCCGGTGCCGTGGACGGTGCTGAACCGCTCGAACCGCAGCTCCTCCTCGCCGGAGCGGTCACCGGGCAGCGCCCGGAAGAGCCGCTGGTACTCGGCGTAGAGGCTGTCGTAGATCGGCGTGCTGGAGGCGTGGGCCGAGGCGTGGGCCGAGGCGTACGGCGGCGGGTACGCGGGCGCGTACGGCGGGGAGTACGGCGGACTGCCGGCCTGGCCGCTGTAGGGCGGCCTCATGCCGGGCACCTGGACGTGCCGGTGGTGCCGGGCGCGGGAGGGTTCGTAGGGCTGCACGACAGGTCAAACGACTTCGCCGCCCGGCGGATGCGGTGCCGGGCGGCGAATGACCTGTTCGCCAGGAAATCGCCGGTGCGGGTAGCCCTGCGGACGGATGTCCGGGCCGTCCTCCGGGCCGGGCGCGCCCCTCGCGCGGCCCGGAGTGTGCGTGTGCCCTGGTACGCGCGGGCGCTCAGGTCCCGGCGAGCGGCATCGCCACCGCCACCAGCGAGCCGCTGGCGGCGGCCCGCTCCAGCGCCTCCCGCAGCAGGTCCTCGCGGGGCTGCTGCCCGATGGAGCCCGCCGGGGCGGCGTAGACGAGGACGGTGTGGTTCTTGTTCGCCGCGACCCGCCAGCCGTCGGTGACCGACAGCGGCTGGTGCGCCTGCCACCACGAGGTGGGCTGGCCGCCGCCGTGCGCCGACGGCTGGAGGATGCCGTGCAGCTGGCCCATGGCCATCAGCACGGACCAGCCCTCGATCAGCTCGGGCGCCTGCTCGAGGTCGAAGACGGGGCGGAAGCCCTGCTCGATCAGCAGCGGCAGGAAGTCGTCCCCCGGTCCGTGCGAGCCGGGGCGCGCGATCGGGCCGTTCGGCTCGACGACGACGGCCGGGTGCAGCGTGCCGTCGATCAGCACCTGGCCGCAGGTCACCCCGAGCACGGCCTGGCGGGGCGCGGCGCCGGGCGCGGCGGACTGCTCCTGGTCGCCGGTGATCGTGCGGACAGCGCCCTGGAGCTGCTCCTCGGAGACCGGCACCACCTGCGAGGGAATGCAGGTGGCGTGCGCGAAGGCGAGCACCGCGGTCTCCTCTCCCAGGAAGAGCACCGTGCTGGTGCGCTCGCTCGCGGTGTCGCCGGGGGTGCGGCACGACGTGCAGTCGTAGCTGCCCGGGGCGTTCTCCCCGGCGAGCAGCCGGGCGGCTTCTGCGTCGCCGATCTCGGCGCGTACGTCGTTGCTGACGTCGAGCATGGGGGGCACGGGGGACTCCTGGCTTCTTGCGCGTTCGGTGGTGCCGGACGCCGGTGCGGTGTCGGGATTCTGTGCAGGGCCTAACGGGTGGAGGCGTTCGCGGTCACGCGTACGGGGCCCGGAATCGGCGCCGCGCGGTGCGCGCCCCTGTGCCGACCGGGTGGGCACCGGCGGCGCGCGCGGCGCGGTTGGCCGGATTGCGGGGTGGGGTGTGCCTAGCGTGTGCCGATGTCGCAGATGTGTGTTCGTATGCGTGCCGGAGTCGTCGTCGTGGCCGCTGTGGCCGCCGCGCTGCTACCCGTCGTCCCGGCCAACGCCACTTCCTCCGATACCAACACCGGGGCCGGAGCCGGCTCCGGACCCGGCCTGAGACCCGGCTCGGGGCCTGCCCAGCCGCACGCCTGTGCGGAGCACGGCTGGCCCTGGGGCTGTGTGGCCCAGTGCGAGAGCAGCGGTGACTGGGACGCCAACACCGGGAACGGCTACTACGGCGGGCTCCAGTTCTGGCAGCCGACCTGGGAGGCGTACGGCGGGCAGGAGTTCGCCGCCCGCGCCGACCTGGCCACCCCCGAGCAGCAGATCGAGATCGCCGACCAGGTGCTGGCCGCACAGGGCTGGGGTGCCTGGCCGGTGTGCTCGGCGCGCTACGGGCTCACCGGCCGGGAGGGCGCGGGCGGCGGCCAGGAGACCCCGCCCGCCGAGAGCGCTCCGGGAGGCCCGGCGAGCCAGCAGGGCCAGCAGGGCCAGCAGGGTCAGGAGAGCCCGCAGGTCCGCCAGAGCCCGGAGCCCGCAGCCCCCCAGGCGCCGCAGAGCCCCCCGGCAGCCCCCGCCGCCCCGGAGTCCGGCGCGAGCCGCACCCACGTCGTACGGGAGGGGGACACGCTGTACGAGATCGCACAGCGGTACGGCGTCCCCGGCGGCTGGCAGGCGCTGCGCGACACCAACCGGGACGTGGTGCCCCAGGACCCGCGGCGGCTCCAGATCGGCACGGAGCTGACCGTCCCGGCGGACGCCGCCCCCGCGACGGCGAAGTGATCGCCCGGGTTCCCCCCATCCGCTCACAATGTCAGAACCATTCCAGTACAAGCTGGTGAAAGAGGCCAACCCCGGCCTGGTGAACGGGGTCTACCCGGGTGTCAGGCGTGCAGTGGGAACTGGACGCGAGGCTCCGTGAAACCTGGGGAAAATGCGTAACTCACCACGATTCCGCCCGGCCCGCCCGGTTCGTCTCCTCCGTTTCCGGGCGGGCACGGGGCGCCGGAGATGAGCGGACGGAAGAGACCCGGCACAGCGGCACCCGCGCCCTCGGGTCCGCGCGCCGACTGCACCGCGGACTCCGCGGGCGGGCTCACCTTCGACCTCGCGCTGCCCGACGGCAAGGAGCGCTGGGACGCCGCGCTGCTGCTCCACCGGCGCGGCGACGGCCCCGGCGGAGCGACTGGCGCGCAGGAGGACGAGGGCGCCGTACGGCTGCCGCTGTTCCCCTTCGGCCAGGGCAGGCTGCGCGCCGCGCTGCCCAGCACCATGACGCTCACCGAGGGGCGCTGGGACGCGTACGTGGCGCTGGGTGACGGCCTGCCGCAGCGGTTGCGCCCGGGGGCCAGCGATCTGGGCCCGCTCGTCGAACGGGTGCCCGGTACCCACCGCAGCTGGCTGGGCGTCCGCGTCCCCTACACCACCCGGCACGGCGGCCTCGCCGTCCGCGCCTGGCTGCGCTGGCCGCACGCCGAGGTGACCGCGCTGAGCACCGGGGACGGCTGCCTGACCGTGCGCGGGCAGCTGTACGGGGCGGTGCTGGCGGGCGGTGCCGCGCTGGAGGCCCGACCGCGGCAGCCGGACCGCACGCCGGTGTACGCGCCCGCGGCCGCTCCGTCCGGCGCCCGCCCGGGTACGGAGGAGGGCGACAGCTTCCACTGCGCGCTGCCCCTGGCCGAACTGTCCCGGGCGGGGGCGGGGGAGTGGGACCTGTGGCTGCACCCCTCGGGGAGCGCCGACCGCGAGAGCGGCGCCGAGCAGGTGGACCGTCCCGTACGCGTCGCCCGCATTCTCGACGACGCCCCGGACAAGCGCCACACGGTCAGCTATCCGCCGTGCCCGATCCCGGACGGCACCGCCACGCCCTACTACACGCCTGACAACGACCTGGCGGTGACGGTGGCGGCGGCCGGCGGCTGAGCTGCCCCGCTGCCCTGCCCGGCGTCCGAGGTTCCGCCGGGTATTGCGGACCGAAGCCGTCCGCAGTGGGTGGCAGACTCGGAGGATGTTGGAGACCTCGGCACGTCTGCTGCGCCTGCTCTCGCTGCTCCAGGCACACCGCGAGTGGTCGGGGAGCGACCTCTCGGAGCGGCTCGGCGTCACCCCGCGCACCGTGCGCCGCGACGTCGACCGCCTGCGCAACCTCGGGTACCCGGTCCACTCGACCACCGGCACCGCGGGCGGCTACCGGCTGGGCGCGGGCGCCGAGCTGCCGCCCCTCCTGCTGGACGACGAGGAGGCTGTGGCCGTCGTCGTCGGCCTGCGCGGCGCGGCGAGCGGCAACGGAGTGCGGGGCATCGAGGAGGCTTCCGCCCAGGCCCTCGCCAAGCTGGAGCAGGTGCTGCCCCACCGGCTGCGCCGCCGGGTCGGCGCGCTCAACGCCTACACGGTGCCGATGACCCGCGGGCGCACCGGCCCCGCCGCCGACGCGGAGACCATCTCCGTGCTGGCGCACGCCTGCCGGGACCACGAGCGGCTGCGTTTCGAGTACCTCTCGTACGGCGGCGGCACGACGCGCCGCACCGCCGAGCCCCACCGGCTCGTGAGCACCACGCACAGGTGGTACCTGGTGGCCTGGGACGTGGACCGTGCGGACTGGCGTACCTTCCGGGCCGACCGCATCACCCTCCGGCCCCCGCACGGCCCGCGCTTCACCCCGCGCCCGCCGCCCGCCGAGGACCTGGCGGCGTGGGTCTCCGAGGGGGTGTCCATGCGGGTGTACCCGGAGCAGGCCACGGTCCTGCTGCACGCCCCCATCGAACGGGCGGCGGAGCGGGTGCCGCTCACCGCGGGGACGCTGGAGACCGTCGACGAGCACAGCTGCCTGCTGCGTACGGGCGCGCACGGACTCGACGCCATGGCGATCCATCTGGTGATGCTCGGCCTCGACTTCGAGGTGCGGGAGCCAGCCGCGCTGACGGAGCACATCCGCGCCGTACGGGACCGGCTCTCCCGCGCGCTGGGCGACCAGCCGCGCCCCGGGGCGGGCGGTTCCAGGAGCGTGCCGCAGCCGCAATGACCGGGCCGGGCGGCCCTCGCCGCCGGGACCGAATCGCCGTGTGCAATACCCGCGGGTGTCCGCGGGGACGGAATTCCACCGCCTGTCAATTGCCCCCGGCAGGCCGGTGCGCCGGATTCTCCGCACGTAATAGGACGAGCACAAAAGACGTCGGCCGTGGAGTTCATAACCCGGAAGAGGGACCGGGTGCTGTGACAGAAGTGTGACGCGGCGCCGATACGGCCAGGACTTCCGGGTGCCCGGCTCCAGGCCGTACGGTGACTGCCATGGCACCCGATTCCGCAGACTCCGACTTCCCCCCGGACGACCTCGACAGCTATGTCGGCCTCCCCGCCGGCGCCGCGGAGCAGCGGGCCCGGGAACAGGGCTGGACGACGGTGCGCGCCCTCTCCCCGGACGCGATCATCACCATGGAGTACCTCTCCGGGCGGCTCAACCTCGCCGTGCAGGACGGTGCCGTGGTGCGCTGCTGGAAGGGCTGAGCCTCCCCGTAGGCCGTCCCGGGCCGTGCGGCCGTGGCCCCGGCGCCCGAGCAAGGGCGCCGGGGCCGGTGCGCGGGGAGTGGAGTGTGCGTACCGTCCCCGCGGCCCGGGTGCCGCGAGCGCGCCCCGGCGGGCCCGGTGGAGCGCCTGCGGCTACTTTCCGCGCGGGCCCAGCGGTGCGGTGCGCGGCGGCCCCGCGCGCTCGCCGCCGGGGCGGCGGCTGCCGATGCCCCGCTCGGCGCGTACGGGGTGGCGCGGCGTGTGGTGCCCCCGGGCCGTGGCGGGGGAGGCGGTGCCGGTGCCGGGACCGGCCCCCGTACCGCCGCCGTCCTCGCCCGGCTGCGGATCGTCGCCCGCGGGCGCGCCCGGGGTGTTCCGGGTGGCCAGCGGCGGGCCGGACGGGGCGGCCAGCGGGGTGAGCGGGGCCGGTGTGCGCCATCCGGAGAGGGCCCGGCGCAGGCGCTCGCGGTGGTCGAGGAGGAACACCTCGGCGCGGGCGATGGACGGCTCGCACCAGGGGAGCCCCAGCAGGATGACCAGCCCGGCGGCCCAGCCCAGCAGCACGTCGCTCACCCAGTGGGTGCCGAGGTAGACCGTGGTGGCGCCGACGCCCAGCGCGAAGAAGGCGGCGACCACGGACAGCAGCCGCCGGGCGCGCGGCGTGGTGGCGAGATAGGCCAGGATGCCCCAGGTCACGACCGCGTTGGCGGTGTGGCCGGAGGGAAATATGTCACCGCCGGCGAAGAGTTCGGCGGAACCGACCTCGGTGGCGTAGTGCGGACCGAGCCGGCCGAGGCCGATCTTGACGGCGCCGACGGAGACGTTGAGCAGCAGCAGCGACGTGCCCAGTACCAGCAGCGGCCGGGGGGTGCGCTGCCGCCAGGAGCGCCAGCCGAGCCAGGCCGCGACCAGCACCGCGGTCGGTGCGCGCTGGCCGAGCACCACGAAGTAGTCCAGGAACGCGTGGAACTCGGGCCACTGCTTGTACGGACGGAAGAGCATCACCTGCCAGTCCACCCGCACCAGCTGGCTCTTCACCAGCACGGCGGCGACGATGACCGCGTACAGCGCCACAGTCGAGCCGAACAACCACTTCCGGGTTCGGCTCATCCGCGGGACACCGCGGTTGCTCGGTCGCTCAGGCTCTTGCTCCAGCCTGGCGAGGATTCGCTCGGTACGCACCCAATCGACGTTACAACGCGTCCGAGAGGCCAACGTACAACTCACCGTATTTGTGATGACGATGTGATGTGGAGTGGCCGCCTCAGCGGCTTTATCCCGGATATCGGGATCGCTTATCCCATGCTTAGACCGGACACTGGACACCGGTCGGCCTGCTCCGCGCATAGCAGCCCCATACGCCGGGCTTCCGTTCCGCATTTCGGTGCGCTTTGCGTGGCGCCTATCGCACAGACTACGGATTTCGTTCACCGCTCCTTAAGGCGGAATTCCCTCCTCGCTTCCCGGCCCTCCGGGGCGCGCCGCCGGGCACTCCGGCGCACCTGGCACGACCTCGGGTGCCCCTACCAGCAGCATACGAACATCTGTCCCGGCCGGTGTCCTGGCGGTGCCCTCCGCCGCCCGTTCACCCGTGAAGGTGAGACGCGCCACTCGAACGCCTCCGGGACTCGCGTACGCTGACGCCCACTCGTACCCCCTGCCGGGCCGGGCGGCGCGCACGGGCGCCCCGGCTCTCCCCACGGCACGGTGAGGCGCGGGTGCAAGAGGAGGTGCGCACATGTCAGGGACGACCACGGCCGGTGCCCGGGAGGCGGCGGACGCCTCCCCGCCGCGACCCGGCTTGTCCCCGGCGGAGGGGCCCGCGAACCGGTGGACCGTCCTGGTGGTCCTCTGCGCGAGCCTGCTGCTCGTCGCTCTCGACGCCACCGTGCTGCACGTCGCGGTCCCCGCGGTCTCCGCCGACCTGCGCCCCGGCTCGAGCCAGCTGCTCTGGATCGTCGACGTCTACCCACTGGTCTGCGCCGCACTGCTGATCCTCTTCGGCACGCTGGGGGACCGGATCGGGCGGCGGCGCGTGCTGCTGTTCGGCTACGCCCTCTTCGCGCTCGCCTCGGCGCTCGCCGCGTACGCGCAGACCCCCGAGATGCTCATCATGGCCCGCGCGCTGCTCGGCGTCGGCGGCGCGATGATCATGCCCGCCACCCTCTCGATACTGCGCCAGGTCTTCCCCGACCGCCGTGAGCGGGCGCTGGCCGTCGGGATCTGGAGCGCGGTCGCGGCGGTCGGCGCCGCCGTCGGACCGCTCTTCGGCGGGCTGCTCCTGGAGCACTTCTGGTGGGGTTCCGTCTTCCTGATCAACCTCCCGCTGATGGCCGCGAGCCTGCCGCTGGGCCGCTGGCTGCTGCCCGAGTCGACCAGCGGCGCCGAGGGCCCGTGGGACGTGCTGGGCGCCCTGCTGGCCGCCTGCGGCCTCTTCGGCGTCATATACGGGGTCAAGTCGGCGGGCACCGGCGAGGTGTTCTCCGTGCACACGCTGCTGCCGCTGGCGGCCGGTGCCGCGCTGCTGGTGCTGTTCGTACGGCGCCAGCGCCGCCGCCCGTACCCGCTCATCGACATGGCGGCCATCGCGCGCCCCGCCTTCGGCACCGCCGTGGGCTGCATCGTGCTCACCGTGCTGGCGCTGGTCGGGCTCGCCCTGATCGCCGCCCAGTACCTCCAGCTCGTGCTGGGCCTCTCCCCGCTGGAGACCGGTCTGCGGCTGCTGCCGCTCTCGGTCGCCGCGGTGGCGGCCGGGCTCGCCGGGTCGTGGATGCTCCACCGGCTGGGGCCGCGCCTGATGGTCGCGCTCGGCTTCGTGGTCACCGCCTTCGCCGTGCTGCTGCTGACCGGTGTCGGGCAGGAGGACCGCCCGGTGCTGCTGATCGGCGGCTTCGTGCTGCTCGGTTTCGGGCTGGAGACGACGCTCTTCGGCTGCTACGAGTCGATGCTCAGCGAGTCCCCGGCGGACCAGGCGGGCTGCGCGGCGGCGGTCGGCGAGACCGCGTACCAGCTGGGCGCGGGGATCGGCATCGCGCTGCTCGGCAGCGTCATGAACGCCACCTACGCGCCCGGCGTACGCGGCCTCGACGGCGTCCCGGCCGAGGCCAGCGGCGACGCGAGCCACTCGCTCGGCGAGGCGTACGGGGTGGCCTCCCGCCTCGGGGAACCCGCTGGTGACGCGCTGCTGCTCGCGGCGCGTGAGTCGTTCGTGCACGGCATGCACATGACCCTGGCGGTCAGTGCGGTGCTGCTGCTGCTCGGCGCCGTCGCCGCGCTGCGGCTGCCGGGCGCCGTGGACTGCGGCCGTCGCGCGGAGCAGGTGCCGCCGCGCCCCGCCGGTCCGCCGCCGCCGGCCAGGCCGGCGGTGCCCGCCCAGCCCACGGCCGCCGCCGCGCCCGACCAGCGGCAGGGCGACCAGCGGCAAGGCTCCGTCTTGTCCGGCGGGATCTCCCAGCCGTAGCGTCGCCCCGTACCACGACGAGCACCGCAGCCCGCCCACCCGGAGGACCGTATGTCCGCGAGACCCGCGCCGCCGCCCTTCGACCCCGCCGACCCGCTCGGCCTCGACGACCTGCTCGCCCCGGAGGACCTGGCGGTGCGCGACACCGTGCGCGCCTGGGCCGCCGACCGCGTGCTGCCCCACATCGCCGACTGGTACGAGCGCGGCGAGCTGCCCGGCCTGCGCGAACTGGCCCGCGAGCTGGGCGGCCTGGGCGCCCTGGGCATGTCCCTGACCGGTTACGGCTGCGCGGGCGCGAGCGCCGTGCAGTACGGGCTGGCCTGCCTGGAACTGGAGGCCGCCGACTCCGGCATCCGCTCGCTGGTCTCCGTGCAGGGATCGCTGGCCATGTACGCGATCCACCGCTTCGGCAGCGAGGAGCAGAAGCGCCGGTGGCTGCCCCCGATGGCCGCCGGCGAGGTCATCGGCTGCTTCGGCCTGACCGAGCCGGACCACGGTTCGGACCCGGCGGGCATGCGCACCCACGCTCGGCGGGACGGCACCGACTGGGTGCTCAACGGCCGCAAGATGTGGATCACCAACGGTTCGGTGGCCGGTGTGGCCGTCGTCTGGGCGCGGACGGACGAGGGCATCCGCGGCTTCGCCGTGCCGACCGGCACCGCGGGCTTCACCGCCCCGGAGATCAAGCACAAATGGTCCCTGCGCGCCTCGGTGACCAGCGAACTGGTGCTGGAGGACGTACGGCTGCCCGCCGACGCCCTGCTGCCGGAGGCCAGGGGCCTGGGCGGCCCGCTCAGCTGTCTGAGCCACGCGCGCTACGGCATCGTCTGGGGAGCCATGGGCGCCGCCCGCGCCAGCTTCGAGGCGGCGCTGGACTACGCGCGCACCCGCGAGCAGTTCGACCGGCCGATCGGCGGCTTCCAGCTCACCCAGGCCAAGCTCGCCGACATGGCCGTGGAACTGCACAAGGGCATCCTGCTCGCGCACCATCTCGGCCGGCGGATGGACGCGGGGCGGCTGCGCCCCGAGCAGGTGAGCTTCGGCAAGCTGAACAACGTGCGGGAGGCCATCGCCATCTGCCGCACGGCGCGCACCGTCCTGGGTGCGAACGGGATCTCCCTGGAGTACCCCGTGATGCGGCACGCCACCAACCTGGAGTCGGTGCTGACGTACGAGGGCACGACGGAGATGCACCAACTGGTGCTCGGCAAGGCGCTCACCGGGCTCGACGCCTTCCGGTGAGCACCCCCGCGGGCCGCCGCCCGCCCCGCGCGGTACGCGGCGCGGCGTCGGCCGCGGGGGGACTCAGCTCTGGTTGAAGAACCCGCCCTGGGTGGCGCGGCGCTCCTCACCGTTGACGATCTTGTACTCGGCCGGGGTCAGCAGGAACACCCGCGTCGCCACCCGCTCGATGGAGCCGTGCAGCCCGAAGGTCAGGCCTGCGGCGAAGTCCACGACCCGCTTGGCGTCGGACGACTCCATCGCGGTGAGGTTCACGATCACCGGCACGCCGTCCCGGAACAGCTCCCCGATCCCGCGCGCGTCCCGGAACCCGTCCGGGGTCACCGTCGCGATCCGGGTGCCCTGGCCCTGGGCGGCTTCGGCCGTCACCCGGATTCGCGGGTCTGTCACCCACGGCTCGCGAGCGGCGTCGCCGGGCTCCGGTCCCTCGGCGTAGTCGTCGTCGTAGTAACGCATCTCGCTGTCGTCGACGAGGCCCAGCCAGGCACTCGCCTTGCGCACCGATCCCATGGACGCCTCCTCTCCTCTGCGTGCGGCGGCGAAAGTGTCCGATGGCGGCACCGCCGCGGGGTCCGCAGTCCTATCGTCGTGCATGAGGCGGATGATGTGCCAAGTGGATTGCCACCGGGGATGTGATTCGTGACGTTTCTGGTGCACAGCATATGGCGCCGGATCAGGGACGTTCCCGTGCACGGATGGTGACGGAGAGCCAGATCGGGTCCCTCCCGCCGGACGGGTGGCCACCGGGGACAGACGGGTGAGCAGGGCACTCGCCGCACCCCGGGCACCGTCCGCCCCCGCCGCCCGGGTGCGCCGGTCCGCCGGGGAGCGGGACGACAGTCAGCCCTTAGGGTGATCCGGCAGCGGCCCGGGGGTGGTCCCGCGGGCCGGCCAGGAGACGGGGGAGTGGTGTTCGGAATCGTCAGGCCCTGCCGCCATCGGCTGAGCGAGGGCATGCACACGGAGTGGATGGCCCATCTGTGCGGACTCTGCCTCGCACTCCGGGCGGACCACGGCCAGTTCGCCAGGATGGCCACCAACTACGACGGGCTCGTCATCTCCGTCCTCACCGAGGCCCAGTCGGTGCGGACGGCGGCCGGCCGCCGCACGGCCGGGCCCTGTCCGCTGCGCGGCATGCGCACCGCCCGGATCGCGCAGGGGGAGGGTGCCCGGCTGGCCGCGTCGGTCTCGCTCGTGCTGGCCTCGGCCAAGACGCGGGACCACATAGCCGACCGGGACGGGCTGCTGGCCCGCAGGCCGGTGGCCGCCGCCGCCCGCCGGATGGCCACCGGCTGGGACCGGGCGGGGGCGCGTACGGGCGGGGCGCTCGGTTTCGACACGGCGGTGCTGGGTGCCGCGGTGGACCGGCAGCCCGCCGTCGAAGCGGCCACGGGGCCGGGTGACTCGCTCCTGGCCGTCACCGAGCCCACCGAGACGGCCACCGCCGCCGCCTTCGCGCACACCGCGGTGCTGGCGGGCCGCCCTGGCAACGCCGCGCCGCTGGCCGAGGCCGGGCGCCTCTTCGGCCGACTCGCCCATCTGCTGGACGCGGTGGAGGACCTGACGGCCGATGAGCGGACGGGCAGCTGGAACCCGGTCGCCGTCACCGGCACGCCGCTGCCCGAGGTACGGCGGCTGTGCGACGACGCCGCGCACGGCGTGCGGCTGGCACTGCGCGACGCCGAGTTCGTCGACGGGAAGCTGGCCCACCTGCTGCTCGCGCACGAACTGCCGCGCGCGGTCGACCGCGCCTTCGGCACCAGCTGCGCGCACGGCGCACCGGGGCCCCACGGCGGCAGCCCGTACGCGCCGCCGGGCGGGCCGCACGGGAACCCGTACGGGGGCGATCCCCACGGCGGCAACCCGTACGGGCCCGACGGCTCCGGCGGGGACGGCGGCAGGCCGGGCGGGCGCGGGCTGCTCGCGGGCTGCGGCGCCTTCCTGGGGCTGTGCTGCACCTGCCGGATGTGCTGTGCGGAGGAGTACCAGGGGCCCTGGAGCGGCCGGAACCGGCCGGGCTGCTGCCAGGCGTGTGAGTGCTGTGAATGCTGCGAGTGCTGTCAGTGCTGCGACTGCGGGCTCTGAGCCGCGGTCTCCGAGCTGCGGACCTGCCGCGCAGCGTCCGGCGGTCCGCAGGCTCGACCGGGAACGCCTCCAGGGTTACCTTTGGGGGTATACCGGACTTTGGGGGCCGTCAAGGTCTTGGAGCTGGTCGTGGCCGGGCTCTCCGGCGGCGCGGTGTACGTGCTGGCGGCGGCGCGCGTGGTGAAGCAGTTCGAACGCGGGCTCGTCTTCCGCCTCGGGCGGCTGCGGGGCGAAGTCAAGCAGCCCGGGTTCACCATGATCCTTCCGGCCGTGGACCGGCTCCAGAAGGTCAACATGCAGGTCGTGACCTTGCCGGTGCCCGCACAGGAGGGCATCACCCGGGACAACGTCACCGTCCGGGTGGACGCCGTCGTCTACTTCAAGGTCGTCGACCCGGCGGACGCGATCATCCGGGTCGAGGACTACCGCTTCGCGGTCTCCCAGATGGCGCAGACGGCGCTCCGCTCGATCATCGGCAAGAGCGAGCTGGACGACCTCCTCTCCAACCGGGAGAAGCTCAACCAGGGCCTTGAGCTGATGATCGACAGCCCGGCTGTGGAGTGGGGCGTGACGATCGACCGGGTGGAGATCAAGGACGTCTCGCTGCCCGAGACGATGAAGCGGTCGATGGCCCGGCAGGCGGAGGCGACCCGCGACCGGCGCGCCCGGGTCATCAACGCGGACGCGGAACTGCAGGCTTCCAAGAAGCTCGCGCAGGCGGCGGAGGCGATGTCCGAGACCCCGGCCGCGCTCCAGTTGCGACTGCTCCAGACCATCGCCTCGGTGGCGACGGAGAAGAACTCCACGCTGGTCCTGCCCTTCCCGGTCGAGCTGCTGCGCTTCCTGGACCGCTCCCAGCAGGGAGCGCCGGGGGCGTCCGGCGTTCAGGGGGCGCCGGGGGTACGGGTGCGGCGCGTGCCGTCCGGGGAGGCGGCCGACGCCGAGGAGGCCGACGCGGGCCCCGGGGTGCCCGGGGTGACGGAGGCGCTCGAGGCGCTCGAACTGCTCAAGTCGGCTGACCCGGCCGCCCTCGGCGCGCTGGTGGACGACGCCGCTCCCGCTGCTCCGGCGGCGGTGGAGCCGGCCGAGGCAGAGGGTGCGGCGGAGGACGCGGAGGACGCGGAGAAGGATCGGCGTCCCACCGGGAAGGGCGGTTCCGGGCGGACATCTGTGCCCGAACCGCCGGAAAATACCCCGGAATCCGGAGTCTGACGGGCAGTTAACGGACACATCTCTCCGTCCGCCCTTGTGTGTTAACCGTCGTTCGCGCAATACTCGGCGCGCAAGTTGGCATGGACGCGCCTTTCTTCGTCTGTACCGGGCCGCGTCCGTACTTCCTCCGGGCACGCTCTGACTCGGGCGTGCTCAACCCCCCACAGGAGGCTGAGAGTTGAGAGAGCACCGTCGAATATCCAAGCGTCGTACGGCCATCGCCGGAGTCGGCGTGGCCGCGCTCGTCGCCGGCGTCATGACGCTGTCGAACGCCAATGCCGCGGAAACCCCCGCGGCTGACACGCTGTCGCAGACCGCGGCCAGCACCCTCGCCCAGGACCTGGTGGCCGACATCAAGGGCGACGGGGGCGCGTACTACGACGCCGACGCGAAGAAGCTCGTCGTCAACGTCGTGGACGGCGCAGCCAAGGAGAAGGTCGAGGCCGCGGGCGCCGAGGCCAAGATGGTCGACCACTCCATGGCCGAGCTGACCTCCGTCAAGAAGGCCCTCACCGAGAACGACGTGACGGGTACCTCGCGGGCGGTGGACCCCAAGACCAACAAGGTGGTCATCACCGCCGACAAGACGGTCAGGGGCGCCGCGCTGGCGAAGCTCAAGAAGCAGGTCGCGGCGCAGGACGGCAAGGCCGTACTCAAGCGCACGGCCGGCGAGTTCACCACCAAGCTGTCGGGCGGCGACGCCATCTGGGGCTCCGGCTCCCGGTGTTCGCTCGGCTTCAACGTCACGGTGAACGGCCAGCCCGGCTTCCTGACCGCCGGGCACTGCACCAACGCGGTCGCCAGCTGGTCCGACTCGCAGGGCGGCCAGGAGGTCGCGGCGACCGAGGGCGGCAGCTTCCCGGGCGACGACTACGGCCTGGCGATGTACTCGGCCGACACACCGCACCCCAGCGAGGTGAACCTGTACAACGGCAGCACCCAGGCCATCTCCGGCGCGGGTGAGGCGACCGTCGGCCAGACCGTCCAGCGCAGCGGCAGCACCACGCAGCTGCACGACGGGGAGGTCCTGGCGGTCGACGCCTCCGTGTCCTACCCCGAGGGCACGGTCGACGGACTGATCCACACAAACGTGTGCGCGGAGCCCGGCGACAGCGGCGGCGCGCTCTTCGCGGGTGACGAGGCGCTCGGCCTGACCTCCGGCGGCAGCGGCGACTGCTCCTCCGGCGGCGAGACCTACTTCCAGCCCGTGGGAGAGGCCCTCCAGGCGTACGGCGCGCAGATCGGCTAGACGGTCCGGACCGACTGGATGGTTCTTCCGTCCGACCGGACCACAGCGTTCAACCCCCCACGCAGCACAGCCCCCGGGAGAGATCCTGGGGGCTGTGCTGTCTCTGCTGCGCCGTCTTCGCTGTGCGCGGTGACCGCCGGGCGTCAGCCCGCCTCGGCCGCCACCAGCTCCGCGATCTGCACGGCGTTGAGCGCCGCGCCCTTGCGGAGGTTGTCGTTGGAGAGGAAGAGGGACAGGCCGTGCTCCACCGTCTCGTCCCCGCGGATGCGGCCGACGTAGCTCGCGTCCCGGCCCGCGGCCTGGAGGGGGGTGGGGATGTCCGACAGCTCGACGCCCGGCGCCTCCGCGAGCAGCTCACGCGCCCGCTGCGGGCTCAGCGGCCGCTCGAAGCGCGCGTTGACCTGGAGTGAGTGGCCGGAGAAGACGGGGACGCGCACACAGGTGCCCGAGACCTTCAGACCGGGGATGTCCAGGATCTTGCGGCTCTCGTGCCGCAGCTTCTGCTCCTCGTCGGTCTCGTCCAGGCCGTCGTCCACGATCGAGCCCGCCAGCGGCAGCACGTTGAAGGCGATCGGCCGCTTGAACTTCACCGGCTCCGGGAAGTCCACCGCGTCGCCGTGGAAGGCGAGCCTGCTCGCGTCGCTCTCCACCGCCTTGCGCGCCTGCTCGTCCAGCTCCGCCACCCCGGCCAGACCGCTGCCGGAGACCGCCTGGTACGTCGCCACGACCAGGGAGGTCAGCCCGGCCTCGGCGTGCAGCGGGCGCAGCACGGGCATCGCGGCCATGGTGGTGCAGTTCGGGTTGGCGATGATGCCCTTGGGGCGCTGCCGCGCGGCCTGCGGGTTGACCTCGGAGACGACCAGCGGCACCTCCGGGTCGAGCCGCCAGGCGGAGGAGTTGTCGATCACGACGGGGCCCTGCGCGGCCACCGTCTCCGCGATCGCCCGCGAGGTCGCGCCGCCCGCGGAGAAGAGGACGATGTCCAGTGCGGAGTAGTCGGCCTCGGCCGCGTCCTCGACGGTGACCTCGCCGTCCTGCCACGGCAGCGTACGCCCGGCGCTGCGGGCCGAGGCGAACAGCCGCAGCTGGGTGACCGGGAACTTCCGCTCGGCCAGAATCTCGCGCATCACGCTGCCGACCTGACCGGTCGCTCCGACGATCCCGATCCTCATGGGGCTCCTTCTCCTCGTTCGTACGCTGGCGCGCTCGCTTGTGTCCTTGTGCCTGTACTTCCCCTACCCTGCCCTGCTCCGGCTACGGTCGCCAAACTCTTTGACCTGGGTCACACTCCCGGCCCCACCCCGGTGCGGCCGTCCCGCGGGCCGAAGGCGGCGAGCGCGTCCTCCGCGCTGTTCCGGGCCCGCAGGTACTCCGCCGCCCACTCCGCGGCGTCCGGGAAGCCCGACTCGGCCGCGATCCGGGCGCAGGCCGCGTCCAGGTCGTAGCGCGTGCGGCGCAGGCTCACCGCGTCCCCCGGACCGAGCAGTGCCCAGTGCGCGCCGGAGCGGCCGTACGGCATGCCGACGCTGCCCGGATTCACCGCAAGCAGCCCGTGCGTGAGCCGGACGTACGGCATGTGCGTGTGCCCGCACACGACGGCGGCCACCCCCGGCGACACCTCGGCCAGCACCTCCGCCCAGCGTGCCGGGCGCGAGTCGACGAGCACCACCTCCTCGTCGTCGCGCGGCGTCGCGTGGCAGAACAGCACCCGCCCGAGCCCGCCGACCGTCAGCTCCGCCCCGGCGGGCAGCCCGGCCAGCAGCTCGATCTGGTCCGGGCGCAGCTCCCTGGCCGCCCAGGGCGCGATCGGGTCCGGGATGTCCTCGACCTCCCCGCGCCGGTACTGGACCAGCTCCCGGTCGGCGTTGCCGCTGATCCACACGGCACGCTCGCCGAGCGTGCCCAGCAGGTCGAGCGTCGCGGCGGGCAGCGGACCGGCGGCGAGATCGCCGGCCAGCACGACGCGGTCGGCGTTTCGTACGGCGGGCTCGGCGAGCACCGCCTCCAGTGCGGGCAGCACGCCGTGGATGTCGGAGAGGACAGCGATCGTGCGGTACGGCGGTGCGCCGGCGTGGTCGTTCATGCGGCCCAGCTTCGCCCCGCGCCCGCCGTGGACGCGACGCTTTTCACCCCGGGCGATCACCGGCCGCCCGGCGCAAGGCGGGGCAAGGGGGTGCGCCCATGGCAGAGATACGGCTTGAACCGGTCACCGTGGACACCTACGAGGAAGTGTTGCGGCTACGGGTGGCCGAGGGGCAGCAGGACTTTGTGGGTGCGGCTTCCGCGCGACCGGCGAGGTCGACGAGGGCGAGGAGGGCATGGTGCGGGACCTGCCCGGCTGAGGGGCGGCGCGGGCGGTTCGCGGGGCAGAGCGTGCGCGGATCAGAGCCTGAGATGCATGACGTGCAGCCCGACGTAGCCCTGCTCCGGGTGGCGGAAGCCTTCGGGCAGCGTGCCGGTGATCTCGAAGCCGAGTGACTCGTACAGCTTGACGGCGTGCACGTTCGTCGCCACGACGGCGTTGAACTGCATCAGCCGGAAGCCCGCCGCCCGCGCCCACTCCACCGAGTACGCGCACAGCGCCCGGCCCACGCCCCGGCCCGAGTGCTCCGGGTCGACCATATAGCTGGCGCTCGCGACGTGCGAGCTGTTGCCCGTGTGGTTGCGGTTCATCTTGGCGGTGCCCAGGACTTTTCCGGCCTCGTCCACCGCGACGACCGCGCGGTCGGGCGCGGGCAGCAGCCACATCTCGCGGGCCACCGCCTCGGGGAGGTCGGCGGGGTAGGTGAAGGTGTCGCCCGCGGCGGTGATGCGGTGGAAGAACGGCCAGATGGCGGGCCAGTCCGCCGTGGTTGCCTCTCTGATCTGCATCCCCCCAGCATGCGGCACGGGCGTCGTGGTCGAACACCTGCCCCCGGCGAGACCCCGCCGCCCGCCGGGCGGGGTATGGAGTGCCGTCACGCTCATGTGCTACGCCAGCACGGATGGAGCGAGGAATTCAGGGTAATCGTTCGCCGTGGTCACGTGCGCGTACTGCGCGCATCGACCAGCGCATCGAACAGCCGGACAAGCGGCCGTTCGTACCAGACGGCTTTGAAGCCTGCCGCGAATGGCTCGACCTGTCGGCCTTCGATGACCACTCGACAGTGAGTGATCGGATTCCCCATCTGCCATTTCCCGCCGGTCTCGTTGACCAGTACCCGGCCGATGAATGCACCCAGTTCGGCAACGAATTTCTGTTGCAGAAATTCACCTTCGTACTCGATCCGTGGGCGGCGCTGCCCGACAAACAGTGCGTCAAGCGCTGCCAGTGCCGACCGGTCCGGGTGGAGCAGGGCATTCATCCCAGGCTCGGTGTGGTGGTAGACGAGCATCGCCTCGGCTGCGTTTTCGGGGTCGGTGTACGGCTTGTCATGCGGATCGATCGCGGCCAGGTCGGCCAGTCGTGGACGCCATCCGGACGCCTGCCCCTGGTGTGCGTAGACTTCTTCAAAAAGCTGTTCCGCTTCTCGTTCACCTCGCAATGTGCCGGCAGTGGTAAGCAGGCTGGCCAGATCTTCTTCGGGGTGTGACGGTGTGATCAGCGATCGTGCGCCAAGCGGACAGGTGGTGATGGCGTGTCGGTAGTGCTGTTCGGCCGCGACGGAATCACCCATGGTCTCGGTGTATCGGCCCAGCTCGTGATGCGTCACGCTCGCCCAACCAGGCTCGATTCCTTGCACTTCCGACAAGGACCGGCGCAGCAACTCAACGGCGGCAACCTGCCTTTCCGGATCATTCGAGCGGAAGAGAAAGCTCGCCTTGATGCGCATATACCGCCATCTGTTCCACGATTGCCTGCTGTGTCGTATCTTCGTTTCGAAGAGTTTCCGCGCGGCTTCGTTCCAGTCCGCAGATCGATACCACCGGTCACGCTCTCCTGTCATTCGCACGCCCATCTAATTTGTGCCCATCCCCCGAGAAGGGATCGTGGCGTACCGTTGGAAATCATCCGAGCCCCGGCGGCTACAACAGGCTCCCGATCCGCGAACTGGTTCCGGTGGCGGTCGCCGCCACCGGGTAGACCCCCGGCGACCGGAGTGCGCCCCTCGGCCGGCGAGGGCGGGATCGACGGTTCCCCCTCATTTCTGATCGGCGCTCCCCTCGTCAGAACGGCGCCCGCCGAAGGGCCGACGGATGAATCCGGGCGGGCGTCACGGCGAGGTTGCCGACGTATCCGGTGCGGGTGGCTGCCCAGACGGTGCCGTTCGGCCCGATCGCGGTGGCGATCGGCGCATCCGGCACGTCGGTGGTCCCGACCATGCGTCCGGTACCGAGGTCCCACACGCGCAGCGCCTCTCGTGTCGTGCCTGCGAGGACGGGCCGCCCGTGCAGCAGCCCGAGTTGGGGGTTGGACAGCTCCATGCCGCCCAGCCTGGGGCCGAGAGGTTCCCGACGTGCCAGGTCCCACGCCTGGCGGCGGGCCCCGAGCAGGGCCACGGGCCGCCCGGCCAGACCCCAGACGCCGTGCTGGAGGACGGGGACCGCCAGGGGCGGTCCGACAGGGGTGTCCGAGGTGACGTCCCACAGCAGGTGGCCGGGCTCAGCGGCCGCACGCCACCGCTCCTCCGCGGAGGTTGCGTCGGACAGTTGCCGCTCCAGCCAGGCGTATGTCCGTCCTCCGGTCCCCAGCAGGCGTGAACACCTCCACCCCTGGGGAACGCCCCAGGACCCGAGCACCCGGTCGCCGTCGAACGCGTCATGGAACACCGCGGCGCGCGAGGGGCTGTGGGACTCGCACACCAGGATGGCCAACCGCCCGGCGATGACCGCAGGGGCCGCAGCGTGGCCGGACATGTCGACAACCTGCTCGACGAGTTCGAAGCCGTCCCGGGTCACCCGCAGGAGGCGGTAGCCACGCCGGCGGCGCGTGAGGTGCAGGATGAACGGGCTGTCCTGCCAGGTGAAGCTGGTGAAGTGGTCGGCCGGGTCGTGCGGCCACTCCTTGTCGCCAAGGCCGTGGACATCGATCACCTCACCCGTGGAGGCGTCGCGCAGGTCCACACGCTGGAACCCCTCCTCCGAGCAGTACATCCCGGCCAGCAGGGTCCGGCGGCCGACCACGACGACCTGCAGCGCACCCGAGAGGTACTCGCCGGAGTGCGTCGTCGTGCCCGGCTCCGCCCCGCGCGTCTGCCTCATCAGGGCATTGTCCCACCGGGCGCGCCCGGACTCCCGAGGTGGGGCGGTGGCACCGCGCCGCCGCGTACGCCAGGCGCCGCACGTCAGCCGGCCGGAGACCCCGTGGAACTCCTCAGCCCGGAAGGGCCCCGCCCTGCCTGAAGGGGCAGGACGGGGCCCGTGGCGGAGGTGTCGGTCAGCAGGCGCTGACGTCCCGCCAGACGCCCGACTCGCCGCCCACGCCGGGTTCCTGGCCCTGGGTCCACCACTTGGCCTGGTAGACGCGGCCCTTGTGGGAGACCTGCTGGCCGCCCGTGTAGACCGTGGTCGCCGACCACGCCGCGACGGTGCAGTCACCCGGGCCGCCCGGGTCGCCGCCGCCGGGGTCGCCCGGCGTGGTGCCGCGTGGGTGGTCCCCGTTGAGGGAGTAGCTCTTGCCGCCGAAGGTCACCGTCCAGTTCGACGGGGTGGAGATCGGCAGCTGGTAGACGAGGTCGATGCTCGCCGTCTGCCCCGGCGCCAGCGTCTGGTAGCCGGGCAGCTTCACCGAGGCGCGGTGGAAGTCGCCCTTGAGGCCGCCGATGTTGCTGCCGGTGTGATCGGAGCTGATCACTCTGAGGCCCCACCCGGACTGGTCGGAGGCGGTCCCCGGCGCCGAGGTGCCGTAGTCGAACTGGAACTCCGTGCCTCCCGGAAGGGTGGCCTTGGTGTTGTTCGTGATCTTGAGCTTGGGGTTGATGGGGTAGTTGCTGTCGCCCAGGGCGAAGCCCGTCACGTCGGTCTGGATGTCCAGCGCTTCCGTGGGCATCGCGCGGTTGGCCTTCTTGGCGCCGTAGGGGGTGGCCGCCTTGAAACCCTCGTACATCTGCGTGACCATGGAGTCGCCCGGCTCGTACTGGCCCTTGGCGGCGTTCCAGCCGTAGTCGCCCGCCAGCTCCCACATCATGGTGCCGCCGAGGCCGCGTTCCTTGACGTAGTCGATCTTGGCGCCCAGGGACTGCTCGTCCTCGGTAGAGAGGAAGACCTTCTTCTGGGCGTTCCACAGCCAGGGGGACTTGAGCGTGGAGTCGTAGTGGCGGGTGTACCCGGTGGGCTTGGCGTCCGCGGGGACGCCGTAGTCGGCGAGGTAGTCGCCCGCGATGCCCTTCTCCAGGTTCTTGTTGTGCCACATCGGGTTGTACCCGGCCGGGACCTCCTTGCCCGCGGCGTCCTTGTCGTGCCAGATGTTGTCGATGCCGACGGCGCCGTCACCGCACTGCTGGTTGGTGCAGGTGACCTTCGCGGTGCCCCACAGCCCGTTGTTCCCGCCGGTGACGTTCTTCCAGCCGCGGGAGTAGGACGGCAGGCCGATGTTGATCCGGCCCGCAGGCATGGAGCCGCGGAAGTAGTGGTAGGCCCAGTCGGTGTTGAGGTAGCCGATGCCGCCGTACTGGGGCGAGTTGTAGACGTTCCAGTGCGCGAGTTCGGCGTCCTTGCCGTCGTCGAAGAGCGCGGAGTTGGGGCCGACGAACTCGTTCCAGGTGCCGTGCAGGTCGTACGACATGATGTCGACGTAGTCCACGTACTGCGTCACCTGGTGCGTCTCCATGCCGCGCAGCAGCCAGGCGGAGGCGGGGGCGGCGATGGTGAGCAGGTAGTGCTTGCCGTCCGCGGCGCCGGCCCTGTCGAGCTTCTCGCGCAGCGTCTTCATCAGCACGGAGTAGCTCTTCATCAGGCCCTTGCGCCGTGTGTTGGCGTGCGGCCAGTCCTCCGGGTTGCCCGCGTCCATCATCGACGTCGCGTACTCGTAGTCGATGTCGGCGCCGCTGAAGCCGTACTTCTTGATGAAGGCCACGGTCGAGTCGGCGAACGCGTCGATGCCCGCGGTGTTCACCGTGCCGTCGGCGTTGGTGGTCATGCGGTAGAAGCCGCCCTGGTCGAGGCGCTTGCCGTCGGGGCCCAGGACACCGCCGCTCTCGGCCCAACCGCCCACGGAGACCAGGGTCTTGACGTCCGGGTGTTGCTTCTTGAACTTGTTGAGCAGGTTGAAGTGGCCCTTGTAGGCGTACTCCGGGTCCATCTCGGCGCCCGCGACCCCGGGCCAGGTCATGCCGGTCGCGGGGTTGTCCGGGCTGTCGGCGCCCACCGAGAGCTTGTTGTCGGCACCGACGTGCGCGAAGGCGTAGTTGATGTGGGTGATCTTGTCCCACGGGATGTCGGAGGCCAGGTAGCGCTGCTGCTTGCCGTTCTTGCCGGTGCGCCAGCTGGTGAAGTAGCCGATGGCGCGGCGCTGGTGGTCCGCGCCCATCTTCTCGCGGCCCTCGGTGTCGTAGACGGTGCAGTAGGGCACCGCGACACCGGGAGTGCGGTACAGCCCGTCGGGGCGGCAGGCTTCGTGGTCCTGTGCGGCGGCTGGAGCGGGAGTCGCGGAGAGCAGCCCGGACAGGAGTCCGGCCAGTCCCGCGAACATTCCCGCGACCATGGTGCGTCTCAGTCTGTGGGAAGACAGCACGGTCACTTCCTCCATGGATGCGGTGGAGCAAGACAGGGCTTGCGTGGCTCGCGGTGTGCGCACACCGCGAACCGGTACCTCGGAGGTGTTTGTCAAAGTAGGAGGGCCAGGCCCTTCGGTCAATAGGTCTGTACCAATCCGCTCACCGGCTGTCACTCCGCGGATCAGGGGAGCGGAGCTTCCCGCCGCCCGGCGCCCGCCGCGGCACGCGGGACAGATAGGTTCGCCGCATGACACACGAGGAGGAGCCGACGGGGGCCGCGGCGTTCGTGGCCCACGAGTGGCGCTGCGCCCTGGAGGCGGACAGCACCCTGATCGACCCCGCGATGACACGGGCGGCCTACGCCGAGCCCCGCCTGCGTCAGCTGTTCCCCTTCGTCAGCCACGGCGCGCTGAGCCTGAGCCGGTGCACCCGGTTCCCCTGGACGAAGGACGTGGGCACGCTCTACCGCCGCGCGGGCGGCGGCTACGTGGTGATCCGTCACTCCGACGGCGCCACCCTGGGCGAGCCGGAGACGGCGGAGGCGGCGGCCGCCCTGATCGCGGCCCACCTCCCGCCGGGCACCGGCCCCGCGGTGGACGGCACCGCTGAGGACCTGGCGGGCTGAGCCGGGCCCGCCGCCGACGACTCGTGGGTGAGGCCGTGAAACCCTGGTCGTTCGAGCGTGCGCTATCCGCCGAGTGACCGCAGAGCGGCCACGAGCGCGAGCGGCCGGTACAGTTCGGCGGCCCCGCGCGTCGTGGCGGAGGCGGCGGCGCACTCCGCGCGCAGCGTCCGGGGATCGAGCAGCCTTTGACGGACGAGGACCGATCCGGGCAGCCACTGGGAGAGCAGCGGCAGGCCGTGTCGGAGCATGGCCGTCTCGCAGGTTCCTGCGAAGTCCTCCCGTAGCGGCGGCCGGATGACCTCGCGGGAGTATCCGGCCCGTGCCAGGCGCACACGCATCAGCCGCTTTCCCCGCCGCCAGACCAGCGGAAGTGATTCGCCGAACCGCAGGACGAGAGGCGTGGCGAGCGGGCTGACCGGCCACAGGCCATGGCGCATGGCGGTCGCGCTGTGCACGGCGAGGGCGGCGAGTGTCGAGGCGTGGAGTACGGAAGCGGGCGCCAGGTCGTCCGCGATGGTGGGCAAGAGGTCACGGGCGCGGGGGCCCAGGTGGCCGGGTGCTGGATGCAGATTCCACGGGTCACCGGTTCGGGCTCGCTCCTCTGGGCGCTGAAAGCACAGCTCGTCGCCACCTATTCCGGTGAAGACCCATCGGACGCCGATCGCGCCCAAGCGTCTGTACAGCTCGTTCATCGCTTCGGAGTAGGTGCCGTCCGCAGGACTGTTGGGCCGTCCAACGGCGCGGGGCCCCCGGGGATGGAACGGCGCGAACTCCTCGACGGGCACGGTCAGGTCGGGGCCGAGGTCGGCACGGGCGGTGAGTTCGCGGCGTCGCCGGACCTGCTGTTCGCCGACCACCCCACCGAGGCGGAGGGCTGCGGTGCGTGTGCCTCCGATGGACTCGGAGAGGGCCAACGCGGTCATCGCGCTGTCCATGCCGCCGGACAGTTCTACCGCGCAGGAGGGGAAGCCGGAGGTGCGCTGGCCGGGGGAGGACGAGACCTGCGGGCGCGGGCTGCTGCTCGTGGAGGCGCTGGCCGGTCGGTGGGGGGTGCGGGGCCGGGAGGGCGGCGACGGCAAGACCGTCTGGGTGGAGCTGGCCGCACCCGGCGCGGGGCGGGGCGCAGGCTCCTGACCGGGCCCGGGCCCGGGCCCGGGCCCGGTCACGCAGGCGTGTCCGCGAGCGCGTGGAGGGCCCGGGCGGTGAACTCGTCCAGCGGGTAGAAGAACTCGACCGCCAGCTCCGAGAGCGTCACGTCGGCGGGGGCGCCGAAAGTCGCCATCGTGCCGAACATCGACAGCTCACCCAGCGGCGTCCGGACGCGCATCGGCACCTGGATCGGGCCGGGCGGGGAGGCCGCGTCCCCCTTCGCGGGCGCCGCCTCCGCGCCGCCCTCGGGGCTCGGATAGCGGCTCACCTCCTCGTACAGCTCGCGCAGCCGCGTGTCGCCGGTGGCGTTGACCTGGCGCAGCAGCCGTTCCAGGAAGAGGGCGCGGACTTCGGCCAGGTTCACCAGGCGCCCGGCCAGCCCCTCCGGGTGCAGCGTCAGCCGGAAGACGTTCGGCTCAGGCTCCAGCAGATGCTCCGGTACGCCGTCCATCAGGACGGACAGGGCGCGGTTGCCCAGCCGCACGTTCCAGCAGCGGTCGACCACGACGGCCGGGTACGGCTCGTGGGTGGTCAGCATCATCTCCAGCGCGGAGCGGACCTGGGCCATGCTCTCGTCATCCAGGCCGCTCTCCTGGTACGCGGGTGCGTAGTCGGCGGCCAGCAGCAGGGTGTTGCGCTCGCGCAGGGGCACGTCCAGGGCGGCGGACAGCCGCAGCACCATCGCCCGGCTGGGGCGGGCCCGGCCGGTCTCCACGCAGGACAGGTGCCGCGTCGAGCTGTCCGCGCGGAGCGCCAGCTCCAGTTGGCTCAGCCTGCGCCGCTGCCGCCACTCCCGCAGCAGGACACCCACGCGCGACGGCTGATCCTCATCCATGCCGGGAGTGTAGCCGCCGGCGGATCAACGCGGCCATGACCTGGGAGGTCATTGAGTCCGGCACCTCCGGGATGCCACCGTCCGACCGTACGGGCCGGGCCGCTTCAGCCCCCGGCCCACGCATCGACCACGTGCCGAGGAGGCCCGTATGACCAGCCAGGCCCCGCCCCTCCGTGTTCCGGCTCCCGCCGCCCCGCGTCCGGCGGACGAGCTGCTGCGCATCATCCTGCGCGTCGACAGCTGGGGCACCGCCGCCTTCGGCGTGTTCTTTCTCTCCTGCGGCAACTGGCTCAGCGGGCCGCTCGGCCTGCCGGTCAGCTGGTCCCTGCCCTTCGGGATCGCGATGCTGGGCGGGGCCGCCGCGCTCGGCCTGATCGCGGGATACCCGCGCATCCCGGACCGGCTCGCCCTGACGGTCGTCGTGGGCAATACGCTCTCCACCGCCGGACTCCTCCTGCTGGTCCTCACCGGGGTGATGCCGCTCAACGGCCCCGGGACCGCCTTCATGCTCTTCGGCGTCCTGCTCGTCGCGGTCTTCGCCCTGCTCGGAGACCGCGGCCGGCGCGCCGCGAAGGAGGGCGGCGCGCTGCGCTGAGCACGAACGGGCGGCTCTGTCCGACGACGGCCCGCCCCGCCGTCGCGCTGCTGACCACCGAACTGGCACGCCGCCGACGGCGGGACGCTCCGCAGGACGGGGCCCCCTGCGTGGTCAACATCAGCACCGACGCCGCCCGCGCCTTCCCCGGCCAGCTCGGCTACGGCACCTCCAAGGCCGCGCTGGAAGCCTTCACCCGCGCCGCCGCCCTCGGCCTGGCCGAGGCCGGCATCCGCGTCAACGCGGTGGCACCCGGCCCGGTGCAGACCGGCTGGATGGACGCCGGGACGTACGAGCACGTCCGCGCCCTCGTGCCCATGCGGCGGGTCGGGGAGCCGGAGGACATCGCCGACGCCGTGGTGTTCCTGGCCTCGTCCCAGGCCCGCTGGATCACCGGCCAGGTCCTCCAGGCGGCGGGCGGGCACGCGCTCTGAGCACGTGCCGGCGTACGGGTTTCCGCGGCGGTGGCTCGAGTGCTAGCGTGACGGCCATGTTCCTCCTCTGTGCATAGGACGCGTACGGACCGCACCCACCGGGTGCGGCACTCCGGCGTCCGTGCACACCCGCAGCTTCCGGCCTCCGCGCCGCGCTGCCCTTCCGGGGAACGACCTCATGACTTCGCCTTCGCACACCTCGTGTGCCTCGCACACCCCCTCGTACGCGGCCGTCCTGCGTACCCGTCATGCCCGCGCCACCTTCGGCGCGGCGCTGCTGGGCCGCCTCTCGTACGGCATGGTCTCGCTCTCCCTCATGCTGGCCGTCAAGGACACCACCGGCTCCTACGCCGTGGCCGGTTCCGTGCTGGCGCTCTTCGGGATCACCGGTGTCCTCCTCTCACCCGCCCGCGCCGCCCTGATCGACCGCTACGGTCCGCGCCGCGCGCTGCCGCCGATGGCGGCGGCGTACGCGCTGCTGCTCACCGCGCTGGCCGGCGCCACCTGGCGGCCCGGGACCGGCGGACTCGCCCTGGGCGCCCTCGCGATGGCGGCCGGCACGTGTATGCCGCCGCTCGGTCCCGTGATGCGGACCCTGTGGAGCGTCCTGCTGCCCGACCGGCGGCTGCGGCAGCGGGCGTACAGCCTCGACTCCGTGGCCGAGGAACTCCTCTTCGTCAGCGGCCCGTTGCTGGTGGGGCTGCTGATGAAGCTGGCCTCGCCCGCGGCCGGAGTGGCCGTCAGCGCCGCGCTCGTGCTGACCGGCGCCCTCGCGCTCGCCGCCTCCCCGGCGATGCGCGCCGTGCCGGTGAGGGTGCGTACCCGCCCCGAGCCGGGCCGGCGCCTACGGGGCGCCGACCGGCCGCGGATGGCGCCGGACCTGCGTCGTGCCGTCCTCGCCGCGGCCGGGGTAGGGCTGTGCGTGGGCGCGCTGGAACTCCTGGCGGTGGCGTTCGCCGAGCAGCGCCACCAGGCGTCGTCAGTGGCCTGGGTGCTGGCCGCACTCTCGGCGGGCAGCGCGCTCGGCGGTCTGGCCTACGGCGCCGTGACCTGGCGGAGCACCGACCGGCGGCGGCTCCCGGTGCTCGCCGCCGCCCTGGCCCTGCTGCTGGCGGTGGCCGGACTCGCCCCCGGGCTGCTGGTGTTCACCGCTGTGTTCGCCGTCGCCGGGCTGTTCATCGCCCCGGCGCTCACGACCGCCTACCTGCTCGCGGACGAGTCCGCCGCACCGGAGCGCCGTACGCAGGCGGGCGCGTGGGTCAACACCGCCGTCAACGCCGGGATCTCCGGCGGCACGGCGGCGGTCGGGCTGCTGGTGGGGCGGCTGCCGCTGCCCGTCTGCTTCGTGCTCGCCGCCGCCCCGGCGCTGCTGTGCGCGGCAGCGGCGGCGTACGGGTCCGGGTCCGGGGGCGGGGCCGGTGCCGCTGCCGGTGACCGGCCGGCGCGGGAGGAAGTCGGATCCGGAGAGGCCATAAGCTGATCCGGCCACCGTGGCAGTGATCCTGTGGAGGCGGGAGCCGAGTCGATGGACATGTCCCTGCGCGAAGTTCGGGCCAGCGACCTGCCGTTCCTCCAGGAGCACCTGGCAGACCCCCGGTTGCCGCAGCTGACGGCCGTGACCAGGTGAGCGCGTCGCCGAGCACGCGGTCGGTGATCGCGCCCGCACAGCCGCCCGCACAGTCGCCCGCGCTGCTGTCCGGGCTGTCCGAGGTGCCGTTGCTGGAGCGCACCGAGGACGGCGTCGCCTGGCCGCTGCTGCTGTGGGCGCCGGGGCCCGGCTGGCGCATGTTGTCCAGCGCGGTGCTGGGCGGCGGCTGGGGCGAACGGCACTGGGTGCTCAACGCGCAGGTCACCCCCGGCTACCGCCGACCGGACCCGGCCGCGCACCTGGCGGCCCTCGCGGCCGAGGCGGGCGCGAGCGGGCCCGGCGTGGGGCTGATGACCGCCGCCTGCGTCGCGGACCGGCGCAGCGCCACGGACGAGGGGGTGGAGGCCCTGGTCACCGCCGGGGTGGGAGTGCACGGCTGGGCCGCCGCCCCGGCGGTGGCCGCGCGTCCGGGTCCGCCCCGGGCGGGGACGATCAACATCGTCGCCGCGCTGCCCGTACCGCTGGGCCCGGCCGCCCTGGTGAACGCGGTCACCACCGCGACGGAGGCCAAGGTCCAGGCGCTGCGGGACGCCGGATACGACGCCTCGGGCACCCCGACGGACGCGGTCTGCGTCGCCGCACCTCTGGCACCCGGCGGCCGGGACGGCTCGGACGAGGAGCCCTTCGCGGGCCCCCGCTCCCGCTGGGGCTCCCGGCTGGCCCGCGCCGTCCACACGGCGACCCTCGCCGCCTGCCTGGCCGACCACCACCGCCGGGTGGGCTGACGGGCAGGACGCCGGGACCTATTCGTCGCGGGCCTGGAGAAGCAGGTCCGATCTGGCCCGCAGCGGGGAGAAGTCGTCGTGGGGAAACGTCCGCTCCAGGAGGTCGAGGCCCGGTCCCAGGTCCGGCTGGCACCAGCCGAATCCGGGGTCGCGCGGATCGGCGTAGAGGTACTGCCAGTTGCACAGCCCCCGGGTCAGCAGCAGGGCTTCCAAGTACTCGGGATAGGTGAGGTCGAGCCGCACGAGGGTCCCGTCCGTGTTGACGGAGAACCAGATCTCCAGGTGCCCGGGCGCTCCCGCGGCGGTCTCGAATCCTTCGTCGCCTAGGAGGAACCCGGCGATCGCGCCCGTCCCCATGCCGCCCTGCGAGTCGAACGCGTGGAGCCAGCCTTGCTCGTCCGCGTACCCGTCCTGCGGGCCGAACACTTCGGTGCTGTTGCACAGCGATCCGTACCAACCGCATGCTTCGGCCGGCCACTCCGCCTCGGGCAGCCCGTCGGGAACCGTACCCACGCAGACGTTCACCAGATGGTTGAGCGTGAACTCGCCGCCGAGGGTGCTGTCCTCCTCGGCACGCCAGTAGCAGAGCAGACCGTTGTACCGGTGGAGGGCGTCGGCCATGGAAGGCGCGAGACGGACACCCGCGACCTTCCGGATCACCTCAAGCGCGTGCTCCGGTCCGGTGAGCCACGAGTCGAGGGAACCCTCCTCCGCATCGATCACCTTGATTCCCTCCGTCGAGCGAAGCTCGGCGAGCATGGCCCTCAGCCGGTCCTCGAAGCCAGTCATGTGCAACCTCTCTCCCGTCAGCCGTTCGAAGCATGAACATAGCCCGGCTGACGGTCAGTTGATGCCGCAGGGGCGGCCTGTCAACCCTCCGGAGGGCCGGGCGCCGCCTGGCCGGACGGCTGCATGACCGATCATGGGGCGTCCACGGACGCGACGGTGCGGGAGGGCGGGCAGGCATGCTGGAGGGGTTGGCCGAGTACTGCGGCAAGGTGCTGGCGGAGCGCGGCTGCCCGTCCGTCTCGGTCGCCGTGGCCGAGCGGGGCGAGGTGGTCCGCACCGGGGCGTACGGGCTCGCGGAGATCGCGGGCGGGCGCGCCGCCACGCCCGCCACGCCCGGCACGGCGTACGGGCTGGGCTCCGTCACCAAGCCGGTCACGGCGGTCGCCGTCTGCCTGGCCGCCGACGAGGGGCTGCTGGACCTGGACGCGCCGGTGCCGGGCACGTACGGGCGCCACCCCGCCCCGACGGCGCGGCAGTTGCTCCAGCACCGGGGCGGGCTCGGGGCGTACTACGCGTGGGAGTACGGCGGTCAGGAGCACACGATCGACCCGGACCGCTACGCGCTGCTCCACCGCGCGCCGGGCACCGGCTTCACCTACGCCAACCTCGGCTACCGCCTGCTGGGCGGGCTGCTGGAGTCGGCCACCGGGCAGCCGCTCGGCACGTTCGTACGGGAGCGGGTGTTCGAGCCGCTCGGGCTCACCGGCTGCCACCTGGGGCGTACGTACCCGGGCCCGGCGCCGTCGGCGGTGCGGTACACGGCCGACGGGCGCGCCTACCCGGATTACGGCTGCGGCCACCCCGGCGCCACCCTCGGCTGGGCGCCCGCCGGGGAACTGGCGCTGTTCGCGCAGTCCTACGAGCGGCTGCTGAAGCCGGAGACGGCCGCCGCCGTGCGCGCCGCGCAGCCCCTGAACGAACGGGTGGGATACGGGCTGGGCTGGAGCGTGTCGTACGGCGGCGGCCCGGTGGTGCTCAGCCACGGCGGCGGCGGGGGAGGGGTTGCGGCGATGCTGGCCGTGCTGCCCGAGCGGCGGCTCTCGGTGGCCGTGCTGGCCAACTCCACGGACAAGGCGGCCCGCGACGACGTCTTCGCGTACGTGCTGGGCGCGCTGGTGCCGGACTGGACGGCCGCGCTGACCGACCCCTCGGTGCCCGACCCGGTGCGCCCGGTGCAGCTGTCTGAAGGCGCCGTCTGGGCGGGCCGCATCAGCACGCCGGAGCGTGAAGTGCCGTTCGGCCTGCGGATACTGGCGGGACGACAGGTGAAGCTGCGGGTGGAGGGCGAGACGGCCGTCGGCGAGGCGTCCGCCTCACAGGGCTGGGACCTGCGGGCCGAGCTGCCGTTGCAGCTGCCGACCGCTGACGCCCGGATCAACAGCCCGCTGCTGGGGCTCCAGCTCCGCCTGGGAGACGACGGTCTGCTGGTCGGCGTGGCTCACGCGTACAAGAACGGCGACAGCGAGGGCTGGCTCGGCAACTTCCTCAGCCACCCCTGCGTACTGCGCCCGCGCTGACGGGATCACTCCTGCGTGCCCGGGTGCTCCACCGGGAGCCCGCGCTCCCTTGCCGCCGAAGCGAGGCGTCCGTCGTAGGTGACGAAGGCGGTGAGAGCGTGCTCCAGGTGCTCGGCACTGGCCAGGTGAATGGCGTCCAGGCTGCGTAAGTGCCGTGCGGGGAAGAGCCCGGCGGTACGCAGGACGGAGTCCGTGACGCGAACGCGCAGCACGCGGCTCCACATGTCCTCGGCCGCATCCGCGACTTCGGGGTCGGCCCCCACCCTGATCAGCGTGCGGGCGATCTCGGTCTGGGCCAGTGAGGAGGTGGCATGCCCTTCAGCCGCACGGGCGGAGAGGAGCGTACGCAGGTCAGGCGTTTCCGGCTCGGGCAGCAGCAGCTTGAGCAGTGCACCGGAGCCGAGGTAGATCAACGCTCCTCTTCCTCCCGGATTCGGAGCAGTACGTCGGACAGCGTGGGCGACGAAGCCGGGCGGGCAGGGAGCGGCTCCCAGTCGGCCAGTCCTGGTGCGGCGGCTTTGTCCGGGCCGACCGTGCCGGTGCGGACCAGCTCTTCCCGTACGCGCTGTTCGGGGTCGGGTGGGCCCAGGACCGCGATGAGCCGCCCGTTGCGGGTGATCTCCACCCGTTCCCCGGCCACGACTCGGTCGATGAGCTCACTCGCGTGTTGTTGGAGCTGGCGGATCGGCACCCTCGTTGTCATATGAAGCACGGTGAGCGACGGCGTGCGTCACTTCCTGCGCTCGTGCGGCGATTCCCTCGAAGGAGGGACGTGCCCACTTCCCGCGCGGGGCCCGTGCCCTGCGGTCGGCTATGCCGACGGGGCGAAGGGGGTGCGCAGCTGCTGGTCGTCCTGGTTCGGGTCCAGGTCCGGGCCGTCGTGCTCTTCTGTCGTGTCGTCGGCGAAGTCCGGGGCCTGGAAGGGCCTCGTCGTGGGCGGGCGTGCTGCTGTGGCGGCGTAGATGACCACCGGCTCGGGTTCCGAGAACAGCGAGGTCGTGTCGATGGGAACTGACTCCTTGAAGGTGCGGACGCGTCGGGCGGGAGGGCACGGCGCGGGGTGGTGCCGGTATGCGGGCACCGGTGGTGCTGGTGTGCTCCGGCCGGTCACTTCCGGGTGACCGGAGGGGTGCGGGCCGGGCGGGCGGTCCGGGCGGGGCTGGTGTCGGAGCCCCCGACCGGCCGCCGTGGCCTGGCCTGGAGAGGGCCTCAGAGCTGGGTCATCTTGGTGAAGGGAGCCATGATCCGTTTTTGGACCGGGCCGAAATCAACAAGCACCGCGTTCTCGCCCTCGAGCCCGATGACCCGGCCGAGGCCGTGCTCATCGTGGGTGACGCGGTCCCCCACGGCGAAATGCTTCGGGGGTGGTGCGACCGGATTCTTGAAGGGGCTTGCGGGCAGATTGCGCCGGGTTGCGGCTGACCTTGTCATTGCCCTCAGTATGCCCTGCCGACCCAGCGTACGGTCCCGGTGTGCGGTTTTCGATTACGGCGGAAGGCGGCCGAGAGGCCCGGGCCGCTGTCCGGAAGGGGCCGGAAGATCCCGGGAAGGCCGGGAATCAGGGCGCGTACCGCCGGAGTGTCCGCCCCATAGCGGCGAGCACGGACGGCTCGGCGCGGTAGTACACCCAGGTGCCCCGCCGCTCGGAGGTGAGCAGGCCCGCCTCCTTCAGCTTCTTCAGGTGGTGGGAGACCGTCGGCTGGGAAACGCCGACGTCGGAGATGTCGCACACGCACGCCTCGCCGCCCGGGTGGGAGGCGACCGCCGAGAACAGCCGCAGCCGCACCGGGTCGCCCAGCGCCTTGAACATCGCGGCGGCGCGTACCGCCTCCTCGGCACCCAGGGGGCGTTCGTCCAGCGGCGGGCAGCACGGGGCGGCGGCTTCCTCCCCGGCCGCCTCCGCGCCCGCCGCCGCCCCGGCCTCCGCGCCCGTCGCCAGCAGTGTCAGCGCCTTCACGTTCGACATGTGTCTATGTTGACACATGTCGAACCAATGGGGAGCCGGGCTTCGCCCAGGCATTCGAACGAATATTCGAGATCTGGTTTATGGTGGTCCCGAGGGAGGGGGTGGCCAGCTGGTGCGGGGTGCGGAGAGGAGCGTCGGATGGGCGGCTTTACCCACCTCCACGTCACCTCCGGGTACTCCCTGCGCTACGGCGCCTCGCCCCCTGACCTGCTGGCCCGGCGGGCGGCCGAGCGCGGGATGGACGCGGTCGCGCTGACCGACCGGGACACCCTCGCGGGTGCGGTGCGGTTCGCCAAGGCGACCGCGCGGGCCGGGGTGCGCCCGGTGTACGGGGTGGAGCTGGCGGTGGGCGAGCAGGCCGAGCCGCCGACCGCCGTACGCAGACTCCGCACGCCGGTGCGGGGCGGTGCCTTTGTCGACGAGTCGGCGCAGCGCGCCGTCTTCCTGGCCCGGGACGGGGCCGCCGGGTGGGCCGGGCTGTGCCGGCTGGTGACGGCCGCGCACGCCTCCGGCGCCGAGCGGCCCCTGCTGGGCTGGGCGGAGCTGGGCCGGGCCGGGGACGGGGTGACCGCGCTGCTGGGCGCGGAGTCCGACGTCGGGCGGGCGCTGGCGGCGGGCAGGCCGGACCGGGCCGCACGGCTGCTCGGGGCGTGGCGGGAGGTCTTCGGGAGCGGGCTGCGGCTGGCGGTCACCGCCTCCGGGCCGCTGCGGGAGGCCGCGCGGGCGCTGGGGCTGGCCGCGTCCGAAGGGGTCGCTCCGGTGCTGACCAACGCCGTGCGCTACGCCGACCCCGGTCAGGGCCCGGTCGCGGACGTGCTGGACTCGGCGCGGCGGCTCGTACCGGTCGACGGGCGGGCCGGGCTCGACACCGGCGAACGGTGGCTGAAGGGGCCGGCGGAGATGGCCGAGGCGGCCGGGCGGATCGCGGAGGCCGCCGGATACCGGCGCGACACCGCGCACCGGCTGCTCCAGCTCACCCAGGAGACCGCCGGGGAGTGCCGGGTCGACCCCGAGGACGACCTCGGGATCGGGCGGGTGCACTTCCCCGAGCCGCAGCTGGTGGGCGCCGGGCGGCGGACCGCCGAGCGGGTGCTGCGGTCGCGCTGCGCGGCCGGGATGGTGCGGCGCCGCTACGAGCGGGACGCCGGCCGGTGGGCCAGGCTGGCGGACGAGCTGGGGGTCATCGAACGGCTCGGTTTCTCCTCGTACTTCCTCACCGTCGCCCAGGTGGTCGAGGACGTGCGGGAGATGGGTGTACGGGTGGCCGCGCGCGGCTCCGGCGCCGGGTCCCTCGTCAGCCACCTGCTGGGCATCGCGCAGGCCGATCCGGTCGAGCACGGCCTGCTGATGGAACGTTTCCTCTCCCCGCGCCGCGCCGCGCTCCCCGACATCGACATCGATGTGGAGTCCGCCCGGCGGATCGAGGTCTACCACGCGATCTTCGACCGCTTCGGCCCGGAGCGGGTCGCGACCGTCGCGATGCCGGAGACCTACCGGGTGCGCCACGCCGTACGGGACGTGGGCGCCGCCTTGGGCATGGACCCGGCGGAGACGGACCGGCTCGCCAAGGCGTTCCCGCACATCCGGGCCCGCGACGCGCGCGCGGCCCTCGCCGAACTGCCGGAACTGGCGGCGGTGGACGCCGACCGGTACGGGGACCGCTTCTGGTCGCTGGTCGAGGCGCTCGACGGGCTGCCGCGCGGAGTCGCCATGCACCCGTGCGGCGTGCTGCTCTCCGACGGCTCGCTGCGCGACCGTACGCCCGTGGTGCCCACCAGCGGCGAGCACCTGCCGATGTCGCAGTTCGACAAGGAGGACGTGGAGGACCTCGGCCTGCTCAAACTGGACGTCCTGGGGGTGCGGATGCAGTCCGCGATGGCGTACGCGGTGCGGGAGGTCGAACGGGCGTCCGGGGAACGGGTCGACCTGGACGCCGTACCGCAGGGGGACCCGGAGACCTACGAGCTGATCCGCTCGGCGGAGACGCTCGGCTGCTTCCAGATCGAGTCGCCCGGACAGCGCGACCTGGTCGGCCGGCTGCAGCCGGAGACCTTCCACGACCTGGTGGTGGACATCTCGCTCTTCCGGCCCGGCCCCGTCGCCGCCGACATGGTGCGGCCCTTCATCGAGGCCCGGCACGGCCGGAAGGCCCCGCGCTACCCGCACCGGGACCTGGAGCCCGCGCTGCGCGAGACCTACGGCGTGGTCGTCTTCCACGAGCAGCTCATCGAGATCCTCTCGGTCATGACCGGCTGCGACCGCGCGCTGGCCGACGAGGCGCGGCGCGCGCTGTCCGATACCGAACGGCAGGGGCGGGTACGGGCCTGGTTCGCGCGGGAGTCCTCCCGGCGCGGCTACTCGGCGGAGGTCGTCGGGCGCACCTGGGAGATCGTGGAGGCGTTCGGCAGCTACGGCTTCTGCAAGGCGCACGCCGTCGCCTTCGCGGTGCCCACCTACCAGTCGGCCTGGCTGAAGGCCCACCACCCGGCGGCCTTCTACGCGGGGCTGCTCGCGCACGACCCGGGCATGTACCCCAAGCGGCTGCTGCTGGCGGACGCGCGGCGGCGCGGGGTGCCGGTGCTGCCGCTGGAGGTCAACCGGTCCGGGGTCACCTACCGGATCGAACAGGCGCCGGAAGAGGAGAGCGCGGGCGCGGGGGAGCGGCGGGGCGGCGCGGGGGAGCCCGGCGGGCGCGCGCGCCGCTGGGGCATCCGCCTGGCCCTTTGCGAGGTGCAGGGCATCAGCGACGCCGACGCCGAACGGATCGCCGCCGGGCAGCCGTACGACTCGCTCACCGACCTCTGGCGCCGGGCCCGGCCGCCCCGCCCGGTCGCCGAGGGGCTCGCCCGGGTCGGGGCGCTGGACGCCTTCGGCGCCAACCGGCGCGACATGCTGCTGCACATCGCCGAACTGCACCGCCAGCAGCGCGGGAAGGGCGCACGGGAGGGGCAGCTGGCGCTCGGCGACGCCGCGTCGCCGGAGGCGGCCGGACTGCCCGACCTGGACCGCGGCGAGCGGCTGGACGCGGAACTGGACGTCCTGGGCATGGACGCCTCCCGCCACCTCCTGGGCGACCACGCCGGGTTCCTGCGTGAACTGGGCGCGCACTCCGCCCGTACGCTGCGCGAGGCGCGGCACGGTGACACGGTCCTGGTCGCGGGTGCCAAGGCCGCCACCCAGACCCCGCCGGTACGCAGCGGCAAGCGGGTCATCTTCACCACCCTCGACGACGGCACGGGGCTGGTGGACTGCGCCTTCTTCGACGACTCCCACGCCGCGTGCGCGCACACGGTCTTCCACTCCTGGCTGCTGCTGGTGCGGGGGGTGGTCCAGCGGCGCGGGCCGCGCAGCCTGAGCGTGGTCGGCGCGGCGGCCTGGGATCTGGCCGAGCTGATCGAACTGCGGCGTACGGGCGGCCTGGAACAGGTCGCGGCACGGCTCGCGGCGGGGACCGGAGAAGCGGGGGAGGACGGCGGGACGGGGGCCGACGGCGCCGGGCAGGACGGCGCCGGGCAGGACGGCGCGGCCGGCGCCGATCCGGTCGGAGGGCGCCGGATCGAGATGCCGACGGGCTACCGGATGCACCCCTGGGCCGACCTCCGGCCCGCGGGCGGGCCCGCGAAGAGCCCGCGCAAGATGTGGCACTCCAGCCCGGGGAGCGCGGGATGAGGGAACACACGCGCCCCGCGGCGCCGGGTGCCGCTCCCGTACCCGCCGTCGCGCCCGTGCCCGCCCGGGCCCACGTGCTCTACGTGCACTTCGGCCCCCGCTCCGCCCCCCGCTACCCCGAACTGCTGGAGCTGCTCGGCGACATCACCCCGGTCGTGCAGGCGCTGCCCCCCGACGCCGCACTCGCCGACGTGCGGGGCGCGGTGCGCTACTTCGGGCGGGACGCCGCCGAACTGGCCGCACTCGTACGCCTGCGCGCGCTCGCGCTGCACGGCGTCGACTGCACGGTCGGCGTCGCGGTCAACCCGCTGCTCGCCCGGATGGCCGCTTGCGACGGGCCGCCGGGGCGGGTGCGGTGCGTGCCCGCCGGGCCGGGGGAGGCGGCGGCGTTCCTGGCCGGGAAGCCCGCCGCGGCCCTGTACGGCGTCGGCCCGGCGACCGCCCGCACCCTGGACGCGTACGGCCTGGACACCGTCGGCCGTATCGCCGCCGCCCGCCCCGGCACGGTGCAGCGCATCCTCGGCGCCGCCATGGGCCGCCGGGTCCAGGAGGCCGCGCGCGGTGTCGACCCGACGCCCGTCACCCCCGGCGCACCGGCGCCCTCGCTGAGCCGGGAGTACCACTTCGGGCGGGACGAGCTGGACGCGGGCCTGCGCCGCCGGGCACTGCTGACACTCGCCGACGAACTGGGCTTCCGGATGCGTACGGAGGAGCGGGTCGCGCGCGTGCTCACGCTCACCGTGCGCTGCGCGGACCGCTCCACGGTCACCCGCACCCGGCGGCTCGCCGAACCCACCGCGCACACCCCGGCCCTGACCGCCCTCGCCTACGCGCTGCACGACGCGCTGGGGCTCCAGCGCGCCCGGGTACGCGCGGTCGCGCTGCGCGCGGAGCAGCTCACCGCCGCCGAACTCGCCGCCCGGCAGCTGTCCTTCGACCCGCGCGAGGAGAACGCCCGCCGCGCGGAGGCCGCCGCGGACCGGGCCCGCCTCCGCTTCGGCACCACGGCGGCCCGCCCGGCGGGCCTGCTGGACACCGCCGCCTGAGAGCTCGCCTGTGGCTCCCGGCCGGCGGCGTGTTACGTTGCGAGACTTTGCTCCGTTCGGAAGGACCGCCATGGACGCCCCCTCGCCGCACAGCCGCTTCCTCGACGACGTGCTTCCGCCGATCCAGCGGGACGTGCGGGTGAGGGGTGTTGCCGTCTCGGGATCGATCGCGGAAGGGCGCCCCGACCTCTACTCCGATGTCGATCTCATCCTGGGCATCGACGACGAGGCGTTCGACTCGGTCATGAAGGAGCGGCTCACCCTGATCGGTTCCTGGACGGCCCTGGTGGCCGGGTTCACCGGGGAGCACGTCGGCGAGCCCCGCCTGATCGTCACGCTGGTCGGGCCGCCCCTCCTCCATGTCGACTTCACGTTCGTGCGGGACGCCGACTTCGCCGCGTTGCCCCAGGGCCCGGAGATCCTGTGGCTCCGGGACGGCTTCGAGGTCCGCGCGCCCGCTGACGGCCCGTCGGTGCCCCTCTCGCCCGACCTCCAGTGGATCGAGGACCGTTTCTGGGTCTGGGTGCACTACGGTGCGACGAAACTCGGCCGTGGTGAACTGTTCGAGGTCATCGGCTTTCTCAACTACCTCCGCGAGACCGTGCTCGGCCCCCTGGCGGCATGCCGGGCCGGGGTGGCCACCCGTGGAGTGCGCCGCCTCGAATCCCTCGCACCGAACGAGGCGCGAGACCTTCGGGCGACCCTGTGCGGCCACGATCCGCGCGACGCCGGCCGGGCGCTCCTGGCCAGCGCCGAGTTGTACGGGCGGTGGCTCGGGGACGCCGGAGCAAAGGTCGAGCGGCACCGTCGCGCCGAGAAGCTCGCCATGCGGTACCTTCGCGACGTCATCGCTCAGGTGGGCTGACCCGGCCGCCTCGCGCCGCACTGCCGTCCTCCAGGCGCGTGGCCGGTGGTGACGTGCTCGAAGGAGACCGTCCGAGGGGGGAGGGCAGGACATGGTGAGGACGCTGCTCACGCTGCTGCGTGCAGCGATCGCCTGCTCGGCGGGCGCGGCCGGCTGGTTGACCCTCCAGTACGGGGCCCCGGTGTTCCTCGATGATCCGGCGGCCGGGCGGCCGGACGGCTCGCTGGTGTTCCCTGTCCTGCTCTGCGCCCTCGCCCTCGTCGGTCTCGCCGTGCCCGCCCGGCACCTCTTCCGGCTCCGTCACCCGCTTCCGTCGAGCACCGCCCAGGTGCCGGGCCCCGCCGGGGCGATCGCGCGCGAGGACGGCGCGGAGAGGGAGGGTCTCGTACCCGCGCTGACCGGGGTCGCGCTGGGATCGGCCCTCGCGCTGATCACCGCCGGTGCGGCGGTGAGGCCGCTCGCGGCCGGCTCCGCGGTGGTCGCCGCCGTGATCGCGGTCGCCCTCGCGCGGGCCGGTGCGCGGGACCGCCGCCAGGCCGCCGAGCGGCACGACCGCATCGCGCGCGTACGGGGGCACGGCACGCGGGCGGTGGCGGAGGTGATCGCGACCGGGTTCGGCGGCCGGTGGCGCCACAACGGCCCGGAGATCAGGGTCACCGCTCGGTTCAGCACGCCCTCGGGCACCCGCACCGTCACGGACGACGTCGTCACCGAACCGGCGGATGCTCCGACACCGGGCGGGACGGTGCTCGTCTGGTACGTCGGGGACGGAGCCCGGCGGCGCGAGTTCTACCTGGAGCAGGACCCCGAAAGCGTCCGCGAACCCGGCGCGGCGGACCGGTACAGGGCACCGGACTGAGTCCCGCGCTCACCACGCCGGCCACGTCCGCACGAGGGCCGCCGCCGGGGGCGGCAGGCGGCGGCTCACCCGTCGCCGTAGAACCGAGCGCCCTCCTTGCCCACCCAGGAGAGGTCCACCGCGATGCCGAGCCGCCGGAGGTGGAACAGCTCTCCTCCGCGCTCCCAGACGACGATGGTCTCCTCCGGGTAGTCGTCAGGGTCTCCGAACGCCGAAGTCAACGCGGACATGTACTCCCAGAAAGAGGCGTCCAACTCGGCCTGCCCGCCGGCGTTCTCGCGCGGAGTGACTTCGGTGAGCGTGACATTGACCTCGAGAACGACCGACCTTTCCGTCAGATGCACGACGAACCCGCAGACGCCCGGCAGGTCGGGATGCTCAATAGGGATCGACGCGCAGTCGAGGGAGTCCAGCGCGGTGAGCTGAGCCGCCCGGAGGGCTTCCGGGATCTGCGCGGGGGTCCAGTCCCAGTCGATTCCGTCGAGTCGCAGCGCGAGCCCGGTGACTTGCTCCTCGGTCAGGCGTCGAAGCATGATCTGTCCTCACTGCACGTGGGTGCCCGTCGCACCAGCAAAGTTGACGACGACCCTACGTGACCCAGGGACCGTGGCCGGGAGGGCCTGCGGGCGTGCGGGACGGTCGAACGCCCCACCGTGTGCGACACGGTGGGGCGGCTGGGCCGGATCTGCTCAGACCGTGAACGCTCCGGCCTTCACGCCTGCCACGAAGGTGGTGAACGCTTCGGTGGGGAGGGTCAGTGCCGGGCCGTTCGGGTTCTTGGAGTCCCGGACGGGGACGACGCCGAACGATCCAGCGAGGTTGGCGGCGACCTCGACGCAGGTGCCGCCGTTGTCACTGTAGGAGGACTTGAACCAGCGGGGGGATACGGTCGTGGTTGTCACGGGGTGCCCTTTCGTGCCTGGTCGATCATGGCCACGGATGCCGTCTGTGAGAGCGCTTCGGCCTGTAGCTGATGGTAGGCCGTCAGCATCGGCAGCACGGACGAGCTCTCTCGGTCCAGGTGTCCCTGAGTCTGGGATTCGGCGTAACACATCACCGACCGATCCGGCAGCGTCAGAAGGTTGACAGGCCGATTGAACGTGCGTCGCTCGCCTATCTCGTACGGCGCCACCTGCAACAGTGTGTTCGGCAGCTCGGCGAACTCGGCGAGGCGCTCCAACTGCGCGTCCATGACCACCGTGCCGCCGACGGGCCGCCGGATGCAGCTCTCGTCCAAGGTCACAAACACCATGGGAGCCCGGGGCCGTACCAGCGCGGCTTGTCGCTCCGCCAGGAACGCAACTCGTTCCTCCGCTTGTTCGGGGCTGATGGTTCCGCGCCGTACGGCACTCTCCGCCAGGACCCGTGCGTACTCCGAGGTCTGCAACAGGCCGGGGATGATCCCGACCTCGAACAGCCGGATCTCCGCCGCGCGGCCTTCGTAACTCACGTACTCCGGGAAGCCTTGAAGCAGGATTCCGTGCCGGATCTCGCGCCACTGGCGTTCGAAGGACTCAGCCGTGCCTTCGATTCCGAGAGCGGCATCAACTGCAAGTGAGAACTTGCGAGTCGGCGGCTTATTCGCATTCTCCACCCCGGAGACATGCCGCCCGGTGTACCCCGCCCGTTCGCCGAGGTCGTCCTGCTTCCAGCCCCGCGCCTCACGTGCGCTGCGCAGACGCGCGCCGTACGCGGCTTCCGGGCTCGCTTCAGGGTTCAGCTCTTTGAGGTTTACCAACGTACCCTCCGCACACGCCACGTTGATGACATGCCAACTCTAAGTCACGCTGAGCCGCCTTGGTAGTGGAACCACTACAGAGAGGAGCGGTCGTGTCCGAGAACCCCCCGGCGGAACGGCGAAAGACCCCACAAACCTCCGCCCCGGATGGTCGCCTGCCCCAACTACCCACCCCGCCAAGCCCTGTCGGCTGGCGCATCGACCGCATCCCCGGCAAACCCGTCCTGCGTCAGCCGGAGTTCGACAGGTACCTGTTGCCCCTGTGGCTCGTACGCGAGGGCGAGCACCACAGCGATCTCGACCTGATCCTGGACACCCCGCAGGCCGAGGATCTGCACGCCCAGTTCTGCCGCGCCCTCCAAGGCGAGGCGACACCGAACCCGCCCCCGCTCTGCCCGCCCTCCAGCATCCACTGCCCGCGCGGATGGTCCGTCGAGCGGACCCCCGGCATACCGCTGCGTGCCGAGGAGAACGGGTACGTGCTGCCCCTGTGGCTCCTGCACAACGGCCGCCCCCACGCAGACCTGATCCTCTGCCTCTCCCCGGCCGAAGCCGAGCTGGTGCACGCCCAGTTGTGCCGCGCACTCGGTGACGCGCCGCTGCCACCCCAGGCACCGGAGTGCCGTCGCACCGTGCAGGTCACCCGCCCGGCGCTGTGAGACCGGCTCCGTCCCCTTTCCTCCTCCCCGCACGGAGGGGGACGGAGCCCCCCGCCACCACACAGCCAGGGGAGACACGATGACCGAGGTCGGCGAGCCTTGGCCAGACCCTCTTGGTGACCGTGCAAGCCCGGCGGGCGAGGCGGCTGAAGCACCCAGGGTGCATGAGCCGTCAAGCCGGTGGCTCAGCCGCCCTGCGTGCCGTCGCCGGTGTCGAGAGGGGCGTCGGTGACGAACGTGGCGTGGGCCGCAATGATCTTCCAACCCGCCTGGTCACGGGTCCAGGTCCGGGTATAGCGCATTCGTGCGACCATCGGCTGACCGCCGACGGAGCCTTCCAGCGTGCCGAGGAACCAGGTGACACCGGCGTGCGCAGTGGCCAGCACCTGGAGGTCCTCCTCCTCGACGCGGCTCAGCACCTGCTGGCCGGTTTCGTGCGCACGTAGATCGTCCTGCTTCGAGTAGACGCTTCCGTCCGGTCCGGTGAACCGTCCCGCGTCGTCGATCAGATCCTTCAGTGCATCCACATCGGAGGCGAGTTGGGCGGCCTGGAGGCGCCGTTCGGCTGCGCGAAGGCTATCGGTGTGGTCGTCGTTCGGCATATGCCCACTATGACGACCGGAGCGCTCGCACCTTCCATAGTTCTGCTTCTGGCGAATCCAGGCTCGGCTGCTGGAGGGGTTCGCGAGGGGGGTGGCACGGCGCCTCCCGTCCCGGCTCTTGTCCTAAATCTTCGAAAGCCGAGCTGTCGGAGTCACCCGAGCAGGCCCACTGCGAGGGCGATCCTCCGCCTTGCGAGCCGTCCCCTGCCTGCGGCGGGGAGACCCCAGCACCGGACGCCGCGCGCTTCCCGGCGAACCTCCCGGTCACTCACCCCGCACCTGACGTGCGCAAACTGAGGTGGGCAAAAGGCTGGGCCGCGACCGTCACCACAGTGCCGTCGGCGAGGAGGCAGTACCCGGGTGCGACCTTGTGCTCGGCCCCGAGCTACCGGGCGCGTGGAGGTCTGTTGTCGTACTCTTCCGCCTATGGGAATCGGGGCCGAGGGCCAACTGGTCGACGGGCGGTTCGAGTTGCTGGACCGCCTCGGCGGTGGCGGGATGGGGCTCGTCTGGCGGGCACGGGACGTCGTCCTCAAGCGGGACGTGGCTCTCAAGGAGGTCAGGCCGCCGGATCCGGAGCTGCTGGGGCTGCGCCCGGACGCAGCCGACATGCTGCGGGCCCGTGTCCTGCGTGAGGCGGTTTCCCTCGCCCAGCTCAGCCACCCCAACGTGGTCACCATCTACCACATCGTGAGTACGGAAGAGGTGGACCACCCCTGGCTCGTCATGGAGTTGGTCCCCGGAGGGTCGTTCCAGGACCGCCTCGACCGCGGACCGTGTACTCCGACGGAGACGGCGCAGTTGGGGCGCGGTGTCCTGCGGGCGCTGCGCGCCGCGCACCAGGCAGGGATTCTGCACCGGGATGTCAAGCCCGGGAACGTACTGCTGCGTACCGATGGGACTCCGGTTCTGACCGACTTCGGTATTGCCGCGGTCCGCGAGGCCACCAATCTGACCAACACCGGCGAACTCATCGGCTCCCCGGACTACATGGCGCCCGAGCGGCTCCGCGGGCGCGATGAGGACCCCTCCTCCGACCTGTGGTCGCTGGCGATGATGCTGTACGTCGCTGTGGAGGGCCACCACCCCATGCGCAGGGGGTCCACCCTGGCCACGCTGGCCGCCATCTTGGAGGAGGACGTCCCGGAACCTCGCCGCGCCGGAGCTCTCGCACCGGTACTGACGTCTGTGCTGTCCAAGGACGTGTCGGCCCGGCCGGACGCCGAGATGCTCGACCTGCTGCTGGCGGAGGCTGCGGGGGAGCGCATACGGACTTCCGTCGGCGGCGCGGTCGTACGGCCTTCGGCGACGGCGCATCCTGCGCCAGGCAGCGGTGCGGACACCGGCTCCGTCGACGCGGGAGTCCCGCAGCCGCGGGACGAGGAGCACGACGCCGGTGGAGGAGAAGACGACAGCCCCGAGGACGCAAGGGGGAGCGGCCCGGCAGCAGACGCGTCCCCAGTCCGACGGGGCCCACGCACCAGGAGTGCCCGGCGCCGGCTCGTGGTGCCCTCGACGCTGGCAGTCCTGGTCGCCGCCGTGATCGCCTGGTCCGTCGTCCCCGACTTCTTCGACGACGACAAGTCGTCCGGCGCGAGCGGCAGCACGCCTGGGGCATCCAGCACCCCTACCCCCACCTCCACCGCGTCGCCCACCGCGGAGCCGAAGAAGGAGAACCTGTTCACCCCCGCCGGCGCCCGCCGAGTCGTCCGTGAGCTGGACAAGGCCATGGGCACGACGAAGGCGATCAGCTTCACCGTCTACGGGAGCTCCGCGGACGTCTACGCGGTCTCGGCGGACGGTGAGGTGTACGACTCCTTCGACTACCAGGACGGCAAAGGGCAGAAGGGGAAGAGCGTCGGGCTGATGAACGGTCGTGGGTCGTTCGATGCCGCCAAGGTCGACTGGGATGCGCTGCCCCGCTTGATCAAGGTGGCCGAGACCGAGCTGGAACTGCGGCAGCCTGCACGGGTCACCCTCATCAGTCTCAACCTGGATTCGGACGGACCGTACATCATGCTGAGTGCAAAGGGTGAGATCGGCACCGCCTCTCTCCGTGCGAACTTCGACGGGGAGATCATCGATCGCACGATGGCGAGCTGAGCCCCGGCGGCGGCCGGCCCGCCTCCGCGCGGTGGGGGGCGGGTCAGCGGGCGACGAACGGCTCGGTCAGGTGCGGGGTCGCGAGGTGGAGGGTGCCGGCGGCGCAGCTGCGGAGCACCCGTTCCCGTGAGGCTCTCGCCTGCTCAGGGTCCATCTCCTGGGCGTAGGCGAGTGCGGGGTGGAGCAGTTGGATCGCGTGTACGAGCAGATCGCCGGTGACGGCCACCAGGTCGTGCCCGGACGCGACGAGGACGCTCTGGTGACCGGGTGTGTGGCCGGGCGTGGCGCAGACGCGCTCGCCGCCGCGCAGCGGGGTGTCGCCGTCGAGCAGCCGTAGCTGACCGGTCTTGCGGAGCGGGTCGATCACCGCGGCCCGCAGCTGCGGGTTGATCTCCTCGATCGCGTCGAGTTCGGCCTGCTGCAACAGGTAGGCGGCGTTCGGGAAGAACGGCCGCTTCTGCTCGCCGACGACGGCCCAGCCCACGTGGTCGGTGTGCAGGTGCGTGAGCACCACGGTGTCCACCTCGGACGGGTCGATACCCGCGGCGGCCAGCGAAGCCGGGAGCGCTCCGGGCACGGGCGCCCACGAGGCCGCCGGGCTGTCGGCCGGACCGATCCCCGCGTCGACCAGCGTCACGCCCTGGTCGCTGCGGATCGCGAACGCGCGGAACTGGAGCCGCCAGCTCCCGTCGGCGTCGAGCGCGCCGGGATCGAGCCGGTCGGCCGCTGCCCACTGCTCGGTGGTGGCGTCGGGGAACGCCTCCGACCTGGGAGAGAAGAAGGGGCCCGCGCCGTCGTCCAGTGCGATGACGGTGTACGGGCCGACCTCAAGGGAAGGGAGCATCCACAGATGGTGCCACCGGCGGACAGCCCACAACCGGGCGGGGCCGACCCGGGCACCGTTCAGCTGCCCGGAAGGCGAGGGCCGGTCAGCGCGCGGTATGCGCCCGCCCGGCGGCTCTGGCCGCCTCCGCCGCCTCGTGCAGCGCCGCGAGCCCGAGGGCGACGGGGGTGTGCCCGGTGCTGCCCCGCCGGACGCAGCCGAGGAGTTGGCGGGTCGGTGCCCCACGGCCGCGCAGCGGCACCCGTACCACGTCGAACTCCCGTGGCACGTGGGCGAGTCGGGGCACCAGGCTGATCCCGAAGCCGTACGCGACCAGGGCGGCGACCGCGTGCCACTCCACCGCACCGTGCGGCGTCACCCGAGGGGTGAATCCGGCCGCGGCGCAGGCGGTCAGGAGCAGCGGGTGCTGGTCGCGCGGGTCGCCCGCGCGAATCCAGCGCTCGGCTCCGGCCTCCGCCAGCCGTACGCCCTCGCGGTGGCGGGCGGCGAGGTGGTGGCCCGCCGGGACGAGCAGGTCCTGCGGCTCCTCGAACAGCGGCTCCTGCTCGAAGCGCGGGTCGTCCGGCGGCGGTCCGCCCGGCGCGGGGATGACCACGGCGATGTCCGCCCGGTCGGTCAGCAGCAGTCCGAAGCGGTCCTCGCCGGGGTCCTCGGTCAGCTCGACGGTCATCGCGGGACGCTCCCGGCGGAGCCGCTCCGCGGCTGGAAGGACCAGCGCCGCGAGTGCCGTGGCCACGGCCGTGACCCGCAGGCGTCCGGCCGCGCCCGCACGGTGGGCCGCCAGCTCCGCGCTGGCCTCCTCCCAGCGGGCGAAGAGCGCGTCGGCGTGCCGCAGCAGCGTCAGCGCCGCCGGGGTGAGCCGCACTCGGCGGCCCTGCGGCTGCAGGAGCGTGACCCCCAGGCGGTCGGCGAGCTGCCGCAGCTGCTGCGAGACGGTCGAGGGGGTGAGGTGCAGGGCTTCGGCCGCCGCGGTGACAGTGCCCCGCTCGTGCAGCACGCGCAGCGCCTGGAGGCGCGGGTCGATCATGCGGATATTCAACAAGGTCATGTGCGGAAACATTCGATGGACCCGCACATTGCCGCGGTCCGAGACTGCGGCCATGACCGCTTCGATCCTTGCGGGGCTCTGGGCCGGGTACGCCCTCGCGATCCCCGTCGGCGCCCTGGCTGTCCTCCTGGTGAGCCTGACCGCCCGGACCTCCTTCCGGGTGGGCGCTTCGGCGGCGCTCGGCGTCGCCACCGCCGACGGCTGCTACGCGGCCCTCGCCCTGCTCGGCGGCGCGGCGCTGGCGCATGCCGTGGAGCCGGTGGCGGGGCCGCTGCGGTGGGCCGCCGCTTCGGTGCTCGTCGCGATGGCGGCGCGGATCGCGGCGACCGCGCTGCCGGGCCGGGGCGCGGCGGCTGCGACGTCGGCTGCGGCGTCGGCGGCGGGCTCCGCGGACGGGCCGGACGTCCGGCAGCGGGGGCTGGCCGTGCCGTGGCGGGCGTACCTGGGCTTTCTGGGCCTGACCCTGCTCAACCCGTGGACCGTCGTCTACTTCTCCGCGCTGGTGCTGGGCCGCCAGGCGGGCGTGGGGGAGGGGGTGCCCGGCGCGGTCGGCTACGTCGCGGCGGTGACCGTCGCCTCCGCGAGCTGGCAGCTGCTGCTGGCCACGGGCGGCACGCTGCTCGGCCGGACGCTCACCGGTCCGCGCGGGCGGATGGTGACGGCGGTGGTGTCGAGCGTGGTGATCACGGTGCTCGCGGGGGGCCTGCTGCTGGCGGGCTGAGCGGACGCTCCGGCGTCAGGCCGGGCAGCCATCGCCGCCCGGCGTGCCGCGGGCACGCCGGGCGGTCGCCGCGGGCTCAGTCGTAGAGCTTGTCCGCGTACTTCGGTCCGTAGTAGTCCTCCAGGAATTCCAGCGAGTCCTCCTGCCGGTCCAGTGCCTTCGCGATCCGGGCGCGGCTGGGCACTGCGTCCGGCTCCCAGGTCTCCGGCTTCCAGGTGCCGGACCGCAGGAACGCCTTGGAGCAGTGGTGGAAGACCTCGTCGATCTCCACGATCAGCGCCAGTTGCGGGCGTCGGTTCCGGACGGCCATCTCGTCGAGGAACGGCGCCTCCCGCACGATCTTGGCCCGGCCGTTGATGCGGAGTGTGTCCCCGCGTCCGGGCAGCAGGAAGATCAGGCCGACGTGCGGGTTGGCCAGGATGTTGCGGAGGCCGTCGACGCGCCGGTTGCCGGGGCGGTCGGGGATGGCGAGTGTGCGGTCGTCGAGCACCTTGACGAAGCCGGGCGGGTCGCCCTTCGGGGAGACGTCGCAGCTGCCGTCCGGGCCGGAGGTCGCGATCAGGCAGAGCGACGTCCGGGCCAGCCAGTCGCGATCCAGCGCGTGCAGGGCGGGTCGTGTCTTGTGTACGGCGCGCGCCGTCGGCTCGCCGATCAGCTCGCGGAGCTCGGCCTCGGAGGTGACCTCCACCAGTTCTGTCCCTGTTGTCATGCCACCGATCCTACGGAGGTCGCGGGACCGGGTCCGGTCAGGAATTGTGGTGCGAAATGCCCGTAAAGTCCATTCTGGGGTTAGCGTCGAGGTATGCACACCGCATCCGCACCCGCACCCAGGCACGGGCTCCACGGGCACGGGCTCCGGCTCGCCCGATTGCTGGCCGTCCTCGTGGCGGCGCTGGCACTGGTGGTCGTGACGGCCCCCGAGGCGCGTCCGGCGGACGGCCTCGACCGTGCGGCGGCGGCCCTGCGCGAGGGGCCGGTCCACGTCGACCCGCGCGCCGCCGGCGAACTGTCCGGGGCCGACGCCCGCGCGCTGGCGGACACCATCGAGTCGGCGGACGCCCCGGTCTTCGTCGCCGTGCTGCCCGCGGCGGCCGAGTTCGACCCGGACACCGTCTTCCACGACCTGCGGACCAAGGTGGGGATCACCGGCGTCTACGCGATCACGCTGGGCGACCGCTTCTCGGCCCGCGCCGACGCCTCGGTGATGTCGCGTGCCGAGGTCGCCAACCTCGTCGGCACGGTGGAGCGCTCCGACCCCGGCGACGTGCGGGCCCGGCTCAACGGCTTCGTCGACCAGGCTGTGCAGCAGGCCGACGGCCGGGCCCCGGCCTCCTGGGACGTGCGCGGAGCGGACGCCGGCGGGGGCTCCGGGGCGGGCGCGGCCGTGCTGATCAGCCTCGGCGCCGTGCTGGTCCTCGTCACCGGTGCCGCGCTGCTGGCGGGAGGCGGCCGGCGCAGGCGCCGCAGCCGCCAGGACCGGCGGCGGCTGGAGACGCTCCGGCCCGTCGTCGACGAGGACATCACCGCCTTCGGCGAGGAGCTGGACCGCGTCGACCTCTCTGCCGCGCGGATGGACGACGCGGCGCGCGCGGAGTACGCCGCCGCTCTGGACTCGTACGACCGGGCGAAGGCCGCGATGGCCGCCGCGCGCCGCCCCGGTGAGGTGCGGCAGGTGACCGAGGCGCTGGAGGAGGGGCGGTTCTCGCTGGCCACCCTGGACGCGCGGCTGGCCGGCGAGCCGCTGCCCGCCCGCCGCCCGCCGTGCTTCTTCGACCCCCGGCACGGCCCCTCGGCCGAGGATGCGTCCTGGGCGCCCCCGGGCGGCGCCGAGCGGACGGTGCCGGTCTGCGCGGCCGACGCCGCCCGGCTGGCGGACGGCCGGGAACCGATGGCCCGCGAGGTGGACACGCCGTCCGGGCGGCGGCCGTACTGGGAGGGCGGTCCGGCCTACGGGCCCTGGGCCTCCGGCTACTTCGGCGGCGGCCTGCTGCCGGGGCTGCTGGTGGGCACGATGCTCGGCGGGAGCATGCTGCACGGTCCGTACGCGTACGGCGCCGGGGGTGAGGCGGGCGGCGACGGTGGCGGCGGCTACGAGGGCGGCGACACCTCCGGCTCCGACTTCGGGCCGGGCGACTTCGGCGGCGGGTTCGGCGGAGGTGGCGGCGACTTCGGCGGCGGGTTCTGAAGCCGTCGCTCAAGGCTGTTCCGCGTCCCCCGTCCCGTGCGGGTGCCGGAGGAAGCCGAGGAGGACGGCGGTGAGTTCGGCCGGCGCGTCCTCCTGGACGAGATGGCCCGCACCGGCGATCAGCTCGAGCCGCGCGCCCGGGATGCGCCCGGCCAGCTCCTGCCCCTTCGCCGCGGGAATCCACTCGTCGTTCTGGCCCCAGCACACCAGCGTCGGTACGGCGATCTCGCCGTACCGGTCCTGCACCTCGTCGGTGTGGCGCTGGTCGGCCTGGGCGATCTGCCGGTAGAAGGCCGCCTGTCCCGGGTCGCCGAGCCAGGGTTCGACGAGCCGGGCCAGGACCGCCGGGTGCAGCCCGGGGCTGCTCGCGGAACTCACGTACTCGCCCACCAGCGCCCGGTGCAGCGCGGGGGGCAGCTGCTCGAAGACCTCGGGGTGCTCGCCGACGAGCCGGAAGAAGGGGGAGCCCCACGGCGCCAGCGCGACGGGGTCGACCAGGGCGAGCGCGCGGTAGCGGGCACCGTGCAGCAGATGGGCCCGCAGGGCGACGGCACCCCCGAAGTCGTGCGCCGCCACCAGCGGTTCCGCCAGCCCCCAGTGGCCCAGGAGTTCGGTGAGGACCCGGCCCTGAGCGGCCAGCGAGACGTCCTGGCCGGCGGACTGCTCCGACTGCCCGTATCCGGGCATGTCCCACACGAACACCTCATGGCTGCGGGCGAGCGAGCGGGCGACGCCGCGCCAGACGTACGAGGAGAAGGGGGTGCCGTGCAGCAGGACGACCGGCGGAGCGCCAGGCCGCCCGAGGCGGTCCCAGCGGACGTCGCCGGAGGTGCTGCGGAAGGTCTCGGTCAGCTGCCAGTCACCCATGGGTGCGGTTCCTCTCGGGTCGGTCGCTTCCGTGGATCGGCGGGTCCTCTCCGGGAAGCGTTCCACAGCGTCTCCCGGGGGCGGTGTGCCCGGCATCGCGCCGGAACGCCGTCGGCGGTACGCGCTGCCAGGCTCCGCCGTCACCCTTCCCGCGCCGCCGCCCGGACGCGCCTGGCGGAGTCAGCCGAGCAGGGCCGCGAGCGTGGTGTCGAGGTCGTCGGCCCTGGGCTGGTTGTGGGGGAGCCTGGCGAGAATCTTGGCCATGCCGCAGGTGTTGGTGAGCGCGGAGAAGACCAGGCCGCCGGCGACGGCCGCGGACAGCCGGCGGGCCGCGCTCCAGCGCTGTCCGGCGATGAGGCCGGCCAGGACGAGCGTTCCGGCGGCGAGGCGGACCTGGCGGTCCATCGCCCAGGAGGTGCGGGTGCCCGCGGGGCGGTGGGTGCCGTGGCCGAGCCGGGTCCAGGCGGTGGTGCCGCCGCTCAGGGTGGCCGCGGCGATGCCCTGGTCGGCCAGGCGCCGGCAGGCGGTCGCGGAACGGGCGCCGGAGGCGCACACGACGAGCAGGTCGCCGCGGCCGGCGGCGGCCCTCAGGGCGGGCAGGGCCGTGCCGAGGTGGTCGAGGGGGATGTTGTGGGCACCGGGCAGGTGGCCGGAGGCGTATTCGCCGGGGGTACGGACGTCTATCACGGTCAGCTCGTCCAGACGGGCGTGCGCCTGGACGGCGGTGAGGGTGGTGGGTGCCACGGGGATTTTCCTTTGCTCGGTTGGGGTTACCCCCTTCGATAGGATACCCAAGGGGGTATCTCGAAGGAGTGTGGGCTGTGGAACTCGCGATGGCGGCTGAGGAACTGAAGACGGTGGTCAACCGGCTGCGCCGGGCGCAGGGCCAGATCGCCGGTGTGATCAAGATGATCGAGGAGGGGCGGGACTGCGAGGAGGTGGTCACGCAGCTCGCGGCGGCCTCCCGGGCGTTGGACAGGGCGGGTTTCGCGATCATCGCGACCGGTCTGCAGCACTGCCTGACCGATGTGGACATGGCCGCCTCCGGCGACCGGGAGCAGATGCGTGCGCGTCTGGAGAAGCTGTTCCTTTCGCTGGCCTGAGCCGGTGTCCGGCCCCGTGCGGGGCCGGGGTCAGGTGAGGCTGTCGATGAGCATGAAGGCGGCCACGGCCAGCAGGACGACGGCGAAGGCGCGTTGCAGCAGGGCGCCGGTGACCTTGGCGGCCAGGCGTTCGCCGTCCCAGGCGCCGAGGATCGCGGCGCCGGTGAAAGGGCCGATGAGCGCCCAGTCGATGCCCGCGGTGGTGGCGCCCCGGGTGGCCAGGGAGGCGAGGGAGTTCGCGGAGACGACCAGCAGGCTGGTGCCGACGGCGGCCCGCATCTCGAAGGCGAGCACGCGGGCCAGCGCGGGGACGGTGAGGAAGCCTCCGCCGACGCCGAGCAGGCCGGTCAGCGCCCCCAGCCCGGCTCCGGTCCCGGCCGCCTTCGCCGGCCGCACCGTCGTGGTGCCGCCGCCGCTGCCGGGCCGCAGCATCTTCACCGCGGCCAGGGCGGCGACGGCGGCGAACGCGGCGGTCAGCAGCGCTTGCGGCAGACGGGCCGCGGCGGCACCGGCCGCGGCAGCGGGCAGGAGTCCGGCCGCGGCGAACAGGGCACCGGCCTTCCAGCGGACGCTGCCGGTGCGCGCGTGGGCGTACAGGGCGGTGAGCGAGGTGGCGGCGACGATGATCAGGCTGGCGGTGGTGGCGGCGGCCGGGGTGAAGCCGAGCAGGTAGATCAGCGCCGGGACGGCCAGGACGCTGCCGCCGCCGCCGAGCGCGCCGAGCGCGAGGCCGACCACCGCCCCGGCGGCCAGCGCCAGGATCAGCGTGCTCACGCCCTGACTCCGCCGCCGCCCCGACCGCCGGTGACGCAGCTGGCCTCCACGCCGCGTCCGCCGGACAGCGGCAGGTGCGGCGCGCCGGGTGCGTGCCCGGCTTCCCGCTCCGGTGTCTCACGGACGTCCAGCAGCACGGCCTTGCCGTCCCCGGTCCGCTGGTGGACCTGGGCGGGGGTGAGGCGGCCGGGGCCGCGTCGAGGAAACGGGAACATCGTGGATCACCTTCGTGGGGAGGGCGGGGCGGGTGCGGGGACGTGTGTCAGCCGGTGGTGCCGGGCCGGGTGAGGGGCAGTCCCGCCTCGGTGGCGGCGTCGAAGCCGTCGTCGACGGCGACCACGTCACGGCCCGCGGCATCCAGCAGGGACGCGGCGATCGCCGCGCGCATCCCGCCGGCGCAATGCACCCACACCGTCCCGTCCGGCACCTCGTGGATGCGGCCGTGCAGCTCGTGGACCGGGATGTGCACCGAGCCGTCGACGTAGCCGCCCGCGCGCTCGGAGTCCCTGCGCACGTCGAGGACGACCACGTCCTCACCGCGCTCGCGCACCTGGGCGAGGCCGGCGAAGCGGGCGCGGGGGAAGGAGGCGAGCTGCTCGCCGGTGCGTACCCAGCCGTCCGGGTCGCCGGTGGCGGCCGCGGCCGGGCGGTCGATGCCCACCCGGGCCAGCTCACGCTGCGCGTCGGCGACCTGCTCCGCTGTGGCGGCGAGCAGGGTCACGGGCTTGCCCCACGGGATCAGCCAGGCCAGGTAGGTGGCGAGCTTGCCCTCGCCCTCGAAGTTGAACGACCCGGCCACGTGCCCCTCGGCGAACGCCGTACGGCTGCGCAGGTCCACCACCCACTCACCTGCGGCCAGCCGGGAAGCGATCTCCTCGCCGTCCGCACGCCGGGGCGGGGTCAGGTCGAGCGGCGCGGGACCGGCGGCGTTGACCGGGCCCATGTGCGCGTAGTACGCGGGCACGTCCTCCAGCCCGGCGAGCGTCCGCGCGACGAAGGTGTCCACGTCCAGGGTCAGCGCGTCGTTGGTCCGGCGCTCCTTGCCGATCGTGCTCGCGTCCCCCTCGGCCTGCCCGGAGGAGCAGAAGCTGCCGAACCCGTGCGTGGGCAGTACCGGCACGTCGTCGTCCAGTTCGTCGGCCAGCCGGTGCGCGGAGGCGTACTGGGCACGGGCGAGCTGTTCGGTCAGCCTCGGTTCGACCAGGTCCGGGCGGCCCACGCTGCCGATCAGCAGCGACCCGCCGGTGAACGCGGCGACACCGCGCCCGTCCTCGGCGAGGGCGTAGGAGGTGTGGTGCGGGGTGTGACCGGGCGTGGCGATCGCCCGCAGTGTGAGGCCCTCGTCCACCGTCACGGTGTCACCGTCGGCGACCGGCGTGCGGGCGAAGGAGACGTGCGCCCCGGCGGGTACCAGGTACTGGGCGCCGGTGACGCGGGCCAGCTCCAGGCCGCCGGTGACGTAGTCGTTGTGCACGTGGGTCTCGGCGACGTACGCGATCCGCACCCCGCGCCGGGCGGCTGCGGCGATGACCTGATCGATGTCGCGCGGCGGGTCGACGACCACCGCGGCACTGGGACCGCCGGCCAGGTGGCTGCGGTTGCCCAGACCCTCGAATTCCAGGGTGTCGACGAAGAACACGACGGTGACTCCTCTTGGACGGTGTACCCCGGGGGGTATTGGACTCACTCTAACAGGCATACCCAGGGGGGTATTCCGTGGGTGGAACGCGCCCGTCCCGGCGTCGCCTCGCCCCATGCGGGCGCTCGGCGGGGTATAGCGGAACCAGTCGTTCCGAACCCTCCGGGAGTGTCCGTGTCCTACGACCGCACCGTCCGCCTCGACGCCGGCTTCGACGCCGCCGTCACCGCCGTCCGCAAGGCCCTGGCCGACCAGGGCTTCGGCGTCCTGACCGAGATCGACGTCCGAGCCACCCTCAAGGCCAAGCTCGGCCACGACATGGAGGACTACCTGATCCTCGGCGCCTGCAACCCGCCCCTCGCCCGCCAGGCCCTCCAGGCCGACCGCAGCATCGGCCTGCTCCTGCCCTGCAACGTCGTCGTGCGCCGCGACGGGGACACCACCCTCGTGCAGGCCCTGGACCCGAACACCATGGTCACCCTGAGCGGCCTGCCCGCCCTCGAACCCGTCGCCGACGATGCCGCCGCCCGCCTGGACGCGGCGCTGGCCGCCCTCACCTGACGGTCGGCCGAGCCCGGACCGAAGACCGTGGAGGCCCTGTGCCCGTTTGGTGCGCGCCGGAGTAGTGTCCGAAGGCGTGTGCGAAGAAAGCGTGCGACAGGGCCACGGCACCCAGGGGCGGACGGGCGGGGGGCTTCGGTGAAGAGGCTGCGGGCACTGGTGGTCGGAGCTGGTATCGGCGGGCTGACCACGGCGCTCAGCCTGCACGCCGCCGGAGTGGCGGACGGCGGCGGTCTCACCGTCGTGGACGCCTCCGAGCGGCTGCTGCCGCTCGGGGCGGGCATCAACCTCCAGCCGCACGCGGTGCGCGAGCTGACCGAACTCGGCCTCGGGGAGCGGCTGTCCGCCGTCTCCGCCGAGCCGCGTGAACTGCTGCTGGCCGACCGGCACGGCAACCGCGTCGCCGCGCACCCGAGGGGCCGGTTCGCGGGCTACCGCTGGCCGCAGTTCTCGGTGCACCGGGGCGAGTTGCAGCGCCTCCTGCTGGCGGCCGTCCGCGAACGCCTGGGGCCCGGCGCGATACGGACGGGGCTCGCGCTGGAGCGCTTCGAGGAGCGCGCGGACGGGGTGACCGCGCTGCTCCGGTCCCGTCCGCGCCCGGGACCTGGCGGGTCGACGGCCGCCGAGATCTCCGCCGACGTGCTCGTCGGCGCCGACGGCATCCACTCCGCCGCGCGGCGCCAACTCCACCCCGGCGAGGGCGGGCCGCGATGGAACGGCATCCGCATGTGGCGCGGCGTCACGCAGGCCCCGCCGCCGCTGGACGGCGCCACCATGGTCGTCGCGGGCAGCTACCGGCCCGCCCGCGTCGTCGTCTATCCGCTGGGCGGCGGCCAGGTCAACTGGGTCGCCGAGGTGCGGATGCCCGCTGCGGCGCCCCCGCCGGGCGCCGACTGGTCGCGCGCGGGGCGGCTCGCCGACGTCCTGCCGTACTTCGCGGACTGGCACATCGACGGCGTCGACGTCGGCGGGCTGCTGCGCGGCGCGCCCCGCATCCTGGACTACCCGATGGTCGACCGCGACCCGCTCGCCTCCTGGGGCAGCGGCCGGGTGACGCTGCTGGGTGACGCCGCCCACCCGATGCTCCCGGTCGGCTCCAACGGCGGCTCGCAGGCGGTGCTCGACGCGCGCGTGCTGGCCCGCGAACTGGCCGCCGAACTGCGGCGCGAGAGGCCGGACCCGGTCGCCGCGCTGCGGGCGTACGAGCACGCACGGCTCGGTCCGGCCAACGAGATCGCGGCAGCCTGCCGGGACATGCCCGCGGACCGCGTCCTGGACACCGTCGCCGAGCGCGCCCCCGGCGGCTTCCGCCATATCGGCGACGTGCTCTCCGCGGCCGAACTGGCCGGAATGCGCGAGGGCATGCGCCGCACCACGGACATGGACGTGACGGCGCTCAACTCCCGCCCCTCCTGGTCCGTGCCGGGCCGCCCGCACACCTCCTGACCGACTGCTGCCGGTGCCGCCCGCGCGCCCGTCGCGCTGCCCGGAAGCCCCTGTCCGACGCGCCCTAGCCGAACTGCACGGAGCGCTTGGCCAGGCCGTTCCAGAATCCGTCGATGACCGTGCGCTGGGTGTCCAGATCGGCCTCGCCCGCGCCGAGTGCCACGAACAGCGGGGCGAAGTGCTCGGTGCGCGGATGGGCGACGCGGCCCGCCGGGGCGCGGTGGCGGAAGTCCAGCAGGGCGTCGAGGTCCCCGCTGTCCAGGGCCTCCCTGCCCCATTGGTCGAACTCCCGCGACCAGCCGGGGGCCTCGTCCGGCCCGGTGCCCCAGCTCAGCCCGCTGAGGTTGTGGGTGAAGAAGCCGCTGCCGATCGCCAGCACGCCCGCGTCCCGCAGCGGCGCGAGCCGGCGGCCGAGCCGCATCAGCTCCGCCGGGTCGAGGCTGGGCATCGACAGCTGGAGGACGGGCACCTCAGCGCAGGGATACATCTCGGCCAGCGGTACGTACGCCCCGTGGTCCAGGCCGCGGGTGGGGTCGTCACGTACGGGGGCGGCGGGGGAGTCAAGCAGGCCGCGTACCGCTTCGGCCAGCTCAGGGGCGCCGGGTGCCGGGTAGCGCACCTGGTAGTAGCGCTCGGGGAAGCCCCCGAAGTCGTAGACCAGCGGCACCGTGCGGGTGGCGGAGAGGGTGACCGGGGCGGACTCCCAGTGCGCGGAGATCATCAGGACCGCTTCGGGGCGCGGCAGTCCGGCCGCCCAGGCGGCCAGCTGGCCCGTCCACAGGGTGTCGTCGGCGAGCGGGGGCGCGCCGTGGCTGAGGTAGAGCACGGGCATCCGCCCGGCGTGGCCGGAGGTGGCGGGCTGCATGGCGGGCTCCCGGTGTGTTAGTTCACATTCGAATAGCTTCGCGGGCAAGCCTACGACTTAGTTTTAATTTGAACAACCGCGTAGAGTGGCCCCATGAACGAGACCCGGTGGCTGGACGCGCACGAGATGGCGGCCTGGCAGGCGTTCCTCCAGGCGAGCAACCGCGTCGCGCGCCATCTGGAACAGCAGCTCCGGGAGGGCGCGGGGCTCTCCCACCCGCAGTACGAGATCCTCGTGCGGCTGGCCGCCACCCAGGACGGCGAACTGCGGATGACCGAGCTGGCCGACCTGCTCGTCACCTCCAAGAGCGGGCTCACCTACCAGGTCGGCCAGTTGGAGAAGCGCGGCCTGGTACGGCGCCGCAGCTGCCCGACCGACGTGCGGGGCGTGCTGGCCGCGCTCACCGCCGAGGGGCGCCGCCTCCTCCGCGAGGCCGCGCCCGGCCACGTGGCGGCCGTACGCGAGTCGCTCATCGACCACCTCACGCCGGACGAGCTGGCCGTCCTGGCCGACGCCCTGGGCCGGGTCGGCCGGCGCCTCGGCGCGGACGCGCGCCCGCCGGACTTGGAGGCGGGGACGAACGGGTCGCCAGGCCCGAGGCCGTAGTCGGTGCGGGACTCGTAGTGCAGGACGTCCGGGCAGCTTCCGCCGCCGGTCTGCACGCTGTGCGGACCGACGCGCTTCCCGGTGCACAGCTCGCAGACCTTCAGCAGGACGCGGACCTTGTCGTTCTCGTGGTTCGGTCACCCCGTCCGCAGCGGTGATAAACGCCAGGTGGCGAAGCGGAGCCTGGACCGCCGGAATACCGGCCGCGGGCGGGAACCCGTGCCGGATGGGGGGAGAATCGGCAGCGCACCACCCGCAGGACCACCCGCGCACCCCGTCCACGAGCAGAGCCGGAGCACCTGTGCCCCCGCAGATCACCATCGATCCCACCTCGGCCGAACCGCCCTACGAACAGCTGCGCGCCCAGGTCGCCGGCCTGGCCCGCAGCGGACGGCTGCCCGCCGGGCACCGGCTGCCGACCGTGCGCGGGCTGGCCCAGGAGCTGGGGCTGGCGGCGAACACCGTCGCCAAGGCGTACCGGACGCTGGAGGCCGACGGAGTGATCGAGACCCGGGGGCGCAACGGCACCTTCATCGCCGCCGCCGGGGACGCCGCGGAGCGGGCGCTGGCCGAGGCCGCGCAGACCTACGCGCGGCACGCGCTGCGGCTGGGCGCGGACCGGACCGCCGCCCGCGAGGCCGCGGACGAGGCCCTGCGGGCGGCGTACGGGGGCGGCGCCGCGCGCGGGGGCGGCTGACCGGCGGCGCCGGTGTAGTGCCGGCGGCGCCGGGGCGCGCTACTCGAAGCGCGACGGGTCGCCCGCCCCCCGGCGTACGACCTCCGCCTCGCCGCTGGAGAAGTCCACCACCGTGGTCGGCTCCGTGCCGCAGTCGCCGGAGTCGATCACGGCGTCCACCACGTGGTCCAGCCGCTCCTTGATCTCCCAGCCCTGGGTCATCGGCTCGGGCTCGTCGGGAAGCAGCAGCGTGCTGGAGACCAGCGGCTCGCCCAGCTCGGCGAGCAGCGCCTGGGTGACGACGTGGTCGGGGATGCGGACGCCGACCGTCTTCTTCTTCGGCTGGAGCAGCCTGCGCGGCACCTCCTTGGTCGCCGGGAGGATGAAGGTGTAGCTGCCGGGCGTGGCCGCCTTGACCGTGCGGAAGACCCTGTTGTCCAGCTGCACGAACTGGCCCAGCTGGGCGAAGTCCTGGCAGACCAGGGTGAAGTGGTGCTTGTCGTTGAGCTGCCGGATGGAGCGGATGCGGTCGATGCCCTCCTGGTTGCCCAGCTGGCAGCCGAGCGCGAAACAGGAGTCCGTCGGATAGGCGACCAGCGCCCCCGCGCGGATGCTGTCGGCCACCCCGCTCATGGTGCGGCGCTGCGGGTTGTCCGGGTGCACGTCGAAGTACTTCGCCATCCACCGAGCTTACGGCCTGACGCCTGCCCGGGCCCGCGGCGGCCCCGCCGCGGGCCCACGGGTGCCTACAGCAGTTCCACCGCCTTGAGCGTGGTCGCGCGGAAGTCCTGCACGGGGGCGTCCGCCAGGGTGCCGATCTGGCCCCACTGCACGGCGGTCACGGTCCTGCCGTCCCGCCCGACACCGAAGAGGTGCACGTTGTGCGAGGAGTTGGGGAGCGCGCTGTACACGCCGTACAGGTGCGCCCCGTCGCCCACCTCCAGCGTGCCGTAGTCCTCCCAGGAGGCGGTGCCGCCCGGGTGGTCCCCGAGCCAGTCCCCGGCGCACTCCGCCACCGACTCGTTCAGCTCCTCGGCCAGCTCGGCGGCCTTCGCGCTGCTCCTGGCGGTGACGCTGACCTGGACGGCCCCGGTGTCCAGGTCGGTGGTGAAGGTGCGGTGGTAGCTCGCGGCGGCCGGCAGGTCGTCGCCGTCCAGGCAGAAGGGCCGCGGGTCGGGCGGCCCCTGGGTGACCTCGCCCGCCCGCCATTCGGACGACGGGTGCGGCGGCAGGTCGTCGGCCGACAGGAAGCCGGGCGCCGGAGCGGCGGGCCGCTCCACCGCGTGGGACTGTCCTGCCGTGGTCAGGCTCGCCGCGAGGACGGCGGCGGCAGCGGCGGCACCCGCCGCGAGGGTGCGGAATCGATGAGAACGCATGAGCAGAACCCTTCCCCCAAGAAGAAACTCTCCTCACGAAGACACCTCGTTCGGCAGCAGGGTTGTACGCCTCGACGGGTGACCCCGGTTTCTGCCGCGTCCGTACGGCCCAGTCGGGATGCGGCCCGGCCCGCCCGTTGGTGAGCTGACCGGACACGGCCCGGAATCCGCCGGCTGTCCAGGGAGGGCCCGCCCGTGACCGATACGTCCGAGGAGAACCGCCAGGCGCCCGAGGCCGGGCTCGACGGCCCGGCCGCCGAACTGCTGCTGCGCACCGGCCGGTTCTTCCGCCGTGGCACCACCGCCGCCACCTCGGCCGACCTGCGCGCCCTCTACCGGGAGGGCGGGCGCCAGGGCGACGTCTTCTACCGCGACCGCTGGAGCCACGACAAGGTCGTGCCCTCCACCCACGGGGTCAACTGCACCGGCTCCTGCCGCTGGAAGGTGTACGTCAAGGACGGGATCATCACCTGGGAGACGCAGGAGACCGACTACCCCTCGGTGGGCGCGGACCGCCCCGAGTACGAGCCGCGCGGCTGCCCACGCGGCGCCGCGTTCTCCTGGTACACCTACTCGCCCACCCGGGTGCGCTACCCCTACGTGCGCGGCGTGCTGCTGGAGACCTACCGGGAGGCGAAGCGGCGCCTGGGCGACCCGGTGGCCGCCTGGGCGGACATCCAGGACGACCCCGTACGCCGCCGCCGCTACCAGCGCGCCCGCGGCAAGGGCGGACTGGTGCGGGCCACCTGGGAGGAGGCGGTGGAGATCGTCGCCGCCGCCCATGTGCACACCGTCAAACGGCACGGTCCGGACCGGATCGCGGGCTTCTCGCCGATCCCGGCGATGTCGATGGTCTCGCACGCCGCCGGTGCCCGCTTCATGTCGCTGATCGGCGCGCCGATGCTCTCCTTCTACGACTGGTACGCCGACCTGCCCGTCGCCTCCCCGCAGGTCTTCGGCGACCAGACGGACGTACCCGAGTCGGGCGACTGGTGGGACGCGGCCTACCTCATCATGTGGGGGTCCAACGTGCCCGTCACCCGTACGCCCGACGCACACTGGATGGCCGAGGCGCGCTACCGCGGCCAGAAGGTCGTCGTGGTCGCCCCGGACTACGCCGACAACGCGAAGTTCGCCGACGAGTGGCTCCACCCGCACCCGGGCACCGACGGCGCGCTGGCCCTCGCCATGGGCCACGTGGTGCTCCGGGAGTGCTTCGTCGACCGGCAGGTCCCCTTCTTCACCGACTACGTCAAACGCTTCACCGACCTGCCCTTCCTGGTCACCCTCACCGAACGGGACGGCGCCTGGGTGCCGGGCAAGTTCGTCACCGCCGCCGACCTGGGCGACCGCGGTGAGGGAGCGCGTTGGAAGACGGCCGTGCTGGACGCGCGTACCGGACTGCCCGCCGTCCCCAACGGCTCGCTGGGCTTCCGCTGGACCGACTCCGGGGCGGGCAGCTGGAACCTGGACCTGGGGCAGATCCGCCCCAAGCTGAGCCTGTACGCGGACCCCGCGGCGGACGGCGTGGAGGTACTGCTGCCGCGCTTCGACACCGACGGCGGCACGCACGGCCAGGGCCGGGGCGAGACCCTGCGCCGGGGGGTGCCCGCCACCCGGCTCGGCGGCCAGTCCGGTCCCCTGGTGACCACCGTCTACGACCTGCTGCTCGCCCAGTACGGCGTGGCCCGGGACGGCATGCCCGGCTCCTGGCCCACCGGCTACCTGGACGCGGACGCGCCCGGCACACCCGGCTGGCAGGAGACCCACACCTCGGTGCCCGCCGACCGGGTCGTGCGCATCGCCCGCGAGTTCGCGGAGACCGCCGAGCGGTCGCGGGGCCGCTGCATGATCCTGATGGGCGCCGGGACCAACCACTGGTTCCACTCCGAGACCATCTACCGCGCCTTCCTCGCCCTCCTCCAGCTGACCGGCTGCCAGGGCCGCAACGGCGGCGGCTGGGCCCACTACGTCGGCCAGGAGAAGTGCCGCCCGGTCACCGGCTGGGCCACCCTCGCCTCCGCCAACGACTGGTCCAGGCCGCCGCGGCAGATGATCGGCACCGCTTACTGGTTCCTCAACACCGACCAGTGGCGCTACGACGGCTTCACCGCCGACGTCCTCGCCTCGCCGCTGGGCGAGGGCCGCTTCACCGGCATGACCGGCGCTGACTGCCTGGCCTTCGCCACCCGCAACGGCTGGATGCCCTCCTACCCGACCTTCGATCGCAACCCGCTCGACCTGGCGGACGAGGCGGAGCGGTCCGGCACCGACCCGGCCGCGTACACGGTGGCCGAGCTGCGCGCCGGACGGCTCGGGTTCGCCTGCGAGGACCCGGACGCGCCCGCCAACTGGCCGCGCGTACTGACCCTGTGGCGGGCCAACCTGCTGGGCTCCTCCGCCAAGGGCGCCGAGTACTTCCAGCGCCACCTGCTGGGCACCGACTCCTCGGTCACCGCGGCCGAGGCCCCCCAGGAGGTACGCCCCAGGGACGTGCGGTGGCACGAGAAGGCGCCCGAGGGCAAGCTCGACCTGCTGCTGTCGCTGGACTTCCGGATGACCTCCTCGACGCTGATGTCGGACGTCGTGCTGCCCGCCGCCACCTGGTACGAGAAGCACGACCTCTCCAGCACCGACATGCACCCCTACGTGCACGCCTTCACCCCCGCCGTCGACCCGCCCTGGCAGGCCCGTACCGACTTCGACGCCTTCCACGCCCTGGCCCGCCGCTTCAGCGAACTGGCCCGCGACCACCTCGGTGTACGGCGCGACCTGGTGGCCACCGCGCTCCAGCACGACACGCCGGGGGAGACCGCGCAGCCCGGCGGCGTCGCGCTTGACTGGCGGCGCGGCGAGTGCGAGGCCGTACCGGGGCGGACGATGCCCGCGCTGACCGTCGTGGAGCGCGACTACACCGCGATCGCCGAGAAGATGGCCACCCTCGGCCCGCTGGCCGCACAACTGGGCCTGCCCGCCAAGGGGATCGTGCTCCACCCGGACCAGGAGATCACCGAACTGGCCGCCCGCAACGGCACCCGGCGCGGCGGCGGCCCGGCACACGGCCGCCCGCTGATCGACACCGCGGTCAAGGCGGCCAACACCGTCCTCGCGCTCTCCGGCACCACCAACGGGCGCCTGGCCACCCAGGGCTTCCGCACCCTGGAGGCACGCACCGGCACCGCCATGGCGCACCTGGCCGCCGAGCACGAGGGCAAGCAGGTCACCTACGCGGACACTCAGGCCGCGCCGGTCCCGGTGATCACCTCGCCGGAGTGGTCCGGCAGCGAGGCGGGCGGGCGGCGCTACGCCGCCTTCACCCTCAACACCGAGCACCTCAAGCCCTGGCACACCCTCACCGGACGGCAGCACTTCTTCCTGGACCACGACTGGATGCACGAACTGGGCGAGGCCCTGCCCGTCTACCGGCCGCCGCTGGACATGAACGCACTGACCGTCGAGCGTGCGCGAGCCGGCCAGGGGCTCGGCGGCGAACCGGCGCCGGGCCCCGGCGGGCAGCAGGAGGTGACCGTGCGCTACCTCACCCCGCACAGCAAGTGGTCCATCCACTCCGAGTACCAGGACAACCTCTTCATGCTCTCGCTCTCCCGCGGCGGCCAGAACATCTGGATGTCGCCGCAGGACGCCGAAGCCATCGGCGTCCGCGACAACGACTGGATCGAGGCCGTCAACCGCAACGGCGTGGTGACCGCCCGCGCGGTGGTCTCCCACCGGATGCCGCGTGGCACCGTCTACATGCACCACGCCCAGGACCGCACCGTCGGCGTCCCCAAGGCGGAGACCACCGGGCGACGCGGCGGCATCCACAACTCGCTCACCCGGCTCATCCTCAAACCCAGCCACCTCATCGGCGGCTACGCCCAGCTCTCCTGGGCCTTCAACTACCTGGGCCCCACGGGCAACCAGCGCGACGAGATCACCGTCATCCGCCGCCGCTCCCAGGAGGTGACCTACTGATGAAGGTCATGGCGCAGATCGCGATGGTGATGAACCTCGACAAGTGCATCGGCTGCCACACCTGCTCGGTCACCTGCAAGCAGGCGTGGACCAACCGCACCGGTGTGGAGTACGTGTGGTTCAACAACGTCGAGACCCGCCCCGGACAGGGCTATCCGCGCCGCTACGAGGACCAGGAGAAGTGGAAGGGCGGCTGGGCGCTGAACCGGCGCGGCCGGCTCCGGCTGCGCGGCGGCGGCCGGTTCAAGAAGCTCGCCACGATCTTCTCCAACCCCCAGCTCCCCGACATCCGCGACTACTACGAGCCGTGGACCTACGACTACAGCCACCTCACCAACGCCCCGCTGGGCGACGACATCCCCGTGGCCCAGCCGCGCTCCCTCCTCACCGGCAAGCCGATGAAGATCGAGTGGAGCGCCAACTGGGACGACAACCTCGGCGGCGTCAGCGAGCAGGGCCACCTCGACCCGATGGTCACCCGGGCCCGCGAGGCCGCCTCCGAGAAGGTGCGCTTCGCCTTCGAGGAGACCTTCATGTTCTACCTGCCGCGCATCTGCGAGCACTGCCTCAACCCCTCCTGCGTCGCCAGCTGCCCCTCGGGGGCGATGTACAAGCGCAGCGAGGACGGCATCGTCCTGGTCGACCAGGACCAGTGCCGCGGCTGGCGGATGTGCGTCTCCGGCTGCCCGTACAAGAAGGTCTACTTCAACCACAAGACCGGCAAGGCCGAGAAATGCACCCTGTGCTACCCCCGGCTGGAGGTCGGGCTGCCCACGGTCTGCTCGGAGACCTGCGTGGGACGGCTGCGCTACCTCGGCGTCATCCTCTACGACGCGGACAAGGTGCTGGAGGCCGCCGCCACCCCGCAGGACACCGGGCTCTACGAGGCGCAGCTCGGCGTCTTCCTCGACCCCGCCGACCCGGCGGTGCGCCAGGAGGCCGAGCGGGCCGGGATCTCCCACGACTGGATCGAGGCGGCCCGCCGCTCACCCGTGCACGCGCTCATCAGCCGCTACAAGGTGGCGCTCCCGCTGCACCCCGAGTACCGCACCATGCCGATGGTCTGGTACATCCCCCCGCTCTCGCCGGTCGTGGACGCCCTCACCGGGACCGGGTTCGACGGGGAGGACGCGGGCAACCTGTTCGGCGCGATCGACGCGCTGCGCATCCCGTTGGAGTACCTGGCCGAACTCTTCACCGCGGGGGACACCGCCCCCGTACGCGCCTGTCTGGAGAAGCTCGCCGCGATGCGCGCCCACCTGCGCAACGTCAACCTGGGCGGCCCCCCGGACGAGGCGGCGGCCCGTGCGGTGGGAATGAGCGGCGAGGAGATCGAGGAGATGTACCGGCTGCTGGCCATCGCCAAGTACGAGGAGCGGTACGTCATCCCCACCGCGGCCCTCGGCGACGCGCGGCGGCTGGAGGAGAGCGCGCTGCCGGACGGGTGCAGCCTCGACTTCGAGGGCGGTCCCGGCATGGGCGGCGGCCCGCGCACCGGCTCCGGGCCGGTGGGGGAGGCCTCCGGGACCCCCACGGCCGTCGCGGTGGAGAACTTCCACGTCCTGCGGGACCGGCAGACCGCCGATGAGCCCAGCGCGCCCGGCAAGGAGCGGGTCAACCTCCTCAACTGGGACGGCAACGGGCGGCCCGACGGGCTCTTCCCGGCCACCGCGTCCGATCCACCGGAGGAACGATGAGCGACCACGCCGTACTCCACCAGGCCGCCGCCCGCTGCCTGACCTACCCGGACGCCGGCTTCCACGCGGACGTGCCCCACCTGCTGCGCGCCCTCGACAGGCGCGCGCGCCCGCGCCCCGGCCGCGACCGCGGGCGCCGCGGTGCCCGGCTGCTGCGCGCCTTCCTCGCCGACGCCGCCGGGATGGGCCCCGAGCGGCTCACCGCCCACTACGTCGAGGTCTTCGACTTCCGCAACCGGCGCTGCCTCCACCTGAGCTGGTGGACCGACGGCGACACCCGTCGCCGCGGCATGGCCCTGGTGCGCTTCAAGGAGTACTACCGGCAGCACGGACTGGAGTACAGCGACGGCGCGGAACTGCCCGACTTCCTCCCGGCCGTCCTGGAGTTCTCCGCCCGCACCGGCACCGACCGCCTCCTGCGCGAGCACCGGCCCGCCCTGGAGTTGCTGCGGCTCGCCCTCGCCGACTGCGGCACCCCCTACGCGCAGGTCCTGGCGGCGGTGTGCGCGACGCTGCCCGGCGCCTCGCCCAAGGACCGCGCCGCCGCCCAGGCCATGGCCCGCGAGGGGCCGCCGCGCGAGGACGTCGGCCTGGAACCGTACGGGCCCGGGGCGCGGCTGCTGCCCGTGCTGACCGGGAGCGGGGAGGAGCGATGAGCGTCGCCGACGGGCTGCTGTGGAGCGCCCTGCCGTACGTGGTCCTCGCGCTGCTGGTGGCGGGCACGGTCTGGCGCTACCGCTACGACAAGTTCGGCTGGACCACCCGCTCCTCCCAGCTCTACGAGTCGCGGCTGCTGCGGCTCGGCTCGCCCCTCTTCCACTACGGCATCCTGTTCGTCCTGGCTGGGCACCTGGTCGGGCTGCTGATCCCGGACTCCTGGACCAGCGGCCTCGGCGTGAGCGAGCACGCCTACCACTACCTCTCCCTCTACACCGGCACCGCGGCCGGGCTGCTCACCGTCGCCGGGATCGCGCTGCTGGTCTACCGGCGGCGCACCAACGGGCCCGTCTTCCTCGCCACCACCCGCAACGACAAGCTGATGTACCTGGTGCTGCTGGGCGCGATCGTGATGGGCATGTGGGCCAAGCTCGCGCACGCCACCGGCACCGGCTACGACTACCGCGAGACGATCGGCCCGTGGCTGCGCAGCCTCTTCGTCCTCCAGCCGGACCACGCCCGCATGGACGGGGTGCCGCTGACGTACCAGATCCACGTCGTCGTCGGCCTCGCGCTGCTCGCGCTCATCCCCTTCACCCGGCTCATCCACATCTTCAGCGCCCCGGTGCACTACCTCTTCCGGCCCTACATCGTCTACCGCAGCCGGGACGCGCGGCAGCTGGGCCCGCGGGCGGAGCGGCGGGGCTGGGAGCGGGTGCGATGACGGCCGCGGCCGAGGAGCGCCCGCGCGCGGCGCAGGAGCGACCGTCCGCCGCCGCCTACCGCAACCTCGCCGTCGCGACCGTCGGCTTCGCCCTCACCTTCTGGGCCTGGAACCTCATCGCGCCGCTGGCCGGAGACTTCCGCGACACGCTGGGCCTCAGCTCCTTCCAGCAGTCGCTGATGGTGGCCGTGCCGGTCATCGTCGGCTCCCTGGGCCGCGTCCCGGCCGGGGCGCTCACCGACCGCTACGGCGCGAAGGTGATGTTCCCCCTGGTCACCGCGGCGACCATCGTCCCCGTGCTGCTGCTCGTCCCGGCGAAGGAGTCGTACGCGGGCCTGCTGCTCGTCGGCTTCTTCCTGGGGCTGGGCGGCACGACCTTCGCCATCGGGGTGCCCCTGGTCAACTCCTGGTTCCCGCCACGGCGGCGCGGCTTCGCGGTGGGCGTCTTCGGGATGGGCATGGGCGGCGTGGCGCTCTCCGGCTACTTCACGCCGCGCATCCACGGGCACGGCGAGGACCTGCCCTTCCTCATCGTGGCCGTCGCCCTCGCGGTGTACGCCGTCCTGGGCTACCTGCTGCTGTCCGACCCGCCCGGCCGCACCGTGCCCGCCACCTCGCTCACCGAGCGCCTGGGTGCCGCCGGACGGCTGCGGGTCACCTGGGAACTCTCCGCGCTCTACGCCGTCGGCTTCGGCGGCATCGTCGCCTTCGGCGTTTACCTGCCCACCTACCTGAAGACCTGGTACGACCTGGACGCCACCGACGCGGGCACCAAGGCAGCGGGTTTCGCCCTGGTGACCGTCCTCTTCCGGCCGCTGGGCGGCTGGCTCTCGGACCGCAGCCACCCGGCGGCCGTCACCTCCTGGGCGCTGGGCGTCGTCGGGGCGGGCGCCGTCGCCCAGGCGTTCGACCCCACGCTCGACCCGGTGGGCACGGTCTGCCTGCTGACGATGGCCGCGGGGCTGGGCACCGCCAGCGGCAGCGTCTTCGCCCTGGTCGCCCGCGTCACGCCGCCCGCCAGGGTGGGCAGCGTGACGGGCATCGTCGGCGCCGTCGGCGGGCTCGGCGGCTTCGTCCCGCCGCTGGTGATGGGCGCCATCTACAGCGCCAAGGACTCCTACTCGATCGGCTTCATGCTGCTCTCCGACCTCGCGCTGGCCGGGTGCGTGTACGCGTACGGGCGGATGCGGTCGGCGGAGCCCCCCGGCGCACGGAGCTGAGGGCTGCCGCCGGGGCACCGCGCGCGCCCCCGACTGCACCACCGCACCCGCGGAGCCGCCCGCCCGGCTACAGGTAGAGCCCCGAGTCCGCACGGTCGCTCTGGAGCGGCACCGACGCCGGGGAGGTGCCGCGGCGCAGCGCGAACAGCTCGGCGAGCGTGGCGCCGTCCCGGCCCACCCCCTCCTCGGTACCCAGCCAGTTGACCGCCTCGGGCCGCGTCAGCCTGCCGACCTCGATCCGGGCCAGGCAGCGGCCGGGGCGTACCACGGCTGGGTGCAGCCGCTCCAGGTCCTCGTTGGTGGTGATCCCGACCAGCACGTTGCGGCCCTGGCCGAGCAGCCCGTCGGTCAGGTTCAGCAGCCGGGAGAGGGCCTGGCCCGCCGCGTACTTGGCCTCGCCGCGGATCAGCTCGTCGCAGTCCTCCAGCAGCAGCAGCCGCCAGCGCTCCTTGCCCGCCTCCGAGTCGTCCGCGCCGATGGCGATGTCCATCAGGTAGCCGATGTCGTTGAACAGGCGCTCCGGGTCCAGCACGCAGTCCACCTGGCACCAGTCGCGCCAGGAGCGGGCCAGGGTGCGCAGCGCGGAGGTCTTGCCGGTGCCCGGCGGCCCGTGCAGCAGCAGGAGCCGCCCGGAGATGGCGTCCGGGGTGATCTTCATCAGCTCGCCCATGGCGTCGGCGACCGGAGCGGTGTAGTTGCCGCTCACCTCCTGCCAGGTGCCCGCCGTGATGGTGCGGGTCGTGCGGTAGGGGCCGCGCCGGGGCGACTGGTACCAAAAACCCATCGAGACGTTCTCGGGCTGCGGCTCCGGCTCGTCCTCCGCGCCGTCGACGGCCTGCTTGAGCCGCTCCTCGGCCAGTTCACCGGTGACCGCCGTGACCGTGACGTCCGCGCCCTGGCTCCACCGGGAGACCAGCACCGTCCAGCCCTCGCCCTCGGCGAGTACGGCGCCCCGGTCGTCGTCGCGCGCGTCCCGCAGGACGGTGGCGTCCGGCGGCAGCAGCGGGTGGTCCTTCTTGACCCGGTCCACGGAGTGGCTGCGGGAGAAGGGCTGGTCACCGGTGGCGAAGCGGCCCAGGAAGAGGGCGTCGATGACGTCCGAGGGGGAGTCGTTGTCATCGAGGTTCAGCCGGATGGGCAGCGACCGCTCGGCCGGGGCGGGCGCCACGGGCGGCTGCGCGGAGGGCGTGGGCGAGGGCAGGGCGGAGCTCCTGTCGTCGGCGGGGCGGCGGTCGGCACACATGGCGGCAATGATCCGGCATCCCCGCTGCCACCGCACGTGCGTTTTCGCACAGCGTTCGTCAACCGCCTTACGGGGTAGGTGAATCAGGTGACCGGGATTCCGGAGTGTCGGCGGCGGGAGATAGGGTTACTCTGCCCGGGCCGGGTGCCCTCGTATGGGTGGGGAGTGTGATGGAACAGATAACAGTGCGCAGCAGGGCGCGCGTGCCTGCGATCAACTGCGGCACAGGCGCGACCAGTTCGCGCCTCGACCGGCATCTCTCGGTGCTTTCCGGTCCCGCGGTCCCGCAGGTGGAGACCGAGGAAGCGACGACGCTGATGCGGGAGATCACCAGGCGTGACACCGTGCCGAGCCGGTCGAAGACCCAGCGTGCGCGCGTGTCGCTCTTCGCGCCGCTGCGCAGGCTGCGGCGTTCGATCTTCGGTGGGCGCGGCTGACACTGAAGCCGGCCGTGTCGCACGGCATGTCGGGGCCGAGGGGGACGGCCCGGACACCGCTGTACCCGAAACCCCCTCTCCTCGTCCGGTCTCCGGCCCCGGCGCGACCGGTCGTCACTCCGGTGCGGCGTCCACCGTCACCGCGAACGAGAAGCGGTCCCCCCGGTAATGGATGAGGGCGACGTCCACCACCCGGCCGGTGTCGTCGTAGGTCACCCCCGTGTAGTGCAGGATCGGGCTCAGCAGTGGTACCTCCAGCAGCTGAGCCGTCTCCGGGTCCGCGAGCCGCGCCTCGACCGTGTCGGTGATCCGGCTGATCCGCACCCCCACCGCGTCCCGCAGCACCTTGGTCATCGGCCAGCCCCGCTCCAGATCGGCGGGGTCCACCCGCTCGGCCACCTGGGGATGGAGCAGGTTGTCCGCCCAGTTCGCCGGCTCGCCGCTCTCCCGGTCCCGGCGCAGCCTGCGGTAGGTCATCGTCTGCGTGACGCCCGGAAAGCAAGGGGCGAGCTCCGGCGGGACGGGGCCGAGGCGGTGGTGCAGCAGCGTCGTCTCCTCGCCGGACTGCTGGGCCACGATGGCGTCCACCGAGCCCAGCACCCGTACCGTGCGGGCCCGGTGCGAGGAGGGCTCGATGAAGGTGCCGCGCCGCCGGTGGCGGCTGATCAGTCCCTCCGCCTCCAGTTCCTTCAGCGCCTGCCGCATGGTCAGCACGCTGACGCCGTAGTGCGCCGCGAGCCGGTCCTCGGTCGGCAGGCGCAGCGGCGCCTCCGGGCCGCGCCCCAGTATCGAGGCGCGCAGCGACTGGGAGACCTGGTACCAGAGCGGGAGCTTCCGGTTCAGGCTGAGCGAATCAGGAGCGAAAACGGTCAAAACGGCTCCGAGGGACTCCGGTTACGAGCGGAAGTGACGTTCGAGACCCTGCCACACCTGGTCGTACCCCTGCTGGAGACGGCTCGTGTCCCTCGCCTGTGCGGTGGCCGTCACCGGCCAGCGGGTCTCGAACATGATAGCGAGGCCGTTGTCCACCTTCTGCGGCTTCAGCTCGGCCGCGCTGGCCCCCTCGAAGGTCTCCCGGTCCGGCCCGTGCGCCGACATCATGTTGTGCAGGGAGCCGCCGCCGGGCACGAAGCCCTCCGCCTTCGCGTCGTACGCGCCCTCGATCAGGCCCATGTACTCGCTCATCACGTTCCGGTGGAAGTAGGGCGGGCGGAAGGTGTCCTCGCCCACCAGCCAGCGCGGCGCGAAGACGACGAAGTCGACGCCCGCCAGCCCCGGCGTGTCCGAGGGGGAGGTGAGCACCGTGAAGATCGACGGGTCGGGGTGGTCGTAGCTGATGCTGCCCAGCACGTTGAAGGTGCGCAGGTCGTAGACGTACGGCACGTGGTTGCCGTGCCAGGCGACGACGTCCAGCGGGGAGTGGTCGTAGGTCGCCGTCCACAGGTTGCCGCAGAACTTGCTGACCACCTCCACCGGCCGCTCCGTGTCCTCGTACGCGGCCACCGGCGCCCGGAAGTCCCGCGGGTTCGCCAGTCCGTTGGCGCCGATCGGCCCTAGGTCGGGGAGGACGAACGGACGGCCGTAGTTCTCGCAGACGTAGCCCCGCACGAAGCCGTCCAGCGGCTCGACCCGGAAGCGCACACCGCGCGGGATCAGCGCGCACTCGCCCGGCTCCGCACGCAGCAGCCCGAACTCCGTGCGCAGCAGCAGGCCGCCGCGCTCGGGCACGATCAGCAGCTCGCCGTCGGCGTCGCTGAAGACGCGGTCGGTCATCGGGGAGTTGGCGGCGTAGAGATGGATGGCCATGCCGGAGCGCTGCGCCGCGTCGCCGTTCCCGCCCAGGGTCCACAGCCCGGCCAGGAAGTCCGTGCCCGCGGGCGGCTCGGGCAGCGGGTCCCAGCGGAGCCGGTTGGGGTCGGGCACCGCCTCGGCGGCGCCGGTGAACGGGGCGCCCGCCAGTGTGCCGTTGTCCCGGCGGGTGAAGCGGGGGTGCGCCGCCGAGGGGCGGATGCGGTAGAGCCAGGAGCGGCGGTTGTGCGCGCGCGGCTCGGTGAAGGCGCTGCCGCTCAGCTGCTCCGCGTACAGGCCCAGGGGGGCGCGCTGCGGCGAGTTCCGGCCCAGGGGGAGGGCGCCGGCGACGGCCTCGCTGCTGTGCTCGTTCCCGAAGCCGGAGAGGTGGGCCAAGCCCTCCGCGGCCTTGCGTGCCTGCTCGGTGCTGCTCATCGACATGCTCCCACCGCTAGATTCCTCTGTAAGACCATAGGAATGACGGGGCGCCACGTCAATGACCGTGCGCGGGAGCCGGGGCGGGGCCCGCACCGGCCGGGCGCGCTCTAAGCGTCTGCTCAGGGGGCGTTGTATGGTAATCGCCCGGTCAGCGGCACGGGCGGAGCCGAGGGAAGCGGGCGAGGAGATGGCGGAGACAGTGGGCGGACCGGCGCAGGAGTCCTTCGAGGGGGTCACCCCGGACGCCGCGCGGCGGCTGCTGCTGGGGGCCGTCGAGGCGTTCGCGGAGCGCGGGTTCCACGCCACCACCACCCGGGACATCGCCGGCCGGGCCGGGATGAGCCCGGCCGCGCTCTACATCCACTACCGGACCAAGGAAGAGCTGCTCTACCAGATCAGCCGGGTCGGCCACGAACGGGCCGTACACATCCTCACCGGCGCCGCCGGGGGCGGGGGCAGCAGCGCGGGCCGGCTCGACGCCGCCGTGCGCAGCTTCGTCCGCTGGCACGCCGAGCACCACACGACGGCGCGCGTCGTGCAGTACGAGCTGTCCGCGCTCGGCCCGGAGCACTACGCCGAGATCGTCGCCATGCGGCGGCGCACCGAGGAGATCCTGCGCGGCATGCTGAGCGACGGGGTCGCGGACGGTGAGTTCACCGTCGAGGACGTGCAGGGCACGGCCCTGGCCGTGCTCTCGCTCTGCGTCGACGTCGCCCGCTGGTTCCGCTCCGGCGGGCCGCGTACGCCGGACGAGATCGGCGCCCTCTACGCCGGGCTCGCGCTGCGCATGGTGGGCGCCGCGCCGCAGGGGCCCTGAGATCTGTCGTCACAATGTCGCCTGCTGTGCGACGCCTGGCACGCGTCCCCTCGGCCCTGGGGAGGCCCCATGCTCGCCGCGTTGTCGGAATCGCCCACGTACGGCCAGGGCGGCGGCCCGGCCGCGGCCGCTACCAGAAGTAGCGGCTGACCGTCTCCGCGACGCACACCGGCTTCTCGCCGCCCTCGCGCTCCACCGTCACCGCCGCCGTCACCTGGACGCCCTCCCCGGCCTCGTGCACGTCCACCAGCCGCGCCCGCGCCCGCAGCCGGGAGCCGACGGGGACCGGGGAGGGGAAGCGCACCTTGTTCACCCCGTAGTTGACCCCCATGCGCGCCTCGACGTGCAGGATCTGGGGGAGCAGCCGGGGCAGCAGGGCGAGGGTGAGGTAGCCGTGCGCGATGGTGGAGCCGAAGGGGCCGCTGCGGGCCCGTTCCGGGTCCACGTGAATCCACTGGTGGTCGCCCGTGGCCTCCGCGAAGCAGTCGATCCGCTCCTGGTCGACCGTGAGCCAGTCGCTGGCGCCCAGCTCCGCGCCGACCGCGGCCCGCAGCTCGTCCGACGAGGTGAATACCCGGGACTCCGCCATCCGCCCAACCTCCCACGCGCTCGTGATCCGGCCACGCGCGGCGGCCGCCAAGGCGCCCGGGGTGCGGGAGCGCACGCCCTGAGCGCCCGCTCAGCATGCGGGGGAGGTGCGGCACTGTCAACGGCGGCGGCCCGGCGGGCCGCGTCAGCCGGGTGAGGCGGCCATGCTCCGGTAGTCCGGCCGGGCCGCGGCCTCCATGGCGCTGATCAGGCGGCGCAGGACCACCGCCAGCCGGGTGTCCGGAGGCGCGGTCGGATCGTCGCACGGAAGGACCGAGCGCCCGCCCCACACCAGCCGGTGCCAGCCGTCGAGTGTGGTCGGCTGTCTGATGCCGTCGTGCTTCTCCCGCCGGCGCCGCTCGGCGACCTCCGACTCCCAGGCCAGCCACACCGAGCGGGCCTCCTCCAGCTCCTCCAGCGCGGCGACCAGCAGTGCCGGGTCGGGCTCCCGCTCCTCCGGAGGGAAACCGGCACTGGTGCACAGGTGGTGCCAGGTGGCACGGTGCCCGTACGGAGCGAAGCGCTCCAGACATTTGCGCAGCGCCTGACGGCGCTGGGAGGGCGTTCTTCCCTCGTCGCGAACCTGCTCGGCGAGCGCTCTGAATCCGGCCATTCTTCCCACCTCCGACGGAGAGGAGCCGACTCGTCGAAGGTGTGACGCACCCGCGGCGGCATCGGCTCCCTCTTGGGGAGCCCACTTCTTGCACAGGGCGAGTTGCCCCACCCTGACAACGGAACACACGGGTCTCCCGTTCCCGGCCGACGACTCTTTCCTCCTGACATACCGACCGGTTAGTCTGCCGCGGGGCCGAACGCTGCGGGGGCCGAACGGGAAGGGCGGGCACAGTGGAGGACCTGAGCGGAGCACGCGTGGTCGTCACCGGAGCGGGCGCGGGCATCGGGGCCGCCCTGGCCCGCCGGTTTGCCGCCGGGGGCGCGCGCGTGGTCGTCAACGACCTGGACGCGGGGCGGGCGGCGGCCGTCGCCGCGGAAGTCGGCGGCACCGCGGTGCCCGGCGACGCCTCGGGCGTGGTGGGCTCGGCCCGCGCGGCGCTCGGCGGCGGCATCGACATCTTCTGCGCCAACGCGGGCATCGCCCCGGAAGGCGGCCCCGAGGCGCCCGAGGAGGTGTGGGACGCCGCCTGGGACGTCAACGTCAAGGCACACGTACGCGCGGCGCACGAACTGCTCCCCGAGTGGCTGGAGCGCGGCAGCGGGCGCTTCATCTCCACCGTCTCCGCCGCCGGGCTGCTCACCATGGTCGGCTCGGCTCCCTACAGCGTCACCAAGCACGCCGCGCTCTCCTTCGCCGAGTGGCTCTCGGTCACCTACCGGCACCGGGGCGTCGAGGTGCACGCCGTCTGCCCGCAGGGCGTCAGGACGGACATGCTGCGCGGCACCGGCGCCCTCGGCGAACTGGTGCTCGCCCCCACGGCCATCGAGCCGGAGGAGGTGGCCGACGCCGTGCTGGAGGCCGTCGCCCAGGGCCGGTTCCTGGTGCTGCCGCACCCCGAGACTGCGGGCCACTACGCTGTCCGGGCCACCGAACCCGATCGCTGGCTGCACGGCATGAACCAGATCCAGCAGAAGGCGGAGCGACACATGCAGCGGAACCCGCGCCCCAAGAAGGCACGGTGAGCGGCGCCGCCCACGCGCTCCCGGCGGCACGGGACCGGCAGCCGGTGCCGCGCAGGCTGCTGGCCGCCGCGACCCGGCTCTTCGCCGAGCAGGGCTACGAGCGCACCTCCGTGCAGGAGATAGTGGAGGCCGCGGGGGTCACCAAGGGCGCGCTCTACCACTACTTCGGCTCCAAGGACGACCTGCTGCACGAGATATACGGGCGGCTGCTGCGGCTCCAGCAGGAGCGGCTGGACGCCTTCGCCCGCGCCGACGCGCCCGTCGAGCAGCGGCTGCGCGAGGCCACCGCCGACGTGGTGGTGACCACCATCGAGAACCTCGACGACGCCATGATCTTCTTCCGCACGATGCACCAGCTCAGCCCGGAGAAGCACAAGCAGGTGCGCACCGAGCGCCGCCGCTACCACGAGCGGTTCCGCGCGCTGGTCGAAGAGGGGCAGCGCAGCGGCGCGTTCAGCACCGAGACCCCCGCCGACCTGGTGGTCGACTACCACTTCGGGTCCGTCCACCACCTCGGCAGCTGGTACCGGCCCGGCGGGCCGCTCACCCCGCGGCAGGTCGCCGACCACCTCGCCGGGCTGCTGCTGCGCGCGCTGCGGCCGTAGGACACACCGGGATGCCGGCCCGCCGGCCCCACCGGAACCCCGGCACCCGCCGGACCACTGGAACCCCACAGGGCGGAGGCCCGCGATGAAGGCATGGCGCGTCCACACGAACGGCGAGCCGCGCGAGGTGATGCGGCTGGAGGACGTCCCCGAACCGGTCCCGGGCCCCGGCGAGCTGCTGGTGCGGGTCCGCGCCGCGAACGTCAACTTCCCCGACGCCCTGCTCTGCCAGGGCAGGTACCAGACCCGGCCGCCGCTGCCCTTCACCCCCGGTGTGGAGGTCTGCGCGGAGGTGCTCGCCGCGGGGGCGGACACCGGCGGAGCACCGGCTCCGGGCACCCGCGTGATCGCCCAGCCGGTGCTGCCCGCGGGCGGCTTCGCCGAACGCGCGCTGGTGCGCGCCGCGGCGACGCGCGCGGCCCCCGCCGACCTGGACGACGCGCAGGCCGCCGCGCTCCACATCGGCTACCAGACCGGCTGGTTCGGCCTGCACCGCCGCGCCCGGCTCCAGCCCGGCGAGACACTGCTGGTGCACGCCGCCGCGGGGGGAGTGGGCAGCGCCGCCGTCCAGCTGGGCAAGGCGGCGGGGGCCCGCGTCATCGGGGTCGTCGGCGGCGCGGAGAAGGCGGCGACCGCCCGCGAGCTGGGCTGCGACCTGGTCGTGGACCGGCGTACGGACGACCTGGTGCCGGTGGTCAAGGAGGCGACCGACGGGCAGGGCGCGGACGTGGTCTACGACCCGGTCGGCGGCGACGCTTACGCCAAGTCCGTCAAGTGCGTGGCCTTCGAGGGGCGCATCGTGGTCGTCGGCTTCGCCAGCGGCGCCATCCCCACCCCCGCGCTCAACCACGCGCTGGTGAAGAACTACACGATCCTCGGCCTGCACTGGGGCCTCTACAACCGCCGGGACCCGGCGGCGGTCGACGCCTGCCACGAGGAGCTGGTCAAGCTCGCCGCCCAGGGCGCGATCCACCCGCTGGTCACCGAGCGGGTGCCGCTGGAGGGCGCGGCGGAGGCCGTCCAGCGGGTGTTCGACGGCGTGACCACGGGCCGGGTCGTGGTCACCCTCTGAACGGACCGCGCCCGCCCGCCCGTCCGGTGGGCGGCGCTCAGGTGTACTTGCGCAGCTCCCGCCGCGCCAGGGAGCGCTGGTGCACCTCGTCCGGCCCGTCGGCGAGCTGGAGCGTACGGGCCGCCGCCCACAGCTGTGCCAGCGGCAGGTCCTGGCTGACGCCGCCCGCGCCGTGCAGCTGCACGGCGCGGTCCAGGATGTCCACGACCGCGCGGGGCGTCGCGATCTTGATCGCCTGGATCTCGGTGTGCGCCCCGCGGTTGCCGACGGTGTCCATCAGCCACGCGGTCTTGAGCACCAGCAGCCGCAGCTGCTCGATCCGCACCCGCGCGTCCGCGATCCACGCCTGTACGACGCCCTGCTCCGCCAGCGGCTTCCCGAACGCGGAGCGCTCCACCGCACGGCGGCACATCAGCTCGACGCCGCGCTCCGCCATGCCGATCAGCCGCATGCAGTGGTGGATGCGGCCGGGACCCAGCCGGGCCTGGGCGATGGCGAATCCGCCGCCCTCCTCGCCGATCAGGTGCGCCGCCGGGACCCGTACGCCGTCGAGGACGACTTCGGCATGGCCGCCGTGCCAGTGGTCCTCGTAGCCGTAGACGCGCATGGCGCGGCGCACCTGGAGGCCGGGGGCATCGCGCGGCACCAGCACCATCGACTGCTGGCGGCGGACGTCGGCGGCGCCCGGGTCGGTCTTGCCCATCACGATGAAGACGCGGCAGTCCGGGTTCATCGCCCCGGAGATGTACCACTTGCGGCCGGTGACGACGTAGCCGTCGCCGTCCCGTTCGATGCGGGTCTCGATGTTGGTGGCGTCCGAGGAGGCCACCTCCGGCTCGGTCATCGCGAACGCCGAGCGGATCTCGCCCGCCAGCAGCGGTTCCAGCCAGCGCTCGCGCTGCTCGGCGGAGCCGAACTCGCTGAGCAGTTCCATGTTCCCGGTGTCCGGGGCCGCGCAGTTCAGCGCCGCCGGTGCCAGCTGCGGGCTGTGGCCGGTGAGTTCGGCCAGCGGAGCGTACTGGAGGTTGGTCAGCCCGGCGCCCAGTTCGCCGTCCGGCAGGAAGAGGTTCCACAGGCCGCGCGCACGGGCCTGTGCCTGCAGCTCACCGACCGCGGGCGGGGTGCGCCAGGGGTCGTCCTGCGCCGCGCGCTGGGCGGCCACGACGGCCTCGGCGGGGTGGACGGAGGCGGTCAGGAAGGCGGCGAGCTGCTCGCGCAGCTCCTCGGTACGCGCGTCGTAGGCGAAGTCCATCGGTGCTCAGTCCTCCCGCAGCGTGGTCAGCCCGCCGTCGACGAAGGCCGGGACGAGGGCGCCGATCCGGTCGAAGCCGGGCCCGACGGTGCGCCCCAGCGTGAAGCGGTGGTGGATGCCCTCGAGGATGACCGCGAGCTTGAAGTAGGCGAACGCCGTGTACCAGCCGATCCGTGACACGTCGCGGTCGGAGCCCGCCGCGTAGCGCGCGACCAGCTCGCCCGGCTCGGGGTGCCCCGGAGCCTCCCGCGTCATGCTCACCGGCGCCCCCGGCAGGTCCCGCAGCCGGCTGTACATCACCAGCAGCCCCAGGTCGGTCAGCGGATCGCCCACGGTGGACATCTCCCAGTCGAGTACCGCCGCGATCCGGTCGTCCGCACCCACCAGCACGTTGTCCAGCCGGAAGTCGCCGTGCACGACGGCGGGGGCGGGCGAGGCCGGCAGCCGGGTGCCCAGTGCCGCGTGCAGGTCGTCGATCCCGGCCAGTTCCCGGCCGCGGGAGGCCTCCAGCTGCTTGCCCCAGCGCCGCAGCTGGCGCTCCAGGAAGCCCTCGGGGCGGCCGAAGCCGGCCAGCCCGACGGCCCCGGGGTCCACCGCGTGCAGGGCCAGCAGGGTCTCCGGGAGGGAGAGCACCAGCGCGCGGGTGCGGGCCGGACCCAGCGCCCCCAGCTCGGCGGCCGTACGGTACACGGTGCCCGCGACCTCCTCCATGAGGTAGAACGGCGCACCCAGCACCGCCTCGTCGGTGCACAGCAGCAGGGCCTCGGGCACCGGCACCGCCGTCCCCCGCAGGGCGCTGATGACGCGGTACTCGCGCGCCATGTCGTGCGCGGTGGCCAGCACATGGCCCAGTGGCGGACGCCGCAGCACCCAGCGGGCGCTGCCGTCGGTCACCCGGTAGGTCAGGTTGGAGCGCCCGCCCTGGATCACCTCGGCGCGCAGCGGCCCGGCGGCCGGCTCCGGCCCCCGCTGCCCGAGGTAGGCGGCCAGCCGCTCCAGGTCGAGCCCCGGCGGGTTGTCCATGCTCATCGGGTACGCGCTCCTCTGCGGGGGACGGGCGGGATGTGCGGGCCCCTCGATCATGCCGACTGGTCGGTATGGCGTCCAGGGCCTCTCACCCGGAGCCTCCCGCCCGGCTCCCGGCTCCCGGCTCCCGGCGTCCGGCGTCCCGCGTCACCACGGCAGCGCCGTCGCGAGCACCGCCACCGCCACCACGCACAGCGCGGCACGTACCACCAGGCCCGCACGCGGAGCGGTCTGCCGGGCCGCGGGAGAGTCCAACTCCCGGACGCGGCGGTGCGCCACGGTCAGGAACGCCAGGAACGCCAGCAGTGCCGCCACGGCGGCGGCCCCCGCCACGGGCCGGGGGCCGTCCGGGTCCATCTCCAGCAGGAGGCCGCGCAGCGCCAGCGCGGTCGTCACCGCGAAGGTGAGCGTCGTGCGCCGCCACGCCAGCCGGGTGCGCTCCCGCTGCGCGCCCCGGTCCGCCGGCGCGCCCGGACCGGGGTCGGGGCGCGCCCCGCTCACGAGCCCGCCCGCCCGGCCAGCACGGCCACCGCCACCAGCAGCGCCGCCAGCGCGGTCGCCAGCCCCAGCAGAGCCGGGAAGCGCGTGGCCGGCAGATCCTCGCCGCGCCGCATGGCCCGCTCGCACCGCGCCCAGTGGTTCACCGCGCGTACGGCGCACAGCGCGCCGCCCGCCAGCAGCGTCACCGCGATCGCCGTCCGTGCGCCCCAGGCCATGCCGGTGAGGAACTGGTCCACCGCGATCCCGCCCGCCACCAGCGCCAGCGCGGTGCGGACCCAGGCCAGGAAGGTGCGCTCGTTGGCGAGCGAGAAGCGGTAGTCGGGCGTACGGCCCTCCTCCCGCAGGCGCGCCGGGGCGAACCACAGCCGCAGGACGGCCGTCAGGCGGTCGATCATGGACTGAGCGTAAGCCGTCCTCGCCGGTTCATCCGGCATCGTGCTCGCGGTGCCAGGCGTCCAGCCTGCGGTGGCACTCCAGCCCGTCCGGCACCACGTCCCAGCCGGGCAGCCGCCGCGCCAGCTCCTCGTCGGTGAGGAAGGCGTGCCACTGCACCTCCTCGGGCTGCGGCCGGACGGGCAGCGGGCAGACCACCTCGTAGACGTTCAGGAACCAGCTGTGCTCCGGCGACTCGTACAGGAAATGGCAGCGCCAGGCGGGCATGGGCAGGCCGCTCACCCCCAGCTCCTCCTCGGCCTCGCGCAGCGCCGCCGTCTCGTAGCTCTCGCCCGCGCCGACGACGCCGCCCACCACCACGTCGTACATCGAGGGGAAGATGAGCTTCACCGGGGTGCGCCGGTGGACGAAGATCCGGCCCTCGGGGTCGCGCACCCGTACGGACACCGAGCGGTGCCGCAGCCGCCGCGCCGTGGCCTCCCCGCGTGGTGCCTGACCCACGACACGGTCCTGCTCGTCGACGATGTCCAGCAGTTCGTCCGCTGCCCGGCCCTGCCCCGCGTCCTGGCCCGTTCCCTCTTCCGTCATGACCGCCATCCAACATCGCGCGCGGGGGTGCCGTTGATGCGGGGTGGAGGTTACTCTCCAGTCACCGGGGCGGCCCCGAGCGGAAAGAGCAGGTGGCGGCATGGCGTACGACGCCGATGTGATCGTGATCGGTGCGGGGCTCGCCGGGCTCGCGGCCACCGCCGAACTCGCCGACGCCGGGCGCAAGGTGATCCTGCTCGAACAGGAGGGGGAGCAGTCCTTCGGCGGCCAGGCCCACTGGTCCTTCGGCGGCCTCTTCCTCGTCGGCTCGCCCGAGCAGCGCAGGCTGCGCATCCGCGACAGCCGCGAACTGGCCTGGCAGGACTGGCTCGGCACGGCCGGCTTCGACCGCCCCGAGGACCACTGGCCGCGCCGCTGGGCGCAGGCGTACGTCGACTTCGCGGCGGGGGAGAAGCGCGCCTGGCTGCGGCAGCAGGGCCTGCGGCTCTTCCCGGTCGTGGGCTGGGCCGAACGCGGCGGGTACGACGCGCGGGGCCACGGCAACTCGGTGCCGCGCTTCCACATCACCTGGGGCACCGGGCCTGGGGTGGTCGAGCCCTTCGCCGCGCGGGTACGGGCGGGCGTCGCGCGCGGCCACGTCCGGCTGTGCTTCCGGCACCGGGTCACCGGGCTCACCCGCAGCGCGGGCGCCGTCGACACCGTCAGCGGCGAACTCCTGGCGCCCAGCGACGCCCCGCGCGGCACGGCCAGCGGCCGGGAGGCCACCGGGGCCTTCGAACTGCGCGCCCAGGCCGTCATCGTCACCTCCGGCGGCATCGGCGGCAACCACGACTTGGTGCGCGCCAACTGGCCCGCGCGGCTGGGCACTCCGCCCCGCCGCCTGCTCTCCGGGGTCCCCGCGCACGTGGACGGTGAACTGCTGGGCGTCGCGGAGGCGGCCGGGGGCCGGATGATCAACCGCGACCGGATGTGGCACTACACCGAGGGCATCGCGAACTGGAACCCGGTCTGGTCCCGGCACGGCATCCGCATCCTGCCCGGCCCCTCGTCCCTGTGGCTCGACGCCACGGGCAAGCGGCTGCCCGTGCCGCTCTTCCCCGGCTTCGACACCCTGGGCACACTCGAACACATCATGCGCACGGGCCACGAGTACACCTGGTTCGTGCTCAGCCAGAAGATCATCGAGAAGGAGTTCACCCTCTCCGGCTCGGAGCAGAACCCCGACCTCACCGGCCGGAACGTGCGCCAGCTACTGGGCCGCGTCCGCCCCGGCGCGCCCGCTCCGGTACGCGCGTTCATGGCGCACGGGGCGGACTTCGTGATCGAACGCGACCTGTCCGCGCTGACCCGCCGGATGAACGAACTCACCGGCGACGGGCTGATCGACGAGAACGCCCTGCGTGACGAGATCACCGCCCGCGACCGCGAGCTGGGCAACCGCTTCAGCAAGGACCTCCAGGTCACCGCCGTGCGCGGGGCCCGCGACTACCTCGGTGACAAGCTCCTGCGCGTCGCCGCCCCGCACCGGCTGCTGGACCCGAAGGCCGGGCCGCTGATCGCCGTACGGCTCAACATCCTCACCCGCAAGACGCTCGGCGGCCTGGAGACCGACCTCTCGTCCCGGGTGCTGACCGACGGCGGGGACGGCCCCGGCGGCGAGCCGCTGCCCGGCGTCTACGCGGCGGGCGAGGCGGCCGGCTTCGGCGGCGGCGGGATGCACGGCTACCGCTCGCTGGAGGGCACCTTCCTGGGCGGCTGCCTCTTCTCGGGACGGACGGCGGGCCGCGCGGCGGCGCAGGCGGTCGGCTGACCCCCTGCGCCGCCCCGCCGGGCCGGGCAGAGCTGTCGGGTTGCCTCTCAGCCGAAGGTGAGCACGGGCTTGACGGCCGCGCCGCTCGCCGAGTCGCGGAAGGCGTCCTCGATCCGGGCGAACGGATACCGGCGCACGAGCCGGTCGAAGGGGAACCGGCCCTGCCGCCACAGGTCGATCAGCTGGGGCACGAACACCTGCGGTACGGCGTCACCCTCGACGATCGTCCGCAGGGTCCAGCCCCGGGTCAGCGACATGCCCGTCTCGAAACTGGTCTCCGTCCCCGGCGCCGCGGCGCCGACCAGGCCGACGGTGCCCCGGATGTCGAGGGAGTCGGCGGCCTGGCGCAGCACCGCGGGCAGCCCGGTCGCCTCCAGCGCGTACGCCACGCCCCGGCCGCCGGTGATCTCCCGGATCTGCTCCACCGGGTCCCCGGCGCGCGGGTCGACGGTGTGGGTGGCCCCCAGGGACCGGGCCAGCTCCAGCCGCGCCTCCAGCACGTCCACGGCGATCACCGTGCCGCAGCCCGCCGCCAGCGCCGCCAGCAGCGCGGACGCGCCCACGGCCCCCGCGCCGAAGACGGCGAGCGAGGAACCGGCAGGCGGCCGGAAGGTGTGGAAGACGGCTCCGGCCCCGGTCAGCACGCCGCAGCCGAGCGGCCCGAGCAGTTCCAGCGGCAGGTCGGGGTCGACCCGTACGGCGCTGCGCTCCGCCACGTTGGCGTGGGTGGCAAACGAGGACTGCCCGAAGAAGCAGGAGGAGACGGGCGTGCCGCCGTCGTGCAGCGTGGTGCTCCCGTCCGGCCGCCGGCCGGAGAAGTTGAGCGCGAAGAGCGTACGGCAGTAACCGGGCGCGCCCGCGCGGCAGTTGTCGCACCGGCCGCAGGAGTTGAAGGAGAGCACCACGTGGTCGCCGGGGCGCACCGAGCGGACCTGCGGCCCGACCTCCTCGACCACCCCGGCGCCCTCGTGGCCCAGCACCGCGGGCAGCGGGGTGGGGTAGACCTGGTCGCGGACGAGGGCGTCGGTGTGGCAGACGCCGGTGGCGGTCATCCGGACCCGTAACTCGTCCGGTGCCAGGTCGGCGAGTTCGAGCACGCGCAGATCGAACGGGGCGTGCGGCGCGGTGGCGACGGCGGCGGTCACCTGCATGGCGTCCTCCTGGGCGGGGCTCGGCGGGGGACGTGCCGAGCGCCACACAGTCTCCGTCATGCCGCCGTCCGTGTCTGCGCTTTCGGCCGCGACGGGGCACCGCGCCGCTGCCACAGGACGGCCACCGACAACAGCAGCAGCAGGGCGGCGGCGCACTGGTAGCCCACCGCCACCGCCTCGGTGAAGCCGCGCACCGCGGCGGCGTGCAGCCGGTCGCTCCGCTCGGCGGCGGCGGCCAGCGCGGCCGAGGTGGAGTGGGACTCACCGGCCAGCTCGGCCGGCAGCCGGCCGGTGAAGCGGACGCTGAGCACCGTGCCGACCCCGGCGACCCCCAGCGCCGCACCCAGCTCGCGCGCCGCGCCGTTGAGCCCGGAGCCCATCCCCGCGCGGTGCGGCGGGAGCGCGGCCAGGATGCCCGCCGAGAGCGACGGCATCGCCATCCCGGAACCGGCCGCCAGCACCATGAGCCAGGTCGTGTACAGGAGATACGGCGTCGCGTGCGTCGCCGTCGACAGGGCCAGCAGCCCGGCGATCAGCAGCAGCAGCCCGCAGCCGACCACCCTGCGCTCACCGAACCGTCGCGCCCAGCCCACGCTGAGCCGGGTGGCGAGGCCCATCCCGACCGCCATCGGCACGATGGCGAAGCCCGTCCGCAGCGGCGAGTACCCCTTGACGTACTGGAGGAACTGGGCGTTGACGAAGAACAGCGTGAACATCCCGAAGAAGACGGCGCCGACCCCGATGGTGCCCGCGCGCACGGCGGGCAGCCGGAAGAGCCGCGGGTCCAGCAGCACCACCCGCGCCCGCAGTTCGTACCGCACGAACAGGGTGAGCAGCAGCGCCGAGGCGGCGAAGGAGCCGAGCACGACGCCCGAGGACCAGCCCAGCTCCGGGCCCTCGATGATGCCGAAGAGCAACGGCACCAGACCGCCCACCAGCAGCGCCGCCCCCACCAGGTCGAGGGAGCCGGAGCCGTGCGGCACGCGCGGCGCCACCGCGGCCGTCACCGCCAGCAGCAGCGCGCTCGCCGGGACGTACGCCCAGAACAGCCCCTGCCAGGAGAACGCCTGGAGGATCAGCGCACCGCCCGCGTAGCCCACGACACCCCCCAGGGCGACGCACGCGCTCCAGCTGGCGATCGCCGACGCCCGCCGCGCGGCGGGCGTCACGTGCACCAGGACGGACATGGACGCGGGCATCGCCAGTGCCGCGCCCGCTCCCGAGACGCCCCGGCCCGCGATGAGTACCGGCACACCGGTGGCCAGCGCGCTGATCAGCGCACCGGCGCCGAAGACGGCGATGCCGGTCAGCAGCATGCCCTTGCGCCCGAACCGGTCGCCGAGCATGCCCGCCGGTATCAGCAGGCAGGCGAAGACGATGACGTAGGCGTCCACGATCCACAGCAGCTCCGCAGAGCTGGGGCGCAGACGCCCGCCCGAGATCTCCGCGATGGCGAGGTTGATCGCCGCGACGAGCGACTGGAGCACCAGGACGCAGGCGCACGTCACCGCCAGCACGGTACGCTGCCGCCGGACCGCCCGACGGCCCGTCGGGAGCGCCTCGGCCGCGGCTCCCGCAGGGTCGGCCGTCGTCGTCATGAGTGCCGCAGGATCTCCGCGGTCAGGTACGCCAGATCGAGCGACTGGCTGTGGTTCAGCCGCGGGTCGCAGGCGCTCTCGTAACGGAAGCCGAGGTCCTCCTCGGTGACCTCCTGGACGGTGCCGCCCACGCACTCGGTCACCGGGGTGCCGGTCAGCTCCAGGTGGATGCCGCCCGGGTGCGTGCCCAGCGCGCGGTGCACCTCGAAGAAACCGGTGATCTCCTCCATGATGGTGTCGAAGTGCCGCGTCTTGCGGCCGTCGGGCGCCGTGTAGGTGTTGCCGTGCATCGGGTCGCACACCCAGACCACCTGGGCTCCGCTGGCCCGCACCTTCTCCACCAGCCGCGGCAGCGCCTCGCGCACCCGGGAGGCGCCCATCCGGCTGATGAAGGTCAGCCGGCCCGGCTGCCGCTCCGGATCGAGCCGCTCGATCAGCGCGGGCACCTCGTCGCAGGTGGCGTTCGGGCCGAGCTTGACCGCGACCGGGTTGCTGATGTGGCGGGCGAACTCGACGTGCGCGCCGTCGATGCGCCGGGTGCGCTCTCCGATCCAGACCATGTGCCCCGCCACGTCGTAGAGCGCGCCGGTACGGCTGTCGATACGGGTCAGGGCGCTCTCGTAGTCGAGGATGAGCGCCTCGTGGCTGGTGAAGAACTCCGTGGGGCGCAGCCGGTCGGGGTCGGCGCCCGAGGCCCGCATGAAGCGCAGCATGCCGTCGATGTCACCGGCCAGGTGCGCGTAGCGCTGCCCGGCGGGGGAGAGGCCGAGGAACTCGCGGTTCCAGCTGTGCACCTGGGCCAGGTCGGCGATGCCCCCGCTGGTGGCGGCGCGCACGAAGTTGAGCGTGGCCGCCGAGTGGTCGTACGCCTGCCGCAGCCGCCCCGGGTCGGGCCGCCGGTCCTGCGCGGTGAAGGCGAGGCCGTTGACGGCGTCACCCCGGTAGGAGGGCAGCGTGACACCGCCCACCGTCTCCTCCAGGCTCGACCGCGGCTTGGCGTACTGCCCCGCGAGGCGGCCGACCTTGACGACGGGCAGCTCCGAGCCGTACGTGAGGATCGCGGCCATCTGCCAGAGCGTCTTGAGCTTGTGACCGATCTGGTCGGCGGTGACGGTGTCGAAGGTCTCGGCGCAGTCGCCGCCCTGGAGCAGGAACGCCTCACCGCGCGCGACGGCGGCCAGGCGGTCCCGGAGCGTGTCGCACTCGGCCGCCGCCACCAGCGGCGGCAGGGCGGTCAGGGCGTCGGTCACCGCGCGCAGCGCGTCGGGATCAGGCCACTTCGGCTGCTGGGCGGCGGGGGCCGCCCGCCAGGTGTCGGCCTTGGGGTCGGGCGGCAGGGTGGTCGGGAAGACGGGGGCGGGCGAGGTGCGGCTGGTGGCGGACATGCGTCACTCCTTCGGGTGTGCTGCGGCTGCCGGGGCGGTCACGAGGAGGCCCCGCTCAGCAGCCGGGGACGGCGGGTCAGGGCCCGCACCGCGTTGTCGATCACGATGTGTCCGGTGCGCCCGCCCAGGGACATCAGGGATTCGGGGTGGAACTGCACGGCGGCCAGCGGGCGTTCGGCGTGCTCCACGGCCATCGGCACCCCGTCGTCGGTCACCGCGGTCATCCGCAGCTTCGGGGGGAGCGCGTCCGCCGGGGCGTACAGCGAGTGGTAGCGGCCGACCTCGAACGACTTGGGCAGGCCCGCCAGCAGCGGCGAGTCCGGGTCGGTCACCCGCACCCGGGACGGCTTGCCGTGCACCGGCTTGTCGAGCACGCTCAGCGTTCCGCCGCAGTGCTCGACCAGGCCCTGGAGACCCAGGCAGACACCGAAGACCGGCAGGTCCAGCCGCTCGGCCAGCTCCAGCGTGCGCCCCAGGCCGAAATCGGCGGGGCGGCCCGGACCGGGCGAGAGCACCACCAGGTCGGGGCGTTCGCGCTCGATGACCGGCAGATGACGGCCGCTGCGGTAGGTGGCGACCTCGGCGCCCGTCTGCCGCAGGTAGTCGGCCAGGCAGTTGACGAAGGAGTCGCGGTGGTCCACCAGCAGTATCCGCAGCCCGGCACCCGACTGGACGCGCACCGGCGCCGCCGGCGCCGCCCGGGGCGGCTCCAGCACGCGCAGCAGCGCCGAGGCCTTCAGCTCGGTCTCGGCCTCCTCGGCCTCGGGCGTGGAGTCGTGCAGCAAGGTGGCCCCCGCCCGTACGGTCGCCACGCCGTCGCGCACGTGGATGGTGCGCAGCGTCAGCACGGTGTCCAGGCTGCCGTCGAAGCCGATGCTGCCGACGGCCCCGCCGTACCAGCGGCGCGGCGAACGCTCCTCGCGCTCCAGGAACTCGACCGCCGCGAGCTTGGGGGCGCCGGTGACGGTGACCGCCCACACGTGGGCCAGGAAGCCGTCCAGCGCGTCGCGGCCGGGGGCGATCTCGCCCTCGACGCGGTCGACGGTGTGGATCAGCGTGGAGTACAGCTCGGTCTGGCGGCGGGCCGTCAGCCGCACCGTGCCCGGCACGCACACCCGCGCCTTGTCGTTGCGGTCGACGTCCGTGCACATCGTCAGCTCGGACTCCTCCTTCACGGAGTCGAGCAGCTCGCGGATGCGCGCCGCGTCCTCCAGCGCGTCCCGCCCGCGCGCCACCGTGCCGCTGATCGGGGAGGACTCCACCACTTCGCGCTCCCGGCCGGGCTCGCCGGTGCGGCGGACGCGGACGAACATCTCGGGCGAGGCGCCGATGAGGTACTCGCCGCCGCCCAGGTTCGCCAGCAGACTGTGCGGTGCCGGGTTGGTCTCCCGCAGCTGCCGGAAGACGGCGGAGGGAGGCTGCGCGCAGCCGCGCCGGAAGGACTGGCCCGGCACCACCTCGAAGAGGTCGCCGGAGGCGAAGTGCGGCATCGCCCGCTCCACCATCCGCGCGTACTCCCCGGGCGCCCGCTCACGCGGCTGGGCCGTTGTGCCGGGAGTGAAGGGCAGACCGGGGGTGGCACGGGAGTGGCCGAGGGTGGTCTCCGCGCCGACCCGGAAGTCGTAGCGGTGCCGGGTGACCTGGTCGGCGGCGAAGTCGAACTCCAGGATCTCGTCCGGCAGGTGCAGCACCATGTCGCGATCGGCCGGGTCGCGGACCTGGTGCAGCTCGATCTGCTCCATCTGGAAGATCAGGTCGTAGCCGAAGGCGCCGTAGAGGCCGAGGAGGGAGTCCTCCCCGGTGGCCAGAGCGGCCTTGAGCGCGCGCAGCGCCGTGAAGACACCGGAGTGGCGCGTGCGGTCCTCCTCGGCGAACCCTTCGCCGGGCGGCGGCACCCGGCCGCTCAGCTCGTCCCGTGAGAGGCCGAGCCCGAGCAGGACACCGGCCAGCGGGGCGCGCAGCGGCGGCAGGAGCAGCCGGCCGCGCGCGTTGAGCGCTCGCAGGGTCAGCACGCCGCCCGCGACGGTCAGCTCCAGCGGCGGGTCCGTGTATCCCACGGCGCGGTCCGGGCCACGGTAGAGCAGCATGCCCCGGTGCTGGTCGAGGGCGCTCTCCAGGGACGTACGGGCCGCCGCGGCACGGACGTCGAGCGCTTCGCTCACGCGCAGGACACCCACGCCCGCCGGGGTGCCCCAGCGGGCCTCGGCGGCTGCCTGGGCCGGGTAGGGGCGGACAGGAACGATCGGTAACGAGGACAACTCTCCCCCAGGGGGCTCCGGACGGGTCACGACTGGTTGGAGTACGCCTCGCGCATGGTGCGCTTGAGCGCCTTGCCGGTGAGGCCTGAGTGGTCGCCGGGCGCCTGGAGCACCATGCGCGTGATCCTCGGCAGACCCCGGGTGTGCAGCGCCGCGTTGATCCGGCGGTGCAGGGAGGCGAGGTCCGCCTCCGTGAGGGCGTCCGCCGGCTCGACGCTGAGGACGAGGGGGGCGTCCGCGCCGTCCTGGGCGGGGGCCCGGCCGGTGGCGGCCTCGGTGGCGTCGGTCGTGGCGACCAGCGAGCAGTCGAAGATCTCCGGGAACTGCGTGAGGATCAGCTCCTCGGTCTCCGTGCTGTACACGGTGCCTCCACCGGTGGTGATGCTGTCGGAGGCACGGTCGACGTGGTAGTAGAGGCCGTCGTGATCGCGGTAGGCCAGGTCACCGGTCAGCCAGTAGCCGCGCACCCGGTTCCGCTCGCTCAGCAGCGTGTTGTTCCAGTAACCAGAGGTGACGGTAGGCGACTTCAGGGCCAGCCGACCCACGGTCATCGGTCCCACCGGCTGGTCGGTCTGGTCGAATATCTCCACGTCGATCCAGTCGAACGGCGACCCGATGCATCGTCCGTAGCGGTCGCTGGTCGGGGTGTGGACGGTACGGAACATCGCGAAGCCGAACTCCGAGGAGCCGAAGTTGTCGATGAACAGGGAGCCGCGTCGCAGCCGCCCGGCGCGGTCGGTGTGCGTGCCCTGGCGCACCAGCTTCCTGATGTGCTGCTCGTGGTTGGCGTCGCCGGTGCACATCCAGCGGGACACCGAGTCCAGGTCGCGGGAGTCCAGATCCACCCGGCACAGGTCCACGAAGGTCTTCGGGAAGCCCCCCACCAGATTCGGCCGGAACCGCTCGATCGCCTCGGCCAGCTGCTCCGGCTCGCGCCGGGTGGCCAGCAGCACCGTCGCCCCGCGCACCAGCGAGGACATCAGCACGGAGACCGCCGAGGCGTGGCTCTGCGGCAGCGCGGAGAGGATGCGCGCGCCGAGATCCGCGCCGGCCTGCTTGCGGACCCCGAAGAAGAAGCCCTCGTGGTTGAACTGCACCGCCTTGGGCACGCCCGTCGTCCCGGAGGTGTGCGCGATCAGGGTCGGGTCGTGGCGGGTGTGGGTGAAGGCGCGGAACGGCAGGTCGGCATGCGGGTCACGCTCGTAGAAGCGCATCCGGGGATGCTCTCCGGGCAGCCGCTCGCGGTCCGAGACGACCGCGACGGCGCCGACGCCCGCCATGAAGCGGGTGGCGATCTCGGTGGACAGCCCGCTGTTGAGGAAGACGGGGATGGCACCGATCTTGTTCAGCGCGACGTAGTGCACGAGGTAGCGCACGCTCTCGTCCAGGAAGACGGCGACCGGGTCCTTGGGCCGGATGCCGTCCTGCCAGTAGCCACTGGCTATCGCGTCGGCGAGGTCGTCCAGCTCGGGCAGCGTGAGGCAGGTGAGGACGCGGCCGTCGCGGGTGGTGTACGGCTGGTCCAGCTCGATGACGACACTCTCGGCGAGCGCCGCGTCCGCGCGCGCCAGCGGGAAGAAGTTGCCCGCGCCCAGTGCCTCGTTCTCCAGTAGGGCTGTCTGCATCGCTTCTCGTTCCTTCCTCATACGTCACCGGAGGGCGCCACGCATCGCTCCATCGCGGTGCGGATGTCCTCGGGCACGGGCAGCGAATGGTGGGCGGTCAGCGAGGTGAAGACGAGGACCGCGCGCACGCGCACCCGGATATCGCCTTCGGCCACGCCCTTGCACGTGTACCGCAGCTCGAAGGAGCTGGTGCCGATGCGTTGCAGCCGCACGCTGAAGCGGACCCGGTCCCCGACCCGGCTCGGGCCCAGGAAGTCGCATTCCAGCCGCACGGTGGGAACCCCGATGTGCCGCTTGGTGAAAAGCGCCCCGTAGTCGATGCCGAGGTGCTCCTCGAACCAGTCCTCGAGCACTTCGTTGACCATGAAGAGGTACTGCGGGTAGAAGACGATGCCCGCCGGGTCGCAGTGCTGGAAACGGATGAGCCGTTCCACCGTGAACTCGTCCGGCTCCGGAGAATCAGCGGACATCGGCGGTCACCGTGTTCCTGGCTGCCTCGTCGGCGTCGCGCAGCCGGAACCGCTGGAGCTTTCCGGTGCCGCCCCGGGGCAGCTCGGAGCAGAATTCCACCGCACGCGGGTACTTGTAGGGGGCGATCGTGCGCTTGGCGAACTTCTGGAGTTCGGATACGAGCGCCGGGCCGGGCGTGCGGCCCTTCGCGAGCACCACGAACGCCTTGACTATGGTGCCGCGTTCGCTGTCGGGAACTCCGACCGCCGCGCACTCGCGTACCGCGGGATGGGCCAGCAGGGCGTCCTCCACCTCGGCGGGCGAGATATTGTAGCCCGCCGAGATGATCATGTCGTCGGTGCGCGCGTGGTAGTAGAAGTAGCCGTCCTCGTCCACCCAGCCGGAGTCGCCGGTCAGGTTCCAGCCGCCTTGGACCCAGTCACGCTGCCGCTCGTCGGCGAGATAGCGGCAGCCCGTCGGGCCCTTCACCGCCAGGCGCCCCACCTGGCCCGGAGGCAGCGGCGCACCCCGCTCGTCCCAGACGGCCGACTCGTAGCCCGGCAGCGGGCGGCCGATGGCGCCCGGCCGGTCCGGTGCCTCGCTGCCGGGCATGGAGATGAAGATGTGCAGCATCTCCGTCGCGCCGATGCCGTCGGTCAGGTCGATGCCGGTGCGCCCCTTCCACAGCTTGCGGGTGGCGGTGGGCAGCGCCTCCCCGGCGGAGACGCAGGCCCGCAGCGACGACAGATCGCAGTCGTGCGCCTCGGCCGCCACCATGCGGTAGGCGGTGGGGCCGCTGAAGCAGACCGTGGCGCGGAAGTCGGCGACGGCACGGGCGAGCGCGGCCGGCGACCCCTCGGCCAGGAGCACCGTCGACGCACCGGCGTACAGGGGGAAGAGCAGCAGCCCGCCCAGGCCGTAGGTGAAGGCGAGGGGCGGCAGGCCGATGAAGCGGTCCTGCTCGGTCACCTTCAGCACGTGTCTGGGGAAGGTGTTGCAGATCGCCAGCACGTCCCGGTGGGTGTGGACCGAGGCCTTGGGCGAGCCGGTGGTGCCGGAGGTGAAGGCGATCATGCACGGATCGGTACGCGCGGTGTCGACCGGCGCGAACCGGGCCGGCTTGGCGGCCATCGCGGCCTCCAGGCCGGTGTCCGGGGCGCCGTGGAAGTACAGCGGCACCGGACGAGATCCCTCCGGCAGGTGCTCCAGCACCCCGGCCAGGTCCTGGGCAAGGGACCGCTCGCACAGCACGTGGTCGATGCGGGCCTTGTCCAGGACGTAGGAGATCTCCTTGGGCCGCAGCAGCGGCAGCGTGGTCACCACGACGCCGCCCGCCTTGACGACCGCGAGCCAGATCGCCGCCAGCATCGGGCTGTTGGCGCCCCGCAGCATGACGCGGTTCCCGGGGACCAGCCCCAGGTCGTCCCGCAGCACGTGGGCGACCCGGGAGACGGTCTCGTCCAGGTCCTGGTAGGTCCAGCGGGTGCCGTCCGGCGAGATGACGGCGAGGCGCTCCCCGGCGTCCTCTCCCGCTGCCCAGCGGTCGACGAACTCGGCGGCGCAGTTGACCCGTGCGGGGAAGTCCAGCTCGGGCAGCGAGGAGCGCAGGTCGGGCTGTTCGTCGGGCGGGGGCAGATGGTCGAGCACGAACGTGTCCGTGTGCGCGGTGTACGCGTCTGGGCGGGTGTGCGCCCGGGGGGCGTCAGCCATGATCGGCCTTTCTCGGTAGGGACGGCGGCGCGCACGGAGGCGGGCGCACCGCAGCCCTGGCACCGCCATCGGCTCCGGGCCGTGGCAGCCCGGACCCGCTGGGGTCGCTTGACGGGTGGTGGAGTTCAGCGTGGAGGTTCAGCGGAGCCGCTGAAGGGAGCAGGCCCCTGCGGTAGGCCGCACGGATCTGCCCGTGGGTACGGGTGCGGGGGAACCGCCGCCCTGGCGATGCCTGATGCGGCGGACACCGCGGGCGGGGAAGCGGAGCGTGGCGTGCGCGTACGCGGGCGTGCCGGACGACCGCGGTGGGCGGCGGCGCTCCGCGAGGAGACGCCGACGGCGCGGTGGCGTGGCGCGGCGTGGTGGCCGTGCGGGGCGGTGATGTGGGGGTGGTGTCGGGCGCTGGGGTCGTGCGTCGGGGCAGTCATGCGGGCTGCGCGGGCGGGTCGCGGTGGGTCGCGGTGCTGCGGTGCGGGGGCTGCGGTACGGGTTGCGGAGTGCGGTCCGCTCAGCCGTCGAGCGAGCGCCCGGTGCGGTGGCGACAGGGCTGCAGCCACTCCGCCCGGGCGGCCCCCGAACGCGTCAGCCGCCGACCGGTGCCGGCCGACGGCTGTGGGAGTTCTCCGGCGGCGAGGGCGGAAATGCTGGGGCGCCGGCCGGCTCGCGAGCAGGCCGACGGTAAAGCGACGACGCGCGCGGTCGGTCTTCTGCGGTACACGGACAACCCCCCTTGAACGCGCCCCACGTGAGGCACTGGTGACTTCGTGTAGTGACCCTAAGGCTTACGGTTGCGGTCACGTAAGGGTGTTCAGGTCGATTCCGGGCAGAGCGTGCACACCGTGATGCGCGGCGCCCGGGAGAGTGCGCTCACTTCCCGACGCTTACCGCAATTGCGGTAAGAAGCGAAAGCCCGCGCCCCTGTCCGACTGCGGTGATTCCGCGGTTGCACGGCCGAGCGGAAACGGTTCGCCGCGCCGCCACCAACCCGGATTCTGATTCAGGGGCCGTGTAAATGGAGTATCGCGTCTCCAACCTACCATGGTAGTCCCAGAGTTCTGCAGTGGATTTCCGCCGCCTCCGGGACGCGCGGCAGGAATCCGCCGCGGTAATCCCGGCCTCCCATTCCTGTTCGCCGGCCGGGCGGCGCCCGCCTTTCCGCGTACGGCCGCCGGGCCGCCTGGAGGCACTTCATCAAAGTGAGAGCGCTCCCAGGTTTTCCGTCGTTCACCCTGTGCACGGAAAGAGCCCCCGACCCCCCGCGCACGCCCGTGTCCGCCGGGGAGCGGCCCGGCGCCTCAGGGCCGGGCGGCCGGTGCCGCAGAGGCGTCCGGGGTGCCCGGCGCCACGGGGGTGAAGCGCACCGGCAGCGAGTGCAGGCCCCGGGTGAAGAGGCCCTGCTCGGCGGGGACACCCCCGCCCCGGAGGCTGAGGTCCGGCATGGCGTCCAGCAGTTGGTTGGCGCCGATCTCGACCTCCGCCTTGGCCAGCAGGGCGCCGACGCAGAAGTGCCGCCCCAGCGCGAAGGCGAGGTGGTCGGCGGCGGCGGTGAAGGCCGAGCGGGTCGGCAGGTCGCCGCGGAAGATGTCGAACACCTCCGGGTCGCGAAAGCGCCGCTCGTCCCGGTTGGCCGCCCCGATCAGGCAGTTGACGGTGGAACCCGCCGGAATCACCCCGCCGGACAGCTCCACGTCCTCGGCGGTCTCCCGCATGATCATGTGGACCGGGGGCGTGTAGCGCAGGGTCTCCGCGAGCGCCTGCGCGAGCAGCGTGCGGTCCTCCCGTACGGCGGCCAGCTGGTCGGGATGGGCCAGCAGGTTGCCGAACAGGCCCGAGACGGCCTTGTCGGTGGTCTCGCCCCCTGCGGCGAACAGGATGCTGACGAACGCCTTGATGTCCTCGTCGCTCATCCTGGTGCCGTCGATCTCGGCCGCGCAGAGGGTGGACAGGAGATCGTCCCCCGGGTTCTCCCGGCGCTCCCGGATGACCGGGATCATGTACGCGGCCAGCTCGTCGCGCGTGCGGTGGCCGGCCGCGACGACCTCGGGGTCCTGGGCGAGGTTGCTGAAGAACGCCACGATCGCCGTGTACCACCTGTGGAAGCGGGCGTGTTCGCCCTTGTCCAGGCCCAGCAGGTCGACGATGACGTTGATGGGGAAGCGGGTGGCGAAGTCGCCGACCAGGTCCGCCGTACCGCGCTCGCGTATCGGATCGATCAGCTCACGGGCGTTGCGCGCGATGACCGGGAGGAACTTCTCCTCCAGCATCCGCCCCCGGAAGGCGGGCGCCACCAGCGCCCGGCGCACGGCGTGTTCGCGCCCGCTCAGCTGGATCAGGGTGCGCCCGTGCACCGGCTCGAGCTGCCAGTCGTAGTTGCGGGTCGTGAAGACGTCGTCGCGGAAGGCGCGCCGGACATCCTCGTAGCGGGAGACGAGGTAGCTGGCGGTGGCCTCGTGCCACAGCAGCGGGAAGTCGTCCCGCAGGATGCGGTAGCCGGCGTAAGGGTCCGCCGCGAACCGGGGGGAGAGGATGTCGGGTGCTTCTCGGACCGTGGACATGGCCTCTCCCGGCTGGCTCGCGGCGGTTCCCACTGACCGGCCTCACGGTAGGAACCGCGCGCCGCCGGGTCCATACGGCCGCCGTCCTCCGCCGGGGCACAGGGGGGCGCCCGGTCGCACGGCACGGAGCGCGGCCTGCCGGACACTCCCCGGCGGCCGCACTCTGGTGGGGGCCATGCCTCGGCCCTGGGGCCGGGAGATCGAGCCGGGACGGAGCGGGCGAAGCGGGCGCGGCGCACCGGACGCCGCACGTCCCGCCCTGCGGGCGGACGGCGCCAGCGCTCAGACACGGCGAGCGGACCGCCCCGGGGAGCCGTCACCCGCGCGCACCGTGGCGCGGAAGGTGCGGCGGTAGGCCAGCGGCGAGACGCCGATCGCGGCGTGCAGGTGCTGCCGCAGGGACGCCGCGGTCGCGAACCCCACCTGCCCCGCGATCTGGTCCACCGGCAGATCGCTGGACTCCAGCAGCTGCCGCGCCCGGGCGACGCGCTGCCGGATCAACCACCGCCCGGGGCTCTCGCCCACCTCCTCGCCGAACCGGCGGGCGAACGTCCGCACGCTCGTGTGCGCGTGACCGGCCAGGTCGGCCAGCGTCAGCGGCAGCTGGAGGTGCTCCAGCGCCCACTGCCGGGTGGCGGCGGTGCCGCTCACGCCCGGGTCGGGCATCGGCTGTTCGATGTACTGCGCCTGGCCGCCCTCCCGCCAGGGCGGCACCACGCACTGCCGTGCCACCTTGTTGGCGACCTCGCTGCCGTGGTCCTCGCGTACGACGTGCAGGCACACGTCCACACCCGAGGCCGCCCCGGCCGAGGTGAGCACCCCGTCGTCGTCGACGAAGAGCACGCTCGGATCGAGCGCCACCTGCGGGAAGAGGCGCCCGAAGAGCCCGGCCAGTTCCCAGTGCGTGGTGGCCCGGCGGCCGTCCAGCAGACCGGCCGCCGCGAGCACGAAAGCACCCGTGCAGATGGAAACGATGCGGGTGCCGCGCGGGACGGCCGCGAGCGCGGCGGCCACCGCCCCGGGCAGCTCCCGGCTCAGCAGGGACGGGCCGAACGGCGGAATCACCACGGTGCCGGCCGTGCGGAGCGCCTCCGGGCCGTGCGCGACGGTGATCGAGAAGTCGGAGTGGGTGGGCACGGGACGGCCGTCGGCCGAACAGGTGAGGATCTCGTACCGGCCGCCCGCGGAGCCGAAGATCCGCTCGGGAATCCCCAACTCGAAGGGATACACGCCGTCGAGAGCGAGGACGACCACACGATGTGCGGCACGGGACATGGCACGAGGCATGGCACGATCCTATCGAATATTGACCATCATGCCATTTTCCTCCCCGCCGGACGGCGGCACTGTGGGTCCATGACCACAACGAACACGATGCGTGCGATCAGTCAGGACGTCCTCGGCGGACCCGAGGTGCTCAAGGAGGTGGCGCTGCCGCGCCCGGAGCCGCTGGTGAGCCAGTTGCTGGTCCGCGTGCACGCGGCAGGGCTCAACCCGACGGACTGGAAGCACCGGGCAGGGGGACACTTCCTCGGAGAGCCGCCGTTCGTGCTCGGCTGGGACGTCTCCGGGGTGGTCGAGGCGACCGGGCCCGGGGTGGCGCTCTTCCGGCCGGGCGACGAGGTGTTCGGCATGCTGCCCTACCCGTACGGCGCGGGCGCGCACGCCGAGTACGTCACAGCACCCGCCCGGTCGTTCGCGCGCAAACCGTCCGGGATCGACCACGTGGGGGCCGGGGCGCTGCCGCTGGCGGCGCTGACCGCCTGGCAGGCGCTGGTGGACACCGCCGGGGTGCGGACCGGGCAGCGCGTGCTCATCCACGCGGCGGCGGGCGGAGTCGGCCATCTGGCTGTGCAGATCGCCAAGGCACGCGGCGCGTACGTCATCGGCACCGCCAGTGAGGGCAAGCACGAGGTGCTGCGCGACCTGGGGGCCGATGAGCTGATCGACTACCGGGAGACCGACTTCGCCGAGGCCGCCGGTGAGGTGGACGTCGTGCTGGACACCATCGGCGGCGACGACTACCGCACCCGCTCACTCAGTACGTTGCGCCCCGGAGGCATCCTCGTCTCCATCCTCCCGAGCGGGCAGCCGCAGCTCGCGGCGGCGGCCGAGCGGCTCGGCGTACGGGCGGAGGTGATGATCGTCGAGGCCGACCACGCCGGGATGAACGCGATCGCGGGCCTCGCCGCCGACGGGCGGCTGCGCCCGGTGATCGCCCAGACCTTCCCGCTGGCTGCGGCGGCCGAGGCGCACGCGCTGGGCGAGACCGGCCGCACCGCCGGCAAGCTGGTGCTCGAGGTGCGCTGAGCCGCGGCGGGTCAGCCGCCGGCCGGGGCGGCGGAGCCCAGTTGGCGGGCGACCTCGGCCGGGTGCGTCAGCTGGGGACAGTGCCCGGCCCCGGCGACCCCGGCCACCAGGCGGCCGGGGTCCGGTGGACTTCCCGGTCGCCGAGCTTCCGGGTGCCGGACGCGGCCGCGGTGAGGTGGGTCCGTGAGGTCATGGGCACGATGCTCGCCGGGCCGTTCCCGTGCGTGGTGGACGCCGCTGACCGGGAATGGGGCGCCGGAGACTACCTGTACACTAAACTGCCATGTTTGATCACCTTAGACATCGGCCACCGTCGACACTGGAAAGGGAGCGCGAGTTGGTGCTCGCTTGCGCTCCTCTGCGCAGCCGTGTCAATTTGTCAACTATCGTGCGAACTGCGGGTTGCTGCGGGGTCGAGACGGTATTCGCCTGCGGAAACGGGAAAGTCGACTCCCGTGTCGCACGCGACAGCACTGACCATGTCGAGGTGAAGGCACGCCGCACGCTTCCGCCCGTACTCAAGGAACTCGGCCTCAGCGGATACCGGGTGATCGGTCTGGAGCAGACGACCAATTCGCACAACCTGCACGAATTCGCCTTTCCGCGAAAGACGGTACTGGCGATCGGGAACGAGCGGCTGGGCCTCACCGAGGAAGAGCTGAAATTCGTCGACGACTGTGTCGAGATCCCCGTGTGGGGCATGCCGCACAGCTACAACGTCGCGACCGCCACGGCGATGGCGATGTACGAGTACTGCAAGCAGTATCCGCACGGCTGAACCCCTCGGCCGAGCGACGGGCCTCAGCGCGACGCCTGAAACGACGAGAGACATGAAGATGACACTGCCCAGTTGGCGGGAAATCCGCGACGCCTCGGTTCTCCTGGAGAACGAGGCGATCCTGGTGCTGGACAAGCCGGCCGGTATCTCCGTGATGGGTGAGCGCCACGGTACCGATATCGTCGAGTTGGCCGAAGAAGCGGGGGAGCGGCTCTTTCCGGCACACCGGGTGGACAAGGTCACCTCCGGTGTCGTCCTCTTCGCAAAGGAACTGGCCGCGCACGGAGGGCTGACCCGGCAGTTCAACAAGCGGACCGCCGACAAGGCGTATCTGGTGGTGACAAAGACCGCCGGGCTCCCCGAGTACGGCGTGATCGACCTGCCGCTCAGCGTCGGCCGTAAGAACAGGGTGCGAATCGCCGCACCGCGCGAGGCCATTCGGAACGATGCCCGGGAAAGCCGCTGGTGGGTCGCTGAGGATGATATTCTGAGCGCCAAGAACTACCCGTCGATTACTCGCTTCTGGACGCTGTGGAGCGACGGCGAACACTCCGTGCTCCTGGCTCGGCCGGTCACCGGACGGCGCCACCAGATCCGCGTGCATCTCGCCTGGATCGGCCACCCGATCCTGGGCGACCCCCTCTTCGACAAAGCAGCCGAGGCGGCGGGCCTGCGGACCCATCTGCACTCCTGGCGACTCGGTTTCGACGCCTCCTGGGGCGACGGCGGCCGGGTGGACGTGACGGCGGACCCGGACGACGGATTCTGGCAGCCGCTGGCCCCCTCCCTCCCCGCCGAGGCGACCGCCCGCCTGCTGAGCGAGGGCGCCCGACTCCTCACCCCGTAGCACCGCTCCCACCGCCGAGCGGCGTCAGGAAGCGGAGAGGGCTTCGAGGAGTTGTCCTGTCTCGGGGTGGGGGAGGGTGCGGGCGACGTCGGCGACGGCGACCATGCCGACGAGCTGGTCCCCGTCGATGACGGGCAGCCGGCGGACCTGGTGCTGGGTCATGGTCGCCAGCACCTCTTCCGCGCTGTCGTCGGCGCCGATGGTGACGGCCTCGGCCTGGTTGAGGCTGCCCGCGGGCATCTCGGCGGGGTCGCGTCCGGCGCCGAGGACCTTGACGACCAGGTCGCGGTCGGTGACCACACCCTTGAGCTTGTTGTCACGCCCGCAGATGGGGAGCGCTCCGACATCCAGCTCCTTCATCATCCGGGCGGCGTCGGCGGCGCTCTCGTCGGTGCGGACGCACTGGGCGCCGCCGCTCATGATGTCGCGTGCGGTGGTCATGGTGGTCATCCCTCCTGGACATGTGCAGACGGGCCGGCGGAGCCCCCGGGTGAGCAGCTCCTACCGTCCGCGGAGTTCTGGAAGTCCTCGCCCGGGTACCACAGCTTCCCGCTCGTACACACGGGTGGGCGGGCGTGCGGGACTGAGGCGGCGCCCGCGTCAGGGAAGGGGCGTGCCGCCGGTGGCATTGACGACCTCGGCCGTGATGTAGCCGGCCTGGGGTGAGGCGAGGAAGACGTAGCAGGGGGCCATCTCGGCGGGCTGGGCGGGCCGGCCGAGGGGAGACTGCTTGCCGAACTCGGCCGTGTCCGGGAGCGTCGCGGGGATCAGCGGCGTCCAGACCGGGCCGGGTGCCACGGCGTTGACCCGGATGCCGTCCCCGGCCACCATCTGCGCGAGCCCCTGCGTGAAGGTGACGATGGCGCCTTTGGTCATCGCGTAGTCGAGCAGGTGCGGGCTGGGCTTGTACGCCTGTACGGAGGCGGAGTTGATGATGCTGCCGCCCCGGGGGATGAACGGCAGCGCCGCCTTGCAGAGCCAGAACATGGCGTAGAGATTGGTGCGCACGACCCGGTCGAACTGCTCGGTGGAGATGGCGCTGATGCCGTCGGGCTGGGACATCTGGTATGCCGCGTTGTTGACGAGGAGATCGATGCGGCCGAACTCCGCGACGGTCCGCCGGACGAGTTCCTGGCACTGCGCCTCCTCGCGGATGTCGCACGCGACAGCGACCGCCTCCCGCCCCGCCTCCTCGACCAGTCGCACCGTCTCCCGCGCGTCCTCCTTTTCCGCCTCCAGATGGCTGAACAGGACGTCGGCGCCTTCGCGCGCGTAGGCCAGGGCGACGGCCCGGCCGATGCCGGAGTCGCCGCCCGTGATCAGTGCTTTGCGGTCGGTGAGCAGCCCGTGGCCCTCGTAGGAGTCCTCGCCGTGGTCCGGCGGCGGGTCCATCGGCCCGGTCCAGCCCGGGTGCGTCTGGTCCTGCTGGGGGAACTCGGGTTGCGGATGCTTGCTCACCGGGTCCTGGGGCTTCCGCTTGTCGTGAGTCATGAGGTACCTCCTGCCGACTGTCGATGAAAGGCGGGCAGTCATCTGTTCCCGGAACGGGAGCGGCGAATCCGGCTTCACTCTCTGAGAGCGCAACGTAGAAGGCGAGGCTCCGGCCTGCGCGGTATCTACGGCCGGGGCGGCCGTGCACGGCCGCCCCGGCCACGGTGTCTGCGGTCCACAGAAGGACACGCCGCGTACGAACGCGGCATGCGCGAGTTCGTCACCATGAACCAGCCCTGGTCGGTACGGGGGCCGCCACGCTCTCCCCCACCACCGCGCGCGCCCTGGAACAGCGCGACGCCAGGCTGCGCGACCGGCCCACTCGGCCCTCACGCTGCCCGGGTCCGCCCCGAAGCCGCGGCCTACGGCAGGCGGTCGGGGCCGCCGTCCGGGAAGGCCTGGGCCAGGCCCGTCCGGTAGGCGATGACGACCAGCTGCGCCCGGTCGCGGGCGTCCAGCTTCGTCATGGCGCGCTGCACGTGGGCGCGGACGGTGAAGGGGCTGAGGAACATCCGCTCGGCGATCTCCTGGTTGGACAGGCCGGTCGCGACCAGGGCCACCATCTCGCGTTCGCGCGGGGTGAGCACGGCCAGCCGCTCGGGCTGGTGGAGCGGGGCCTCGTCCGGCGTGGCCAGGAAACGGGCGACGAGGGAGCGGGTCGCGGCAGGGGAGAGCAGCGTGTCGCCGCCGCCGATCGTCCGCACGGCGTCCAGCAGGTCCTCGGCCCCGATGCCCTTGCCGATGAAGCCGCCCGCCCCGGCGCGCAGCGCCTGAGCGACGTGACTGTCGGTCTCGTACGTGGTGAGGATCAGGATGCGGCTGGCACGCAGGTCCGGGTCCGCGCAGATCTCCGACGTGGCGGTGAGACCGTCCACCTCGGGCATCCGGATGTCCATGATCACCACGTCCGGACGCAGCTCCCGGGTGAGCCTCACCGCCTCCCTGCCGTCTGCGGCCTCGCCGACCACGGTGATGTCGTCGGCGCTGTCGAGCAGCAGCCGGAAGGCGCCGCGCAGCAGAGCCTGGTCGTCGGCCAGCAGCACCCGCAGTGTCACGGCGCACCCCCGGCGTCGGTGCCCGCGGTGCCGCAGTCCGCCGCGCCGCCGCTCGCGGCGCTTCCCTCCGCCGCCTCGCCTGTTGCTCCGTCAGCCATCCGCTTCTCGTCGCCCGTTGCTCCGTCAGCCGCCCGCGCCGTGTCCCTGGCGGGCGGCAGGGGCAGCTGGGTGGAGACGAGGAAGCCTCCCTCCGGGCGCCGGCCCGCCGAGAGGGTTCCCCCGGCCGCGGTGGCACGTTCACGCATTCCGATCAGACCATAGCCCGGCGCACGCTCCGGCGGCGCGCCCGGACCCGTACGGGCGCCTCCGCCTCCGCCCCCGTCCCGGCCGTCGTCGGCGACGGCCACGGTCACACGGTCGCGGCCCCATGCGAGGGACACCCGGGCGCTGCCGGTACCGGCGTGCTTGGCCACGTTGGTCAGAGCCTCCTGGACGATGCGGTAGGCGGTCAGGTCCACCCCCGGCGGCAGCGGCCTGACCGTGCCCTCCTGGTGTACGGACACCTCCAGGCCCGCGCGGCGGAAGGACTCGAGGAGCGTGGGCAGCCGGGCCAGCCCGGGCGCCGGTTCCGCCGGCGCGCCGGCGTCCCCGGACTGGCGCAGCAGCCCGACCGTGGCCCGCAGTTCGTCGAGCGCGCCGCTGGTGGTCTCGACAAGCTCCCGCAGACTCTTGCGGGTCTGCTCCGGGCGGGTGTCGAAGAGGTGGGCGGCGACCGTGGCCTGCGCGTTGGCCAGGGTGATCTGATGGGCCACCAGGTCGTGCAGTTCCCGGGCGATGCGCACCCGCTCCTCGGCCACCCTCCGGCGCGCCTCGCCCTCCCGGCTCTTCTCGGCCCGCCGGGCCCGCTCCTCCACGGCCGCCAGGTAGGCCCGCCGGTTCTGCACCGAGTGCCCGAGCACACCGGCCACCAGCGGGAACGCCGCCACCGCGCCCATCCTGCTCGCGTCCTTCCACGAGAGGGCGCCCAGCAAGGGGGTGAAGGCGACCAGCAGCGCCACGGAGGTGAGCGTCACCGCGCTCGCCGCGTGCCGCCGGGTGCGCACGGTGAGCGAGTAGGCGCTGATCACCGCGGGCGCCACCACCAAGGGGCTCAGCAGGAGACCCAGCAGCGGCACCAGCACGGCACTCGCCGTCGTGACCGCCAGGGCGGCCAGGGGCGCCCGGTGCCGCACCGGCAGCACGGCGCACGACACCACGGCGATGACGTAGGCGGCGGCGGGCGGCGCCGCCAGCGTCCTGCCGTCGTCCTGAAGCATGCCGCCGAGCAGGCACAGCGCGAACGCCGTCGCCGTGACCGCTCCCTCCCGCCACCACGTGCCGCGTGCCCGCGGGCCGCCGCCGGTGCCTGCCACGGCCGCCTCAGGCCCGGCCGGCGGGGAGCCGCCGCGCCGCCGCGTCCGGCCCCGTCGCCTGGGCCGGCACATGCCCCTCCAGCGCCTCACCCTCGACATCCACGTTCGGGATCACACGCTCGAGGATACGAGGCAGCCACCAGGCTCGGCGGCCCAGCAGCGCCAGGACCGCGGGCACGATCGCCATCCGGACCACGAAGGCGTCGAAGGCGACGGCGGCGGCCAGGCCGACGCCCATCGTCTGGATGGTGGGGCTGCTCATCCCGATGAATCCGGCGAACACGCTGATCATGATGACCGCCGCCGCGGCCACCACGCGTCCGCTGTGCCGGAAGCCGGTGACGATCGCCTCGCCGGGCGACGCGCCGCGGACGTACGCCTCCCGCATCCGGGTGAGGAGGAAGACCTCGTAGTCCATGGCGAGGCCGAACACGATGCCGATGACGAGGATCGGCATCAGCGACATGACCGGCCCGGTCTGCTCGATGCCCAGCAGGTCCGCCGCCCAGCCCCACTGGAAGACGGCGACGAGGACGCCGAAGGCGGCACCCACCGACAGCAGGAAGCCGAGCGCGGCCTTGACCGGGACCAGGACCGAGCGGAAGACCACCGTCAGCAGGAGCACCGCCAGGCCGATGACCACCGTCAGGTAGGGGAGGAGGGCGTCGGACATGGCCTCGGAGATGTCGATGTTCATCGCGGTGGTGCCGGTCACCAGGATTCCGGCGCCCGTGCCGGCCTCGACGCCGGAGACCGCGTCCCGGATCGAGTGCACCAGGTCCTTGGTCTCGCCGCTGTTCGGCGCGCTCCGCGGGACTGCGGTGATCACGGCCGTGTCCTTGTTCCGGCTGAGCACCGGATCACCGACCGACTCGACCCCCTCCACCTTCCGTACCGTCCTTACGGCCGCGTCCGTGGCGGCGCGGGCGTCCGCGGACCCCGAGGTGTCCACGACCACGGTCAGCGGGCCGTTGAAGCCGGGGCCGAAGCCTTCCGACAGCAGGTCGTAGGCGCGGCGCTCGGTGGTCTCCACCGGCTTGGACTCGTCCCCGGGCAGCCCGAGTTCGAGGCTCAGCGCCGGCAGGGCGACGGCGCCCAGGCCCAGTCCGGCGACCATCAGCACGGGCACCGGCCGACGCAGCACGAACCGCGCCCAGCGCGTGCCCAGTCCACCGCGGCCGGCCGCGGCGGGCACCGGATGGGGGCCCGGGCCCGCCGCGCGGGCGGCCTTGCGGACACGGCGGGAGAGGACCCGGCGGCCGAAGAAGCCGAACAGCGCGGGGACCAGGGTCAGTGCGACGAGTACGGCAAGGGCCACGGCCCCGGCGCCGCCCATGCCCATCCTGGTGAGTTCGGGGATACCGACGACCCCCAGCCCGGCCAGCGCGATGAAGACGGTCGCGCCCGCGAAGACGACGGCGGACCCGGCCGTGCCGACCGCCCGGCCGGCGGCCTCTTCCGGCTCGCATCCCCGGGCGCGCTCGTCGCGGAAGCGGGAGGTGATGAAGAGCGCGTAGTCGATGCCGACCGCCAGCCCCAGCATCAGCGCCAGGATGGCGACGGTGGACGACAGGCCCAGCGGCACGGCCAGCGCGGAGACCAGGCCGAAGGCGATGGCCACGCCCACGACGGCGGTCAGCAGTGAGAGCCCGGCCGCGACCAGCGACCCGAGGGCGACGATCAGCACCACCGCGGCCACCGCCACGCCGATGATCTCCGTCGTACCGCCCGGTTCCTCCTCCGACTCCAGGGCCGAGCCGCCGATCTCCACGGTCAGCCCCGCGTCCCGGGCCGCTTTCGCGGCGTCCTCCAGGGCGCTCTTGGCCGGCCCGGTCAGGTCGACGGCGTCCGCGGTGTAGGTGACCGTGGAGTAGGCGATCGTGCCGTCCTCGCTGACGGCCCCCGTCTCGTAGGGGTCCGTGGCCGACGCGACCTGCTCGCCCCCGTCCAGCGAGCCGAGCGAGTCCTCGACGGCCGCCTTGTGCTCCTGGGCCGTCACCCGCTGCCCGTCCGGCGCCTGGAAGACCAGGCGGGCCTCGGCGCCCTGGGAGTTGCTCTGCGGGAAGCGCTCGTCCAGCAGGTCGAACGCCTCCTGCGACTCGGTCCCGGGCATCGAGAGGTCCTCTTCCTCCCCGGCGGGCGCCACGGCGGCGGCGACCACGGCCAGCACCAGGGCACCCAGCCAGAGACCGGCCACCAGCCGGCGGCGCCGGAAGGCCCACCGTCCGATCCGGTAGAGAGAAGTCGCCACTTGTCGATCACTCCAGACACCGCTAGGAAAAGAGGGAAGGCGCGTGCATCACGCGCCTTCCACACTTCCTGCCGGCGCCCCGCGGGGCATCGTCCCCCGCTGCCGACTTCACCTGGTGCGCCCGGACCAGCCGCCCGCCCCTTCTGGTGCCGGCGCACCAGAGCACGCGAGCGGGCCGGGTCCGGAGCGGCCCGGGTCCGGACGCGGCATCCTCCTGGCCGACGTGCGCAGAGGGGTTAGCACGAGCGCCGGATGCGCCCCAGCGGCACCGCCGCAGGACGAGGGGCACCGGAACCCGGGGCGCACGCCGGTCCGCGCCCGGAAACAGCTTGTGCGGGCCGAGGCTTGCCTCGGCCCGCACAAGGGGAAATACGTCTGTGTCCGAGGGGGGACTTGAACCCCCACGCCCTGTAAAGGGCACTAGCACCTCAAGCTAGCGCGTCTGCCATTCCGCCACCCGGACGAGTGGTCATCACGCGGCGCAGCGCCGTCGTGACGGGGTCAACTTTAGCACCGGCGAAGCGGTGGTCGATCACCCGCCTTGGGCGCGCGCGTCAGGAAGCGGGAGGATGGCACTCCCGCCACACGAGGAGGCAGCGTGAGCCAGCCGAGCCCGAGCCCGAAGACGCACCCCACAGGTGAGGACGAGGTCGTCGACCTCTGCCGGGACCTGATCCGCATCGACACCAGCAACTACGGCGGCAACGAGTCGACCGGCGAGCGGGCCGCCGCCGAGTACGTGGCCGAGAAGCTCGCCGAGGTGGGCCTGGAGCCGCAGATCTTCGAGTCGCACCCCGGCCGCGCCTCCACCGTCGCGCGGATCGAGGGCGAGGACCCTTCGCGCCCGGCGCTGCTCATCCACGGGCACACCGACGTGGTGCCCGCGAACGCCGAGGACTGGACCTACCACCCCTTCTCCGGCGAGATCGCCGACGGCTGCGTGTGGGGCCGGGGCGCGGTCGACATGAAGGACATGGACGCGATGACCCTCGCCGTCGTCCGCGAGCGGCTGCGCACCGGCCGCAAACCGCCGCGGGACGTCGTGCTGGCCTTCCTCGGGGACGAAGAGGCGGGCGGCATCTACGGCGCGCGGCACCTGGTGGACAACCACCCCGGGCTCTTCGAGGGCGTCACCGAGGCCATCGGCGAGGTCGGCGGCTTCTCCTTCACGGTCAACGAGAACCTGCGGCTCTACCTGATCGAGTCCGCCCAGAAGGGCATGCACTGGATGCGGCTCACCGTCGACGGCACCGCCGGGCACGGCTCGATGACGAACAAGGACAACGCCATCACCGAGCTGTGCGAGGCGGTCGGGCGGCTGGGGCGCCACGAGTTCCCCGTCCGCGTGACCAAGACCGTGCGGTCCTTCCTGGACGAGCTGTCCGACGCGCTCGGCACCGAGCTGGACCCGGAGGACATGGAGGAGACGCTCGCCAAGCTCGGCGGCATCGCGAAGATCATCGGCGCGACGCTGCACAACACCGCCGCCCCCACCCAGCTCGGCGCGGGCTACAAGGTCAACGTCATCCCCGGCCAGGCCACCGCCCACGTCGACGGGCGCTTCCTGCCCGGGTACGAGGAGGAGTTCCTCGCCGACCTGGACCGGGTGCTGGGCCCGCGCGTGCGGCGCGAGGACGTGCACGCGGACAAGGCCATGGAGACCAGCTTCGACGGCGCGCTGGTGGAGGCGATGCGGTCCTCGCTGCTGGCCGAGGACCCGGTGGCCCGCGCGGTGCCGTACATGCTCTCCGGCGGGACGGACGCCAAGTCCTTCGACGACCTGGGCATCCGCTGCTTCGGCTTCGCGCCGCTGAAACTTCCCCCCGAGCTGGACTTCGCGGGGATGTTCCACGGCGTGGACGAGCGGGTACCGGTGGACGGGCTCACGTTCGGTGTACGGGTGCTGGACCGCTTCCTCGACCAGTGCTGACCGGTTCCCTGTCTCTTGCTGTTCGCCCTTGACCTGCGTTGACCTGCACTGATCCGACCCTCACATAATCGGGCGCATGTCCGGCAGTAGTCAGGAAGAGTGAATGCGCCTGTCCACTCGTAGCCGGATTACCTCGTCCTCGTTACAGGTGATGCGATCCGCGGTCTGGGATCGCATTGCCAACGAGGAGGAATAATGATCAAGAAGGTCGTCGCCACCGCGGCTGCCGCCGGCGGACTGCTGCTCGCCGGTGCCGGCATGGCTGCTGCCGACTCCGGGGCCCAGGGTGCCGCTGTGCACTCCCCGGGCGTGCTGTCGGGCAACGTCGTGCAGGCTCCGGTTCACGTGCCCGTGAACGCCTGCGGCAACACCGTCTCGGTGATCGGAGTGCTGAACCCCACGTTCGGCAACGTCTGCGTCAACGCCTGACATTGCGTATCACCCCCGTGAGGGGGGCAGTGCCGACGGCCCCGGAGTGCGTCTCACGTACTCGGGGCCGCTCGGCCCCTGGGCGAGCAGGTGTGACGGCGAGTCCGCCGGCCCTCGCTCGAAATTCACAAGGAATGAAGGCAGGGAACAAACCATGCGACAGGTCACCAAGAAGGGCCTGCTCACCGTGGCCGCGGCCGGCGGAGTGCTGGCGCTGTCGGGCGGCTCGGCGTTCGCCGACTCGGGTGCCGAGGGCGGCTCGGCACACTCGCCGGGCGTGCTGTCCGGAAACACCGCCCAGGTGCCGGTGCACATCCCGGTGAACGCGTGCGGCAACACCGTAGACGTGGTCGGAGTGCTCAACCCGACGTTCGGCAACGAGTGCGCCAACGTCTCGAAGCCCGCGCCGAAGACGGAGAAGCCGAAGGCTGAGAAGCCCAAGGCCGAGAAGCCGGAGGCGCCGGCCGCGAAGCCGAAGCCGCAGGAGCAGCCCAAGGAGCACGTCAAGGCTCCGCCTCAGCCCGAGCCGCAGACCGTGGCCGAGCCCAAGGTGGAGGCCGAACTCGCCGAAACCGGCGGCGGCAAGGACCTGGGCCTCGGGCTGTCGCTCGGCGCCGGCCTGCTGATCGGCGGCACGGTGCTCTACCGCCGCGCCCGCGTCTCGCGCCAGGGCTGAGCAGCCGGCCGAAGGAGCGGGCCGGGCTCACCGGCACAGCACGCAGCGGGTCCCGCGAGGCGGGGCCCGCTCCGTGCTGTCCGGCCGCCGTCCCCCGGTCACCGAGGGCCCCGGCGCACACACGGAACGCTCACCAGGTCGCGCGTACCTGACGGATGATCCGGCGGCGCAGCCGTACCCGGCGGCTGCCGTCGGGGTAGAGGCGGGTGCGGTCCAACTCCCAGTGCCCGTACTCGGCATGGTCGGTCAGCAACCGCGTGGCAGCCCCGCGGGACACCCCGCGCGGGACGTACAGATCGCGAAATTCATATTCCGGCATCTCATCTATTGTGCGGGCAGGGCCCGACTGCGGATAGCGTCTGCACTATGTCTGATGCTGCGCAGCCTTCCGCTGCCGACGTACGCGCTGCCGCCGAGGCTGTCAAAGCCGCCCTGGACCGGCACCTGGAGGCCGTGGAGCGGCGCGCCGGTGAAGCCGGCGAATCCGGGGACGCTCCCGGCGGTGACGGGGACGCCGCCGTCTACGCCGCGTTCGACGAGCTGGCCGCCGCCGGTGAGGCGTACGACGAGCTGCTGTACGAGGCGTACGACGAGGTCACCCCGTTCGAGATCCCGGGGGGTGACACCATGCCGGACTACACCGGTCCGGACGAACCGAGGGCGCTGACGGTCTTCGTGCGGCGGGACTACACCGTCACCGAGCCGCACCGGCTGCTCTCCCAGGCGCAGCGGGTGACCGACCTCGACCCCGACTCGGCGGACGAGGACGACGGCTTCGCCGGCGGCTCGGCGGGCCGGAGCGTGCACGCCGCCCTCGGGGTGCTCTTCGGGGAGTACGAACCGGACGAGATCGCCACCCGGCACAAGGAGTTCGGGCTGGAGGAGGGCGACGCCACGCTCTGGGTCTCGGCCGGGGCCCAGCCGGCGGAACCGGGGGAGTGGCTCGCCGCGCCCTTCGACCAGGCCGACCCCGAGCGCGTCATCTGCCGCTTCGACGTCAGCACCGTCTTCGACGGGGACGACGTCGAACTCGACCTCGGCCCGGACCGCGGCGCCGTCGCGGTCACCCGAGCCGACCCGGACCTCGACGAGGACCCGGAGGACGGCGAGGACCCGGAGGACGAGACGGATGAGGCGGACGGCGACGCCAGGGTCTAGGGAGCGCCTGTGACGGCACTCCCCGGCGACACCCCCTGCCTCGTGCCCGGCACATGGCGCCTGGCCTGGGGAGGTCCCGTCTCGCTGCGTTCTGGGAGCCCTCCGCGTACGCCCGGCGGGGGGCCTCCACCTCGCGGGTGTGCGCGGCTTCCGGTGGCGGGGGAAGGAGCCGGGACGGAGCGGGTGAGGTGAGCGCGGTGCACCGGACGCCGTACGCCCGGCGGGCGGACGGCGCCACGTGCCAGCCGTGACCTAGCCCGCGCTCACCGGCGCCGCCGCGGCGCGGACGGCCGCGCCGAGCAGCGTGCGCAACCGCGTCGTACGGGGCGGGGCGGTGACCCCGGCGACGGCCCGCGGCAGCGCCTCGTCCGCTCCGTGCACCACCGACAGGTGCCGTTCGGCGCGGCCGAAGGCCGTGTAGACCCACTCACGGGTCAGCGCCCCGGCCGCGTCGCCCGGCAGCACCACGACCGCGGCGGGCCAGCGCATCCCGGCGGCCTGGTGCGCCGTCACCGCCCAGCCGTGCCGCAGCGATCCGGCGACCTGATCGCGCGGCACGACGACGCTGCCGCCCGCACATTCCAGCCGCAGCCCGGTCTCGTCCGCGGAGACGACGGTGCCCAGCACCGCTCGGCCCGGGGCGGCGGAGTGGAGCACGCGGTCACCGGGGTCGAACCCGCCGAACCGGCCGGGGCCCGGATGCAGGCGCTCCTTGAGCGCGGCGTTGAGCGCCCGCGTGCCCGCGCCGCCGCCGTGTCCCGGGGTGATCACCTGGGTCTCGGACGCGGGGATGCCGATCGCGCGGGGCACGGAGTCGGCCACCAGCTGCGCCGTCCGGTGCACCGCGTCGCCCGCGTCCCGCACCGGGACGATGACGACCTCCCGCTCGGGGGCCTCGACCTGGTTCAGCTCGCCGACGCCGATGCCGGAGACCAGTTCGCCCAGCGGCCCGGGGTCGGGCGTGCGGGAGGCCACCTGCGGGCACACGCGGGCGCCCAGCACGTCGGCGAAGACCTGGCCGGGCCCGGCGCCGCCCAGCAGCAGCGGATCTCCGCTGAGCACCAGCCGGGCGCCGTCCGGCACGGATTCCACCAGTGCCGCCGCCGCCTCGGCGCCCAGCTGCGGGGCGTCCAGCACGACGAGCAGGTCGAGGGCGCGTGCGCCGTCCTCGCCGGTGCCGGGGCCCTCCCGGCCGCTGAGCAGCCCGGCCACCGTCACGGCCGCGGTGTCGCCTGCCGGGGCGTCCGCCGCCGCGTCGCCGCCCCCCGTCGCGGCGTCCGCCGCCGGGCCGCCGGAGGCCGCGGCGATCAGCTCCGCCACCCGCTGCCGCCCGTCCGCGCTGTGCGCGGCGGCGTACGCGCGCAGCCCCAGCGACCGGGCCGCCGCCACCAGCGCCGCGGGCTCGGCCCGCGCCGCCTCACCGCCGGTGTGGGTCACCAGGCCGTGCCCCGCGACGGCACGCACCAGCTCTGCGGCGGACGGCGATCCGGCCCCGGCCGCGGCCCGCTCCCACCGCTCCGCACCCGCTGCCTCCGGCGCCGCGAACGTGCTGACCAGGCGCGCCAGGCCGTCGGCCGTGCTCTCCTCCGCCAGGGCGTAGCGGTCCAGCCCGACGAGCAGCCGGACGGGGCGCGCGTCCTCGCCCTCCCCGCTGCCGCCGTCCGCCGCCGGGGCGGGGCCGGCCGGGGCGGCGGCGCCGCGCGCGGCCACCTCCTCCAGCGCGTCCTCGAAGATCAGCACCTCGCCGGTGTCGGCCGCCACGCGGAGCGCCTCGCCGGGGTCGGGGACGCCGTGCCCGGCCAGCCCTTCGGTCAGGGCGCCCGGCTCCATCGCCGTGTGCCCCTGGAGGGCCGCCCGCTCCAGCAGCCATCCGGCCAGTGCCTGCGTACGGCGCTCGTCGCCGGGCCCGCACTCCTCGCCCAGCAGTGCGCGGGCGAAGGCGTCGGCCTGCTCAGGCAGCACGCCGGGCACCGCCAGCAGCTGCCACGGATCGCCCCGCAGCACCTCCTCGGCCCGCTCGCCCAGCGCCGCGACCGCGGCGGCCTCCAGCCCCTGGGGTGCGCCGCCGCCGGCGAGCAGCGCCCGCAGGCCCTCCGGCGCCACGGGCGCGGCAGGGGACTGCTCCGGGCCCGGCGCGGGCCCCGCGGCGGGCGCCCCCGCGGGCCGGGCCGCCCGCGCGGCGCCGGGCGCGGGACCGGTGAAGAAGGACGCCGCGGGGCGCTCCCCGCTCTCCACGGCCCGCACGGCCGCGAGGAGTTCGGCTGCCTTGTCCTGGCTCGTCACAGCTCGCTCCAGTCCTGGTCGGGATAGCGGTGCACCGGGGCCGACACGTCGTCGAGCGCCTGGCAGATCTCCTCCGGAAGACTAAGGCCCTCCACTGACAGCGCCTCCGTGAGCTGCTGCGACGTACGGGCGCCGAGGATCGGCGCGGTGACGCCGGGCCGGTCCCGCACCCAGGCGAGCGCCACCTGGAGCGGGGTCGCGGCCAGTCCGTCGGCGGCGATGGCCACCGCGTCCACGATCCGGCCCGCCGCCTCGTCCAGGTAGGGGGCGACGAACGGCGCGAACTGCTCCGAGGCGCCCCGCGATCCGGCCGGTACGGCGTACCGGTACTTGCCGGTCAGCACGCCGCGGCCGAGCGGCGAGGAGGGCAGCAGCCCGAGGCCGAGGTCGGCGGCGGCCGGCAGCACCTCGCGCTCGATGCCGCGCTGGAGCAGCGAGTACTCCATCTGCGTGCTCGCCAGCCGGGTACGCGTCCCGGGTGCGGCGAGCTGCCAGGTGGCCGCCTTGGCCAGCTGCCAGCCGCTGAAGTTGGAGACGCCGACATAGCGGGCCCGGCCGCTGCCGACCGCGATGTCCAGGGCTTGCAGGGTCTCGTCCGTCGGGGTGACCGGGTCGAACGCGTGCACCTGCCACAGGTCGACGTGGTCGGTGCCCAGGCGCTGCAGGGAGGCGTCGAGGGCGCCCAGCAGGTGGCCGCGCGAGGAGTCGAAGCGGCGGTCGGGGTCGGGCACGCTGCCCGCCTTGGTCGCGATCACCAGATCCCGGCGGGGCACCAGCCCGTCCAGCAGCCGCCCGAGCAGGTACTCGGCGCCGCCGTCGGCGTACACGTCGGCGGTGTCCACCAGCGAACCGCCCGCCTCCCAGAAGGTCTTCAGCTGGTCGGCGGCGTCCTGCTCCCCGGAGTCCCGCGCCCAGGTGAGGGTGCCGAGTCCGATCCGGGATACGCGCAGGCCGGTACGGCCCAGGTGCCTGTGCTCCATGGGCGTTGAGCGTACTTGCGGCGGCGCGCTAGAGTCCCGTGGACAAGGACGTTACTGATCAGTAAGGGGGCCGGTATGCGGCTCGGTATCAACCTCGGCTACTGGGGTGCCGGGATGGACGCGGACAACCTCGCCGTCGCCCGGGAGGCGGACCGCCTCGGCTACTCCGTCTGCTGGGCGGCCGAGGCGTACGGCTCCGACGCGCCGACCGTCCTGTCCTGGGTGGCGGCGCAGACCGAGCGGATCGACGTCGGCGCGGGCATCTTCCAGATTCCGGCGCGCACGCCCGCCATGACCGCCATGACCGCGGCCACCCTCGACTCGCTCTCCGGTGGCCGGTTCCGGCTGGGGCTGGGTGTCTCGGGACCGCAGGTCTCCGAGGGCTGGTACGGAGTGAAGTTCGACCGGCCCCTCGCCCGCACCCGCGAGTACGTGGAGATCGTCCGCAAGGCCATGTCCCGCGAGCGGCTCACCCACCAGGGCGAGCACTGGACGCTGCCGCTGCCCGGCGGACCGGGCAAGCCCATCAAGCTGACCGTGCACCCCGTACGGGAGCGCGTTCCGCTCTACATCGCCGCGATCGGCCCGAAGAACCTGGAGCAGACCGGCGAGATCGCCGAGGGCGCCCTCCTGGTCCTCTTCTCGCCCGAGCACGCCGAGGAGACCGCCCTGGCGCCCGTGCGCGCGGGCCGGGCCAAGGCGGGCGAGGGGCTGGAGGGCTTCGACATCTGCCCCACCGTCCCGATGGCGCTCGGCGACGACGTGGACGCCTTGGCCGACGTCTTCCGCCCCTACACCGCGCTGTACGTGGGCGGCATGGGCAGCCGCAAGCAGAACTTCTACAACCGGCTCGCCCAGCGCATGGGCTACGAGGAGGCCGCCGCCGAGATCCAGGACAAGTACCTGGCGGGGGACAAGGACGGCGCGGCGGCCGCCGTGCCGCGCGAACTGATCGACTCCACCACCCTCATCGGCCCGGTGGAGCGGATCGCCGAGCGCATGCAGGCGTACGCCGACGCCGGTGTGGGCACGCTGTCCCTCGCGCCCGCCGGGTTCACCCTCGAGGAGCGGCTGGCCTCGCTGCGCGCGGGCGTGACCGCGATGGAGCGCGCCTCGCTGGCCTGAGGCCGCACCCGACCGTTGCCCCGGACCGGTGCCCCCGGCCCGCACACTCTCCCCGCAGGCGGCCTCGTCCGCGACAGGACGAGGCCGCCGCGCCTGTACCCCTGTCCCGCGGCGCGGCTTTTCCACCGAACGGCCCAGTCGCCGCGCCCACCTGTTGCCGCCCCGCCCGCGCCGCCCTTGACTCGGATACGACCTGGGCGAGGTCGCAACCGGCAATGGCGTGCACGGAGGTGGCAGCGATGCTCTCGGCCCGAAGCCTGTTCCAGGAGATCGTCGACAACGACGACTCCTTCCGTCTCTTCTGCTCCATCGCGGCCAGCGGAGAGGCCCAGGGAGGGTGGGAGAACGGCCGGATCGCGGCCCTCGTCCCCGAGCACCGCCGCGCCCTGGCGCCCAAGGTCGCGCGGCACGGCGCGGACGAGGACAAGCACGGCAGGCTCTTCCAGGCGCTGCTGCGCAAGCGCGGCCTGACGCCGGTCGAGGTCCCCCGGGAACTGGACTACACGATGCTGCTGGAGCGGGCGGGCATCGGGCTGGCGCACGACAAACTCCGCCGCGACGTGCCGCTGACCGAGCACGACCTCGTCACCTACCTGGCACACAGCCGGGTCACCGAGCAGCGCGCCTCCGACCAGATGGCCATGCTCCACAAGCACTTCGCCACCCACCCGGAGGTCGGCAGAGCCGTACGGATGATCTCCCACGACGAGGACAACCACCTCGCCTACTGCCACGAGGAACTCCTCGCACTCGCCGCCGAGGGCTACGGACCGCAGATCCGGCGGACGCTGCGCGAGTGCGCCACCGAGGAGGTCGGTGTCTACCGGGACGTCAGCCTCGGCGTGATGGAGCGGATGGGGCACATCCTGGGCTGGCCGCGGGCGAAGTCGGCGCTGCTGGCGGCCGGAATCCACTCGGTCCACGGCTACGAGCGGCTCGGCGGCTGGCGGCGGATGGTCAGCCTCCGGATGCCCGAGCGGCGTGACCCGCTGGGCGGCGCGAGCGCGCCCGAGACCCGGCTCGCCTGACGGCCCGCCCTGCCTGACGGCGCCCTGCCCCACGGTGCCTGCCCCGGCCGGGGCGGGGCAGGCACCGCAGGGCACGCGCCTCCCGTCACAGCCAGCCGCGCCGTTTGAAGAGGCGGAACAGCAGCAGGCAGGCCCCGCCGATCAGCACGATCACCGCGGGATACGCCCACGGCCAGTTCAGCTCGGGCATGTGCCTGAAGTTCATGCCGTAGACGCCGGCGATCATCGTCGGGATGGCGAACATCGCGGCCCAGGCGGAGATCTTCCGCATGTCGTCGTTCTGCCGGACCCCCATCTGCGCCAGGTACGCGGCCAGGATGTCCGAAAGCAGCCGGTCCAGACCCTCCACCTGCTCGTTGGCCCGGGTCAGATGGTCGCTGACGTCCCGGAAGAAGGGCCGTGAGCGCTCCGGCACGAACGGCACCCCCGCCGCCAGCCGCTCCATCGGCTCCGCCAGCGGACCGGTGGCCCGGCGGAACTCCAGCACCTGCCGCTTGAAGGCGTAGATCCGCTCCGCTACCCGGGCCTGGCCGGGGCCGCCGGGGGTGAAGACCTCCTCCTCCAGTTCGTCCAGGTCCACGTGCAGCTCCGCGGCGACCTCCGTGTAGTGGTCCACGACGGCGTCGCTGACCGCGTACATCACGGCCGTGGGTCCGTGCTGGAGCACCTGCGGCTCCTGCTCCAGCCGCTCGCGCACCGCACCGAGCGGGTTGGTTTCGCCGTGCCGGACGGTGATCACGAACGAGTCGCCGAGGAAGACCATCAGCTCGCCGGCCGAGACCGAGCCGAGGCTGTCGTCGTAGCTCACCGGCTTCAGGACCAGGAACAGCGAGTCCTCGTACCGCTCCAGCTTCGGGCGCTGGTGCGCGCCGAGCGCGTCCTCCACGGCGAGCGGATGGAGCCGGAAGGAGCGGCTGACATGGGCGAACTCCTCCGGCGTCGGTTCGTGCAGGCCGACCCACAAGAAGGCGTTCCCCGTCTGGCGGGCCTCGTCGAGCGCGGCGGAGAACTCGGCGGGGCGCTCCACACGGCGCCCGTCGCGGTACAGGGCACAGTCGACGATCACGGTGGGCATTCTTCCCTGCCTCGCCGTCCGCACAACCCCGGCGCCGCCGCCGCGACCCCCGCGCCCCGGCGTACGAAGGGGGCACACGCCCGCGGACGGCCGCTCCCGCCCACGCCGTAGGCTGGCGGACATGCCCACGCTTCTCCTGGTACGCCACGGCCGATCCACCGCGAACACCGCCGGTCTGCTGGCCGGCTGGACCCCCGAGGTGCCGCTCGACGAGCACGGCCGCGGGCAGGCGGCGGCGCTCCCCGGACGGCTTGCCGGGGTGCCGCTCACGGCCCTCGTCAGCAGCCCGCTGCAACGCTGCCAGGAGACGCTGGCGCCGCTGTCCGCCGCCCGCCCGGAGCTTCCCGTGCACACGGACGACCGCGTCGGCGAGTGCGACTACGGCGACTGGACGGGCCGCAAGCTTGCCGAGCTGGCCGAGGAACCGCTGATGGCGACCGTGCAGCAGCACCCCTCCGCCGCGGTCTTCCCCGGCGGCGAGTCGATGCGCGCCATGCAGCACCGCGCGGTGGAGGCCGTACGCGAGTGGAACGCCCGGATCGAGGCGGAGCACGGCGCGAACGCCGTCTACGCCGTGTTCTCGCACGGGGACATCATCAAGTCGCTGGTCGCCGACGCGCTGGGCATGCACCTCGACCTCTTCCAGCGCGTCGCGGTCGGCCCCTGCTCGGTCACCGCCATCCGCTACACGCCGCTGCGCCCCTTCCTGATGAGGCTCGGTGACACCGGCGAGCTGGACTCCCTGGCGCCGCCGGAGCCCAGCGAGGGGGAGCACCGGGACGCCGCCGCCGAACCGGCCGCCGGCAGCAGCGCGGCGGTGGGGGGCGGCGCGTAGGCACGGTGATCAGCACGCGCAGTAGGCTGCCAGTGAAGCCGCCGCCGACTCAATGGAGCAGGACGTGTCCCGTCAGGTGTTCCTCTACGATCCGCCGGACCGATTCGTGGCCGGCACGGTCGGACTGCCGGGCCGCCGTACCTTCTTCCTGCAAGCCTCCGCCACCGGCCGGACGACCAGCGTGGCACTGGAGAAGGCTCAGGTGGAAGCCCTCGCCGAGCGGATCGACGAACTGCTGGACGAGGTGGTGCGCCGCTCCGGCGGCAACGCCCCTGTCCCGGCCGTGACCCCCGCCGAGGTCGAGGACATGGCCCCGCTGGAGTCCCCGGTGGAGGAGGAGTTCCGGGTCGGCACCATGGCGCTGGCCTGGGACGGCGAGGCCGCGCGCATGGTCGTCGAGGCGCAGGCCCTGGTCGAGCTGGAGGCGGAGTCCGAGGAGGACCTCGCCGACGCCGAGGAGCGACTCCTCCAGGACGACGAGAACGGCCCGCCGATGCTGCGGGTGCGGATAAGCGGCACGATGGCCCGCTCCTTTGCGAAGCGCGCCCTCGAAGTGGTCAACGCCGGACGCCCGCCGTGCCCCCTGTGCAGCCTCCCGCTCGACCCGGACGGCCACGTCTGTCCGCGCCAGAACGGATACCGGCGCGGGGAATGAACCATGGTGCGGAGGGCGGGGACGGTGTGCCGGACGCGGCGCAGGTGCGGGAGCTGCTGGAGCGCGGCACTCTCTCGGTGCTCGGCCGGATCACGGAGGCGTCCAACGCCGTCCTGTTCGGCGAGGTGGAGCACCGGGGCCGCACCCTGCGGTGCGTCTACAAGCCGGTCGCCGGGGAGCGCCCGCTGTGGGACTTCCCCGAAGGCACGCTGGCCCAGCGCGAGGTCGCGGCCTACGCGGTCTCCGAGGCCACCGGCTGGGGGCTGGTCCCGGAGACGGTGCTGCGCGAGGGGCCGTACGGCGAGGGCATGTGCCAGCGGTGGATCGGCCCGGTGCCCGGCGAGGAGGCGGACGGGGACGACGCGGACGGCGCCGCCGAGGGTGACGGTGGCGGCCACGGGGAGCTGCTCGCCCTGGTCGACGAGGCCGAGCCCGGCCCGGGCTGGAAGGCGATCGGCCGCGCGGACGTCGGCGCCGGGCGCACCGCCCTCCTCGTGCACGCCGACGATCAGCGGCTACGCCGGCTCGCCGTCCTCGACGCGGTGATCAACAACGGCGACCGCAAGGGCGGCCACCTGCTGACCACCCCCGACGGCAGACTCCACGCCATCGACCACGGCGTCACCTTCCACTCCGACGACCGCCTGCGCACGCTGCTGTGGGGCTGGGCGGGCGAGCCGCTCACCGCCGAGGCGCTGGGCGTCCTGCGGCAGCTGGCGTCGGGCCTGGCGCCGGGCGCGGCGCTCGCCACCCGACTGGGCGAGCTGATCACCGCGGCCGAGCTGGAGGCCCTGCGCAAGCGCGCCGAGGCGCTGCTCTCCTCGGGGCGGCACCCGCTGCCCAGCGGCGACTGGCCCGCCATCCCCTGGCCGCCGGTGTAACTCCCTCACCCCTCCGCCGGTGCCGCTCCGGCGGGGGAGGGGGAGCCGGGGGATCGCCGTTCCGGCCAATTCCGCGGTCCCGCTCGTACCCGGAACAGCCGTGCGGTTACGCTCAAGGCATGTATGCCTGGCCCGCTTCCGAGGTCCCCGCTCTGCCTGGTCAAGGCCGCGACCTCAGGATTCACGACACCGCGACCGGAGGGCCGGTGACCGTCAGCCCCGGTCCCACGGCCCGTCTCTATGTCTGTGGCATCACGCCCTACGACGCCACCCATCTGGGGCACGCGGCCACCTACAACGCTTTCGACCTCGTGCAGCGGGTCTGGCTGGACACCCAGCGGCAGGTTCTCTACATACAGAACGTCACCGACATCGACGACCCGCTGCTGGAGCGGGCCGTCGAGACCGGTGAGGACTGGACCGCGCTCGCCGAGCGCGAGACCGAGCTCTTCCGCGAGGACATGACCGCCCTGCGGATGCTTCCCCCGCAGCACTACATCGGCGCGGTCGAGTCCATCCCCGGCATCGTCCCGCTCGTCGAACGGCTGCGCGACATGGGAGCGGCCTACGAACTCGCCGGCGACACCTACTTCTCCGTCGAGTCGGACCCGCACTTCGGCACGGTCTCCCAGCTGGACGCGGAAACGATGCGCCTGCTCTCCGCCGAACGCGGCGGCGACCCGGAGCGCGTCGGCAAGAAGAACCCGCTCGACCCGATGCTGTGGACCGCGGCGCGGCCCGGCGAGCCGAGCTGGGACGGAGGTTCGCTCGGGCGCGGCCGGCCCGGGTGGCACATCGAGTGCGTCGCCATCGCCCTCGAACAGCTGGGCATGGGCTTCGACGTGCAGGGCGGCGGCTCCGACCTCGTCTTCCCGCACCACGAGATGGGGGCCTCGCACGCCCAGGCGCTCACCGGCGAGTACCCGTTCGCCCGGACGTACGTGCACGCGGGCATGGTGGCGCTGAACGGCGAGAAGATGTCCAAGTCCAAGGGCAACCTGGTCTTCGTCTCCGCGCTGCGTCGCGCGGGCACCGACCCCGCCGCCATCCGGCTGGCCCTCCTCGCACACCACTACCGCGCGGACTGGGAGTACACCGAGGCGGTGCTGGAAGAGGCCGAGGAGCGGCTCGCCCGCTGGCGTGCCGCCGTCTCCCGCCCCGACGGGCCCTCGGCCGACGCACTGGTGGAGGAGATCCGCGAGGCGCTCGCCGACGACCTGGACGCACCGGCGGCGCTGGCCGCCGTGGACCGCTGGGCCGCCGCCCAGCAGGCCGGTGGCGGCACGGACGAGGGCGCGCCCGGCCTGGCCTCGCGCGCGGTCGACGCGCTGCTGGGGGTGGCGCTGTGAGCCGTGCCGGACTCCTCGGGTAGGCCGCGGCCGGACCGCGGCTGAGGACATGGCCAGCGCCCGGGGCCCGGCGGACCAGCCGGGCCCCAGGCCGGTCGGCCGCCGGTCAGCCCTCGCTGCCGCTGGCGCCGCCTTCGCCGGTGTCCTCGCCGTCGTCGCCCTGGCCGCCCCGGTCACCGCCGCCCTCGTCGGGGCCCGCGCCGCCGTCGGCCCCAGGGTCCGACGGCGGCGCGGGCCGCTTCCTCCGGGGCGGCTTCGCCCGTCTGCCCGGCTCCGCCGCGTCACCACCCGCTTCCGCGTCCGCGGAGTCGTCCGCGCCCGCGCCGTCCGGCTGCCGCGCGCCGCCCCCGGTGCCGCCCGCCGCGTCGCTTTCCGCGGCATGCGGCCTGGCGGGCCGGGCACGGCCGCTGCCCGGCTCGCGCAGATACGGCGAACCGCCCTCCGGGCTCCCCGCCGCGTGCCCGGGGCCCGGGCCGCCGTCCCGGCGCCGCAGATAGCGCTCGAACTCCTTGGCGATGGCCTCGCCCGAGGCCTCCGGCAGCTCCGCGGTGTCCCGCGCCTCCTCCAGCGACTGGACGTACTCCGCGACCTCGCTGTCCTCCGCCGCGAGCTGGTCGACCCCCAGCTGCCACGCACGCGCGTCCTCCGGCAGCTCACCCAGCGGGATGCGCAGCTCCAGCAGGTCCTCGAGCCGGTTGAGCAGCGCCAGAGTCGCCTTGGGATTGGGCGGCTGCGAGACGTAGTGCGGCACCGAGGCCCACAGGCTCACCGCCGGCACGCCCGCGTGCGTGCACGCCTCCTGGAGAATGCCGACGATGCCGGTCGGCCCCTCGTACCGGGACTCCTCCAGGCTCATCGTGCGCGCCAGGTCGGAATCGGAGGTCATGCCCGTGACCGGTACCGGACGGGTGTGCGGGGTGTCACCGAGCAGCGCGCCCATGATCACCACCATCTCGACGCCCAGCTCGTGGGCGAAGCCCAGCACCTCGTTGCAGAACGAGCGCCAGCGCATGCTCGGCTCGATGCCGCGCACCAGCACGAGGTCCCGTGGTCTGCCCTTGCCGTCGGAGTCGCCGACCCGGACCACCGAGAGGCGCGTCGTCGGCCAGGTCACCTTCCGGGAACCGCCGTCCAGCCACATGTGCGGACGGTTCACCTGGAAGTCGTAGTAGTCCTCGGCGTCGAGCGCCGCGAACACCTCGCCCTTCCATTCCCGTTCGAGATGGCCGACCGCTGTGGAGGCGGCGTCGCCGGCGTCGTTCCAGCCTTCGAACGCGGCCACCATGACCGGATCGACCAGCTCGGGAACCCCCTCCAGCTCGATCACCCAGCGCCTCCTTCCGGCCGCTGCGGAGCGCTGCGCCCCGCACCGGCTGCCGTTCCAGATCCGTGCGGCCACCAGCCTACGGCGTGACGCTGCCCCTGCCGCAGCTTCCGCAAGCGCTCCGGCACGCACCAGTCCCGGCGGTACGCCCGCCCGCGGCCCGGGCCTCCCCCGCCGGCGCGGACACTCGTACGGCAGGTCACCCCCTGGAGGGAGCGGCCTGCCGTACGGGGCCGGGGCCGGGCCCGGTGCGCGGAGCCGGCTCAGGCCTCGTGGCCCGCGTCCCCCGCGAGCATCGCCGCGACCCGGCCGCGGACCTCCTCGGTGTCCAGGCCGCGGATGGTCAGCGTGGTCCGGCGCCGCAGCACGTCCTCCGGGGTCTGCGCCCACTCCTGGTCGCGGGCGTAGGCCACCTGTGCCCAGATCTCCGGCCCGTCCGGGTGGATGCGCTCGCCGAGCGCCGGGTCCTGCTTGACCAGGCGGGCGATGTCGAAGGCCAGCGAGCCGTAGTGGGTGGCCAGCTGACGAGCCGTCAGCGGGTCCATCCCGGCGTCCGCCTCGCGGTCCGCCAGCAACCGGTGGGTCACCGCGTCCGGGTGGGACAGGCCCGGCAGCGGGGCGTGCCGGATCAGCGACTTCACCGGTACGGGCCCCCCGCCGGCCCCCGCCGGGGCCGCCCCGGAGGCGCTCGCCAGCTTGGCCACCACCGTGCGGCCGATGTGCCGGTAGGTCGTCCACTTGCCGCCCGCCACCGACAGCATGCCGCCCCGGCCCTCGGAGACGACCGTCTCCCGCTTGGCCGACTTCACGTCGCCCGGTCCGCCGGGCAGCACCCGCAGCCCGGCGAAGGCGTAACTCACCAGCTCGCGGGAGAGGTGCTCGTCGCGGATGGAGACGGACGCCTCGTCCAGGATCTGCCGGATGTCCGCCTCGGTGGCCGCGACGTCGCCGGGATCGCCCTCGTACGCCTCGTCGGTGGTGCCCAGCAGCAGCTGGTCCTCCCACGGCAGCGCGAGCGTGATGCGGTACTTGTCGACGGGGGTGGCCATCGCCGCCCGCCAGGGCGCTCTCCGCTTCAGCACCAGGTGCGCGCCCTTGGACAGGCGGATGCTGGGGGCCGCGCCCGGGTCCTCCATCCGGCGCAGGTGGTCGACCCAGGGGCCCGTCGCGTTCAGCACCAGACGGGCGTCCACACCGAACTCGGTGCCGTCCAGCCGGTCGCGCAGCTCCGCGCCGGTCACCCGGCCGCGACGCGTGCGCAGCCCGGTGACCTCGGCATGGTTGAGCACGGCCGCGCCCGACTCCACGGCCGCGCGCACCGTCATGACGGCCATCCGGGAGTCGTTCATCTGGTGGTCGCCGTAGGCCGCGACGGCGCGCAGGTTCTCCGTACGCAGCGCCGGGTTGTCCGCCAGCGCCTTCGAGGTCGCCACGATCCGCCCGACGCCGTCGCCGAAGGCGGACAGCGCCGAGTAGGCGAAGACACCCGCGCCCAGCTTGGCCGCGCCGTGCGGGCCGCCCCGGTAGACGGGCAGGTAGAACATCAGCGGGTTGACCAGGTGCGGTGCGACGTTCCTGGCCAGCACCCGCCGCTCGTGGTGGTTCTCCGCGACCAGCCGGACCGAGCCGGTCTGCAGGTAGCGCAGGCCGCCGTGCACCAGCTTGGAGGAGGCGGAGGAGGTGGCGCCGGCGAAGTCGCCGGCGTCCACCATCGCCACCCGCAGCCCCGACTGCGCCGCATGCCAGGCGACCGAGGTCCCCAGGATGCCGCCGCCGATGACCAGCAGATCGTAGGTCGCCTGCGCGAGCCGCTCTCTGGTCTCGGCGCGGCCCGGACGGGCGCCGGCAGCCGGGTGCGTCCCGGGGGAGGGGACGCTCTGCAGGGTGTTCATGCTGATCAGTTCTCCTCTTCGATCCAGCCCATGGTCCGCTCGACGGCCTTGAGCCAGTTCTTGTACTCGCGGTCACGCTGGACCGCTTCCATCCGGGGGGTCCACTCGGCGGCGCGCTTCCAGTTGACGCGCAGCGCCTCGGTGTCGGGCCAGAAGCCGACGGCCAGGCCGGCGGCGTAGGCGGCGCCGAGACAGGTCGTCTCGGCGACCAGGGGGCGCACCACCGGGGCGTCCAGGAAGTCCGAGATGGCCTGCATCAGCAGGTTGTTGGAGGTCATGCCGCCGTCGACCTTGAGCGAGGTCAGCTCGACGCCGGAGTCCTTCTGCATGGCGTCGACGATTTCGCGGGTCTGCCAGGCGGTCGCCTCCAGTACGGCGCGGGCGATGTGCGCCTTGGTCACGTAGCGCGTCAGCCCGGTGATCACGCCGCGCGCGTCGGAGCGCCAGTAGGGCGCGAAGAGACCGGAGAAGGCGGGCACGAAGTAGGCGCCGCCGTTGTCCTCCACCGAGCTGGCGAGGGTCTCGATCTCGGCGGCGCTGTTGATCAGCCCCATCTGGTCGCGCATCCACTGCACCAGCGCGCCGGTGACCGCGATGGAGCCCTCCAGCGCGTACACCGGCTTCTGGTTCCCGATGCGGTAACCGACCGTCGTCAGCAGCCCGTTGTACGAGTTGACGGCCTGCTCACCGGTGTTGAGGAGGAGGAAGGTGCCGGTGCCGTAGGTCGACTTGGCCTCGCCCGGCGAGAAGCACGTCTGCCCGAAGAGCGCGGCCTGCTGGTCGCCCAGCGCGGAGGCGACCGGCACGCCGGCGAGCGCGCCGGTGGCCTCGCCGTAGACCTCGGCGGAGGAGCGGATCTCGGGCAGCACCGACATCGGCACGCCCATCGACTCGCAGATCTTGGGGTCCCACTGCAGCGAGTGGAGGTTCATCAGCATCGTGCGCGAGGCGTTGGTGACGTCCGTGACGTGCACGCCGCCGTTCGTGCCGCCAGTGAGGTTCCAGATGACCCAGGAGTCCATGGTGCCGAAGAGCAGATCGCCGCGCTCGGCGCGGTCCCGCAGCCCGGGGACGTTGTCGAGCAGCCAGCGGATCTTGGGCCCGGCGAAGTAGGCGGCCAGCGGCAGGCCCGTTTCGCGGCGGAAGCGGTCCTGGCCGACGTTGCGGCCCAGCTCCTTGCAGAGCGCGTCGGTGCGGGTGTCCTGCCAGACCAGGGCGTTGTGCACGGGCTCACCCGTCGCCTTGTCCCACAGCAGGGTGGTCTCGCGCTGGTTGGTGATCCCGAGCGCCTTGACGTCCTCGCGGGTGATGCCCGCCTTGGCCAGGGCACCGGCGACGACCTCCTGGACGTTCGTCCAGATCTCGGCGGCGTCGTGCTCGACCCAGCCCGGCTTGGGGAGGATCTGCTCGTGCTCCTTCTGGTCGACCGACACGATCCGGCCGTCCTTGTCGAAGACGATGCACCGGCTGGAGGTGGTGCCCTGGTCGATGGCCGCGATGAACGGTCCGGTGGAGTGGGTGTCGGTCATGCGATGCTCCGTTGCATACAGGGGGTGGTGGGGCGGTCCTCGGGGCTCTGCGGGTCTGCGAGGGACTACGGGCCTACGGGCCGGCGGCGCGCCGGTTCGGCTCAGGCGAACGCGAGGTTGTAGAGGCCGCCGGCTATCACGCCGCCGAGCAGCGGCCCCGCGACCGGTATCCAGGCGTACGACCAGTCGGAGCTGCCCTTGTTCGGCAGCGGGAGCGCCGCGTGCACGATGCGGGGGCCGAGGTCGCGGGCCGGGTTGATGGCGTACCCCGTCGGGCCGCCCAGCGAGAGGCCGATGCCGACGACGACCAGGGCGGTGATCAGCACGCCGAGCGGACCGAGGCCCTTGCCGGAGTCGTTGAGGCCCTGGGTGAGGATGGCGAGCACCAGGACGATCGTGGCGATGGTCTCGGTGGCGACGTTCTGCACGCTGTTCCGGATCTCCGGAGCGGTGGAGAAGACGCCGAGGACCGGACCGGGCTGCTGCGCCGGGACGCCCTTCGCGAAGTCCTGGGTGCCCGGCTCGCCGACGACCTCGGGGTCGGTGAGATGCGCGTGGAACTGCCCGTAGTAGACCACCCACACCAGCAGCGCGCCGAGGATGGCGCCGGTCATCTGGGACAGGAGGTAGAGCGGCACGTCGCCCCACTCGGTGCCGCCCTCCACCGCGAGACCGACGGTGACCGCGGGGTTGAGGTGGGCGCCCGAGACGCCGGCCGCGATGTAGGCGCCGGTGAGCACGGCCATGCCCCAGCCGAAGGCGATGGCGACCCAGCCTGCCTGGTACGCCTTCGAACGCTTGAAAGTGACGGCGGCGCAGACGCCACCGCCGAGGAGGATCAGCACCGCGGTGCCGATGACCTCGCCGATGAAGATGTCGGAGCTGGACACCCGCGACTCCTTTGTCCTTCGTCCAGAGGGAAGGCGGACCGGTTCTCGTCCGGTGTTCGACAATGTCGACCGCTGGACGGCAGTTTTTCCCTTGTGGGGGATCTCGTCAAGGGGGTGAGCGGCAGGTTCTGCCTGGTGCTCCGATATGGGCGGATTGTCCTCTACACCCTAGAAGCGACCGGCTCCGAGATCGCGCGACACGGCGCGCGCGCAGTCCCGTACGGCCGCGACCAGGCGCGGGCGGATGCTCTCGGGGCCCTCCGCGCCGCCGGGCTCCTCGCACACCCGCTCCACCGCGCCGGTGATGCCGACCGCGCCCACTGGCATCCGCCGCCGGTCGTGGATGGGCGCGGCGATGGACGCCAGACCCTCCCAGGTCTCCTCCACGTCCGTCGACCAGCCGCGCGCCCGGGTCAGGTCCAGCACGTCCTCCAGTTCGGCGAGCCCGGTACGGGTGGCCTCGGTGAACGCCTCCCGCTCGGCCTCCGCCGCCTCGCCGTGCGCCACCGGGTCGTACGCCGCGAGCACCTTGCCCAGCGCCGTGCTGTGCAGCGGCTGCATCGCCCCGACCTCCAGCACCTGCCGGCTGTCGTCCGGCCGGAAGACGTGATGCACGATCAGCACGCCCTGCTGGTGCAGGACTCCCAGATAGACGCTCTCTCCGCTGGAGCGCGCCAGGTCGTCCGTCCACACCAGGGCCCTGGCGCGCAGCTCGTGCACGTCGAGGTAGCTGTTGCCCAGGCGGAGCAGCTCCGCGCCCAGGGTGTACTTCCCCGTCGCCTCGTCCTGCTCGACGAACCCCTCCTGCTGGAGGGTGCGGATCAGGCCGTGCGTCGTACCCTTGGCGAGACCCAGCGTCGAGGCGATCTCGGAGAGGCCCAACCGCCGCTCACCACCGGCCAGCAGCCGCAGCGCCGCCGCCGCCCGCTCGAGCGACTGGATGGTCCGGGCCATCGGGAAACCTCCGTCACCTGCCCCGTGCACGCGCGCTCCGTGTACCAGGCGTCTCCATGGATGTGCGATTCGGCAATGCCGAACACTATCGCCTCATGTCGACCGGGTGAAAGACGGGACCTGGAGCCCTTACGCCCGAGTGCCGCCCGTCGCCGCCGAGCCGGTCTTGCCCCGCCCGATACCCTGGCGAGGTGCGCGGTCCCACCGGGCCGTGCAAAGCCGACAGCCGTCGCACTCCAGGGAGCATTTCCATGGCCTCGTCCCAGTCCCAGTCCGCCGCCCAGAACACCCGGGCCGACGAACTCCGCGAGGCGCTGGCCTCGCGCGTGGTCGTCGCCGACGGGGCGATGGGCACGATGCTCCAGGAGCAGGACCCCTCGCTGGAGGACTTCCAGCAGCTGGAGGGCTGCAACGAGATCCTCAACGTCACCCGGCCGGACATCGTGGCCTCCGTGCACCGCGCCTACTTCGAGGTCGGCGTCGACTGCGTGGAGACCAACACCTTCGGGGCGAACTACGCCGCCCTCAAGGAGTACGACATCCCCGAGCGCAACTTCGAACTCTCCGAGGCCGGCGTCCGCATCGCCCGCGAGGTCGCCGACGAGTTCGCCGCCGACGGCCGGACCCGCTGGGTGCTCGGCTCGATGGGCCCCGGCACCAAGCTGCCCACGCTCGGCCACGCCCCGTACGTCACCCTGCGGGACGCCTACCAGGAGAACGCCGAGGGCATGATCGCCGGCGGCGCCGACGCGCTGCTGGTGGAGACCACCCAGGACCTGCTCCAGACCAAGGCCGCCGTTCTCGGCGCCCGCCGCGCCCTGGAGGCGACCGGGGCGCGCCTGCCGCTGCTGTGCTCGGTGACCGTGGAGACCACCGGCACCATGCTGCTCGGATCGGAGATCGGCGCCGCCCTGACCGCCCTGGAGCCGCTGGGCATCGACATGATCGGGCTGAACTGCGCGACCGGCCCCGCCGAGATGAGCGAACACCTGCGCTACCTGGCCCAGCACGCGCGGGTGCCCCTGTCCTGCATGCCGAACGCCGGGCTGCCCGTGCTGGGCAAGGACGGCGCGCACTACCCGCTCACCGCACCCGAACTGGCGGACGCCCAGGACACCTTCGTCGGCGAGTACGGCCTCTCGCTGGTGGGCGGCTGCTGCGGCACCACCCCCGAGCACCTGCGGCAGCTGGTGGAGCGGGTGCGCGGCCGGCGCCCGGTGGAGCGCTCGCCCCGGCCGGAGCCGGGCGCCGCCTCGCTCTACCAGAGCGTGCCCTTCCGGCAGGACGCCTCCTACCTGGCCATCGGCGAGCGCACCAACGCCAACGGCTCCAAGAAGTTCCGCACCGCCATGCTGGAGGGCCGCTGGGACGACTGCGTGGAGATGGCACGGGACCAGATCCGCGAGGGCGCCCACCTGCTGGACCTGTGCGTGGACTACGTCGGCCGGGACGGTGTGGCGGACATGAAGGAGCTGGCGGGGCGGTTCGCGACCGCCTCCACGCTGCCGCTCGTCCTGGACTCCACCGAGGTCGCCGTCCTGGAGGCCGGGCTGGAGAAGCTGGGCGGGCGCGCGGTCATCAACTCCGTCAACTACGAGGACGGGGACGGCCCCGAGTCGCGGTTCGCCAAGGTCACCGCGCTCGCGGCCGAGCACGGCGCGGCGCTCATCGCGCTGACGATCGACGAGGAGGGCCAGGCCCGTACCGCCGAGCACAAGGTGGCCATCGCCGAGCGGCTGATCGAGGACCTCACCGGCAACTGGGGCGTCCTCGAGTCCGACATCCTCATCGACTGCCTCACCTTCACCATCTGCACCGGCCAGGAGGAGTCCCGCAAGGACGGGGTCGCCACCATCGAGGCCATCCGGGAGCTGAAGCGGCGTCATCCCGAGGTGCAGACCACGCTGGGCCTGTCCAACATCTCCTTCGGCCTGAACCCGGCCGCCCGCGTCACCCTCAACTCCGTCTTCCTGGACGAGTGCGTCAAGGCAGGCCTGGACTCCGCCATCGTGCACGCCTCCAAGATCCTGCCCATCGCGCGGCTGGAGGAGGAGCAGGTCAACACCGCGCTCGACCTGATCTACGACCGCCGCAGCGAGGGCTACGACCCGCTCTCGAAGCTGCTGGAGCTGTTCGAGGGCGTGGACACCAAGTCCATGAAGGCATCCCGCGCCGAGGAACTCCTGGCCCTGCCGCTGGACGAGCGCCTCCAGCGGCGCATCATCGACGGCGAGCGCAACGGCCTGGAGGCCGACCTCGACGAGGCGCTCCAGACACAGTCGGCGCTGGTCATTGTCAACGAGACGCTGCTGGCGGGCATGAAGGTCGTCGGCGAACTGTTCGGCTCCGGGCAGATGCAGCTGCCCTTCGTGCTCCAGTCCGCCGAGGTCATGAAGAACGCGGTGGCCTACCTGGAGCCGCACATGGAGAAGACCGACGACGAGGGCAAGGGCACCATCGTGCTGGCCACCGTCCGCGGCGACGTGCACGACATCGGCAAGAACCTCGTCGACATCATCCTCTCCAACAACGGCTACACCGTCGTCAACCTCGGCATCAAGCAGCCGGTCGCGGCCATCCTGGAGGCGGCCGAGGAGCACCGCGCCGACGTGATCGGCATGTCCGGGCTGCTGGTCAAGTCCACGGTGATCATGAAGGAGAACCTCGAGGAGCTCAACCAGCGCAGCATGGCCGCCGACTACCCCGTCATCCTCGGCGGCGCGGCACTCACCCGCGCGTACGTGGAGCAGGACCTGCACGAGGTCTACGAGGGCGAGGTCCGCTACGCGCGCGACGCGTTCGAGGGGCTGCGGCTGATGGACGCGCTGATCGCCGTCAAGCGCGGCGTCCCCGGCGCCGTGCTGCCCGAGCTGAAGCAGCGCCGGGTGCCCAAGCGGGAGCTGACCATCGAGGAGCCGCCGCCGAACGACGGCTCGGTGCGCTCCGACGTCGCCGTCGACAACCCCGTGCCCACCCCGCCCTTCTGGGGCACCCGGGTCAGCAAGGGCCTCCAGCTCGCCGACTACGCGTCCTGGCTGGACGAGGGCGCGCTCTTCAAGGGCCAGTGGGGCCTGAAGGAGGCGCGTGGCGGTCAGGGGCCCGACTACGAGGAGCTGGTGGAGACGGAGGGCCGCCCCAGGCTGCGCGGGTGGCTGGACAAGCTCCAGACCGAGAACCTCCTGGAGGCGGCCGTCGTCTACGGCTACTTCCCCTGCCACTCCAAGGGCGACGACCTCATCCTGCTCAACGACGACGGCTCCGAGCGGACCCGGTTCACCTTCCCCCGGCAGCGCCGGGGCCGCCGCCTCTGCCTGGCCGACTTCTTCCGGCCCGAGGACACCGGTGAGACGGACGTGGTGGGGCTCCAGGTGGTCACCGTCGGGAACCGCATCGGCGAGGCGACCGCCGAGCTGTTCGCGGCCAACTCCTACCGCGACTACCTGGAGCTGCACGGGCTGTCCGTCCAGCTGGCCGAGGCGCTGGCCGAGTACTGGCACGCGCGCGTCCGGGCGGAGCTGGGCTTCGCCGGGCAGGACCCGGCACGCATCGTCGACATGTTCGACCTGAAGTACCGGGGCGCCCGCTTCTCGCTGGGCTACGGCGCCTGCCCCAACCTGGAGGACCGCGCGAAGATCGCCGAGTTGCTGGAGCCGGAGCGGATCGGCGTGGAGCTGTCGGAGGAGTTCCAGTTGCACCCGGAGCAGTCCACCGACGCCATCGTGCTGCACCACCCCGACGCCAAGTACTTCAACGCGAGGTGACCTGAGCCCGGCCCGGAGGGGTCCGGCGCCGCGGCGGTCCGGCGCGGCGGGCCGGATATCGGCAGGAGCGCGCGGAGAGATCGTCGTACACTGGTCGATCCGGTGAGACCGGTCGCCCGAGGTCCTCGTGACCTCGGGGGGCCGGTCTTCGTGTCCCTCAGGAGGTGCATGCGGATGACCAGCTCCATCCCGGCCACTGTCACCCGTACGGCGGGTGGTTCCGGCCTCCAGGCCGTGCTGCTCGACATGGACGGCACCCTGGTGGACACCGAGGGGTTCTGGTGGGACGCGGAGGTCGAGGTCTTCGCCGGCCTGGGGCACGTGCTGGACGAGGCGTGGCGGCAGGTCGTCGTCGGCGGGCCGATGACCCGCAGCGCGGGTTTCCTGATCTCGGCCACCGCCGCCGACATCACCCTCGCCGAGCTGACGGTCCTGCTGAACGCCAAGTTCGTCGAGCGTCTGGAGCTGGGCGTCCCGCTGATGCCCGGCGCCCGCCGTCTGCTCACCGAGCTGGCCGCGCACTCGGTCCCCACCGGGCTGGTCTCCGCCTCGCACCGCTCCGTGATCGACCGGATGCTGCACTCGCTGGGGCCGGAGCACTTCCACTTCACCCTCGCCGGGGACGAGCTGGAGCGGACGAAGCCGCACCCGGACCCGTACCTGACGGCCGCCGCGCGGCTCGGAGCGGACCCGGCGCGCTGCGCCGTGCTGGAGGACACCGTGACCGGTGTGGTCTCCGCCGAGGCGGCCGGCTGCCGCGTCGTGGCGGTCCCCTCCGTCGCACCGATCGAGGCCGCGGACGGCCGTACGGTGGTCGGCTCGCTGGAGGAGGTCGATCTCGCGTTTCTGCGATCTCTGATCATGGTCGAGCAGTGAGTCCCGCGGTGGGGCCTCTTCGGGGGAATACCGGAAAAGGCGTGGTGGCGGCGCACGCCGGGTCTCCCGCATTCCCGGCCGAATTCCTCTGCGTGGCCTGCGAGTTGGCGGCGTGATATTTGTCACGTGCGGTACTGTCGACAGTTTTCCCGTGCTGTGCTGGCAAGGGTGCGCCGCGCGGTAAAGTAGCGACCCTTGTGTCCGTATTGGTTCTCGGTCGCCTGGTACGTTCCGGCGTCCGTATAGCGGATCGGCGACAGGTGATATCGGTGCGCGATTGTGCGCTTACGGGACCCTGTTCGGGAATCCCGCAGCAGAACTACTAATGTCTTCTCCTCGGCCATAAGACCCCTGCAACAACCCCTGGCCGGACGAGGGAGACCGTCGACGATGAAGCGAAAGACCCTGGTGCTGCCTGCCCTGGCAGTTCTGCTCGCCCCGCTGCTCGCCGCATGCGGCGGGTCCGACGGGGGTGACTCGGGCGGCGACACCATCGTGGTGGGCACGACGGACCAGTTCGTCGTCACGGAGGACACCCCGGCGCCCTTCGATCCGGCAGCCGGTTACGAGACCGCCGCCTGGAACATCATGCGCAACACCTTCCAGACGCTGGTGCGCGCGCCCCGCTCGGGCACCGAACCGGTGATGGAGGCGGCGAAGAAGTGCGAGTTCACCGACCAGCAAGGTGAGCAGTACCGCTGCACATTGCGGGACGGCCTCACTTTCACCAACGGCAACGAGCTGACCTCCGCGGACGTCGAGTTCTCCGTGCAGCGCATGCTCGCCATCGGGAACGACATCGGCCCCGGCTCGCTGTTGGCGAACATCGACACGGTCGAGGCCCCCAGCGACAGCGAGATCGTCTTCCACCTCAAGAAGCCGGACGCGACGTTCCCCTTCAAGCTGGCCACCCCCGCCGCGGCCATCCTGGACAGCGAGAGCTATCCCGCGAAGGCCTTCAAGAAGGGTTACAAGGTCGTCGGCTCCGGGCCGTACACCCTCGACTCCTTCAAGGCCGCCAGCGGTGAGGCCGAGTTCGTCAGGAACCCGGACTACGAAGGCACACTCGACGTCAAGAACGAGAAGATCGAACTGCGGATGTACAAGAGCGCCGAAGCCATGGAGAAGGCGCTCACCGCCGGCAAGATCGATGTCATGAACCGCTCCATCTCCCCCGAGCAGGTGCAGCGGCTGGAGGCGGACCAGGGCGACAAGATCGACATCATCGAGTCGCCCGGCCAGGAGATCCGCTACCTCGTCTTCAACACCGACTCGCCCGTCGGCGGCAACAAGGCCATCCGCCAGGCCATGGCCCAGGTGGTCGACCGCAAGGCCCTCACCCGCGACGTCTACCGGCGCACCACCGAGGCGCTCTACTCCCTCGTCCCCAGCGGTCTCCCCGGGCACCGCAACTCCTTCTTCAACGAGTACGACGAGCCGGACACCGAGGCCGCGCGGGACATCCTGAAGTCCGCGGGCATCGAGAAGCCCGTCGAGCTCACCCTGAACTACACGACGGACCACTACGGCGCCGTCACCGAGGACGAGTTCAAGGCGCTCCAGAAGCAGCTGAACTCCACCGGCCTCTTCGACGTGGACATCAAGGGCGTCCCCTGGAAGGACTACCTGCCCACGGCCCTCAAGGGGAACTACCCGGTGTACGGCTTCGGCTGGTTCCCCGACTTCCTGGACCCGGACAACTTCATCGCGCCCTTCTTCGTGAAGGACAACGTGGTGAAGACGCCGTACGTCAACAAGGAGATCCGGGACAAGCTCATCCCCGAGACGCGGCGCGAGACCAACCGGGCCGCCGCCGCGGCCGACTTCGAGCGCGCGCAGGACATCATCGCCGAGGAGGTGCCCATCCTCCCGATCTGGCAGGGCAAGCAGTACATCGCCGTACGCGACGACATCACCGGCGCCGAATGGGCGCTCAACTCCGCCTCCGTGCTTCAGCTCTGGGAGCTGGGGCGAGGCGTCTCCGACTGAACGGCGCGCCCCCGCGGGCGCGAGCAGAGCCAAAGCAGGGGCAGGCGGCCCCGCCAGGTGCGCGGCCGCCTGCCCCTCCCGTGTGCCGCGGCGCTCCGGGCGGGGCGCCGGGACGGGTTACTGGGCGCCCGGCCGCACCAGCCCGCTCTCGTACGCGTACACCGCTGCCTGCACGCGGTCGCGCAGACTCAGCTTGGTCAGCACATGGCCCACGTGCGTCTTGACCGTCGTCTCGCTGACGAACAGGTCGGCGGCGATCTCCGCGTTCGACAGGCCGCGGGCCACCAGCTTCAGCACCTCCACCTCGCGCTCCGTGAGCGTATGCAGGGTGTTCGGCACCGAGTCCTCACCGGAGGGCAGCTTCCCCGCGTACTTGTCCAGCAGCCGGCGGGTGATCGACGGCGCGAGCATCGCCTCGCCCGCGGCGACCACCCGAATGGCCTGCACCAGCTCGCCGGCCGGAGCGTCCTTGAGCAGGAACCCGCTGGCCCCCGCGCGCAGCGCCTCCACCACGTACTCGTCGAGATCGAAGGTGGTCAGCACCAGCACCTTGGCCGGCCCGTCCTTGGCGGGACCGGTGATCTGCCGGGTCGCCTCCACGCCGTCCATCCGCGGCATCCGGATGTCCATCAGCACGACATCCGGCTGGAGCGCCCGCACCTGGTCGAGTGCCTGCAGGCCGTCTCCGGCCTCACCGACCACGGCCACGTCGTTCTCGGCCTCCAGAATCATCCGGAAGCCGGTGCGCAGCAGCGGCTGATCGTCGACCAGCAGTACGCGGATTGCCACGGAGTCTCCGTTCGTAGGCGGGATCGCCCCCATTCTGGCCTACGGGACGGCTCTCAGGCTCCGGCCGCCGACTCGTCCGCCTCCGCGGCGCGCTGCACGGGCAGCCGCGGCTGGATCGTGAGCGGATAGGGCGGGGGAGTGCCGCCGAACTCGGGGCAGCGCTCCTGGTGGTCGCACCAGTCGCACAGGCGGCTGGGCCGGGGGCGCCAGTCCCCGGACTCCGTCGCCCGCTCGATCGCCTCCCACAGGGCCAGCAGCTTCCGCTCCACGCCCCGCAGATCCGCCTCCTGCGGGTCGTACGTCAGGACGTCGCCGCTGCCGAGGTAGACCAGCTGGAGGCGCCGCGGCACCGAGCCGCGCAGCCGCCACAGGACCAGGGCGTAGAACTTCATCTGGAAGAGCGCGCCCGCCGCGTACTCCGGCTTGGGCGCCTTGCCCGTCTTGTAGTCGACGATCCGCACCTCGCCCGTCGGCGCGACGTCGATCCTGTCGATGATGCCCCGCAGCCGCAGCCCCGACTCCAGCTTCGCCTCCACGAACAGCTCGCGGTCCGCGGGCTCCAGCCGGGACGGGTCCTCCAGCGTGAACCAGCGCTCCACCAGCGCTTCGGCCTCCGCCAGCCAGCCCGCCAGCTCACGGCCCTCCCCGCCGCCCTCCCCGGCGAACAGCTCCGCCAGCTCCGGCCGCTTGGCCAGCAGCCGCTCCCATTCCACCGGCACCAGCGCGCGGGCGCGCGGCACGCTCCGCTCCGCGGCCGGAGCGTCGAAGAGCCGCTCCAGCACGGCGTGCACCACGGTGCCCCGGGTGGCCGCGGCCGACGGCTTCTCCGGCAGTCTGTCGATCACCCGGAAGCGGTAGAGCAGCGGACACTGCATGAAATCGCCCGCTCGCGAAGGAGACAGCGAACTCGGCGCCGCGGCCGGCCGGGACGCGCCCGCGGACTGCCCCGCCGCGGAAGGAAAGCTACTCATGGGCCCAGACCCTACGGCCCGCCACTGACACCGGGCGCATACCATCGACCACAGGCGCCCTCGTACGGCATGCCCGCACGGCACCGTCCCGGCGATCGTGTGATCGGCGTGTCGGGACCGGCCGCGCATGAGCGGAGGCGAGGACACGACGGAGAGGACCCCTTGGCAGACACGGACAACGGCGGCGGGCAGCACCAGGGCGGCGGCCCGCCCGGCGGCGGCGACGGGGACGGCAAACCCACCCGGCCCCCGCGCGGCAGCGGCGGCGGCATTCTGATGGGCCGCCCCTTCGGCGTGCCCGTCTACGTGGCGCCCAGCTGGTTCCTGGTCGCGGCACTGATCACCTGGGTCTTCGGCGGCCAGCTCGACCGCGTGCTGCCGGAGCTGGGGGCCGTGCGCTACCTCATCGCGCTCTTCTTCGCCGTCGCCTTCTACGCGTCCGTCCTCGTCCACGAGCTGGCCCACACGGTCGCCGCGCTGCGCTTCAAGCTCCCGGTGCGCCGCATCCAGCTGCAGTTCTTCGGAGGGGTCTCCGAGATCGAGAAGGAGTCCGAGACGCCCGGCCGCGAGTTCGTCCTCGCCTTCGTCGGCCCGCTCCTGTCCCTCGTCCTGGCCGCGCTCTTCTACGGCGGGATGCAGCTGGTCGAGCCCCGCACCGTGCCCGGTGTGCTGCTGGCCGGACTGATGGTCTCCAACCTCATCGTCGCGGTCTTCAACCTCCTGCCGGGCCTGCCGCTGGACGGCGGCCGGATGCTGCGCGCGGTCGTCTGGAAGCTCAGCGGCAAGGCCATGACCGGCACGGTCGCCGCCGCCTGGACGGGCCGCGCGCTGGCCCTCGCGGTCCTGGTCGGGTTCCCGCTCGCCACCCACGCGGGCGGCTTCACCGACGACGGTGTCGGCGGCATGGACACCCTCACCGACGCCCTGCTCGCCGCGATCCTCGCCGCGATCATCTGGACCGGCGCGGGCAACAGCCTGCGCATGGCCCGCCTGCGCGAGCGCCTGCCCAACCTGCGCGCCCGTACGCTCACCCGGCGCGCCGTCCCCGTGGAGTCCGGCACGCCGCTGTCCGAGGCGCTGCGCAGGGCGAACGAGGCCGGAGCCCGCGCGCTGGTCGTGGTCGACGGGCAGGGCGACCCGCTCTCCCTGGTGCGCGAGGCGGCCATCGTCGGGGTCCCCGAGCACCGCCGCCCCTGGGTCGCGGTGAGCACCCTGGCGCAGGACCTCAAGGAGGGCATGCGCGTGCCGGCCGAACTGGCGGGGGAGGAGCTGCTCGACCACCTGCGCGCCGCGCCCGCCACCGAGTACCTGGTGGTCGAGGAGACCGGGGAGATCTACGGCGTGCTCTCGACGGGCGACGTGGAGAAGGCGTTCGTCGCGGCGATGGCCAAACCCTGACCCCGGCGGACCGGGCCGGCGCCGCGGTGGACGGTGCGGGGCGGCCTCGCGGGCCCGGTGCCGTGCCGGGCACCGCCGCCCCGTGGTCACCGCGGCCCCCGCTGACCGCTAGGCTGGTGACCATGTCCGAACCGACCGGTGCCGCCCGCCGTCGCGGGCCCTTCAAGGTCGGGGACCAGGTCCAGCTCACCGATCCCAAGGGACGCCACTACACGTTCACGCTCGAGGCCGGGAAGAGCTTCCACACCCACAAGGGTGCTTTCCCGCACGACGAGCTGATCGGTGCGCCCGAGGGCAGTGTCGTCCGTACCACGGGAAACGTCGCCTATCTGGCGCTGCGCCCCCTGCTCCCCGACTACGTCCTGTCCATGCCGCGCGGCGCCGCCGTCGTCTACCCGAAGGACGCGGGGCAGGTGCTGGCCATGGCCGACATCTTCCCCGGCGCCCGGGTCGTCGAGGCCGGGGTGGGCTCCGGCTCGCTCAGCAGCTTCCTGCTCCGCGCCATCGGCGACCACGGCATGCTGCACTCCTACGAGCGCCGCGCCGACTTCGCCGAGATCGCGCAGCAGAACGTACAGCGCTACTTCGGCGGCCCGCATCCCGCCTGGACGCTCACCGTCGGTGACCTCCAGGACAACCTCGCCGAGGCGGACGTCGACCGCGTCGTCCTGGACATGCTCGCGCCCTGGGAGTGCCTGGAGGCCGTCTCCAAGGCCCTGGTCCCCGGGGGCATCGTCTGCGCCTACGTCGCCACCACGACGCAGCTGGCGCGCACCGTGGAGTCCATCCGCGAGCACGGCACGTTCAACGAGCCGCAGGCGTGGGAGACCATGGTGCGCAACTGGCACGTCGAGGGCCTGGCCGTGCGCCCCGACCACCGCATGATCGGCCACACCGGTTTCCTGCTCACCGCCCGCCGACTCGCCGACGGGGTCGAGCCGCCGCTGCGCCGCCGCCGCCCCTCCAAGGGCGCGTACGGCGAGGACTACACGGGCCCCGGCGCCACCCGCCCGGACTCCCCGAGCTGACCGGCGCGGGCCGGGCTGCTGTTCCCCGCGGGGAACTCGGCGCCCGGCCCCCGCCGTTGGCGGCCGCCCGGCGCACGCGCACCCGCACCCGGACGTTCCGCCGCACTGTGACGTATGGCACCATGCTGGGCACCCCGCCCTCCCAGCCTCACAGGAGACATCCCGCGTGCAGCCGTCGGCAGGCCCGGACCTCCCGCACACCCGCGTGCGCCTCGCGCACTGGATCGCCACCGGCGCGGCGCTCGCCGCCGTACTCGGGCTCGCGGCGGCGCTCCAGCCGTCCGACGCCGCCGCCCGCCCCGACGCGACCGCACGGCCCGGTGCCGCCGTCGGCCCGGCGGCCGGCCCCGACCCGGCGAAGGCGCGCTACCCGATCGAGTGTCCGGGTACGACGAGGACGGGCCGCGCCGTCGACGTACTCGACAAGGGCTCCGCGGACTTCGACGGCGACGGCCGCGCCGAGACCGTCGCCCTGGTGCGCTGCCACTCGGAGACCGGCACCCCGCCCAGCGGGATCTTCGTCCTGGCGCACCCGGCGAAGGCGGCCGAGCGGCCGCGCGTCGCGGCGACGCTGATGCCGACGGAGGAGGGCATGAGCGCGCAGGACTTCCGGGTCGGCGGCCCCGGGCCGCGGCACGGCACGGTGTCGGCGCGCCTGCTCGGCTACTCCTCGGCCGAGGTGCCGCGCTGCTGCCCCGACCAGGAGCGAAGGGTCAAGTGGGAATGGCGGGACGGTCAGTTCGCGCTGGTCCCCGCGCCGGTCGCCGGGAGTGTCTGAGCGCTCACCCGGCCGACCCGGTGGGCCGGGTCCGCGCGGTCACTCCGCGTCCGGGCCGTAGACTTCCACGCCGTCCGCCACCCGCCGCACGTGGATGCAGTCGCCGGGGCACTCCTTCGCGGAGTCGGCGACGTCCCGCAGCAGCGGCAGCGGCACGGGCGTGGTGGCGCCCGCCGACTGGAGCAGCTCGTCGTCGGCGCTCTTGACGTAGGCCAGACCGTCGATGTCCAGCTCGAAGACCTCCGGCGCGTACTGCACGCAGATCCCGTCGCCGGTGCACAGGTCCTGGTCGATCCAGACTTCGAGACCTTCGGTGCCGGTGCTCATCCTGGTACCTGCCGTTCCGGTGCTTGTGACGAAATAGTGCCACCCTTGACGGGTGTTGGCCTGATCGACGATACAACCGGGCCGCTTTCCGATGTCGATCGGTGGGTATTCCCCAGAGGTGAGGGAGTGCGCAAGGGTGAAGATCAGACACACCCCGACCGTCTTTGTGATCTAGGGGTTTCAACCCGCACCGGCCCAGGTAGGGTCAGGAAGCGTCCAGCTCCCCTGGAGGAGGTGAGGACCGTGGCAGCCCACGACGACGACACCAACCGCGGCATCCGGCCGGGTCGGGGTTCTGAAGACCCGGCCGGCCAGGTTGCCTATCTCGAGCAGGAGATCGCCGTCCTGCGCCGCAAGCTCGCCGACTCTCCGCGGCACACTCGGATTCTCGAGGAGCGGATCGTCGAGCTTCAGACCAATCTGGCCGGCGTGTCCGCGCAGAACGAGCGGCTCGTCAACACCCTCCGTGAAGCCCGCGACCAGATCGTGGCCCTGAAGGAGGAGGTCGACCGGCTCGCGCAGCCGCCGGCCGGCTTCGGAGCGTTCCTGGAGGCGAACGAGGACGGCACGGCCGACATCTTCACCGGGGGCCGCAAGCTCCGGGTGAACGTCAGCCCCAGCGTCGAGCTGGACACGCTCCGGCGTGGCCAGGAGGTGATGCTCAACGAAGCGCTCAACGTGGTCGAGGCCATGGCGTTCGAGCGCGCCGGCGACATCGTCACGCTCAAGGAGGTGCTGGAGGACGGCGAGCGGGCGCTCGTGGTCGGGCACACGGACGAGGAGCGGGTGGTGCGGCTCGCCGAGCCGCTGATGGACGCCACGCTCCGCGCCGGGGACGCCCTGCTGCTGGAGCCGCGCTCCGGCTACGTCTACGAGGTCGTGCCCAAGAGCGAGGTCGAGGAACTGGTCCTCGAAGAGGTCCCGGACATCGACTACAGCAAGATCGGTGGCCTGGGCGGGCAGATCGAGTCCATCCGCGACGCGGTGGAGCTGCCGTACCTCTTCCCGGACGTCTTCAAGGAGCACGAACTGCGCCCGCCCAAGGGCGTGCTGCTCTACGGCCCGCCCGGCTGCGGCAAGACGCTGATCGCCAAGGCCGTGGCCAACTCGCTTGCCAAGAAGGTCGCCGAGGTGACCGGGAAGCCCCAGGGGAAGAGCTACTTCCTCAATATCAAGGGCCCGGAGCTGCTCAACAAGTACGTCGGCGAGACCGAGAGGCACATCCGGCTGGTCTTCCAGCGGGCAAGGGAGAAGGCGAGCGAGGGCACTCCCGTCATCGTCTTCTTCGACGAGATGGACTCCCTCTTCCGCACCCGCGGCTCCGGAGTCAGCTCGGACGTGGAGAACACCATCGTCCCCCAGCTGCTCTCCGAGATCGACGGCGTGGAGGGCCTGGAGAACGTCATCGTCATCGGCGCCTCGAACCGCGAGGACATGATCGACCCGGCGATCCTGCGGCCCGGCCGCCTCGACGTGAAGATCAAGATCGAGCGCCCGGACGCGGAGGCGGCCCGGGACATCTTCTCGAAGTACCTCACCCCGACCCTGCCGCTGCACCCGGACGACCTCGGTGAGCACAACGAGGACGCCAAGGCCACCGTGGCGGGCATGATCCAGTCGGTCGTCGAGCAGATGTACGCTGAATCCGAGGAGAACCGCTTCCTCGAGGTGACGTACGCCAACGGCGACAAGGAAGTCCTCTACTTCAAGGACTTCAACTCCGGCGCCATGATCCAGAACATCGTGGACCGGGCCAAGAAAATGGCCATCAAGGCATTCCTCGACCAGAACCAGAAGGGTCTGAGGGTCTCCCACCTGCTCGCCGCCTGCGTGGACGAGTTCAAGGAGAACGAGGACCTGCCCAACACCACCAACCCCGACGACTGGGCCCGTATCTCCGGCAAGAAGGGCGAGCGGATCGTCTTCATCCGCACCCTCGTCACCGGAAAGCAGGGCGCCGACACGGGGCGCTCCATCGACACGGTGGCCAACACCGGGCAGTACCTGTAAGGCAGTCCGACCGGCTGCGGGTGTCCCTGAGCGGGGCCCCGCAGCCGGATGTTTTCCCAGCCAGTCCGGAAGGAAGCCCGCAGTGATGTCCCCACCCGGGGCCGCGCGTTCTAGGCTCTGCCGTACCACCGCCTCGCGCAGTGCGGGTCCGGGGACCGCGGCCGGGCCGGATGCGCAGCGGGACGTGAGCGGGGGCCCTACCGCGGGCCGCCGCCGGGCAAGGAGGGCCGCATGACCGTACGGCGAGTAATGGGCATCGAGACGGAGTACGGCATCTCCGTCCCCGGCCACCCCAACGCCAATGCCATGCTCACCTCGTCCCAGATCGTCAACGCCTACGCGGCGGCGATGCACCGGGCGCGCCGCGCGCGCTGGGACTTCGAGGAGGAGAACCCGCTGCGGGACGCCCGGGGCTTCGATCTCGCCCGGGAGGCCGCCGACGCCAGCCAGCTGACCGACGAGGACATCGGCCTGGCCAACGTCATCCTCACCAACGGCGCGCGGCTGTACGTGGATCACGCCCACCCCGAGTACAGCTCGCCCGAGGTCACCAACCCGCTGGACGCCGTGCTCTGGGACAAGGCCGGTGAGCGGATCATGGCGGAGGCCGCGCAGCGCGCCGCCGAGGTCCCCGGCTCCCAGCCCATCCACCTCTACAAGAACAACACCGACAACAAGGGCGCCTCCTACGGCACGCACGAGAACTACCTGATGAAGCGGGAGACCCCGTTCTCGGACATCGTGCGCCACCTGACACCGTTCTTCGTCTCCCGGCAGGTCGTGTGCGGGGCCGGCCGGGTGGGGCTGGGCCAGGACGGCGGCGAGCACGGCTTCCAGATCAGCCAGCGCGCCGACTACTTCGAGGTCGAGGTCGGGCTGGAGACCACGCTCAAGCGGCCCCTGATCAACACCCGCGACGAGCCGCACGCGGACGCCGAGAAGTACCGTCGCCTGCATGTGATCATCGGCGACGCGAACCTCTCCGAGATCTCGACCTATCTCAAGCTGGGCACGACCGCCCTGGTGCTCTCCATGATCGAGGACGGCTTCATCGCCGTCGACCTCGCGGTGGACCAGCCGGTGCGGACTCTGCACGACATCTCGCACGATCCCTCGCTGCGCCGGCTCGTCACGCTGCGTGGCGGCCGTACCCTGACCGCCGTACAGCTCCAGATGGAGTACTTCGAGCTGGCCCGCAAGTACGTCGAGGACCGCTGGGGCGCCGACGCCGACGAGCAGACCAAGGACGTGCTGGCCCGCTGGGAGGACGTGCTGGTGCGCCTCGAGCACGACCCGATGAGCCTGTCGGGGGAGCTGGACTGGGTCGCCAAGCGGGAGCTGATGGAGGGCTACCGCCGCCGGGACCGCCTGGAGTGGGACGCGCCCAGGCTGCACCTGGTGGACCTCCAGTACGCCGACGTGCGCCCGGAGAAGGGCCTGTACAACCGTCTGGCGGCGCGCGGGAAGATGCGGCGGCTGCTGGACGAGGAAGACGTGCTCAGGGCGGTCGGCAAGCCGCCCGAGGACACGCGGGCCTACTTCCGCGGGCGCTGCCTCGAGCAGTACGCGGACGACGTCGCCGCGGCCTCCTGGGATTCGGTCATCTTCGACCTGCCCGGCCGTGACTCACTGCAACGGGTCCCCACGCTGGAGCCGCTGCGCGGGACCCGGAACCACGTCAAGGAGCTGCTGGACCGCTGCCGTTCCGCGGAGGATCTGGTGCGGTTGCTGTCCGGCGGCTGAGAAGCGGCTAAGTCGGGCGCGATCCGGGAATCATCGTGGGGACTTCCGGACGTTGAGCGAAGTGAAGGGCCGATGTCAGTCCCGGATTGTAGGGTCTGATCTTGTAGGTCTCGCGTACACCGAACCGAGCGGGGTGAGGGAAATGGCGACCAAGGACACCGGCGGCGGACAGCAGAAGGCGACGCGTCAGACCGAGGAGACCGAGGAGCAGGCCGAGGAGACACAGGCGTCCGAGGACCTCAAGGAGCGCCAGGAGGCCCTGTCGGAAGACGTGGACTCCGTCCTGGACGAGATCGACGACGTCCTCGAAGAGAATGCCGAGGATTTCGTGAGGTCGTTCGTACAGAAGGGCGGAGAATAGCAGTAAATGTCCGGATGGTGCCGAGGGAGGTGTGCTCCCGTGGCAGCGGACATCGCGGTGCGACGCCTTCGGGCGCGGCACAGGAGCGCGTGACGGGCTCCAGGCTGTTGCCGAGAGCGTCAGCAAGCAGGGGAGGCAGGCGGTCCGGGTCCGGACGCCTCCGCGGGCCGGACGGGACCGGACCGCCTGCCTCCCCGGAAGCAGGGCCTGGCGGAAGCGGCGCGGGGCGATCTCGTGGCGAGCCGGCTGGGCGTCTGCCCCGTTCGCCTCTCCGCTCCCGCAATCCATGTGGATCACGACCACGCGCCGGGTAGGGTCCGGGGCGTGCTGTGCTTCAGCTGCAATGCCGCACTGGGGCCAATTCAAGGACCGGCCCGAGGCGATGCGGCGGGCCATCTCCTACGTGGAAGGAAACGTGTGGAAGCCGAAACTCGTAGCACCGGGCGTCTACCTGCTGCCTTCCTGACGCCCGGCTCGTCCTCCTTCATGGACTTCCTGTCCGTGCACGCGCCGGAGCAGCTGCCGGGCAGCAGGACGCTGCCGCCCGTGCAGGGGGCGATCGAGGCGCCGCACGGCACCACGATCGTGGCGGCGTCGTTCGACGGCGGCGTGATCATGGCCGGTGACCGGCGGGCCACCATGGGCAACGTCATCGCGCAGCGCGACATGGAGAAGGTCTTCCCCGCCGACGAGTACTCGGCGGTCGGTATCGCCGGTACCGCCGGGCTCGCGGTGGAGATGGTGAAGCTCTTCCAGCTGGAGCTGGAGCACTTCGAGAAGGTCGAGGGCTCGCAGCTGTCGCTGGAGGGCAAGGCCAACCGGCTCTCCACCATGATCCGCGGCAACCTGGGCATGGCTCTCCAGGGCCTGGCCGTGGTGCCGCTGTTCGCCGGGTACGACGTGGATCGCGGGAAGGGCCGGATCTTCCTGTACGACATCACCGGCGGGCGTGCCGAGGAAGTCGGCTTCACCGCCGTCGGATCGGGCTCCGTCTTCGCGCGCGGCGCGCTCAAGAAGCTGTTCCGCGAAGGGCTGACGGAGCAGCAGGCGGTCACCGTCGCCGTCCAGGCGCTCTACGACGCGGCGGACGACGACTCGGCGACGGGCGGGCCGGACTTGGTCCGGCGGATCTATCCGACCGTCACCATCATCACCGCGGAGGGCTTCCGGAAGCTCACCGAGGACGAGGTCTCCGAGATCGCGCGTGCCGTGCACGAGGGGCGTCTCCAGCACCCCAACGGGCCGCAGGCCCCGGTCGTCTAGTAGCCGTCGAGAAGCAGGAAGGGACGATTGCCGGTGTCGACGCCGTTCTATGTCTCACCCCAGCAGGCCATGGCAGATCGCGCGGAGTACGCCCGCAAGGGCATCGCGCGCGGGCGCAGCGTGGTCGTGCTGCAGTACGCCGACGGCATCGTGTTCGTCGCGGAGAACCCCTCCAGGGCGCTGCACAAGGTCAGCGAGATCTACGACCGGATCGCCTTCGCGGCGGTCGGCAAGTACAACGAGTTCGAGAACCTCCGGATCGGCGGGGTGCGCTACGCCGACCTGCGCGGCTACACCTACGACCGGCAGGACGTGACGGCGCGCGGCCTGGCCAACGTCTACGCCCAGACCCTGGGCACGATCTTCTCGGCCAACGCGGAGAAGCCCTACGAGGTCGAGCTGATCGTCGCCGAGGTCGGCCCGGCGCCGGAGGACGACCAGATCTACCGCCTGCCGCACGACGGCTCCATCGTCGACGAGCACGGCTCGGTGGCGGTCGGCGGGAACTCCGACCAGATCGGCACCTACCTCGACCAGCGGCACCGGGACGGCATGTCGCTCGCCGAGGCGCTGAACCTCGCGGTGGAGTCGCTCACCCGGGACAGCAACGGCGCCGACCGCAGCCTGACCGCCGAGCAGCTCGAGGTGGCCGTGCTGGACCGCGCCAGACCGCAGCAGCGTAAGTTCAAGCGGGTGCTGGGCCGCCAGCTCGCCGGCCTGCTGGAGGAGGGCGCGCCCGCCCCCGCGGACGAGGAGGGTGAGGCGGACGGGGAGTCCGGCTCCGGCGAGGCGGCGGGCTCCGACGACACGAAGTGACGGGTGCGGGGCGGTCGCCGCTCCGCACACGCCGCACGGGCCGCGGGCGGACAGCCCAGCCTCCGCCTCCGCCGTATCCTGTGCCCCGCCGCGCGCCCCGCGGTGGGGCACGGCCGTGCCCGGGGCCGGGCGGGCGCCGCCCGTCAGCGGGCCGCAGGAGGCCCGGTGGACCCGCGGACCACCAGGGAGACCGGCAGCACCTCCGGCTTCGGCGTGCGGCCCGCCAGGACGTCCAGGAGGGCGCGCATGCCCGCCGCGCCCACGTCCTGGGCGGGCAGCCGTACGGTGGTCAGTTCCGGCTCCAGCGCGGTGGCCAGGTCCAGGTCGTCGAAGCCGGTGACCGAGACGTCGCCGGGCACGCGCAGCCCCAGCCGCCGCGCCGCCTTGCAGGCGCCCGCCGCCAGCAGGTCGTCGTCGCAGACGAGCGCCGTGGGCGGGTTCCGCGCGGCGAGCACCCTGGTCGCCGCCCGCAGCCCGTCGCGGACGCTGAGCGCGGCCGGTTCCGTGTCCACGAGGGCGCCGCCGGTGCCCGCGAGTGCCTCCGCGAGCGCCCGCGCCCGGACGGCGAAGGTCCACGAGTCGACGGCGGCGGTCAGATGCGCCAGCCGGCGATGGCCCAGGCCCAGCAGGTGCCGGGTGATCCCGCGCATGCCGTCGGCGATGTCCAGGTTGACGGTGGCGGTGGCCTGCGTGCCCTGCGGATCGCTGTCCAGCATGACCAGCGGAAGGCTGTCACCGCGCAGCGCCGCGAGGGCCTCGGGCGCCATGGAGGAGGCGATCACGCCGTCCAGCGCGGAGCGCGCGGAGTCGAACGGATCGGGCGCCGGGCCGATCCCCTCGGGCGAGGGGTAGAGCACGATGCCGAAGTCGTGCTCCGCGGCCACCCGGGCGGCTCCGGTGTGCACATGGGCGAAGAAGTCGCCGGTGATCACGGGGACGACCAGCAGCGCGGTGCGGGTGCGGCCCAGCCGCAGGCTGCGGGCGGCCAGGTTCGGCCGGTAGCCCAGCTCGCGCGCGGCGGCCCGTACGGTCTCCGCCCGGACGGCGGAGACCCGGCCGTGCCACTTCTCGGCCAGGACGAGGGACACCGTCGCCTGGGAGACACCGGCGTGCCGGGCGACGTCACGGCTGGTGGGCCGGGCGCCGCCGGGCGGGACGGCGGGGCCGTCGGCTGTCGCACGGGGCACGGGCCGCTCCTTGTCACTGGACCTCGGTCAGCCGCCATGGTACGTATGGAGACCAACATTATACGTAACACCTTCGCGGATTCGTCACTCCCGGTGACCATCGGGCCGGGCGGTGCTGCCGTGGATCTCCCGGTGCGCCGGGCGGAGAGGAGCCCTGGGATGGCGACCGGCTACGCGGAGCTGCTGCGCGCCAAGCACGCGGCGCGACTGCTGGCGGGCACGCTCATCGGCCGGCTGCCGAACGCCACGGCGGCGCTGGCCATCGTGCTCTTCGTCCGTGCCGAGGGCGGGAGTTACACGCTCGCGGGCGTGCTCTCCGCCGTCTACGGCGCGGCCACCGCGGTCGGCCAGCCGGCGCTGGGACGAGCCGTGGACCTGCTGGGCCAGCCCCGGGTGATGGTGCCCGCCGCGGCGCTCTCCGCGCTCGGCATGGGCGTGTTCGCCCTCACGGGTACGGACTCGCTGCCGCTCGCGTGCGCCCTGGTCTTCGTCGCCGGGCTGTTCACGCCGCCGCTGGAGGGCGGGCTCCGGGCGCTGTGGCCGAGCGTGCTCGGCCGCGAGGAGCGGGTGCACGCCGCCTACGCGCTGGACGCGGTGGCGCAGGAACTGATGTTCGCGCTCGGCCCGCTGCTGGTGACCCTGCTCGTCGCCCTGTGGGACGAGGGGGCGGCACTGCTGGTGATCAACGTGCTCGGCGTGCTGGGCGCCCTGTGGGTGGCGGCCTCGCCGCCCTCCCGGCAGTGGCGTTCGGCGCCCCGCGAGGCGCACTGGCTGGGCGCACTCCGCGCGCCCGGCCTGCTCGCGCTGCTCGGCGCGTTCTTCTTCGTCGGTCTGGCCCTGGGCACCATCGCCGTCTCCGCCGTCGCCTACGCGGACGACCACGGCGACAGCCTGATCTCCAGCTACCTCCTCTCGGGGCTCGGCGCGGGCGCCCTGCTGGGCGGCCTGCTCTACGGTGCGCGGCTGTGGCCGGGCAGGCCGGAGCGCAGGCTGCGGCTGCTGGTGGCCGCGCTCGCGATTGGCTACCTGCCGCTGCCGCTGGTGCCGGGGGTGGCCGCGATGACGGTGCTGGCCGGCGTCGCGGGCGTGTTCCTGGCCCCGGCACTCGCCTGCGCGTTCGTGGTGGTCGACCGGCACGCACCGAGGGGCACCGTCACCGAGGCGTTCTCCTGGCTGGTGACGACCTTCGGTGTCGGCGCCGCCCTGGGCACGGGTGCGGTCGGCCCGGTGATCGAATGGGGCGGCGCGTCGGCGGGCTTCGCGGTGGCGGGCGCGGGCGGCGCCGCCGCGCTGGGGGTCCTGCTGGCCACCCGCCGGGTGCTCGACGCCCCCGCGGTGCGTTCGGGAGGGGCGGCGGTCCCGGTCGCCGCGTCCCCGCCGGGCCCGGTGCCGGGCCCGGTCCCGGAGTCCGGCCCGGCCGCCGAAAATGATCGCAACGGTGCCGCCGAACCCGGTTTCAGAACCCGTCATCAGGCGTAATGTTCAGTCATGGACCGCCGAATCTTCGGGCTGGAGAACGAGTACGGCGTCACATGTACGTTCCGGGGGCAGCGGCGGCTGTCCCCTGACGAGGTGGCGCGGTACCTCTTCCGCCGTGTCGTGTCATGGGGCCGCAGCAGCAACGTCTTTCTGCGGAACGGAGCCCGCCTGTACCTGGATGTGGGCTCGCACCCCGAATACGCGACCCCCGAGTGCGACAGCGTGACCGAGCTGGTAACCCACGACAAGGCGGGCGAGCGCATCCTGGAGGGTCTGCTCGTCGACGCCGAGCGCCGCCTGCACGAGGAAGGAATCGCGGGCGACGTCTATCTGTTCAAGAACAACACCGACTCGGCCGGCAACTCCTACGGCTGCCACGAGAATTACCTCGTGGCCCGGCACGGGGAGTTCTCGCGCCTCGCGGACGTCCTCATTCCCTTCCTCGTCACCCGTCAGCTGATCTGCGGAGCGGGCAAGGTGCTCCAGACTCCGCGCGGCGCGGTGTTCTGCGTCAGTCAGCGCGCCGAGCACATCTGGGAAGGGGTCAGTTCCGCCACGACCCGCTCCCGGCCCATCATCAATACGAGGGACGAGCCGCACGCCGACGCCGAGCGCTATCGCCGCCTGCACGTCATCGTCGGCGATTCGAACATGTCCGAGACCACGATGCTGCTCAAGGTCGGCGCCACCGACCTGGTGCTGCGCATGATCGAGGCGGGCACGGTGATGCGCGACCTCACCCTGGAGAACCCGATCCGGGCCATCCGTGAGGTGAGTCACGACATCACGGGCCAGCGCAAGGTGCGCCTGGCCAGCGGCCGGGAGGCGTCCGCCCTCGAGGTGCAGCAGGAGTACTACGACAAGGCGGTGGACTTCTGCGAGCGGCGCGGAATCCGCACGGGCACGGTCGAGCAGGTCCTCGAGCTGTGGGGCCGCACCCTGGAGGCGGTGCGCACCCAGGAGCTGGGCAAGGTGGGCACCGAGATCGACTGGGTGATGAAACACCAGCTCATCGAGCGCTACCGGGAAAAGAACAACCTCACGATGTCGCATCCGCGAATCGCGCAGATAGATCTCGCCTACCACGACATCCACCGCCGTCGCGGGCTCTACTACCTGCTGGAGCGGAAGGGGCAGGCAGCCCGGATCTGCAATGACCTGAAGATCTTCGAAGGCAAGTCGGTGCCTCCGCAGACCACGCGGGCCCGGCTGCGCGGCGATTTCATCCGGCGGGCGCAGGAGCAGCGCCGCGATTTCACCGTGGACTGGGTGCATCTGAAGCTGAACGACCAGGCACAGCGCACCGTGCTGTGCAAGGACCCCTTCCGGTCCGTGGACGAGCGAGTGGAAAAGCTGATCGCGGGAATGTGATTCCGTGTCGGGCGGGGTAGGGGTAGTCGCACGGGGCCGTAGGCTGACAGGAAAGGCGACACCCCCTACCTCGCGAGTTGACACATGACTCTCTCCACCACGGCCCGGCGATTCGCCGCGCTGTTGTCCGTCCCCCTGATCATCGCCTCCGTCGCCGCGTGCGGCAGCGACGACTCCGACGCCGAGGAGAAGCCCAAGGCGGCTACGGAGAAGCCCAAGGCCGCTGGGGAGAAGCCCAAGGCCGCTGGGGAGAAGCCCAAGGCCGCCGCTGTGCCCGCTGTCACGGCCGAGGACGGGAAGCCCAAGATCGAGAAGGGCGAGGGCACCCCGCCCAAGGAGCTCAAGGTCAAGGTCCTCAAGGAGGGCAAGGGCGAGAAGGTCAAGAAGGGCGAGGTCCTCAACGCCGCCTATGTGGGTCAGCTGTGGAACGGCAAGGTCTTCGACAGCACGTGGCAGGAGGGCCGGACCCCGGCCAGTTTCGAGGTCGGCACCGGCAGCGTCATCAAGGGCTGGGACGAGGCGCTGGTCGGCAAGCGGCTCGGCAGCCGCGTCCAGATGGTCATCCCGCCGGAGAAGGGCTACGGCGCCCAGGGCAAGCCGCCGCAGATCCCTCAGAACTCCACTCTCGTCTTCGTCGTGGACCTGAAGAAGACCATGCCGAGCAAGATCGACGGGCAGCCCGTGGAGGGCGAGCAGAACGCGGACCTGCCCAAGGTCGGCACCAAGATCGAGGACAAGGCGCCGGAGATCGAGATCAAGAAGGGCGCCAAGGCGCCCGGCAGGATCATGAGCGAGACGATCATCGAGGGCGACGGCAAGGAGGTCGACGCGAAGAGCACCGTCCTGGCCAACTTCAGCGCCAAGCTGTGGGACGGCAAGGACTTCGCGGACACCTGGCAGCAGGGCGGCCCGCAGGAGTTCCCGGTCGCCCAGATCCCCGGCTGGAAGCAGGGCCTGGAGGGCAAGAAGGCCGGCAGCCGTGTGGTGATCTCGGTGCCCGAGAACAGGTTCCCCAAGGAGCAGCGGCCGCAGTTCAAGTCGGGCATCGTCTTCAGCGTGGACGTGCTCAGCGTGAACTGAGCCCGGCGTCAATCGGGCGCGCGCCAGGTCACCCGGCGTGACAGACTGGTGAGCTGTCCAGCAGATTCCTTTCGTAGGAGCAATTTCGTGAGCATCGAGAAGCCCGAGGTCGACTTCCCCGAGGGCGAGCCGCCGGCCAGCCTGGAGATCAAGGACCTCTGGGAGGGCGACGGGCCTGTGGCCAAGGCCGGAGACCAGGTCTCCGTGCACTACGTGGGCGTCTCTTTCTCCACCGGTGAGGAGTTCGACGCGAGCTGGAACCGCGGCAATCCGCTTCAGTTCCAGCTCGGCGCCGGGCAGGTCATCGCCGGCTGGGACCAGGGCGTGCAGGGCATGAAGGTGGGCGGGCGCCGTCGGCTGACCATCCCGTCCCACCTCGCCTACGGCGAGCAGGGTGCGGGTGGCGGCCGGATCAAGCCCAACGAGACGCTGATCTTCGTCTGCGACCTGGTCTCCGTCTGACGCACGCGGCCGGGGGCGCCGCACCGGCGCCGGCCGCCGGAGCGCCCCGCCGGGCCCCTGCCGTACGCGATCCGCGTACGGCAGGGGCCCCGGCTTTGCGCTGTGTGCACCGAGCGGTACGGTCAGCACCCGGGAGCGGAACGAGAGAGGCAAGGGGTCCATGGCGATTGCCAAGGCCGAGCGGCTGATGAATCTGGCGCTGTGCCTGCTGGGAGCCCGGCGCCCGCTCACCAAGCACGAGCTGCGCGCCTCCATCGAGGCCTATCTCGAAGCGGGCAGCGACGAGTCCTTCAACCGGATGTTCGAGCGGGACAAGGACGACCTGCGCGAACTCGGCCTGGTCATCGACGCGGTGGACAACCTCGACGGCGACGCCGGCTACCTCGCGCGCCGGGACAGCAACAGCCTGCCGCCCATCACGCTGGACGCCGCCGAGGCCACCGCGCTCGGCCTGGCCGCGCGCGTCTGGCAGCAGGCGCGGCTGGCCGGCGCCGCCAGCGGCGCCCTGCACAAGCTGCGGGCCGCCGGCGGGATGCCGCAGGCGGACGAGGAGGAGTCGTACGGGCAGCTGCATCCGCACAGCAGCCTGGAACCGTACATCCCCGCCCGCGAGGCCGCGTTCGAGCCGCTGATGCTCGCCTGCCGCGACCGCCGGGTGGTCGTCTTCGACTACCGCAAGTCCACCGCCGCCCGCCCCGAGCGCCGCCAGGTGGAGCCGTGGACGCTGGAGTGCTGGCGTGGCCAGTGGTATCTGGCGGGCTTCGACCGCGACCGGCAGGCGGAGCGCGTCTTCCGGCTCTCCCGCATCACCGGCCCGGTCCGCTCGCGCGCGGCGGCCTTCACCGCCGTCGTGCCCGACCAGGTCAGGGTGCGCGAGACGGTGGAGCGCTGGGCGGGGGAGAGCGCCTCCCGCACCGCGCGCATCCGGCTGCGCCGGGGCGCCGGATATCCGCTGCGGGCGCGGGCGAGCGAGGTCTGCGAGCGGGAGGACGGGTGGGACGAGCTGGAGATCCCCTACGGGCACGGGCTGGACGCCTGGCTGGTCGAGTTCGGCCCGGACCTGGTGGTGCTGGAGCCCGCCGAGCTGCGGGCCGACGTGGTGGACCGGCTGCGCGCCGTGGCCAAGGGCTGAGCGGCGCGAGCCGAGCAAAACGGTACGGGTAGAGGGGCAAGGGGAGCGCAAGCCATGGCGTCGAACGCGATCGACCAGACCCGCAGGATGCTGTCGCTGGTCACCTACCTGCGGGACCGCCCCGGCGCCCGCGTGGACGAGGTGGCGCGGGCCTTCGGCATCACCGTCGACGAGCTGATCTCCGACCTCGACGTGCTGCCGCTGTGCGGTACGAGCTTCCGCGGGGGCGACCTGCTGGAGATCGACACCGACGGTGAGCACATCTGGTGGCGCAACGCCGACGACCTCGCGGCGCCGCTGCGCATCGCCGCCGACGAGGCGACCGCCCTGCTGGTGGCGGCCCGCGCGGTGGCCACGCTGCCGGGGCTGCGCGAGGGCGACCGGGACGCGCTGCTGCGGGCGACGGCCAAGCTGGAGGCGGCGGCGGGGGAGACGGCGGGCGCCTCCGCCAGGCTGTCGGTGACCTTCGAGTCGGAGGGCGGGGTCTTCGCGGATGTGGACCGGGCCATAGCGGAGCGGCGCAGGCTGTGGGTGCGCTACTACTCGCCGGCGCGGGACGAGCTCACCGAGCGGGAGATCGATCCGATCCGGCTCTTCGCGGTCGGCCACACCTACGTCGAGGCGTGGTGCCGCCTGTCGGAGGCCCGGCGTACGTTCCGGCTGGACCGGGTGGCCGAGATCCGGCTGCTGGACGAGCCCTCCGACCCGCCGCCGGTGGAGCTGCGTGATCTGTCCGAGGGGCTGGTGCAGCCCGCGGCCGAGGACCCGGAGGTGGTGGTCGAGGTGGCGCCCGGCGGGCGCTGGGTGGCCGAGTACTACCCGCACGACAGCGCCGAGGAACTTCCGGACGGCGGCCTGCGGATCACCCTGCGCACCCCCGACCCGGCCTCGCTGCGGCGGCTCGCACTGCGGCTGGGCCCGGACGGCCGGATCACCGCCCCGCGTGAGCTGGCCGACAGTGCCCGGGACGCGGCGAAGCGTGCACTGGCGGGGTACGGGGAGTGAACCGGCGGGTGAGCCGCGCGGTGGCCGGGTGCGGCGGCTCCGTCCGCGCTCGTTAGGCTCGGGGCATGCTCTGGCCGATGTTCTTCCTCGTGCTCGCCTTCTGCGGGATCGCCCTTCTGAGCCTGCTCGCGGTGCGCGTGGCACTGGAGGTCCGGCGGTTCTCGCGCGCGGTGGGGGACGGCTCGGAGCGCATCGCGCGGGCCGCTGAGGATCTCGAGCGTGCCACGGTCTCCTGTGCTCGTACCTTTGAGCGGTAGGCTTACCCTGCTGCGTCGCCGCCGCGGCGACCGTCAATCCGGAGTACGCACAGGGATTGCCACGCGTTTACTCCACAGGGTTACGATCGCTGGCAGCGCGACGAAGCCAGTCCGATTCCAACGGCAGGCAAGAACACACGCCGCCCCGGCGAGAAGGTAGTGGCACATGCTCGGCAATCTGAAGCCCATCGAGATCGTGCTGATTCTCCTTGTCATCCTGCTGCTGTTCGGTGCCAAGAAGCTTCCGGACATGGCACGCTCCCTCGGTAAGTCGGCCCGCATCCTCAAGAGCGAGGCCAAGCAGATGAAGAAGGACGGCGCCGCCGACAGCGACGCCGACAAGGACGCCGGCCCGCCCGCGGACGCCCAGCAGACCGCTCCGAGGACGATCCAGGCCGCCCCCGGCGACGTGACCAGCTCCCGCCCGGCGGGCGAGCCCGCGAAGCAGCCCAACAGCCAGAACTGACTCCCCACTCCTGCCGGACCATGGCCGGCACGACTGACATGAGGACCCGGGTTGCTCAAGTCCGCCCGCAAAGAGGGTAAACAGCAGAGAGATCCCGAGGGCCGGATGCCGCTCGCGGAGCATCTGCGGGAGCTGCGCAACCGGCTGATGAAGTCGGTGCTGGCGATTCTCGCCGTCACCGTCGTCGCGATCATCTACTACAAGCAGATCGCCGAGTTTCTCACCGACCCCGTGCGCGATGCCGTGGGCTGCGACGACGGTTTCGGCGAGGATTCCGGCGGTGAGGTCTGCGCCGAGATCACGATCCAGGGTCTGGTCGCCCCCTTCACCATCATGCTCAAGGTCGCCCTCACCGCCGGCGTGGTCGCGGCCTCCCCGGTGTGGCTCTACCAGCTCTGGGCCTTCCTGGCGCCCGGTCTGCACCGCCAGGAGAAGAAGTACGCCCGCGGGTTCGTCGCCGCCGGAGCCCCCCTCTTCCTCGGCGGCGCGTGGCTGGCGTACATCATCCTGCCGACCGCAGCGAAGGCGCTGCTGGACTTCAGCCCCGACGGCACGGGCAACCTCATCCCGCTGGACGACTTCCTCGACATCGTCACCCGGCTCGTGATCGTCTTCGGGCTGGCCTTCGAGCTGCCGCTGCTGCTGGTCATGCTGAACTTCGGCGGCATCGTCCGGGGCAGGCAACTGCTGGGCTGGTGGCGGTTCATGGTGATCGGCATCGCGGTCTTCTCCGCGGTCGCCACCCCCACCGGTGACCCGCTGACGATGGCGGCCCTGGCCGTGCCCATCGTGCTGCTGTACTTCGCGGCCGTGGCAGTGTGCCTCTTCAACGACCGGCGCCGCAGGCGCAACGACCCGAACGCCGGGCTGGACGACGACGAGGCATCCGACCTCGACCTCACCCCGGAGCCGGTGGCGCCGGGCGGCGTCCCCAAGCCGACCTCCTCGCCGGAGGTCAACGGCACCCCGCGCGAGGGTTTCGACGACGCGACGTGACCGGTAAAGTCCGCGCGTGACCAGCGAGATCACCCTCTTCGTCAACCCGACGGCGGGCCGCGGCCGGGGTGCCCGGGCCGCCCAGCCCGCAGCCGCGGCGCTGCGCGCGGCGGGGTTCGCCGTGCGCACCGTGGTCGGCCGCGATGCGGCGGACGCCCTCGTACGCGCCCAGGAGGCCGTCCGGGGCGGCACCGGGGCGCTGATAGCCGTCGGCGGGGACGGCATGGTCTCCCTGGCACTCCAGGCCGTCGCCGGTACGCAGGTGCCGCTGGGCGTGGTGGCCGTCGGCACGGGCAACGACTTCGCCCGCGCGACGGGGCTGCCGCTGCGCGACCCGGCCGCGGCGGGGCGGGTGATCGCCGAGGCGCTCAAGGCGGGGCAGGTCCGCTCCCTCGACCTGGGCCGGGTCGGCGGGCGCTGGTTCGGTTCCGTGCTGGCCTCCGGCTTCGACTCGCGGATCAACGACCGGGGCAACCGCATGCGCTGGCCCCGCGGCCGGCTGCGGTACGACCTGGCGATGCTCGCGGAGCTGGCCGTGACGCGGCCCATCCCCTTCCGCCTCACACTGGACGACGGGGAGCCGCGCGAGCTGGCGGCCACACTCGTCGCCGTCGGCAACGGGTCCAGCTACGGTGGTGGCCTGAGGATGTGCCCGGGGGCCGTGCTGGACGACGGGCTCTTCGACATCACGGTGGTGGGGGTGTGCAGCCGGGCCACGCTGCTGCGGGTCTTCCCCCGCGTCTACCGGGGCGCGCACCTGAGCCATCCGGCGGTGAGCGTCCACCGGGCCCGGAAGGTGCGGCTGGAGGCCGAGGGGCTGACCGGGTACGCGGACGGTGAGCCGGTGGGGCCGCTGCCGCTGACGGCGGAGGCGGTGCCGGGCGCGGTGCGGGTGCTCGCCGCCGGTTAAAGACCAGGGCACTGTCACACTCGGCCGGTACGCTCGTAGACACGATGACCGACGACCTCTCCCCAGCTGAGCGGTATGCCGAGGCACGGAAACGCGCCGCGGACGCCGCCACCGCTCTCGCCCCGTTCCGTGACCTGTACGACTTCGAGCTGGACGGCTTCCAGATCGAGGCGTGCCAAGCCCTCGAAGCCGGTAAGGGAGTGCTGGTCGCGGCGCCGACCGGCTCCGGCAAGACGATCGTCGGCGAGTTCGCCGTCCACCTCGCCCTCGCGCAGGGCCGCAAGTGCTTCTACACCACCCCCATCAAGGCGCTGTCGAACCAGAAGTTCAACGACCTCTCGGCGCGCTACGGCGCCGCCAACGTCGGCCTGCTGACCGGCGACAACAGCGTCAACGCGGACGCCCCGGTGATCGTGATGACCACCGAGGTCCTGCGGAACATGCTCTACGCGGGCTCGCGCGCGCTGCTGGGCCTGGGCTATGTCGTGATGGACGAGGTGCACTACCTCTCCGACCGCTTCCGCGGCGCCGTCTGGGAGGAGGTGATCATCCATCTGCCCGAGTCGGTGACGCTGGTGTCACTCTCGGCGACGGTCTCCAACGCCGAGGAGTTCGGCGACTGGCTGGACACCGTCCGCGGCGACACCCGGGTGATCGTCTCCGAGCACCGCCCGGTGCCGCTGTGGCAGCACGTGCTGGCAGGCCGCCGGATGTACGACCTCTTCGAGGAGAAGGGCGACAAGAAGGAGGTCAACCCTGACCTGGTGCGGATGCTCCGGATGGAGAACGGCCGCCCCACCGCCGGGCGCGACAAGCGCCGGGGCCGCCCCCAGCGCGAGGCGGACCGCGAGCGGGAGCGGCGCCAGCGCAGCCGGATCTGGACCCCCAGCCGTGCCGAGGTCATCGACCGGCTGGACACCGAGGGGCTGCTGCCGGCCATCACCTTCATCTTCAGCCGCGCCGGCTGCGAGGCCGCCGTACAGCAGTGCCTGCACGCCGGGCTGCGGCTGAACGCCACCGCGGACCGCGCCCGGGTGCGCGAGATCGTCGAGGCGCGTACCACCGACATCCCTGACCAGGACCTGCACGTGCTGGGCTACTTCGAGTGGCTGGAGGGCCTGGAGCGGGGCATCGCCGCGCACCACGCGGGCATGCTGCCGACGTTCAAGGAGGTCGTGGAGGAGCTGTTCGTCCGCGGTCTGGTCAAGGCCGTGTTCGCCACCGAGACGCTGGCGCTGGGCATCAACATGCCCGCGCGCTCGGTGGTGTTGGAGAAGCTGGTCAAGTGGAACGGCGAGCAGCACGCCGACATCACCCCCGGCGAGTTCACCCAGCTGACCGGGCGGGCCGGGCGGCGCGGCATCGACATCGAGGGCCACGCGGTCGTGCTGTGGCAGCGCGGCATGGACCCGGGCGCGGTGGCCGGGCTGGCCGGGGCGCGTACGTATCCGCTGCGCTCGTCCTTCAAGCCGTCGTACAACATGGCGGTCAACCTCGTCTCCCAGTTCGGGCGGCACCGCTCGCGCGAGCTGCTGGAGACCTCGTTCGCGCAGTTCCAGGCGGACCGCGCCGTGGTCGGCATCTCCCGTCAGGTGCAGAAGAACGAGGAGGGGCTGGAGGGCTACCGCGCTTCCATGACCTGCCACCTGGGGGACTTCGAGGAGTACTCGCGGCTGCGCCGCGATCTCAAGGACCGGGAGACCGAGCTGGCCAAGCAGGGCGCGGCGCAGCGCCGTGCGGCGGCCTCGGTGGCGCTGGAGAAGCTCAAGCCCGGTGATGTCATCCACGTGCCCACCGGCAAGTTCGCCGGGCTTGCCCTCGTGCTCGATCCGGGCACCCAGGCCGGGCGCGGCACGGGGCGGCGGGGCGCCTACGACCAGCACGAGGGGCCGCGCCCCATGGTGCTCACCGCACAGCGGCAGGTGAAGCGGCTGGCCGCACTGGACTTCCCGGTTCCGGTCGAGCCGCTGGACCGGATGCGCATCCCCAAGTCCTTCAACCCGCGCAGCCCGCAGTCCCGCCGGGACCTGGCCTCCGCGCTGCGCACCAGGGCGGGCCACCACGAGCCGCAGCGGCACCGCAGGCAGCGTTCGGAGGCGGCCGACGACACCGAGATCGCGCGGCTGCGCGCGGAGATCCGCAAGCACCCCTGCCACGGCTGCGCCGAGCGGGAGGACCACGCCCGGTGGGCCGAGCGGTACCACCGGCTGCGCCGGGACACGCGGCAGCTGGAGCGCCGCATCGAGGGGCGTACGAACACCATCGCCCGCACCTTCGACCGGGTCTACGCGCTGCTGTCCGAGCTGGAGTACCTGCGCGGCGACGAGGTGACGGACGACGGGCGGCGCCTGGCGCGCCTCTACGGCGAGCTGGACCTGCTGGCCTCCGAGTGCCTGCGCGACGGCGTGTGGGAGGGGCTGCCGCCCGCCCAGCTCGCGGGCTGCGTCTCGGCGCTGGTCTACGAGGCGCGTGCCTCGGACGACGCGCTGCCGCCCCGGCTGCCCGGCGGGCAGGCGAAGGAGTCGCTGGCCGAGATGGTGCGGATCTGGGGCCGGCTGGACGCCCTGGAGGAGCGGCACGGGATCACGGCGGCCGAGGGCGTGGGGCAGCGTGAGCCGGACCTCGGGTTCGCCTGGGCGGCGTACCGCTGGGCGGAGGGCCACGGCCTGGACGAGGTGCTGCGGGACGCGGACATGCCCGCGGGCGACTTCGTGCGCTGGTGCAAGCAGGTCATCGACGTGCTGGGCCAGCTCTCCTCGGCGGCCCCGGAGGCGGGCACGGTGGGGAAGAACGCGCGCCGGGCGATCGAGGAGATGCGGCGCGGCGTGGTGGCGTACACCTCGGTGGGCTGAGGCGCGGCCGGGCGGCCGTGGCTCCGGCTCCGGCGCGGTCCCCCGGCGTTCCGGTGATCTCCCAGAGTTCAACCGCCGGTCCGGCGCACGCTGTTGATTGTGCGGCGGTCCGGCGGCATGTTGAGGCGCGACCGTGTTCGCGCTCCAACGGGAGGTGGATGTGCCCAGGCACTCCAGCAGGCACCTCGGCAGGCATTCGGACCACAGCTCCGGCCGCAGCGCGGCCCGCAGACCGCGCGGCGCCCGGCTCCGGCGCTGGCTCGCCGCGGTGACGGCGGCCACCGCCGTCGCGGCTCTCTCCTCCGCCGCCCAGGCCGAGCCGCGCCATGGGCGCGACCCCGCGCAGCAGTTGCGGCTCAACCAGATTCAGGCGATGGCCACGCACAACAGCTACCACCGCGAAGTCTCCTTCGCCGAGCAGAAGTTCATGGAGCAGAACGACCCGAACTTCCGCAACCTCCTCTACAGTCACGCGTCGCTGCCGCAGCAGTTCGAGCGGCAGCGGGCGCGCGGCATCGAGCTGGACGTCTTCCCGGACCCGGACGGCGGCCTCTACGCCGATCCGCTCATCCGCAAGGCCGCCGGTCTGCCGCCACTCGCCGACGCCGACCTCGGGAAGCCCGGCTTCAAGGTGCTGCACTGGGCGGACTTCGACTACCGGAGCAGCTGTGTGACGCTGCGCGGCTGCCTCACCCAGGTCAAGGAGTGGTCACAGCGGCAGCCGGGCCACGTCACCGTGCCGATCCTGCTGGAACTGAAGAAGACCGACCCGCGGCTCGAGGAGCGGGGCGGGGCCAAGAGCCCGCCGTGGGACACTGCGATGCTCGACGCGCTGGACGCGGAGATCCGCTCCGTCTTCCCCGACGGCGACACGGTCACCCCCGACGACGTGCGGCGCGGGGACGAGACGCTGGAGCAGTCCCTGCTGCGGCACGGCTGGCCCGAGGTCGCCAAGACGCGCGGGCAGACGATGTTCCTGATGGACAACACCGACCAGAAGATCCAGGACGCCTACCGCGCGGGCGGCCGGGAGAGCCTCCAGGGCCGGGTGCTCTTCACCGACTCCCAGGCACCGGGCCGCCCCGACTCGGCGTTCATGAAGGTCAACGACCCCACCGGCGCGAACAAGGCGGTCATCCGGGATCTGGTCGAGCGGGGCTACTTCGTCCGCACCCGCTCCGACGTGCCGCTGGACCAGGCGTCCAGCGGTGACACCACGATGCTGCGGGACGCCCTGGAGTCCGGCGCCCAGATGGTCAGCACGGACTTCCCGGTGCCCGGCCTGGCCGCCCGTTACGGCTCCGACTACGTCGCGGAGCTGCCCGGCGGCAAGGACGTGGTGCGCTGCAACCCCGTCTCCGTGCGCAAGTGGCAGTGCCCCTGGCGCCCGTTGGAGGGCTGACCCCCCGCCCGCGGCGGGAGGAGGGGGCCGGGGCCCGGTGTCCGGTGCGCGTTCACACCGACTGCCGGGCCCGCTCCTGCTCCGCCTCCACCCGCTCGTTCCACTCCTTCTTCGACGCCTGCCAGCCGTCCTCGTTGTGGCCCAGCCGCCAGTAGCCCGAGATGGAGAGCTGTTCGCGGGCGACCTCCCGCTCCAGCCGCAGGTGCCGGCGCAGCTCCTTGACCATGCCGGCCTCGCCGTGCACGAACGCCTGCACGCGGCCGGCGGGGAAGTCCAGCGCCCGTACGGCCGCCACCAGCGCCGTTCCGGGCGCCGCCGCGCCCCGGTGCAGCCAGCGGACGCCGACGCCGGGCGGTGCCTGGAGAAGCTGCTCCTCCTGCGGCCCGGCGACCTCGACCAGCGCGTGTACGGGCGCGCCCGCGGGCATCCGCTCCAGTGCGGCGGCGATGGCGGGCAGCGCGCTCTCGTCGCCGGCCAGCAGGTGCCAGTCGGCCGCCGGGTCGGGGGTGTACGCGCCGCCGGGCCCCAGGAGCAGGAGTGCGTCGCCGGGCCGGGCGGCCAGCGCCCACGGGCCCGCCAGCCCCTGGTCGCCGTGGATCACGAAGTCCAGGGCCAGCTCCCGGGTCCGCGGGTCCCAGTGGCGCACCGTGTACGTGCGGGTCACCGGCCACTGGTCGCGCGGCAGCTCGGCGCGGACGCGGGCGAGGTCGAAGGGCTCGGGGTAGCGGACCCCGGGCAGCGGGAAGAGCAGCTTGAGGTAGGAGTCGGCGTGCATCTCGCGGGGGAGGTGCGCCAGCCCCTCGCCGCCCAGGACGACGCGGAGCATGTGCGGGGTGAGCCGCTCGGTGCGCACCACCCGGCCGCGGTGAGGTTCCGGCTGCTGACGGCTCGTACGGTCTGCCACGGCATCTCCAGGGAACACGAGGGAGCACGCGAGGGCACGCCGCCTCCGGAAATTAGGTATGCCTAACTTAACAGATCATGGGCCCAGGACGTCGAGCAGCCGTTCGAGCGAGCCGCCCAGGCCCCAGCGGGCGGACAGCGCGGACAGCGCGGCCGGATCACGGGGAGCGGCGGGCAGCGCGGGGTCGAACTCGGGCAGCGCCACGTCATCGGCGACCCGCACCACCGCCGGGGCCACCGCCAGATACGGGCGCGCCTCCACCAGCCGCCTGCGCTGCGCCGGGGTCACCGCCGAGGAAGGGTCCTCGGCCGCCGCCAGGATGCCGGCCAGGTCACCGTAGGCGGCCAGCAGCTTGGCCGCCGTCTTCTCACCGACGCCCGGCACGCCCGGCAGCCCGTCGCTGGGGTCGCCGCGCAGCAGGGCCAGAGCGGCGTAGCCCGGGCCGTCCACGCCGTACTTCTCGCGCAGCGCGGCCTCGTCGAACACGGCGAGCTTGCCCACGCCCTTGACCGGATACAGCACGCGCACGCCGCGCGCGTCGTCGACCAGCTGGAAGAGGTCCCGGTCGCCGGTGACGATGTCCACCGGACCGGCCGCCCGCGCGGTCAGCGTCCCGATGACGTCGTCGGCCTCGAAGCCGGCCGCGCCCACCCGGGCGATGCCCAGCGCGTCGAGCACCTCGTCGATCACCGGCACCTGCGGGGAGAGCGTGTCGGGCACCTCCTCGGTGTCCGGGCCCCGTTCGGACTCCTCCTGGACGCGGTGCGCCTTGTAGGAGGGGATCAGCTCGACCCGCCAGGCGGGCCGCCAGTCGAAGTCCATGCAGGCCACGAGCGTGTCGGGGTGGTGGTCCTGGACCAGCCGGGCGATGAAGTCCAGCAGGCCGCGCACCGCGTTGACCGGCGTGCCGTCGGGGGCGCGCACCGTCTCCGGCACGCCGAAGTAGGCGCGGAAGTACAGGGACGCGGTGTCGAGAAGCATCAGGCGTGGAGTCACGACTCCGATGATGCCGCAGGCCGGGCGTGACGGGTCCCCGGGCACGGCAGGTCGTGCGGTACGGCGGGTCGCGCGGTCCGGCCGCGGATATCATCAGCGGGGGCCTACCGGGTGCCCCGGACAGACGGACAGGGTGGGGGTAGCGGATGTTCGACGCTCTGGCGTCGCTCTTCGGCGGGGGCCGGCGGGAGAGCGACGAGCTTCGCGAGATCGAGCGGGAGATCACCGCGTTCGGCGAACTGCTCGCCCAGCACCCCTTCGTGCCGGGCGCGAGCGGCCAGGACGCGGAGACCCTGGCCGACTACGAGAAGGCGTTGCACGCCTACGAGGAGGCCAAGCAGGCGTTCGTGGGCGACCGCGACCGGAGCGACGCGGAGGACGTCCTCCTCGCCCTGGACGCCGGACGCCACTCCCTGGCCCGCCTGGACGCGCGCCTCGCGGGCCTCCCGCTGCCCGAACGCCACCCCCTCTGCTACTTCGACCCCCGCCACGGGCCGTCCGCCCAGGTCGTGCGCTGGGCGCCGCCGGAGGGCGTGGCCCGTACCGTCGCCGTGTGCGCCGCGGACGCCGTACGGCTGGCCGACGGGTACGCGCCCCTGGCCACCGGCGGTCGCGGCGCCGGTGCGCCGCGGCAGCGCCGCCCGCAGCGCGGCGACGGCACGCCGCCGCGGGCCCCGTCCCAGCACCCGTCCCCGCCCCCGCGCCCACGCCCGCGCACCGGGGCGCCCCGCCCCGCCGCACAAGGCACCGGGGCGCCACGCCCTGCCGCGCAAGGCGCCGGGGGCCGGCCCGAGGGGTCTTCCCGCAGCGCGGAGGGCCGCGGCTCCGCCCGCATCGAACTGCCCCGCTTCGCTCCCCACCTGCCCGTCCTGCTGGTCCTGCGCGTCTTCGAGGACGGCCTCGTGGAGCTGTACGACGCGGCCGACGGCTCCTCGGGCGAGCAACTGCTGCGCGGCGGGGCGCCGCTGCGGGCGCGGCTCGCCCTGCCGCCCGACGGTGCCGACCACGTCCGGCTCGACCTGCACACCTCCTCCCACTGGCGCGCCTCGCTCCAGCGTCCGCGGAGCGTGCGCGCGGTCGACCTCTCCGACCTCTCCGGCCGTGAGGTGCGGGGCACCGGGTGCGACGTGCTGGAATACCGGGGCCCGTCCACCCCGGCCCTGCTCTCGCACGAGGGCAAGGGCGAGGTGCGGGTGTGCGTCCTGGACGCCGACTTCCGCCCCGCGGGCGAGCCGGCCGAGGGGAAGGGCAGCGGCACCACGGCGATCCCGCTGCCGGGGCCCACGCTGCTGGCGATCACGGCCCGAGGCGCGTGGACGCTCTCCGCACCGGCCGCGCGCGGCGTCTTCCGGCGGCGTTAATTCGCGTGACGTGCACGGTCGTTGCTCCTAGCCTCACAGGTGTGAACGAACGCACCTCCCGGTGCGAGGACGACGGTTACTTCGGCTGACACAGGTTCGACTCCTGAGACTCCGCACCCCTGGGCGCGGAGTTGGACCGTCGTCGCATTCCTGATCTCGGGAGGCGTGCTCGGCACACCGGAGCGCCCGGTGCGCAGGTGACGGTTACTTCCTCCTAAGAACCACCGTCGCCGCTCGCATGTCCGACTCGGGCGTCTCCGGCATGCCGTCACGCACTCCCCCTGTGCCCGCTTCGGGGGAATCATGAGCAAGTTCAACCGCGCGGCTGCGCGCGAGGCACCGGTGGTCACCCACGAGGGCGCCCCGGCCTACCGGCGGGACGCGAAGTCGGAGCTGGTGCTGCTGGCCGTGGTGAACATGGTCGGTGAGCAGACCTTCTACGAGCGGGCAAGCGAGCGCGACGCGCGCTTCGCGCGGCTGGTGCGCGCCGTCGCCGTCGAGGACGGCGCCTGGACGCTCCGCTTCCTGACCTGGCTGCGCGGTGAGGCGCAGATGCGCTCCGCGTCGCTGGTCGCCGCCGCCGAGGCCGTACGCGCCCGGCTCGCCGCCGGACTGCACGGCGGCAACCGGCAGCTCGTCGCCGCCGTGTGCCTGCGGGCGGATGAGCCGGGCGAGTTCCTGGCCTACTGGACGGCCGCGTACGGGCGGGCGCTGCCCAAGCCGGTCAAGCGGGGGCTGGCGGACGCGGTGCGGCGGCTGTACGGCGAGCGGGCGCTGCTCAAGTACGACACCAGCAGCAGCGCCTTCCGCTTCGGCGACGTGCTGGAGCTGGTGCACGCCGCGCCCGAGCCCGCCAAGCCGTGGCAGGGACCGCTCTTCCGGCACGCCCTGGACCGGCGGCACGGCCGGGACGGCGAGGTGCCGCCCGAGCTGGGCACCGTACGGGCCCGCGCCGAGCTGGCGGCGCTGCCGGCGGCCGAGCGGCGCGCCGCCGTCACCGCTCCGGACGCCGCCGCGACGCTGCGCCGGGCGGGCATGACCTGGGAGGCGCTGGCGGGCTGGCTCCAGGGCCCGCTGGACGCGGCGGCCTGGGAGGCGGTGCTGCCGTCCATGGGCCTCATGGCGCAGCTGCGCAACCTGCGCAACTTCGACGAGGCGGGGGTCTCCGACGAGGCGGCGCAGCTGGTGATCGACCGGCTGTGCGACCCGGCCGAGATCGCGCGCTCGCGGCAGTTCCCGTACCGCTTCCTCTCGGCGTACCGCTCGGCGCCCTCGCTGCGCTGGGGCCACGCCCTGGACCGGGCGCTGACCGCGGCGACGGCCTGCGTGCCACAGCTGCCGGGTCGCACGCTCGTCCTGGTCGACACCTCCGGCTCGATGCAGCGCCAGGTGTCGCGTCGCTCGGCCGTACGGCACGTGGACGCCGGTGCGCTGGTCGGCGTGGCGCTCGCCCAGCGCGGCTGCGCGGTGGACCTGGTCGGCTTCGCTTCCGGATGGTTCCGCCACCCGCTCACCCCCGGAGGCTCGGCGCTGCGCGAGATCGACAGTTTCTGCGCCCGCGTCGGCGAGGTCGGCCACGGCACGAGCACGGTGGAGGCGCTGCGCGGGGCGTACGCCGGGCACGACCGCGTCGTGGTCGTCTCGGACATGCAGGCGTTCGCCTCTCCCGGGCAGTACGGGCCGGACACCGTCTCCGAGGCGGTGCCCGCCCACGTGCCGCTGTTCGGCGTCGACACGACCGGCTACGCGGCGACGGCGATCGACGCGAGCAGGCCGTACCGGTACGAGATCGGCGGCTTCAGCGACAAGCTGTTCACCATGATGGACGTGCTGTCGCGGGGCGCGGCGCCGCGCCGGGAGCCGGGCCAGGAGGCCGGGGTGTGGCCGTGGGAGAGCGCGGCCTGACGGCGCCCCTCCCGCTCCTCCCTCAGCTGAGGGATGGGCGGGAGGGGCCGGGCCTGCGATGCTGGTGAGGTGACCAGCCCCGCCACAGCCCGCGCCGCCTCGGCCCGCGCGCCCTCCGCCCGTACGGCCGCCTCCGCCCGTACGGAACTGCTCTCCCGCGCCGCGCGGGCGCGCGACGCCCTGGACATGTTCGCCGCCGCCTCCACCCGGCTGCGCCGGCTGCTCCCGTACGACGCCGCGGTCTGGCGGGTCACCGACCCGGTGACCGGGATGATGACCGCGCCGGTGCGGGCGGAGAACCTGGACGAGGCCGGCTGCGCCGTCTACTGGGAGTCCGAGCTGTTCTCGGAGCAGGTGAACACCTTCCGGCAGCTGGCCCGCGCCGACGTGCCGGTGGCCGGACTGCGTGAGGCCACCGGCGACCGGCCCGCCCGCAGCTCCCTCTACCAGAGCTTCATGCGCCCGCGCGGGCTGGGCGACGAACTGCGCGCGGTGCTGCGCGTCAACGGGCGCCCGCAGGGGCATCTGAGCCTCTTCCGGGAGGCGGGCCGCCCCGCCTTCGGCACCGAGGAACTGCGGCTGGTCGCCGGGCTGACCACCCCGCTGGCCCGGCAGCTGCGCGCGTACGCCGAGCCGCCCGCGCCGCCGCCGGCGCCGGACGGGCCCGGCGGTCCGGGGCTGCTGCTCTTCGGCGCCGACGGGACCCTGCTCTCGGCGAACGACGAGGCCCGCGCACACCTGGCCGACCTGCCCGAGGGCCCCGCCACCAGCTCCCCGCCGGGCCTGCGGGTGCCCGCCTGGGTGCGCGCGATGGCGCTGCGGGCCCGTGCGGCCCAGCTGCGGCCCGAAGAGGGGCCGGCCCGGGTGCGGGTGCGCACCCGGTCGGGCCGCTGGCTGGTCTGCCACGCCTCGTGCCTGCGCGACGCGGACGGCGGCGCCGGGCCGTGCGCGGTGGTCCTGGAGGCGGCGAAGACCTCGGACATCGTGCCGCTGATCGTCGACGCCTGCGAACTGACCGCCCGGGAGGCGGAGGTCACCCAGTGCGTCGCGCGCGGCCTGGCCACCGGGGAGATCGCCGCCGCGCTGGGGGTCTCCCAGCACACCGTCCGCGACCACATCAAGGCCGTGTTCGAGAAGGTGGGGGTCTCCAGCAGGGGTGAGCTGGTGGGCAGGCTGTTCACCGAGTACGCTGCGCCGCTCGCCGAGCGCGGTACCGTCCGGGTGTGGACGGGCTGACCGGGCCCGAGCGCACGCGGGGCCGGGCAGGGCGCGCGGCCGGATCGGCGGAAGGGATCAGCGGATGGCGGGCAGCGGCACCGTACGGCGCGTCGTCTCGCTCGTCCCCTCGCTGACCGAGGCGGTCGCGGCGACCGAGCCCGGCCTGCTGGCCGGGGTGACCGACTGGTGCAGCCACCCGCCCGGTCTGACGGCGGCCCGGGTGCGCGGCACCAAGAACCCGGACGTGCCCGCGATCGTCGCCCTCGCCCCTGACCTGGTCCTCGCCAACGAGGAGGAGAACCGGGCCGCCGATCTGGCCGCCCTGCGCGCCGCTGGGCTGCGGGTACTGGTGACCGAGGTCCGCACGCTTCCGCAGGCGTTCACCGAGCTGGAACGGACCCTGGTGCACGGCTGCGGCCTGCCGCGGCCCGGCTGGCTGGCCCAGGCGGAGGAGGCCTGGCGGGCGGTGCGCGCGGAGTTCGACGCGGTGGCCGTCGTGCCGGTGTGGCGCAGGCCCTGGATGGTGCTGGGCAGGGACACCTTCGCGGGCGCCCTCCTGGCCCGCCTCGGCGTCCGCAACGCCTACGCGGGCCACCTCGAGCGCTACCCCCGCGTCCCGCTGCCCGAGCTGAACGACGGGCGCGCCTCGCTGGCGGTGCTGCCCGACGAGCCCTACCGCTTCACCCCGCAGGACGGGCCCGAAGCCTTTCCCGCGCTGCCCGCGGCACTCGTCAGCGGACGCCATCTGACCTGGTACGGCCCCTCGCTCAGCGAGGCGCCGGAAGTGCTGGCGCGGGCCCTGCGAGCAGCCCTCCGCTGACCAGCCCGCGCAGGGTGCACGCCAGCGCGGTCGCCCACGCGCACACCAGCAGCGCGTACAGGCCGCCCGCCAGCCAGTCCAGCGCGACCAGCCCGGTGTGCCGGGCCAGCGAGGCGGCCCCGGTCACGCAGGTGCCGACCGGGAAGGTGAACGCCCACCAGGTGAGGGTGAAGCGCATGCCGCGCCGCGCCGCCCGTACCACCAGCGCGGCCGAGACCGTGAGCCACAGCAGCGCGAACCCCAGGACGGGCACGCCGTAGAGCACCGCGGCGGCGGCGAAGGGGTCCGGCGCGGCGTCGGCGAGGTTGCCGACCGCCGTCGTGGACTGCCCCAGCGGCCCCAGCACGAGGAACATCGTCGGCGTCAGGGCCGTGGGCAGCGCCCCGTACTGCACCAGCCGGGAGAAGACCAGCGGCAGGATCAGCAGCGTGGCGAACAGGCTCAGCCCGAACAGCGCGTAGCAGCCCAGCAGCAGCGTCGACCGAGCCTGCCCGGCGGGCAGGTACGGCGCCAGCGCGGGCCCCAGCGCGGCGGAGACCATGGGGGCGACCACCGGCAGCAGCCACACCGGCGACGCGTCACCCGGCGCGATCCGGTGCCGGGCGATCATCAGGTACGGCACCCCGGCCGCCGCCGCCAGCGCGGCCAGGGTGCCCACCGCCCACAGCGCGCCGGCGATCGCGGCGCCGCCGGGGACCCCGGTGGCCGACGCGCCGCCGCCCACCGCGAGCAGCGCCATCGCCATGCAGCCGTGGAACGGCGCGACGGCGGGGTCCAGCAGGTGCGCGCGCGCCTGGTCGGCGTGGCGCGCCCAGTGCACGGCACGGGCGGTGAGCAGCGCGGCCAGCATCAGCGCGGAGAGCGCCCAGACGAGCATCAGCCCGGGTATCCGTACCGGCAGCGCGGCCCCGGCTCCGGCCACGATGGCGGTGCCCATCACCGAGGCGTACCAGTGGGGCCCCAGGTGGCGGACGGACCGGACGGCGGGGGCGCCGGGGGAGCGGCGCGGGCGGCGGGCTGATCGGCCCGGGGCGTCACGCGAGAGAAGCAGGTACGGGGCGGTGGTCATGTACCGACGGTCGCCGCACCGCACGCCGCCCGCCAGAGCGCCGAGGGCTATCGGGGCATAAGCTGGGTCTATGAGTGGCAACGGAGCAGGCGGTGTGACGGGCGCCGCGGCGGGGGCGGGCGCGGCGGGCGACGGCGCCGGGCTCTCCCGCCGGGTCCCCGACCTGGGTGCCCTGCAACTGCTCCTCGCCGTCGCCCGGCTGGGCAGCCTGGGCCGCGCGGCCCGCGAGTGCGGGGTGAGCCAGCCCGCCGCCAGCAGCCGCGTACGGGCGATGGAACGGCAGCTGGGCATCGCCCTGCTGGAGCGCTCACCGCGCGGTTCCCGCCTCACCGGTGCCGGAGCGCTGGTCACCGACTGGGCCCGGCGCGTCGTCGAGTCGGCGGAGGTCTTCGACACCGGGGTGCAGGCCCTGCGCGGCCGCCGCGACTCGCGGCTGCGGGTCGCGGCGAGCATGACCATCGGCGAGTACCTGCTGCCGGGCTGGCTCATCGCGCTGCGCACCCGGCACCCCGGCACCGCCGTGTCGCTCGCGGCGGGCAACTCCGCACTGGTCGCCGAGCGGCTGCGCTCGGGCGAGGCGGACATCGGGTTCGTGGAGGGGCTCGCCGTGCCGCACGGGCTGGACGGCGCGGTCATCGGCCGCGACCGGCTGGTGGTCGTCGTGGCCCCGGCCCACCCGTGGGCCCGCCGCCGCAGGCCGTTGGAGGCGGCGGAACTGGCCGCCACCGCGCTCATCCTCCGCGAAGAGGGCTCCGGCACCCGCGAGGTGCTGGCAGGTGCCCTGGGCGAGCTGGCCGCGCCGCTGCTGGAGTTCCCCTCCACGACGGCCGTCAAGGCGGCGGTCGTGGGCGGCGCGGGCCCGGCGGTGCTGAGCGAACTCGCCGTACGGGAGGAACTGGCCGCCCGCCGCCTGGTCGCGGTGCCGGTCGCGGGCGTGGAACTGCGGCGGGCCCTGCGCGCGGTGTGGCCCAAGGGGCAGCGTCCGCCCGCCGGCCCGGTGCGCGACCTCCTCGGCCTCAGCAGGCTGCCGCGCTGAGGCCCCGGCCCGCCGGAGCCCTCGCGCTCGCGCAGGCCGACGGGCAGGATGACCCGATGACGAGGACGCCGTCCGGAACTGCTGGCCGCCGCCTTCGACCAGCCGCGCCTGCGGCAGCTGTTCCCCTGGACGGGCAGGCGAGCTGCACTTCAGCCGGTGCACCGCACCACGCTGGACCTGGGACATCCCCCTACGTCCTGCCCACCGCCGGAGGCGGCTACCTGGTCCTGGGCCCGCTGCGCTCGCTGACCGCGGGACCCGCGGAGACGGCCGGGGAAGCGGTCGCCTTGCTGCTGGCGCACCTCCCGCCCGGCTGTGGGCCCGCCTTCCTGGGCACGCCGGTGGAGCGCGGCACGCCTGCGGGAGGGCTCCTGGCCGGTTCGCGTGCCGTAATTCCCTCCTGAGTCCTCACTCGCACATCTGTTGCCCTAGGGTTTCCCCGTGACCATGACGACTCCGCCCGGCTGGTATCCAGACCCTGGGCACACAGGCAACGGCCCCGCCCTGGAGCGCTGGTGGGACGGCTCGGTCTGGACGGAGCAGACCCGCGCGCCGGGCTACCCCGCGATGATGCAGCCCCCGCCCCCGCTGCCGCCGCCCGGCGGCGCCCGCCCCAAGGGGCCGTTGATAGCGGGGATATGCGCGTCCGTGGTCGTGCTGGCGGCTCTGATCATCGGCGGCGTGCTCGTCCTGGGCGACTCGGACGGTGACTCCGGCGGCGAGGCGAAGGACGACCCCTCCGCCTCCGCGCCCGAGAAGCCGGGCGACGACGAGGCGCCCGAGGACGGCGAGGGCAAGCCGGAGGACGAGGCTCCCGAGGGCCCGCCCGACCAGCCCGCCCCCGGAGCCCCCGGCAGCATGGCCGAGGGCGTCACCCTGCCGCAGCTCAGCGGCTGGCAGCGGGCGGAGGGCGCGGCGGGCGCGGCGGTCACCATCGGCCCGTACAAGTGCCCCGGGGACAAGGCGCAGCGCTGTGTGCGCGGCGGCGCGTCGGTACTCAACGCGTCCGAGAGCGAAGGCGACGCCGAGACGCTCGCCAAGGCCGACATCGAGCCCAACGCGGAGCAGTCCTACAGCGACGAGGTCTACGGCGGCGTCGAGTCGCACAAGGAACTGCTCTCCGAGAAGGTCACCGTCGCGGGCCAGGAGGGCTACCGCGTCCGCTGGAAGGTGGAGAACAAGCTCGGCCCGGACGCCTACATCGAGTCCGTCGTCTTCCCGCACCCCGACGAGTCCGGCCGGATGCTGGTGATGCGCAGCGGCTTCGACATCCACGACGAAGCCCCGCCGCTGAGCGAGATGGACAAGCTGGTCAAGGGCGTGACCAAGGGCTCGGTCGCCGAGGACGACGGCAGCAGCGAGCAGGTGTGAGCCGAGCGCCCCGCGCACGTACCGGTGCGGCCCGGAAGGGCGCGGGGCGCACCACCGGGGCGGCGGGCCGTCACAGGAAGGCGTGCCCCTCGCCCCGGTAGGTGGGCACGGTGGCGGTCACCCGCCCACCCTCCACCAGGTGCAGGGACGCGAACCGCTCGCACAGCTCACCGGACTTGGCGTGCCGGAACCACACCTTGTCGCCGAGGCGCAGCCCGTCCGCCGCGCGGCCCAGCAGCGGCGTCTGCACCTCGCCCGGGCCCTCCAGCGGGTCGTAGCGCAGCCCGGGGGGCAGGTAGGGCTGCGGCAGCCGGTCCGCCCCGTGCGCCCCGGAGGCCGGGTAGCCGCCGCCGAGGACGGTCACCACCCCCGCGCCGGGCCGGCGCACCACCGGCAGCGCGAAGAGCGCCGCCGCCCGGCCGGTGAAGGAGGTGTAGTCGTCGAAGAGCCGCGGCACGAACAGGCCGGAACCGGCCGCGACCTCGGTCACCGCCTCCTCCTCCGCCGTGTGCTGCACGCTTCCGGTGCCCCCGCCATTGACGAACTCCAGGTCCGGCACCACCGCGCGTACCGCCCGTACGGCCGCCGCCCGGCGTACCGCCAGCTCCCGGCGCGCTGCCGCCTGCATGACCCGGATGCCGCGGGAGCGCAGGGGATGGCCGGGGACCGCGTCGCCCACGCCCGCCACATGCCCCTCGTACGCCATCAGCCCCGCCAGCCGGAAGCCGGGCCTGCGCGCGACGGCGCGGGCCGCCGCGGTCAGCCGGGCGGGGGAGTGCAGCGGCGAGCGGCGTGCCCCGATCCGGACCCGGCCGCCCAGCAGCCGCAGGGAGGTGTCCAGTTCCAGGCAGACCCGGATCTCCTCCCGGCCGCCGGCGCGCGCGGCGTCGATCAGCGCGAGCTGGGCCGGGTCGTCGACCATCACCGTCACCGCCCGCGCCAGTTCCGGGTCCGCCGCCAGCCGCGCGAAACCGGCCCGGTCGGCCGACGGGTAGCCGAGCAGCACATCCCGTACGCCGTGGCGCGCCAGCCAGAGGCACTCGGCGAGGGTGAAGCCGAGCACGCTCTCGAAGCCGTCCATGGCCAGCACCCGCTCCAGCAGCGCCCGGCAGCGCACCGACTTGCTGGCCACCCGCAGCGGCTTGCCGCCCGCCCGGCGGCGCAGCGCGGCGGCGTTGGCGTCGAAGGCGGCGAGGTCGACGAGGGCCAGCGGCGCCTCCAGGGCGGCGGTCGCCCGGTCGTAGCGGGACCGGTCGGCGGCGAGGTCGGCGGTGGTGTCGAACACCCTGGGCAGCCTGCCAGACCGACGCCCGCGCGCACAGCCCCGGCGACCTCGCCGCTCGCGGCGGTGCCGCCGGGGGCGTACGCGGGGCGGACGGGTTGCCGCGCACACCCGTCGGCCCCGTAGAGTGACCGCGCACACCACACCTCGGCGGGAGCGCGGGCGCCTCCCGGGCCGCCGAGCCCAGGAAGAGCCGGGCTCGTCCGGGTACCGGCCCGGCTCGTGTGGAGGGCACTTGTGCGGACGGCGGGGGTGCGGAAGGGGGCTGCGAATGAGCACGGAGGCCGACGCCGCGTACTCCGCGTCCCCACCGGGTCCGCCGACGGCTCCGCCGCGCCCCGCCGCGCCGCCCCGCCCCCCGGCCGCGCCGCCCGCGTGGCCGCCGCCGCCCACCGGCAGTCCCCGGACGGGGCCGGAGGCGTCCGGGGAGGGGGCGGACGACGTGCCGCCGCCGAGACCGCCTGCCCCGCCGCGCACCGCCGTCCGGCGCCCGCCGCCGCCCGGCGCGCCACCGCAGCCCCCGCCGCCCACCGGCGACCCGATCGTCGGCCCCCGGCGCGCCGCCCGTGCCCCCGCCGCCGACCCGGGCCCCCCGCCCGGCCCGGCCGACCTCGCCGGGCCGCCCACCTTCCGGCTGCGGCCCATCCCGGCCCAGCGCCGCCGCCCGCCGCTGCGCACCGTGCTGGCCGTCGTCTGCCTGGTGCTGGGCGCGGGCCTGCTCGGCGGCGTGGGCACCGGCGTCTGGTTCACCGACGACGCGGACGCCGAGCCCGCCGCCGAGGCCGCCTTCGACGACTCGCGCGAGCTGTGGCACAGCGTCCCCGTCGACACCCTCTTCCCCCGGAAGCTGACCGGGAAGGGCGCCGGCCCCGGCGGCGCAGACCGGGCCTGGACCAGGGTCGCGGTGGCCCCGGACAGCACCTGCCGGGACGCCTTCGACCCCCTGCTGGGCAAGGTGCTCAAACCGGTCGGCTGCGAGCGCCTGCTGCGCGCCACCTACGCGGACGAGACCAGCAGCAGCGTCACGACCGTCGGCATCGTCTTCACCAAGGCCGACGCGAAGGGCATGCGGGAACTGCACGACCGGTACGCGGCCGAGCAGCTCGCCGAACGCGGTGACCTGATGCCCCGCCCCTACGCGGCGCGCGGCACCCTCTCCGCCGACTTCGGGGACGCGCAGCGCGCGAGCTGGACCCTCGAGGTCCTCACCGACGCCCCCGTCCTCGTCTACACCGTCACCGGCTTCGCCGACGGCCGTACCGTCAGCGACCCGCAGCCGGCGGCGGACGCCACCGGCAAGGACCAGACCTCCGCACCCGCGCAGGCGGGACTGGGGCACGACGCCCGCAGCATCGCGGAGCGGATCGAGCGCGGCCTCCGCAAGCAGCTGCCGGGCGCGGACACGGAAGACAAGTGATGACAGCGCACCCCCTCCGGCTGCCGTTCGCCCTGCTGCTGGCCACGGCGCTCCTGCTCACCGGAGCCCCCGGCCCGGCGTACGCGGCCGGCGACGGCATCCGGGAGCGCCAGTGGGGCCTGGAGGCGGTGCACGCGGCGGACGCCTGGAAGACCACCAAGGGGGACGGCATCACTGTCGCCGTCCTGGACACCGGAGTGGACGCGACCCATCCCGACCTGCGCGGCTCCGTGCTGGAGGGCAAGGACATGGTCGGCTTCGGCGCCTCACGTGGCGACGCGGCGTGGGCCCGCCACGGCACCGCGATGGCCGGGATCATCGCCGGGCACGGCCACGGCCCGGGCGGCTCCCAGGGGCTGCTGGGCGTCGCTCCGCAAGCCCGCGTCCTGCCCGTACGCGTGCTGCTGGAATCGGGCGACCCGCAGCGCGACAAGGCCCGCCGCGACCGCGGCGGCGCCCTGGCCGAGGGCATCCGCTGGGCCGTCGACCACGGCGCGGACGTCATCAACCTCTCCCTCGGCGACGACAGCGACTCCGCGCACCCCGAGCCGCGCGAGGACGCCGCCGTGCGGTACGCGCTGCGCAAGGGAGCGGTCGTCGTCGCCTCGGCGGGCAATGCGGGCGAGGACGGCGACCACATCTCCTACCCGGCCGCCTACCCCGGCGTGATCGCCGTCGCCGCCGTCGACCGCAACGGCGCCCGCGCCTCGTTCTCCACCCGCCGCTGGTACGCCACCGTCGCCGCACCCGGCAAGGACGTGATCATCTCCGAGCCGGACCGCCGCTACTACGAGGGCTGGGGCACCAGTGCCGCCGCCGCCTTCGTCTCCGGCGCGGTCGCGCTGGTGCGGGCCGCGCACCCCGACCTGACCCCAGCCCAGATCAAGACGCTCCTCGCCGACACCGCGCGCAACACCCCCGAGGGCGGGCGCAGCGACGCCCTGGGCACCGGCATCGTCGATCCCGCCGCGGCTATCGAGACGGGCGCGGACCTCTCCGCGCGCCGCCTGGAGCCGAGCAGACTGCCGCAGGACAAGCGGTACTTCGGTGCCGGGCCCCAGGAGGAGAGCGAGGACACCGGGTGGCTCGCCCCGGTCGCCGGGGTCTTCGGCGTCCTGCTCATCGGGGCTGCGCTCGCCCTGCTGCGCGGGCTGCGGTTCCGGCTGCGCCACGGGGTGCCGCGCGGCTGACACGGCGCGCGCCGCCCCCTGCGTACGGCCGGTCGGCCGGCCCGGTGCCGGACGCCCCGGTGCTCGCGAACCGCGGCCCGCAGCGCCCGATACGCTCGCTCCCATGGAGCCCAAGAACATCCCCGACCCCGGATTCTCCGGCGACGACGGGTCGGCCGACCCCGCACTGACCGCGGCGCTCGCCGCCTGGCGGGCGGACCCGGCCACCGAGCCGAAGCTGCTGGCCGTCCTGTCCGGGGCGCGGCTGCTGGTCCCGGTCCTCGCGGTGCTGGGCGAGGCGGAGACGGGGCCGGACGGGCTGCGCCGGGACAAGACCAGCGACATGGCGGTGCCCACCCTCACCGCCCCCGGCGGCCGGCGCGCGCTGCCCGCCTTCAGCTCCACCGAGACCCTCGCCCGCTGGCAGCCCGACGCGCGGCCGGTGGCCGTACCGCTGGGGCAGGCGCTGCGGGCCGCCGCGCAGGAGCGGGCCGACACTCTGGTCATCGACCTGGCCGGACCGGTGCCGTACGAGCTGACCGGCAGCGGGATGCGCGCGCTCGCGAGCGGCCGGCCCGGCCAGGAGGGCGGGCCGCTGCGGGACCCGGCCGTCACCGCTGCGCTGCGCACCGTACTGGCCGCCGAGCCGGAGGTGCTGGGCGCCCAGCTCGCGCCCAGCGGCGGCGACGGCGCGACAGGTGCCGGCGGAGGGCACGGCACCGACGGGACGCTCGCCCTGGCGCTGGCCCCGGCGGCGGACGTGTCCGCGGTCGCCCGCCGGGTGGCGGGTGCGCTGGCCGCCGACGAGGCGCTGCGCGCGCGGCTGGTGCGCGGCCTGGACCTGGCGGTGCTGCCGCCGGGCAGCGCGCTGCCCGGCGACGCGCTCTACCGGCGCTGACCGGCCCCCCGCTGCCCCGCCCTGGGCCCGCTCACCCGGATGGCGCACTGCGGATGCGGGGTCCCGTACCCCGTCCCACACTCAGGAGGACATCACGATCCGTGACCATCCTGAGGGAGGGCGCCATGTCTCACGAGCGGGAGTTCCCGCCGGACGAGGACCCCGGCGGCGACGCGGACGAGCGCGGGCGCGCGAGTGCCAACGCCGGTCTGCGGACCCGCCTGACGACCCCGGTGGCGCCGGAGATCCTGGTGGCCGAGTGCCTGGGCACCGCACTGCTGGTCTTCTTCGGTGTGGGCGCGGCCGTGCTGTCCGCCGAGTACATCGGCACCCTGGGCATCGCGCTCACCTTCGGTTTCGTCCTGCTGGCGCTCGCCTACGCGCTGGGCGCGGTCTCCGGCTGCCACGTGAACCCCGCCGTCACCCTGGGCATGCTCATCGCCGGACGGCTGGACCTCGCGATGGCCGTCCGCTACTGGGTCGCGCAGGTCGTCGGCGCCATTCTGGGCGCGCTGGTGCTCTTCCTGGTGGCCAAGCAGGTGCCGGGGATCGAGACCAGCGAGAGCTTCGGCAGCAACGGCTTCGGCGACCGCTCGGCCGTGCAGATCAACACCGGCGGCGCGTTCGTCGCGGAGATCGTGCTGACCTTCCTGCTCGTGTTCGTCGTGCTCGCGGTGACCCACCGGGTGGCCGTCGTCGGCTTCGACGGGCTGCCGATCGGCATCGCGCTGGCCGTCGTCCACCTGGTGGGCATCCCGCTGACCGGCACCTCGGTCAACCCGGCGCGCAGCATCGGGCCCGCGCTGTTCGCGGGCGGGGCCGCGCTGACCCAGCTGTGGCTGTTCCTGATCGCCCCGCTGATCGGCGGCGCGCTCGCGGCGCTGGCGCACCGCGCCACGCACCCGCCCACGCTCGGCTCGCCCGGCCTCGCCGGTGACTGAGGGCGGCGGCGCCGGGTCAGCCGTAGACCGGCCCGGTGAACTGCTCGCCCGGCCCCTGCCCCGGCTCGTCGGGCACCGAGGACGCCTCCCGGAAGGCGAGCTGGAGCGACTTGAGGCCGTCCCGCAGCGGAGCCGCGTGGTACGAGCCGATCTCGGTGGCGCTGGAGGTGACCAGTCCGGCCAGTGCCTGGATCAGCTTCCGGGCCTCGTCCAGGTCCTTGTGCTTGTCGCCCTCCTCGGCGAGCCCGCACTTGACCGCCGCGGAACTCATCAGGTGCACGGCCACGGTCGTGATCACCTCCACGGCGGGCACGTCCGCGATGTCGCGGGTCATGCCGTCGAAGTCGGCCACCGGCGCCTGCGGTGCCTCCTGGGCCTGGGCCTGGTCTGTCCGGCCGCCGCGGGCCCGGTCCTGGGGGGAGTCGCTCATGGACCCAGCGTAGGCCCTGGTCCGGGGCGGGCGCCCGCCCCCTCGAACCCTGGTATGCTCGAACATCGACCGGCCGAGTGCGCGAGCCCCACCCACGTGGGCCCTCCGGATTCGGCCCGCAAGTGGAGGCTCCGCACTCCCACCCGACGGTCCCCCGGATCGCGGGTCAAAGGTCAGGCTGCGCTCCGCCCGACAGGCGAGGGTGCTCCCGGTCCGTGAGGAGCCCCGCCTGTGTCCCGTGCGGGGCTTTTTCGCGTGCTGCGTGCGGTGGTCACGATACTCATAAGACTCATGCACGGCCGTCCGCCAGACCGCCGTGTGGTGGACCCGAGGAGGCCCCATCAGCGCCGAGCCCCGTATCAACGACCGGATTCGCGTCCCCGAGGTGCGACTCGTCGGTCCCAGCGGCGAGCAGGTCGGCATCGTGCCGCTTGCCAAAGCCCTGGAGCTGGCACAGGAATACGACCTCGACCTGGTCGAGGTGGCGGCGCAAGCACGTCCGCCGGTGTGCAAGCTCATGGACTACGGAAAGTTCAAATACGAGTCGGCCATGAAGGCCCGTGAGGCGCGCAAGAACCAGGCGCACACGGTCATCAAGGAGATGAAGCTCCGGCCGAAGATCGACCCGCACGACTACGACACCAAGAAGGGTCATGTCGTCCGGTTCCTCAAGCAGGGGGACAAGGTCAAGATCACGATCATGTTCCGCGGTCGTGAGCAGTCCCGCCCCGAGTTGGGTTTCCGGCTGCTCCAGCGGCTGGCCGACGATGTGCAGGACCTGGGCTTCGTGGAGTCCAATCCCAAGCAGGACGGCCGGAACATGATCATGGTTCTGGGCCCGCACAAGAAGAAGACCGAGGCGATGGCCGAAGCCCGCGAGGCGCAGGCCGCCCGCAAGGCCGGCCGCCAGCCGGAGGGCGACTCCGTCGAGGAGCCCGCGGAGGAACCTGCCGAGGCGTGAGTCTCCGGCTCGCCCGGGACCAGCAAGTGAACGAGTTCGACGCTGCCGCACGCCGGTTCACCCCGGCCAGGGCAGCGCCACCGACGAGGAGAGACGGCGACATGCCGAAGAACAAGACGCACAGTGGTGCCCGTAAGCGCTTCAAGATCACCGGCACCGGCAAGGTGATGCGCCAGCGTGCAGGTCGCCGCCACTATCTCGAGCACAAGCCGTCGACCCTGACGCGCCGCCTGGCCAACGACGTCGAGACGGCTCCGGCCGACGCCAAGAAGATCAAGAAGCTTCTCGGCAAGTAAGCCCCGTTCGACCGGGACCCCATCGATTTGGACCGTGTGAGTCACCCGCGGTTCCGCTACAAGGAGTTATCAAGTGGCACGCGTCAAGCGGGCAGTCAACGCCCAGAAGAAGCGCCGGGCGATCCTCGAGCAGGCCAGCGGCTACCGTGGCCAGCGCTCCCGCCTGTACCGCAAGGCGAAGGAGCAGGTCACCCACTCCCTCGTCTACAACTACAACGACCGCAAGAAGCGCAAGGGCGACTTCCGTCAGCTGTGGATTCAGCGGATCAACGCCGCCGCCCGCGCCAACGGCATGACCTACAACCGCTTCGTGCAGGGTCTCAAGGCCGCCAACATCGAGGTGGACCGCAAGATCCTGGCCGACCTCGCGGTCAACGACGCCAACGCGTTCGCCGCGCTCGTCGAGGTGGCCCAGAAGGCACTTCCGAGCGACGTCAACGCGCCGAAGGCCGCCTGAGCGTCCTCCCCGCGCCGTCACGCCCGGACCCGCAGGCCGTGTGCCTGCGGGTCCGGTGCGCTCCGGGCCCGGCACCACCGGGGCCCGGCACCGGGCTCGCACCCCGCCGGACCCGCACCTCCCAAGGGAAGGCACCCGTGAACCCCCCGTCCTCCGCGCGCGTCGCCGCCGCCCGCAGGCTCGCCCGCCGCGCACACCGCGCCCGGGAGCGCCGCTTCCTGGCCGAGGGCCCGCAGGCCGTACGGGAGGCCGCCGTGCACCGGGTGGCGGACGAGCCGGCGCTGCTGGAGCTGTTCACCACCGCGGAGGCCGCCGAGCGGCACGCGGAGATCCTCGGCCTGGCGCACGACGCGGGCGCCCGGGTCCACCTCGCATCCGAGGCGACCCTCGCCGAGGTGTCGCAGACGGTCACCCCGCAGGGCCTGGTCGGCGTCTGCCGCTTCCTGGACCGCCCCTTGCAGGAGGTACTGGCCGCCCGGCCCCGCCTGGTGGCGGTGCTGGCACACGTACGCGATCCGGGCAACGCGGGCACCGTGCTGCGCTGCGCGGACGCCGCCGGGGCCGAGGCCGTGGTGCTCACCGACGCCTCCGTCGACCTGTACAACCCCAAGTCCGTACGGGCGTCGGTCGGTTCGCACTTCCATCTGCCGGTCGCCGTCGGCGTGCCCGTCGAGCGGGCCGTAGAGGGACTGCGCGACGCGGGGGTGCGGGTGCTGGCCGCCGACGGCGCCGGCCCGCGGGACCTGGACGCCGAGCTGGACGACCAGCGGCTGGGGGGCCCCACGGCCTGGATCTTCGGCAACGAGGCGTGGGGGCTGCCGGCCGACACCCGTGCCCTGGCCGACGAGGTGGTGCGGGTCCCGATCCACGGTCTGGCCGAGAGTCTCAACCTCGCCACCGCCGCCGCCGTATGCCTGTACGCGTCCGCGCGAGCGCAGCGCGCACCGGGAGGGTGCCGCACGGTGACGGCGCGATAGTAAGGTAGCCGCCCGGGCGGGCACAGGAAGGGGGCGGCGGATGGATGTCAAGGCGTGGGACGACTCCGCGCACCCGCTCTTACCGCGGCCGGACGAGCTGTGCCTGCACCCCGACGACCTGCCGGACGGCCTCGTCGTCGCTGACCGCACCGGCCGGGTGATCTGCTTCAACGCCGCCGCGGCCCGCATCTGCGCGCTGCGCCCGCCCCAGGTGCTGGGCCGCCCGATCGAGAGCGCCCTGCCCCTCCAGGACCTGGAGGGCAACCACTGGTGGCGGCTGACCGATCCCTACCGCGGCCTCGCCACCCGCACCGGCCAGCCCGAGCGCGGCCTGTTGCTCGGCGGCCGGGAGATGCTGGTCTCGGCCCGCTACGTGCGCACCCGGCCGACCGGCCCGCTGCACCGGCTGGTGGTCACCCTGCGGGGCACGGAGGCGCGGCGCCGCTCGGAGCGCAGCGATGCCGAGCTGATCGCCACCGTCGCGCACGAGCTGCGCTCGCCGCTCACCTCCGTCAAGGGGTTCACGGCGACGCTGCTGGCCAAGTGGGAACGCTTCACCGACGACCAGAAGCGGCTGATGCTGGAGACCGTCGACGCGGACGCCAACCGCGTGACCCGGCTGATCGCCGAGCTGCTGGACATCTCCCGGATCGACTCCGGGCGGCTGGAGGTCCGCCGCCAGCCGGTCGACATGGCGGCGGCCGTACGGCGCCACGTGGCGGCCCACACGGTGGCCGGGCAGCCCGCGGACCGCTTCGTGACCCGCGTCGTGGAACCGCTGCCCCCGCTGTGGGCCGATCCCGACAAGATCGATCAGGTGCTCGGCAACCTGCTGGAAAACGCGGTGCGCCACGGCGAGGGGACTGTCACCCTTCAGGTGGCCCCCCATCCGCACCATCCGCACGACGAAGGAACGGCTGTCACCGTGAGCGACGAGGGTCCCGGCATCCCTGAGGAGTCGATGAGCCGCGTCTTCACCCGCTTCTGGCGCGGCAGCAGGCGCGGCGGCACCGGGCTGGGCCTCTACATCGTCAAGGGCATCGTCGAGGCGCACGGCGGGCGGATCACCGTCTCCCGCGCGGCCTCGGGCGGCGCCCGCTTCCGATTTACCCTGCCCGCGGGCGCCCCGGCCTTCCTGGCCTGACCTGCCGCGCGGGCTCCTCGCGTACGTACGTGCGCCGCATGCCGACGGGGCCGCAGGGCCTACACTCGACCCCTGGCACGCAGCGCAGCCACGCCACACGGAAACACGGGAAGAGATGTCGGCACCCAATAAGTCGTACGACCCTGTCGAGGTCGAGGCACTGAAACCGGAAATGATCGACGCGGCGCGGGACGAGGCGCTCGCGGCGGTCGCCGCGGCCCAGGACCTGCAAGCGCTGCGCGAGGCGCGGACCGCCCACGCGGGCGACCGCTCCCCGCTGGCCCTGGCCAACCGCGAGATCGGCGCCCTGCCCCCGCAGGCCAAGGCGGACGCGGGCAAGCGCGTCGGGCAGGCGCGCGGCGCGGTCGGCCAGGCGCTCAAGGCCCGGCAGGAGGAGCTGGAGGCCGCGCGGGACGAGCGGATGCTGGTCGAGGAGGCGGTGGACGTCACGCTGCCCTACGACCGGGTGCCCGCCGGCGCGCGTCACCCGCTGACCACGCTCTCCGAGCGGATCGAGGACATCTTCGTCGCGATGGGCTACGAGGTGGCCGAGGGACCCGAGGCGGAGGCGGAGTGGTTCAACTTCGACGCGCTCAACATCCCACCGGACCACCCGGCCCGCACGGAGCAGGACACCTTCTTCGTCGGAGACCTCGCGGGCCGTACGCCCGAGGGGGAGGACGGCGACGGCAGCCGCCTCGTGCTGCGTACGCACACCTCGCCCGTGCAGATCCGCTCCCTGCTCGCGCGTGAGCTGCCGGTCTACGTCATCTGTCCGGGCCGCGTCTTCCGCACGGACGAGCTGGACGCCACGCACACCCCGGTCTTCCACCAGGTCGAGCTGCTCGCCGTCGACGAGGGCCTGACCATGGCGGACCTGAAGGGGACGCTGGACCACATGGTCCAGTCGCTCTTCGGCGAGGGGGTGCGCACCCGGCTGCGGCCGCACCACTTCCCGTTCACCGAGCCGTCCGCCGAGATGGACATGGTCTGCTACGTCTGCCACGGCGCGTCCGTCGGCGACCCCGAGCGGCCCTGCCGCACCTGTTCCAGCGAGGGCTGGATCGAGCTGGGCGGCTGCGGCATGGTCAATCCGCGCGTGCTGACCGCCTGCGGGGTGGACCCGGAGCGGTACAGCGGATTCGCCTTCGGGTTCGGGATCGAGCGGATGCTGATGTTCCGCCACAACGTCGAGGACATGCGAGACATGGTCGAGGGTGACGTGCGTTTCACCAGGCCGTTCGGGATGGAGATCTGATGCGGGCCCCGCTTTCCTGGCTGCGGGAGTACGTCGACCTGCCGGCCGGCGAGTCCGGCCGCGACGTCGCGGCGAAGCTGATCGCGGCCGGTCTGGAGGTCGAGACGGTAGAGGCTCTCGGCACCGGGCTCAAGGGCCCGCTCGTCGTCGGCAAGGTGCTGGCGATCGAGGAGCTGACCGAGTTCAAGAAGCCCATCCGCTACTGCCAGGTGGACGTGGGCACCGCCAACGGCACGGGCCTGCCGCAGAACATCATCTGCGGCGCCCGCAACTTCGCCGCCGGCGACAAGATCGTGGCGGTGCTGCCCGGCGCCACGCTGCCCGGCGGCTTCGGCATCAGCGCGCGGAAGACCTACGGCAGGGTCTCGGAGGGCATGATCTGTTCGGCCGCCGAGCTGGGCATGGGCGACGACCACGACGGCATCATCGTGCTGCCGCCCGAGTACGAGCCCGGCACCGACGCGATCGCCCTGCTGGAGCTGGTCGACGAGGTGCTCGACATCGCCGTCACCCCCGACCGCGGCTACTGCCTCTCGCTGCGCGGCATCGCCCGTGAGACGGCGACGGCCTACGGCCTGCCGCTGCGCGACCCCGCGCTGCTGGACGTCCCGGCGCCCAACTCCGCCGGGCCGCGGGTCGAGATCGCCGACGCGCACGGCTGCGACCGCTTCACCGCCCGCGCCGTCACCGGCATCAGCCCCGAGGCGGCCTCGCCGCTGTGGCTCCAGCGGCGGCTCCAGAAGGCGGGCATGCGCCCCATCTCGCTCACCGTCGACGTCACCAACTACGTGATGCTCGAGCTGGGCCAGCCGCTGCACGCCTACGACCGGTCCCGGATCGAGGGAGCGATCGGCGTGCGGCGCGCGGAGGCGGGCGAGAAGCTCACCACCCTGGACGGCGTGATCCGCTCGCTGGACCCGGCCGACCTGGTCATCACCGACGACCGCGGCCCGATCGGACTGGCCGGGGTGATGGGCGGGGCCAGCACCGAGATCGCCGACGCGCACGGCCAGGCGGCGGCGAGCACCGAGGTCGTCATCGAGTCGGCGCACTTCGACGCCGTCTCCGTGGCCCGCACCGCGCGTCGCCACAAGCTCTCCTCCGAGGCGTCCCGGCGCTTCGAGCGGGGCGTCGACCCGCAGGCGGCGGCCGCCGCCGCGCAGCGCACCGTGGACCTGCTGGTGCTGCTGGGGCGCGGTATCGCCGAGCAGGGCGTCACCGCCGTCACCACGCCCAGCGGCCCCCGCACCATCCGGATCGCGGCCGATCACCCGGACCGGGTGGCGGGTGTGGTCTACGGGCGGGAGACCGTCGTGCGCCGCCTCCAGCAGGTGGGCTGCGACGTCTACGGGCAGGACGAACTGACGGTGACCGTGCCCTCCTGGCGGCCCGATCTGCGCGACCCCAACGACCTCGCCGAGGAGGTCATCCGGCTCGAGGGCTACGAGAACCTGCCCGGCACGCTGCCCAGGCCCCCCGCGGGCCGCGGGCTGACCGAGCGGCAGCGGCTGCACCGCCGGGTCGGCCGTGCGCTGGCCGCGGCGGGGTACGTCGAGGCGCCCAACTACCCGTTCATCGGCGCCCCCGTCCTCGACCAGCTCCTGCTGGCCGCCGACGACCCGGCCCGCCGTACGGTCGAGCTGGCCAACCCGCTCTCCGACGAGGAACCGGCGCTGCGCACGACGCTGCTGCCCGGCCTGCTCGCGGCCCTCCGCCGCAACGAGGGGCGCGGCAGCCAGGGCAGCCACGGCGGAGTGGCCCTCTTCGAGACGGGACAGGTCTTCCGGCCGACGGGCGAGGAGCCCGCGCCCGTCCGGCTGCCGGTCGGCACGCGTCCCTCCGACGCGGACCTGGCCGCCCTGGACGCCGCGCTGCCCGCCCAGCCCCGGCACGCGGCCGTGGTGCTGGCCGGAGCCCGCGAGCAGGCGGGCTGGTGGGGCGAGGGCCGCGCGGCGAACTGGGCCGACGCCGTGGAGGCGGCCCGTACGATCGCGCGGGCGGCCGGGGTGGAGCTGACCGTGGAGAGCGCCGCTTACGGGCCGTGGCACCCGGGCCGCTGCGCCCGGCTGTCGGCGGCCGGGCACGCCCTCGGGTACGCGGGGGAGCTGCACCCGCGCGTGGTGAAGTCGCTGGGGCTGCCGCCCCGTGCCTGCGCGATGGAGCTGGACCTGGACGCGCTGGAGCGGGCCGGGGGCGGTCCGACGTCCGCGCCCCGTGTCTCCGGCTATCCGGCCGCCGCGCAGGACGTCGCGCTGATCGTGCCGCGGAGCGTCCCGGCGGCGGAGGTGGAGGCGGCGCTGCGCGCGGGGGCGGGCGAACTCCTGGAGTCCGTGCGGCTGTTCGACGTCTTCACCGGTGAGCAGGTCGGCGAACTGCACAAGTCGCTGGCGTACACGCTGCGCTTCCGGGCGGGCGACCGTACGCTCACCGCGGAGGAGGCGAGCGCGGCCCGGGACGGCGCCGTGGCCGAGGCGGTCGAGCGCACGGGCGCGGTGCTGCGGGGCGCGTAGCAGCGCACGTGTGGAGGCGGGGGCGGCGGCCGGGCCGAGTGCCGGGCCGCCGCCCCCGTTTTCGGTCCCGGGTCCGCGCCCGCTCCCGCACACCGGCGCTCCGGGCAGTCCCAGCAGTCCCAGCAGACCGGGCAGGATCTTGAGCAACACTTGCCCCAATTTTGCCCCTATTTCACCCGTTCGAGTGGAGTATGCACCGAGAGTTTCCAGTCAGGTGCGCTCCATGGTCACAATCGGCCTGATCGAGAGGGCCCCTGGTCGAGAGATCCTCAGCGGGGCCGGCGAGGGGGCCGTGAGTGGTGACCGGAACCAGGACGGGAAGCGTCGGCGCCGCCTCCCCGCACGCCGTCTCCCCACCCGCCGCCACCCCCGTCCGGCTGCGCCGCCTGCGCAAGGTGGTGGCGTACGGCCTGCCCGGCGCCTGGCTGCTGGCCATCGTCGGCTGGCAGCTCTCGCACCCCGGCGGCCTGTACCTGGCACCCCTCCTGGCGGCCACCCCGGTCATCGCCTGCGCGGGCAGCGGGCGGCGCCCCTGCGTGCTGCTCTCGGGGTTCTGGTCCCTGCTCGCCCTGATCGCCCTGGCGGGAGCGGGGATGAAGACGCCAGGGCTGGGGCTGGCCTGCTGCGCCGCCATCCTGGCCGTCGCGACGGCCAGCTACTGCGCGGCCGGCCGGCGTGCCCGGCTCTCGCACGACCTGCGGCTCGCCCGCGAGGCGGCCGTGGCGGCGCAGGACGCGCTGCTCCGCCCGCTCCCCTCGCGCGTCGGCGGCCTGGAGGTGGCCGCTGGGCACCTGTCCGCCACCCGTGGTGCCGCGCTCGGCGGCGACCTGTACGAGGCGGCGGCCACGCCGTACGGGGTGCGGGTGGTCATGGGCGACGTCCGCGGCCACGGGCTGGCGGCGATCAGCACGGTCGCGGCGGTGCTGGGCGGCTTCCGCGAGGCCGCGCACGACGAACGGGACCTGGCCGAGGTGCTGCGCCGCCTGGAGCGCGGCCTGCTGCGGCACCTGCGGGACCGCCGTGCCGTCGCGGACGACCTGGCGGACGCGGCCGAGGCGTTCGTCACCGTCCTGCTGCTGGAGGTGGCGGCGGACGGCACGGTCACCGCGCTCAACTGCGGCCATCCCTGGCCCTATCTGCTCGCGCCGCCGACGGAGGGCGCGGGGCGTCCCGGGCAGGGAGGACGGCCTGGGCCGGGGAGCCCGGGGGGAGGGGCGGGCGCCCTGGTGCGGCCGGTCGCCGAGGCGGAACCGATGCCGCCGCTCGGCCTCTTCCCGCTGCCCTCACCGCTGCCCGGCCCCTGCCGGATGGAGCTGCCGCCGGGCGGGACGCTGTGCCTGTTCACCGACGGCGCCCAGGACGCCCGCGACTCCCACGGCGGCTTCTTCCCGCTGCCGGAGGCGCTGGCCCGTGCCGCCGCCGGGACGGACGGCTGCCCGGCGGCGCTGGTGCGGTCCGTGCGTGAGGCGCTGCTCGGGCACACCGGCGGCAGGCTGAGCGACGACGCGGCGGTGCTGATGCTGCGGAGCGAGCGGATCACGGTGCCCCGGCAGGCGGTCGCGGGCCACGCCGTCTCCGGGCGAGGGTGAGGGCCGCATGCCGGGGCCGGGCCGTACAGCGCACCTGCCCGGGCGCTCGGCCGCCGCTTCCACGGCGCGGCAGTCCCTGAGCCCGCCCGCGCGGAACGGCAACGCCGCCGTACGCGGTGATCCGGGTGAAGTCCCTGGAGCAGCGCGCCACTTGGCGGCGTCGCCGGGTGGCGTCAGTACGCGTAGAAGCCCGCGCCCGCCTTGCGGCCCAGCCGGCCCGCGTCCACCATGCGCTGGAGCAGCGGCGGTGCGGCGTACAGCGGCTCCTTGAACTCGTCGTACATGGAATCGGCGACCGAGGCGACCGTGTCGAGCCCGATCAGGTCGGTCAGCTTGAGCGGCCCCATCGGGTGCGCGCAGCCCAGCTCCATGCCGTTGTCGATGTCCTCGCGGCTCGCTATGCCCGACTCGAACATCCGGATGGAGGAGAGGAGGTAGGGGATCAGCAGGGCGTTGACGACGAAACCGGAGCGGTCCTGCGCCCGGATGGCGTGCTTGCCCAGTATCCCGCCGACCATCGCCTCGGCCCGGGCGATGGTCTCCTCGCCGGTGGTCAGCGCGGGGATCAGCTCCACCAGCTGCTGCACCGGTGCGGGGTTGAAGAAGTGGATGCCGATGACCTGGTCGGGGCGGGAGGTGGCCACCGCCAGCTTGACCAGCGGGATGGAGGAGGTGTTCGAGGCCAGGATCGCGTCCGGCCGGCTGACCACCTGGTCGAGGACCTGGAAGATCTCCGTCTTGACCTGCTCGTTCTCCACGACCGCCTCGATGACCAGGTCGCGGTCGGCGAACTCGCCGAGATCGGTGGTGAAGCTGAGCCGCTCCAGCGCCGCGTCCCGCTCCGCCTCGGTCAGCTTGCCCCGTCCGGCCGCCTTGTCCAGGGAGTTCACCAGCCGGGTCCGCCCCAGCTCCAGCGCCTCGCCGGTGGTCTCGGCGACTCTGACCTCCAGCCCGGCGCGGGCGCACACCTCGGCGATTCCGGCGCCCATCTGGCCGCAGCCGACCACTCCGACGCGTTGGATGTCGGTCACATCGTGCCTTTCGCAGATCTACGGGTCCCGGGCGGCCCGGCGCCGGGGTCGCCGGGCCGCGCTGCCTCGCCGCCCGACGTTACCCTCCGGTGTGCCGCCGCCGGGTCCAGGGGTCGCCCGCGTGGCAAGGGCGCAGCGCACAGCGCGACGGCGCGGCGGACCGGTGCTCGCTGCGACCGGTCCACCGCGCCGTACGGGGGTGGTGTGCTGGGCCGTGCGCCGGGCCGCCGCCGGGCGCGGGGGCACCGGCCGGGCTACTCCGGCTCGTCGCGCTCGCGCACCACGGAGTCGGGCCCCGGCGACATCACCGTCTCGTGCCCGTCGGTGAACCGCACCCGGTAGGGCGGCTCGCCGTCCGCGCCCATCACCTCGACGATCTCGCCGACCCTCTCGTGCTGGCCGACCGTCCTGCCGTGCATCTGGAGCCGGTCGCCCTTGTTTGCATGCATGCGGGCCCTCCTCGTGCGGTGGTGCTCACCTCGACTGTGCCGTGGGTCACATTCTACGGCCGCCCGTCGCGGAACGCCCCGTCCCCCGGAAACGGCCCCGCCCCCTACGCCCGGCTGCGCTGGGTGGCGACGATGCACGCCAGGACGGCGACCGCCGCGAGCGGTGCGACCAGGGTGATCTCCTCGCCCAGCAGCAGGAAGGACCACACCAGGGTCAACAGCGGCTGCGCCAGCTGGATCTGGCTGGCGCGGGCCACCCCCGCGCGGGCCATGCCGCGGTACCACAGCAGCATGCCGACGAACTGGGAGCCTGCGGCCAGCCACACCAGCCCGGTCACCGCCTGCCAGTTCGGTTCCGCCGGTTCGGCGGCCAGTGAGATCCAGGCGCCCGGCACCGCCAGCGGCAGACAGCCCACCAGTGCCCAGCCGATGACCTGCCAGCCGGGCATCTCGCGGGCCAGCCGCCCGCCTTCCGCGTAACCCGCCGCGCAGACCAGCAGGGCTCCGGCGAGGTAGAGGTCGCCGACGGCCGGGGCGCCGCCGCTCTCGTACAGGGCGAAGGCGAGGACGACGACGGCGCCGGCCAGCGCGGCGGCCCAGAAGGCGCGGGAGGGGCGGTGCCCGGTGCGCACGGCGGAGTACGCGGCGGTGGTGAGCGGTAGCAGTCCGACCACGACGGCGGCGTGCGCGGTGGAGGAGGTCTGGAGGGCGAGCGTGGTCAGCAGGGGGAAGCCGATCACCGTCCCGGTCGCGACCACGGCGAGGCCGGCCCACTGGCGCCGTACGGGCGCCGGCACCCGGAGCGCCATCAGGACGCTGCCGGCCAGCACCCCGGCCAGCACCATGCGGACCGTGACGACCGACCAGGGGCCGAAGCCGCGGAGCGCCCAGTCGGTGCCGGGGAAGGTGAGGGAGAAGGCCGTGACCCCCAGGGCCGCGAGCAGCAGACCGCTGCTGTCGCCCGTGCCGGTGGAGGGGCCGGTCACCGAGTCCGCGTCGGCCGCCGCGCCCACGCCCGCACCCGTAGGCCGCCGGGGGACCGCTACTGCTGAGCGCGGAGAAGCGCTATCGTGTCCTGTCATGGAACAGCGTAGCAGTGTCGCCGAGCTGGCCGATTCCCTGCGCCGGGACCTCAACCGCTACTCAGCTGGAGAGAAGCTCCCCTCCAGTAGGGCGCTCGTCGAGCGGCACCGCGTCAGTCCGGTCACGGTCTCCCGGGCGCTCGCCGTGCTCGCGGCCGAGGGCCTCGTGGTCACCCGGCCCGGTGCCGGGGCCTTCCGGGCCGCCCCGCACCCCGCCGCGCACCCCGGCGGCGACACCTCCTGGCAGGAGGTCGCGCTCAGCGCCGAGGCCGCCCCGGACCTCACGCCGCGCAGCGTCGACGCGCGCGGCGTGATCGCCTCCCTCGCCGCCAGCCCGCCCGGCGTCATCGAGCTGAACGGCGGCTACCTGCCCGCCTCGCTCCGGCCCGAGCGCGCCCTCGCCGCCGCGCTGGCCCGGGCGGGCCGACGGCCCGGCGCGTGGGGGCGACCGCCCCTGGAGGGCATGACGGAGCTGCGGGCCTGGTTCGCCCGCGAGATCGGCGGCGGGACGCTCAGCGCCTCCGAGGTGCTGATCACCGCCGGTGGCCAGAGCGCCCTGACCACCGCGCTGCGCGGACTCACCACCCCCGGAGCCGCCGTGCTCGTCGAGTCGCCCACCTACCCCGGCATCCTGGCCGCCGCGCGTGCCTCGGGGCTGCGCCCCGTCCCGGTGCCCGTCGACGGCGACGGGGTGCGCCCGGAGCTGCTCGCCCGCGCCTTCCGCGCGAGCGGGGCGCGGCTCTTCGTCTGCCAGCCGCTCTTCCAGAACCCGACCGGCTCCGTGCTCGCCCCCGCCCGCCGCCGCGCGGTGCTGGACGCCGCTCGCTCGGCCGGTGCGTTCGTCATCGAGGACGACTTCGCACGGCGGCTCGCCCACGAGGACGCGGGTCCGCTCCCCGGCACCCTGAGCGCCGACGACCCCGACGGCGTGGTGGTGCACGTCTGCTCGCTGACCAAGGTCACCTCGCCCAGCCTGCGGGTCGGTGCGCTCGCCGCGCGCGGCCCGGCCCTGGAGCGGCTGCGCGCCATCCAGATCGTGGACAGCTTCTTCGTGCCTCGGCCGTTGCAGGAGGCCGCGCTCGAACTGGTGGGCGCGCCCGCCTGGAGCCGCCACCTGCGGGCGGTGGCGGGGGAGCTTCGGCTGCGCCGGGAGGCGATGCGCACCGCGCTGGCCGGCGCCCTGCCCTGGCTGGAGAGGTCTCCCGCGCCGCGGGGCGGGTACCACCTGTGGCTGCGCCTCCCGGACGGGACGGACGAGACCGTGCTGGCCGGTGCGGCCCTGCGCGCCGGGGTCGCCGTCGCCTCCGGGCGTGCCTACTTCGCCGCCGAGTCCGCGGCGCCGCACCTGCGGCTGAGCTACGCCCCGGCCGCGGGCGCGGCCGAGGTCGCCGAGGGGGTGCGCAGGCTGCGCACCGCCTGGGACGGGGTCGGCGGCTGAGCGCGGCAGAGGCTACACCGCGCCCGCGCACCCTACGATCGCCGGATGCACCTCCGTGTCACGCTGCTCACCGCGGCCCGCAACGCGTCGGTGCTCGACGGCCGCTTCGACGACGACCGCCCGCTGGACACCGCCGGCCGGCGCGAACTCCAGCGCGTCGTCCCCCGCCTCGCCCCGCTGGCCGCGGCGCAGCTGCGCTCATGCTCGCCGTCCGCCCGCTGCCGTGAGACCGGGGACCTGCTCGGCCTCACGCCACTCGCGCAGCCCGCGCTGAGGGACTGCGACATGGGACGCTGGCGCGGTCGCCCCTTCCAGGAGGTGGCGGCCCGGGAGCGCGGTGCGGTCGACGCGTGGCTGGCCGACCCGCGTTCCGCGCCGCACGGCGGGGAGTCGCTGCTCGCCTTCATCTCACGGGTGGGCGGCTGGCTGGACACCCGCCCGGCGGGCGGTGACGAGTGGGTCGTGGCCGTCGCCGAGCGCGTCAACCCGCACCTCTTCGTCAACCGGAAACCAGCACCACGGATCACGCCCGTCAGCCGTAGCTTCCCCTGGATCGCGGCCCAGCTGAAATCGCAGGCTCTGCGTGAGGACCGCATCCTCCAGGAGACCCACGCGACCGGCGGGGACGTTCGGCGCATCTGTTGACCTGTTCGGACTCTCGATCACCGCAGCGGTCCGCTATGCCAACACGCTTGGACATCCTGACCTGGTTCGCGGCCACCACGACAACCCGGTGGCTCCCGAAGAGAATCCTTGAGATCTTGGGTCGACGGTGACCGTCCGAGTTTCCCTGACCCCAGCAGGAGGATCCACCCGCGTGACAATCCCTGAATCCGAGAGCGCCCTTGCCTACGCCGCCGACCTCACGCGCGAAGACGTCACCGCCTTGGGGACGTTTTTGAACACACAGCTGGGGCGGGTATACGAGGTGGTGGGTGAAACTGGCGAGACGTCCTTCGCGATGCAGTCCTTGCTCATCCTCGTCAGTGACTCGGCCGGGTTCCTGCATGCCCTCCTTCGGCTGGAACAGCCCGATTCGTGGCAGCGGGCCGCGATCGTGCGTGAGTGGCAGCGGTTGCGCAGCACCGCGCACCCCTTCAACCACTGCGAGGGGTTCAATTACGACCGCTGGTGGAACCAAGTGCAGCACTATGACGCCACCGACGAGAGAGCGGAACAGGAGCGGATTACTCGGCTGGCCGATGAAACTGTTCTCGACGAAGGGCCGGCGCCGACCGCATGAGATGTTCCGTCAAGGGGAGCACGGTTCGCGTATTGCGCCTTGGCCCAGTCGAACCGACCCTTGGGTAAGATGCGTCATATTCGTGAACTCACGGACCTTTGCGTTCAGGCCCTCGTTGGTGCCCTGGACGATGAGTTCGCGGATGAACTCCGCGAGTGCTGCGCATACGTTTCTCGCACACGATCCAGCGCCGTTCCGGCCGTGGGCCGCTGCTTACCGATCTTGTTCAGGAATCGGTCGATCCTTCAGCACCACGGCCCGGCATGGGCTGCGGCGGCACTTGGAGATGTGCCTCGAGGAGCGGAAACAGCCGGGTGACCGCGGCTACGGCCATGGCGTTGGGCGGGCGTGTGGCGGGGTGGTCTTGCCGGTTGCGGTAGCCGTCGAGGAGGCGGCGGATGGAAGTAGCGAGTTCGGCTGTTTCGGCCGGGGTGAGGTGGAGCACAGTGCTGAAGGATTCGTCCTGCTGCCACTCGGCCGGCGCCTGATCCCGGTGAGACAGCCAGCGCTGGTAGCTCTCGTCCTCCAGGTCTCGGGTGAGGATGGCGAATTCATCGGGCCCTTCATGCCCTGTGGGGTGGGGGGTGTCCCATCGCAGCTGCCAGGGCCGGGCTCGGCCTCCTCGGTGGGGGGCTTCTTCGATGAGGCCGTACCGGGCGAGCTGGCGCAGGTGAAAGGAGCACAGGCCGGAGCTGTGCCCGAGACGGGCGGCGGCCTCGGTGGAGGTGAGGGTGCCGACTTCGGCGAGCAGGTCGAGCAGGGCAACACGCACGGGGTGGTCGGGCAGAAGCTGGCGGACCCGGCCCTGCAGGGCCCTTGTGGCTTCAGCTCGACGGTTTCCATCGCTCATTTTGCAAAGTCTGCTACTTTGCAAAGTCCTTGGCAAGCCGACGAGTCCTTGGCCATCCGGGTCCGGTGGCTGGGGAGTTGCACAGAAGGGGTTGATGGTTCGTGGCTGTTGGGTTCGGTGACACGGTGCCAGATCGCCGGGTTCGGGTGCAGGGCAAGCCCGTCGAGTCCTATCCACGGCTCGCGCCTGAGGCGAAACGTGGTGCGGTGCGCAGGATCACCGTGGTCGGGGAGGAGATCCTGCGCCGCGGGTGCCGGGAGGTGACTGATTTCGGCACGGTGGAGCTGGCGAGGCTGATCGACGACATGTTCGCCACCAACCAGGTCGCGGAGGGCGCTGGGCTGGCCGCCAACCAGGTGGATGTGGATCTGCAGTTGTTCGTGTGGGACATCACGGACGAGTGGGGTGTGCGTCACGTCGGGCACATCGCCAACCCGGTTCTTGAGGAAGCGTCCGCCGATGGCCGCCGCTTGGTGGAGGAGCCCGAAGGGTGCCTGTCCGTCCCCGGTCCCTACCGCGTGGTGCCCCGCCTCGACCGTGCGGTCGTCCGAGGCTGCGACAAGGACGGCAATCCTCTGGTGATCGAAGGCAGGGGGTACTTCGCCCGGTGCCTGCAGCACGAAACCGATCACCTGCACGGCCACCTGTATCTGGACCGGCTCGCGCAGAAGGAACGGAAAGCTGCTCTCCGGGAGATGCAGAACGCCCAGGACAAGGTGTTCGCCCGGAGGGCCGCCGCGGCAAAGCGGCTCGGGAAGTGACTGGCGTTCTTCCGGACCCGCCTTCGGCTCCGGACGGCCGCCCAGCGGCTATGCGTCGTCGTCCCCGTCTTCCTGCCGAGGGTCGCGCAGAGGACGCAGACCCGGTGTTGGGGGACTGGTGAAGGCGTAGCGGCCGAGGAAGTTGATGTGGTCGCACTGGAGTGGGGGAGAGCCGGGCGACAGGACGCAGCCCGCCAGATGATGCTGGAGCACAGCGCCGACTGGTGCGAGTGGCGGGCCGGGGAGATGCAGCACGGCACCCTCCGGGCCAAGCTGAACCTGCTGAGCACGGAGGAGGGCGGACGTCGGACCGCCTTCTCCGGGCAGGGGCAGCTGCGACCTCTCATCGAGGTCTCACCGCCTTCCGTCGCTGGGCGCGAGGGAGATCTGTAGCGCCATCTGCAGGAGCCGAGCCGCGCGGAGGGGTGCGGGCAGTCCGGGCTGGTCGCGTAACGCCCGCAGCTGGGAAGATGACCACCATGTCGATCAACAGAAAGGCCCATGCCGCGTAGGCGGCCTGGGCGCGTACGGGCCGAGTTGCCGCGCCGACGCCGGACGCATGACGACATCACGGCCATCCGTGGCCTCTCCTCGGCAGCACTCGCTGAGATTCGACGGACCGAGCGTCAGAAGAATTACCTGTGGCCGGGCTCGATCGGGTCGGCGATGGTGCGCTGGCGGAGCTTTGTCCACCAGCCGAATCGACGGTTGTGGGAGTACGAAAGTGGTGGCTGCACGGAGTGGGCCTGCTGCGGTGATCCGTGGAAGGCACGTGAGCTCCTCGAAGCGGTGATGCTGGCGATGTCCCGCCGCCGGTCGCGCGAACTTCGCAGTCTCGTTGAGGCTTTGGACCGACGGTACTGATGCGAGGCGGCACCACTGTCAGGGCTCGGCCGTAGCGGGCCTCTTGCTCAGCAGACAAGTATTCAACAGGCATGACCAGGCACGTAGAGCCCGCTGACCAGGCAAAACGGGCACGTCACCGAAACGGAATCAAGATCGCTCCGCTGCCGCTGCGCCCGGCAGGCCAGCTGCTGGACCTGCCGCCGCACCGGACCCGCTCGGATGTCGGATCTCCGGCACTTGCGGGACTCTGGGTAGGCGAGTCCGCGCGCCCCCGCCGCTCGCAGGGGCGCCATGCAGACGCCGTACGCGGTGCCGGGCGGAGACGCCGTACGAGGGAGAGGCCATGCGCAAGTGGGGGCCGCTGCTGGCGGTCTGTCTGGGCACGTTCATGCTGCTGCTGGACGTGACCGTGGTGATCGTCGCCCTGCCGGACATCGCGCACTCGCTGGACGCCTCGCTCACCGATCTCCAGTGGGTCATCGACATCTACGCCCTGGCGCTGGCCGCGCTGCTGCTCGGCGCCGGGGTCGCCGGTGACGTGCTCGGCCGCCGCCGGATCTACGCGGCCGGCACGGCGCTCTTCGCCCTCTCCTCGCTCGCCTGCGGTCTCGCCTCCAGCTCGACGGTGCTGATCGCCATGCGCGGGCTCCAGGGGGTGGGCGGCGCCGCGATGTTCGCCACCACGCTGTCCCTGCTGGGCGCCGCCTACCAGGGGCGGGACCGGTCGCTGGCGCTGGGCATGTGGGGCGCGGTCAGCGGGGCGGCCGCGGCGCTCGGCCCCATCCTGGGCGGAGTGCTGACCCAGAGCCTCGGCTGGCGCTGGATCTTCCTCCTCAACCTCCCGGTGAGCGTCGCCGCGATCTGGATCACGCTGCGGGCGGTCGAGGAGTCGAGGAACCCGGCCGCACGGCGTATCGACTGGGCCGGCACCGCCGCCTTCGCCGCCTTCACCGGTGCGGCCACCTTCGCCGTCGTACGGGCTGCCGGCGTCGGCTGGGCCTCGACGCGTACGGGCGTCACGCTCGCCGTCTCCGCGGCCGGACTGCTCGCTTTCCTCCTGATCGAGCGGCGCACGCCGTACCCGCTGCTCGACCTCTCGCTCTTCCGCCGCCCCGCGTTCGTCGCCGTGATGGCCGGGGCGCTGGCCTTCAACGGGGCGGCCTTCGGGGTGCTGCCCTACACCTCGCTCTGGCTCCAGACGGTGCTGGGCATGAGCCCCGTACGCGCCGGACTGGCCCTGGTGCCGATGGCCGCCGCGTCCTTCGTGGTGGCCGCCGCGGCGGGGCGGCTGCTGCACGGCGCGTCCCCGCGGCTGGTGGTGGGCGGAGGCCTGCTCCTCGTCGGCGCCGGAGTGCTGGCGCAGGCGGTGCTGGACGCGGGCTCCGACGGGAAGGTGCTGATCGCGGGGCTGACGGTGACCGGCGTGGGGGTGGGGCTGGTCTCCCCGGCCCTCGCGGGCGCGGCGCTGGGGTCCGTACCCGGGCGGAACGCGGGCATGGCGGGCGGCGCGGTCAACACCTTCCGGCAGTTCGGATTCGCCCTGGGCGTGGCCGCGTTCGGCACGGTGGCGACCGGCCGGATGGAGGAGTCGCTGCGCACCACCGCCCAGGGCGTGCCCGACCCGCAGGCGGCGGCGCACGCCCTGGCGGGCGGCGGTGCCCCCGCGCTGCGCGCGGCGGGCGTGCCGGAGGAGGCGCTGCGCGCGGCCTTCGCCACCGGGCTGAACACGGCCGCCGTGGTGGCGGGCGTCACCGGGGTCGTGGCCGGTCTGGCGGTGCTGGCGTTCCTGCGCCCCAGGCGTGAGGGGAGGGACCCCGGGGACGCGGACCGCTCCGGCGAGGCCGCGTCCCCCGCCGGGGCGGAGCCGGCCGTACGCCCGGATGAGCCCTGAGCGGCGGGCTCAGTCGCGGGGGAGCAGGGTGCCCAGCGGGCCGAGGTCGAGGTTGAGGTCCTCCGGGCTGAGCCCGTGCTGTGCGCAGAGGTCGGCCATGTGCTCGTCGAGCCGCATCAGCGTGGTGCCGATGCGCTCCACCTGCTCCTCGCTGAGGTCTCCCTGGTCGACCCGCCGGATCGCCTGCCGCTCCATCAGCTGCCGCAGCAGCTCGACGACCGTCAGGACCAGGGCGGCCAGGTCCCGGCCGACCGTGTCCGCGTCCACGTCCAGCCGCGGGCCCGTCACAGCGGGCCTCCGTCGGCCCACGGCGCGCGCACCCGCTCGTTGACCGACGAGAGCAGCGCGTGCAGGGAGAGGCGCACCAGCGGCACCTCGGCGATGGCGATCACGACGTCTCCGCTGATGACCACGCCGGTGGCGAGCACGCGGTCCAGCAGGTCCACCAGGGGTACGCCGAGAGGTCCGCCGAGGCCCTCCGGCGCCTCCCACGACACGACCTCACCGCCCGCCATCGTCGCCACCTCCGTCGGCGAAGGAGTAGGGCACCCAGGGGCCGGTCACCTCGACGGCGACACCCGGCTCGGCGGCACCCAGCCGCCCGACGGCCTCGGTCACCGCACGGTCCGCGCCCGCGGCGACCAGATAGGCGGCGTTCAGCAGCTGGGGCCGCCGCTCCCCGGTCAGCTCGGGGCCGTGGGTGCGCAGCCGCCGCGCGGCCACGGCGATCCCGCGGAACTCCGCGTCCACCCGCTCTGCCGCCCGCAGACCGGTGTCCATCCGGTCCTCCCGCGCACGGTTGCGGCTGCGGACCCGGGACAGGTAGTCCCGGCCCGACGCGTCCGCCCCGTCACCGCGCTCGGCGGCGGGCGCGGCCGGGCCCGGCCCGGCCGCGGGGACCGGGGGCGCCGTCGCGTACACCTTCACCCCCCACTCCACCCGGCCCGCGACACGCTCCAGCGCGGCATGGAACCTGGGCGCGTCGGTACGGAGCGCCTCGCGGACGCGGTGCTCGCCGAGGTACAGCGTGGCCAGCGGCAGCGGCACCGTGTCGGCGTGCCGTGCGGCTGCCGAGATCACGTCGTGGTGCGTACGGGCGCAGCGCTCCAGCTCGTCCTGCTCCGCGAGCCGCTGCCGCAGCGCCTCCTCCGAGAACGCCGCGGCGGGCACCTCCTGCACCACGGCGGTCAGGGAGCCCGCGGCGAGTGCCCGCACCGGCCCGCCTCCTGGATGACCGGGTGTACGGGAGAGGTCCCCCGAGGGATCGCCGCTCCGGCAGACGGCGAAGACGTAGAGGGCCGGTACACCGCCGGGGACCGTGGACACGGAGCTGTCCGGGGACGCCGTCATGTGGCGTACCGCTGCTTCTCGCCGCTCCCGCGCCCCGGCCGGCCTGCCACCTCCGGACGGTCCGGGGAGGGCTCCGCCTCCAGCGCGGCCACCTGCTCCCGCAGCTGCCGGTTCTCTGCGGCGAGTGCGTCGTGCGCGGCGCGGGAGGAGAGCGCGGGGTCCGTCTCCCACCAGTCGATGCCCGCCTTCTTCGCCGTGTCGACGGAGGAGATGAAGAGCCGCAGGCGAATGGTCAGCAGTTCGATGTCGAGCAGGTCGATCTTGATGTCCCCGGCGATGACGATGCCCTTGTCGAGCACCCGCTCAAGGATGTCGGCGAGGTTGGCGGGGGTGCCGCGCCCGTAGTCCTCGGGGGGCGGCGAGCCGTACCGGACATCGGGCACCGTCATGCCGTCTCACTCCTCCTCGTCTTCGTCCTCGTCATCCTCTTCCTCCTCCTCGTCGTCGTCCTCTTCCTCGTCGAGGTCCTCCGCGTCGCCGTCGTCCTCGTCGTCCTCGAGCCCTTCCTCATGGCTGCGGACGACCTCGCTGTCGCGGATCTCGCCGCGCCAGCCCTCGACCTCCTCCTCGCTGCCCAGCGTCACGTAGCGCTGGAAGTGCTTGAGGTCGAGCCGGAGGCGCCGGCCCTGGGCGCGCCAGATGTTGGCCGTCTTCTCGAAGAATCCGGCGGGGTAGTACTCGACGACGACGACAATGCGGGTGAGGCTCGGCGCCAGCTCGTGGAAGGAGACGGCGCCGCGGGTCGTGCCCTTGGACCCCTCCGAGGTCCACACGATGCGCTCGTCCGGCACCTGCTCCTCCACCGTCGCCTGCCAACTGCGCGAGGAGGGGCCGACCTTCAGCTTCCAGTCGGATGTCGTCTCGTCGGTCACCGACACATGGCTGACGCCCTTGGTGAAGCCGCTGAAGTCCTCGTACTGCGTCCAGTGGTCGTAGCAGGTGCGCAAGGGCACGCCGATGTCGATCACTTCGACGATGTTGGTCACCTTCGTGTCTCCCGCCGACGAGCTTCCCGACCCGTCACCGCCCACCGCTTCCTTGACCTTGCCGACCGTGTTGTCCTTCACGCTCTTGGCCTTCTCGGCGACCATCGCCTTGACCGGCGACTCGCCGCCGATCAGACGGGACCCGACCTTCGACAGCATTCCGCCGTTGTCGGCGGCGTCGTTGAGGTTGTCGGCGAGCCCGGTGATGCGGTCGCCCAGCGAGTCCGCCAGATGCTGCGCACGCGCTCCGAGGTAGTGGGTGAGTTCCTCGCGCAGCCGGTCGAGCCCGGAGGGGCTCTCGTCCCCGGCGTCCTGATCCTTGGTGGGCATGACTACCTCCGACGTCCGGGCCGGGCCGCCGTCTTCTTGGCCGCCGTCTTCTTGGCGGCTGCCTTCTTCGGGGCGGTCTTCTTGGCGGCTGCCTTCTTGGCGGTCTTCTTCCTCGGCCGCGGGCGCTCGGCCGGCTCTTCGGGCTCCTCCGGCTCCTCCTCGGTCTCGCCGTCCTCCGGCTCCTCCGGCTCCTCCAGTTCCTCCGGTTCCTCCGGTTCGTCGGGCTCCCCGGACTCGCCCAGCGCCCGGGTGCGCTCCTGGAGCGAGTCGGCCAGGGAGTCGAAACGGCGCTGCGCCGCGGCGGTGGCCATGGAGCGCCCCGCCTGCCACAGGTCTCCGCGCACCTGCTGGCTCAGCCGCCCGAACTCCGGGGAGGCGCTGAGCTTGCGCGCCCCCTGGGTGAGCACCTTCTGCGGGCTGAGCCCGATCCGGCGGCCCGCGACGTACGAGACCACGGCGAGTGCCATCTTCGCCTTCCTGGTGCGGCCGAGCAGATAGCCGCCCGCGATGCCCGCCGCGATTGCTCTGGTGTCCGTCATGGGTGTCTCCCGGCTGCTGTGTGAGCGCCGCCGCCCGGCCCGGATTCGAGCAGGTCCAGCAGGTACTCCTCTTCGCGTTCGAATTCCTCGGTGCCGATGTCCCCGTTCTCCCACGCCTCGTTGAGCGCGTTCAGCCGGAGCCGGACGACGGCGGGGTCGTGCAGTTCGTGCTCCGCCGCGTCGGTCAGCCGCTCGGCCACCCACACCACCCCGCGCACCGGCGCGAGCGGCAGCAGGCACAGTTCCTTCAGGAGGCCCATCCTCAGACCCTCCGGGCGGCGCGCGCGGGTTGCGGGGCGGCGGACGTGACGAAGCTGTAGCAGGGCAGCGGGCCCGTCAGCCGCAGCTCCGCCAAGTCGCGGTGGGCGCCGGCCAGCCGGCCCGCCACAGCCCGGAACTCCTTCTCCGCCGCGCGCGGGATCAGGAACGAGGTGTTGCGGACGCAGCCGCCGACAGCCGGGCCCTGTACCGAGTCCCCGGCCAGGTGGGCGAGCTGCGCGTGCGCCTCGTCGGCTGCCCAGGCCGCTCTGGCCGCGAGCCCGGCCGAGACCGCTTCGCCCAGCCGTAGGCTCGCCTCGTAGCCCGGCCTGCGCCGCGCCGCCTCGCGCAGCCGCCGCACGGCCGGGTCCTCGCGTACGAGCGCCGCGAGGCCGTGCTCGACCGGCAGCACCTTGACGTTCATCTCGATCTGCCCCTCGAGACGCTCCAGCACCCCCAGGTGGGATTCTTGCGAGGCGGCCAGTTCGCCCAGCACCGTGCGCTCGTCCGGGGCGACCATGCCGAACCGCATCGGCAGCACCGCGCCCCCGGCCGCGAGGGTGAGCAGGACGTCCTGGTGTGCCGTCAGGTCTCTCCGGCGCGCCCGCAGTCCTTCCGGAGCTTCGCTGACCACGGCCGAGACCGGCCCCGACGGCAGCAGCCGCAGGGCGGCCGGCGGCGCACCGAGCCCGCGCAGTCCGGGCGGGAGCGGGCGGCCGGTACGGATGATCCCGTACACGCAGAGGTCACTCGTGCCCATGGGTCACTCCTCCCGGAAACGGCGTGCGCGGCTGCCCGCCGCTGCTTTGGACCTGGTGCTGGAACGCGAGCCGGACCGGCTCCGCGCCGGTGCGCTGCGGGCGGGCTCCGCCTCACGGGTGTCCTCGTCCTCGTCGTCTTCGTCGTCCCTCTCGCTCCCGACCACTTTCCGTACTTTGTCCCCGACCGACTCCACGGCCTTCCGGGCGCCCTTCTTGCCCGCCGCCCTGGCCGCCGTGCCGCCGCCGAACAGTTCCGGCACGGTCCGGCTGTGCTGGTCGGACTCCAGGTCCAGGCGGTTGCACGCCTCGGCGAACCGGAGATAGGTGTCGACACTGGCGACGACGATGCGCGCGTCGATCTTCAGGATCTCGATGCCCACCAGGGACACGCGGACGAAGACATCGATCACCATTCCGCGGTCGAGGATGAGTTCGAGGACGTCGTAGAGCGTGCCCCTGCGCGGGACGCAGACGACGCCGTCGTTGTAGGTGGTGCTCATGGCAGGTCCTCTCGGGCAGACGGTCGGACGTTCACTCGTCGGCGGCGCCGCGCCGGTAGCGGCGGGTCCGGCGGTACTGGAGGAGTTCGCCCTCCTGGTCGAGGTCCACCTCGTAGGTCGCCAGCAGACTGGTGGTGTCCGGGATGCGGCACAGCTCCAGCACCTCCACCTCGGCGCGCCAGCCCTCCTCGATCCGGCACACCGAGGAGACGCCCTCCACCGGGTGCTCGGTCAGCTCGGAGAGCGCACGGCTCGCGCTCTGCGCCGCGGCCTGGGGGCTCGTACGGCTGGTACGCCGTGCCGTGGACGTCTTGGTGGTCGTACGGGTGCGCCGTTCACGTTGCTGCTCAGCTGCCATGTTGATCATTCTGTGCACGCACCCGCACGGGCTGCGCACGTTGCTACGCCGAACGGGCGGCGGCGGCCCGCCCACTCCGGAACTGCCGCCGGTGGGCCGGGCGGGGGTGCTCAGGCGAGGCCGAGGCCGCCTTGCCGTGCAGTCACCCTTCGAGCAGCGCGCCGATCACGGTGTCCGCCTCATGCCGGTGACCAGCAGCCGCCTGCCCCGCGGCGGACCCACCCGGTGCAGCGCGCTGTACGCGCCCCGCCGCGGACCGTGCTCACGGCTCCGTGATCCGCTCCGGGGGCACCGTGCCGATCAACGCGGCGTCCACCGCGCGGAGTCCGGCACCATCACGGTCGCGTCCCAGCCCAGTACGGCTACGACGGGGGCGGCTGGAGCACGAAGCGGACCTCGCCGTAGTTGCGGGAGGCGGCCGTCACGCGGCAGCAGCAAGGAAGACGCGGTCAGGGCGCCGACTCAGGACCTGTGGCTGCTCTCCCTCGACGCGTCAAAGACCTCCGAGCCGGCCGGCGGCCCGTACACCGTCGATCGACGCGCACCACCTGCACTTCTGCGAGCGCACCGGCCGTGCGGCACAGGGCACCCTCCACCGGCGGCTGGGTCTGACCGAAGACATGCTGGTCGCCGCCCAGCGCCGGGCGCAGGCGGTCTGGGTGGCGCAGCGGGGCACCCCCACCCGCGCCGCGCTCGTCGTGCACCTGCGCGAAGCCTTCGCGGCTCTGCCCGCCTTCGTGCGTACCCGGTGAGCGGCCCGCCGCGCAGTCGCCGCCCGGCGACCGGCTGCCGCGGACTCAGGCGCGCACCGGCGGGCTGCCGGCGCGGGCGCGCACCAGCGTCCGCAGCAGCCCCGCCCCCGCCACCACCGCGGCCACGTACAGGAGTTCGGCGACGACCGGCCGCTCCGGCGGGACGACCGCCCCGGCCGGGTCCGTCAGCGACAGATAGAGCGTCAGCGGCAGCTTCCAGGCGCTCCACGCGAACAGCGAGCCCGAGCCGAGCCAGGCGAACACCAGCGGAACCCACCGGGGCAGCCGCGCGGGACGGGCACGGGCGAGCCCCCACCCGGCCGCGGCCCCGGCGAACGCCCAGAGAGCGGAGACGGCGGTCAGCGCGTGCCAGTGAGCCTCCCGGGCGGCCGGGTGCGCGAGTCCTGCCGTGCCGCCCGCCGCCCAGTACAGCCACACCAGGCCGACCGCGCCGCCGAGCAGCGCTGTCCACGGCGGTACGGCGCGCGGACGGCCGACGCCCCGCCGCGCCACCGTCCCGTCCCCGAGGCGCCCCGCGAACGCGCCCGGCCAGCGTCGCCGCAGGTACGCGGGCAGCGCGATCAGGAGGCCCAGTCCCGTCCCGACGAAACCGATCTGGACCAGCACCGCCTCCCAGACCGGCATGGCCGGGTCGTCCTCGCCACCGCCACCGCTGTCACCCCCGGTCCCGCCGCCCGCGGGTTCCCACAGGGTGCTGAGGACGGCGTACGGCAGCAGGGAGACCAGGAAGCCCGTCGCCACCCAGGCGCAGAAGGCCAGCGGCGGTCCCGGTATCCGCATCCCCCACGGCCGTACCAGGGCGAGCGCCAGGATGATGCCCGTACCCGCCATGCCGACCGTCACGGTGTTGAGCACCACCCACTCCGCCAGGCCGAAGCCGCCGCCTACCGGCAGCACGCCCAGCAGCGAGGCCACCACCCAGGACACCTTGATCAGCGCGTACGGTGCCAGCGCCAGCGCCGCCCCGTACGCCGCCGCCCGCCCGGCCCGATCCCACCACGCCACCTCGTACTCCCTCCGCCGACCAGGTCCCAGCCTCGTCCGGCAACCGGCTGCCCGCGTCGTGCGCCAGGCGTATCGGCTTCCGCCGCGCGGTGGAGGAGTCGCGGCGGCGGTCACCGCGCAGGCGGTACCAGCCCCGCCTCGTAGGCGAGGATCACCAGGTGGACGCGGTCGCGGGCGTCCAGCTTGGTGAACAGCCGCGCCACGTGCGCCTTGACGGTGGCGGTGGTGATGTGGAGGAGCGCGGCGATCTCGGAGTTGGCGTGGCCGCGTGCCACCAGGGTGAGGACTTCGCGCTCGCGGTCGGTGATGCCGGTCAGCACGCGGTGCGGCGGTACGGGGGCCCCTGCGCTGGGGCGGGTGGCGAATTCGGCGATGAGTCGGCGGGTGATGCCGGGGGCGATGAGGGCGTCCCCGGCTCCGACGACGCGGATGGCGTTGAGGATCTCCTCGAGCGCCATGTCCTTCACGAGGAAGCCGCTGGCCCCGGCCCGCAGGGCGCCGTAGACGTAGTCGTCGTCGAAGGTGGTCAGGACGAGGACGCGGGTGGCGGTCCGAGGCGCGGTGGTGATGCGGTGGGTGGCCTCGATGCCGTCCATGCCGGGCATCCGGATGTCCATGACCACCACGTCGGGGCGGGTGTCGTGGGCCAGCCGGACCGCCTCGGCACCCGTACCGGCCTCACCGACGACTTCGAGATCGGGGGTGTCGGCCACGAGCACACGCAGCCCGGCACGGACGAGCGGCTGGTCGTCGGCGAGCACGACGCGGACCGGGGCCGCCCTCACCGCAGCGCTGCTGGCAGGGGCCGGGGGTGCCCGTCGCGCCGGATGTCGACGCGGACCCCGGCGGCCAAGGTGGCTGCGGCCAGTCGGTCGAGGTCGGCCAGCCCCGGGGCCGGTTCCCTGGGCAGGCGTCCGGGTGCGTGTCCTGGTGTGCTTCCGGGTGCGGGCGCCGGGCCGGCGACCGAGTCGTCCGCCCGTGCCGGTTCGGCCTGGCGGAGCGCGCCCAGCATCCGCCGCAGTCCGGACAGCGTGTCCCTGCTGGTGGCTTCGATGGCAGAGAGGCTCTTGCGGGCCTCGGCGGGCTGGGTGTCCATGACCCGGCTGCCCACTCCCGCCTGGATGGCGATGATCCCGATGCTGTGCGCCACCATGTCGTGCAGCTCACGGGCGATCCGCAGCCGCTCCGCGGTGACGGCCTGCGACGCGGCCTGCGCGCGCAGTCGGTCGGCGTGCACGTGCCCCTGGTGGATCGAGTTGCCGATCAGCCAGGCGATGACGGTCGTGAGCGTGACCACCAGCATCGTCGAGGCGACGACGGGCATGCCCAGCAGCACCCGGACCGTCGAGTAGCCGACGACCACGCTCAGCGCCATCCCCGCGGCGGTGGCCGAGACACGGCGCGGCCGGGTCGCCGCGACGAAGCACAGCGCGATGTCCACCGCCAGGAACTGCGGCAGGGGGATGTCCTTCACGCTCAGCGCGACAGTCGAGAGGACCGTACCGGCCAGCAGCAGGGCCAGTGCGGACAGCGGCCTCCTGCGGGCCACGGCCGCGCAGAGCACTCGGCACGGACGAACGCCAGCCGGCTCCGGACCCAGCCGCTGGCCGATCCGTTCCACCCCGAGTTCCGCTTCGACGCGATGGGGACCGCGTTCGTCGATCCCGCGTGGCAGATCCTGATGGTGCTCGCCGCCAGCGTCGGTGCGCTCACGATCGTGGGCGAGTACAGCACCGGTCTCATCCGTACCACCCTCGTGGCCGTTCCCGACCGCCGTGCGCTGCTGAGCGCCAAGGTGGCGGTCGTCACGGCCGTCATGCTCGCCTTCGGCGCCTTCGGCGCCGGGTCTTCCTTCTTCCTCACCCAGGCGTTCCTGCACGACCACGGCGGTCTCTCGCTCGCCGACCCAGGGGCGCTGCGCGCCGTCGCTGCCTCCGCTGTGCTGGCGCCGCTGTGCGCGCTGGTGGGCATGGGGCTGGGGGCGCTCATCCGGCATGCCGCCGGCACCGTGGTAGGCGTCATCGGCGTGCTGCTGCTCCTCCCGGCGCTCTTCCAGGGGGACACCTACCGCTGGGTCAAGGAGATCGGCAACGCGATGCCGCTCACAGCCTGGGAAAGGCTCGTCCTCAACCCGGACAGCTCTTTCGGCCTGGGCAAGTACCCGGTGTCGGTCACCGAGGCGTGGGTCGTCCTCGCCGCCTGGCCGCTCGTCGCCGCGGTGGTGGCCGTGGTCGTGGTGTGCCGCCGCGACGCCTGAGGAAACCGGCGCCCCGCAGACCGCTGCGGCGGTGGAGGAAGGGGAGCGGGGAGGGTGCGGGCAGGGTCAGGGCAGCGGGTGGGGGAGTGCCTCGAAGGTGACGTCGGAGGCGTGCGCGAGGATCTCGGCGTCGCTGCCCAGCGCCCACTCCGCCACCCGCGACACCGTCGCCGCCGGGATCGCCTCGCTGATGCCCGCCACCGCCGGAGCGTCCTGCGTGGCGTGGGCGTCGTGCGGGACGACCACCCGGTAGCCCTGGGCGAGGGCCGTACGGGCGGTCGCGCTCACGCACATCTCGGACATCACGCCGCAGACGGCCAGCGCCCGCACCCCCGTGCCGGTCAGCAGCCCGCTCAGCCGCGTGCCGTCGAATCCGTCGTCCCTCGGCTTGCGCACGACGATCTCCCGCGGCCCCTCGGCGACCCGTATCCACAACCGCCAGCCCAGGGTCTCCGGTTCGTCCGGCGCCCCGGCCTGGCCGTCGTTCTGGAGATGGACGATGAGCGCGTCGTGCGCACGTGCCCTGGCGATCAGGTCGTCGGTGCGCTGGAGCAGCCGGGCCGCTCCGGGCACGGCGTCAGGCCCGGAGACGAAGGCCGTCTGGACGTCCACAACGATCAGGGCCTGTACGGGCGCGACGAGGTCGGTCATGCGGATGATCGTACTCACGGAGTGCCGCAGCCTCCGGCCGGGAGCCAGGCGCCGGCCGGGCGCACCAGGCCCGACTCGTAGGCGAACACCGCCGCCGTGTCCGACATGCCCTGCGCGATCAGCACCAGGACCTCCGTCTCGCGTTCCGTCAGTGCCCGACGCGGGCGACGGACGGGACGCGGCGGGAGCCGGATATCCGGGCCGACCCGCGACCACGCCTTCACCCGCGCACTCCAGCCGCCTCCCGCGCAGCTGGTCACGCTGACCGCGACCATGGGTAAAGCCGTCTACGACTTCCGCTACAGCAAGGACGGGGTGCACCAGAACCCCTGCCCGCTCGAGAACGGCGCCGGCGCACGCCCGGAAATGTACGAACTGGGCTGGTACACCCCGGGCGAGAGGCCCTTCGCCCCCGAAGCGCCGCTGAGCTTCCTCAACCCGCACCTCCGCCGCGCGGAGGAACGCACCGACCGGACGGACGGCATCCCGCTGTCCTTCGCCGGACTGGAGCGAGCCCTCGGCCTCTGTCTGCCCCGGGACGCGATCACCTCCGGGCACGTACGCTGCGCCCGCCCCGCCGGCGGTGCCGCGGCGGGTCGGGCGAACTGACCGGCGACGTGCGGTCAGCTGGAGGCGAGGAGCCCGAGCGTATCGACCACGCGGTTCGAGAAGCCCCACTCGTTGTCGTACCAGGCGACCACCTTGACGTGCCGGCCGTCCACGCGGGTGAGGGCCGAGTCGAAGATCGAGGAGGCCGGATTACCCGTGATGTCGGAGGAGACGAGCGGGTCGTCCGAGTACTCGAGGATGCCCGCGAGCGGCCCCTCGGCCGCGGCGCGGTACGCCGCCAGCACGTCCTCGCGCGTCACGTCCCGGGCGACGGCCGTGTTGAGTTCGACGATCGAGCCCACCGGGACCGGCACGCGGATCGAGTCGCCCGACAGCCTGCCGTGGAGGTTGGGCAGCACGAGGCCGATCGCCTTGGCGGCGCCGGTGGTGGTCGGCACGATGTTGACGGCGGCGGCGCGGGCGCGGCGGGCGTCGCGGTGCGGGCCGTCCTGGAGGTTCTGCTCCTGCGTGTAGGCGTGCACCGTCGTCATGAAGCCGTGCTCGATACCGGCGAGGTCGTCGAGCACGGCGGCCAGCGGCGCGAGCGCGTTGGTCGTGCAGGAGGCGTTCGAGACGATCGTGTGCGCCGCCGGGTCGTAGGCGCCGGTGTTGACGCCGTACGCGAGGGTGACCTCGGCACCTTCGGCCGGCGCGCTGATGAGTACCCTCTTGGCGCCCGCGTCCAGGTGGGCGCGGGCGGCCGCGGCCGAGGTGAAGCGGCCGGTCGCCTCGAGCACGAGGTCGACGCCCAGTTCGGCCCACGGCAGCCGCGCCGGTTCGCGCTCGGCGAGCACGGTGACGCGGCGGCCGTCGACGACGAGGACGTCTCCGTCCACGGTCACCGGGCGACCGAGCCTGCCCGCCGTCGTGTCGTAGGCGAGCAGCCGCGCGAGGGTGGCGGGCTCCGTGAGGTCGTTGACGGCGACGACCTCGAGGTCGCTCTCGCGTTCGAGCAGTGCGCGCAGCACGTTGCGTCCGATGCGGCCGAATCCGTTGATGGCGATGCGAGTCATGAGTGTGTCCCTTCGGGTCCGCCTTCAGGTTCGCGTGCGGCGTCAGCCGGGGACAGCGGCGTGATCGCCACGCTCCGAAAGGATCACGCCACGTGGCGGCGGGCTACTCGCCCCGGGTGAAGGTGCGCCGGTACTCGCTCGGCGTGGTGCCGAGGATGCGATGGAAGTGCAGCCGCAGATTCGTACCGGTGCCCAGTCCGACGTCGCCGGCGATCTGGTCGACGCTCCGCTGCGAACGCTCCAGCAGTTCGCGGGCCGCGTCGACGCGTACGCGCATGACCCACTGCATCGGCGTGTACCCCGTGTCCTGGGCGAAGCGCCGCGAGAACGTGCGCGGCGACACCGCCGCGTGCCGGGCGAGCGCTTCGAGGGTGAGGGCCTCGCCGAGCCGGTGCAGCGCCCACTCCCGGGTGGCGGCGAACCGCTCGCCGAGCGGCTCGGGCACGCTGCGCGGCACGTACTGTGCCTGGCCGCCGCTGCGGTAGGGGGCCGCCACCAGGCGCCGGGCCGCGTGGTTCGACGCGGCCACCCCCAGGTCGCCGCGCAGCACGTGCAGGCACAGGTCGATGCCCGAGGCGGCGCCGGCCGAGGTGAGCACGCTGCCCTCGTCGACGAACAGGACGTTCTCGTCGACCTGGACCAGCGGATGCCTGGCCGCGAGTGCCCGCGTGTAATGCCAGTGTGTCGTCGCGCGCTTGCCGTCGAGCAGGCCCGTGGCGGCGAGTGCGAAGGCGCCCGTCGAGATCGCGGCGAGCCGCGCGCCCCGGTCGTACGCGCCGATCAGCGCGTCGACGACGGCCGGCGGCGGGTCGTCGCGGTCGGGGGACCGGTAGCCGGGGACGAAGACGATGTCCGCCCACTCCAGTGCGCCAAGACCGTGGGCCACGCTGTACGACAGGCCGTCACCGCCGGTCACCAGACCGGCTCGCGCGCCGCACACCCGCACTTCGTACGGCATGCTCGCGCGGGTCGTGAACACCTGCGCGGGAATCCCGACATCGAGAGGCTTCGCGCCTTCGAGCACGAGGACGGCGATGTGGCGGAGGGGTGAGACTGGCACGGGTGACGAGGGTACGCGGGCGCCCCGTCACGGCCCCGCGCCGTCACGGACGCCGCGGCCTCTCATCGGCACTGCATTGCATAACACTGCATGAGTACGTATAGTCATGCCATCAAGGATGGAGGCTTCGATGGTCGTGCGAGCAGCGGTGGCAGGGGCGAGCGGGTACGCGGGCGGTGAGCTGCTGCGACTGCTTGCCGGGCATCCCGAGGTGGAGATCGGGGCGCTGACCGGCCATTCCCACGCGGGCCGGCGCCTGGGCGAGCTGCAGCCGCAGCTCGGCGCGGGTCCGCTCGCGGAGCGCGTGCTGGAGCCGACCGACGCCGAGGTCCTGCGCGGTCACGACGTCGTCTTCCTCGCCCTGCCGCACGGCCGGTCCGCGGCGGTCGCCGCCGAGCTGGGTGAGGACGTCCTCGTCATCGACTGCGGCGCCGACTTCCGGCTCACCGACGCGGACGACTGGCAGCGGTTCTACGGCACCCCGCACGCGGGCACCTGGCCCTACGGCCTCCCCGAGCTGCCCGGTGCCCGGGAGGCCCTGCGCGGCTCCCGGCGGGTCGCGGTCCCCGGCTGCTACCCGACGGCCGTCTCTCTCGCCCTCTTCCCGGCCTACGCGGCGGGCCTCGCCGAGCCCGAGGCGGTGATCGTCGCCGCGACGGGCACCTCGGGCGCGGGCAAGGCGCTCAAGCCGCACCTCCTGGGCAGCGAGGTGATGGGCTCCATGAGCCCCTACGGAGTCGGCGGCTCGCACCGGCACACGCCGGAGATGATCCAGAACCTCTCGGCGGCGGCCGGCCAGGCGGTGAGCGTCTCCTTCACCCCGACGCTCGCCCCCATGTCCCGCGGCATCCTGGCTACCTGCACCGCACGCGCCCGCCCCGGGCTGACCGCCGAGGCGCTGCGCGCCGCGTACGAAAAGGCGTACCAGGACGAGCCGTTCGTCCACCTGCTGCCCGAGGACCGGTGGCCGTCCACGGGCGCGGTCCAGGGCACCAACCAGGTACTGCTCCAGACCGCGTACGACCAGGCGGCGGGCCGGATCGTCGTGCTGGCCGCCCTGGACAACCTCACCAAGGGCACCGCCGGCGGCGCGGTGCAGAGCATGAACCTCGCCCTCGGTCTCCCCGAGACGCAGGGACTTCCCACGATCGGAGTGGCACCGTGAGCGTGACAGCCGCGAAGGGGTTCACGGCCGCGGGCATCGCCGCCGGGATCAAGGACAGCGGTGACCCGGACCTGGCCCTGGTCGTCAACGAGGGCCCCCTGCGGGCCGCCGCCGGAGTGTTCACCTCCAACCGGGTCAAGGCCGCGCCGGTCCTGTGGTCGGAGCAGGTGCTCAAGGGCGGGCGGGTCTCCTGCGTCGTCCTCAACTCGGGCGGTGCCAACGCCTGCACCGGTGCGCCCGGCTTCCAGGACACCCACGCCACCGCCGAGCGGGCCGCCGAGGCGCTCGGCGTCGACGCCGCCGAGACGGCCGTCGCCTCCACCGGACTGATCGGCCTCCGGCTCCCGATGGACCGGCTGCTGCCCGGCATCGCCAAGGCCGCCGGTGAACTCTCCGCGCACGGCGGGGAGAAGGCGGCCATCGCCATCAAGACGACCGACAGCGTGCACAAGAGCGCCGTCGTCGAGGGCGACGGCTGGTCGGTGGGCGGCATGGCCAAGGGCGCGGGCATGCTCGCGCCCGGGCTGGCCACCATGCTCGTCGTGCTCACCACCGACGCGGAGGTGGCCGCCCCCCAGCTGGACGAGGTGCTGCGCGCGGCCACCCGTACGACCTTCGACCGCATCGACTCCGACGGCTGCATGTCCACCAACGACACGGTCCTGCTGCTCGCCTCCGGCGCCTCCGGCACGGCGCCCGGCCGCGAGGAGTTCGCCGAGGCGGTACGCGCCCTCTGCGCCGACCTGGCCCGGCAGCTGATCGGGGACGCGGAGGGGGCCTCCAAGGACATCCGCATCGAGGTGGTGGGCGCCGCGAGCGAGGACGACGCGGTTGAGGTCGGCCGCTCCATCGCCCGCAACAACCTCCTCATGTGCGCCCTGCACGGCGAGGACCCGAACTGGGGCCGGGTGCTCTCCGCGATCGGCACCACCTCCGCCGTGTTCGAGCCGGACGCGCTGAACGTCGCCATCAACGGCGTCTGGGTCTGCCGCGGCGGCTCGGTCGGCGAGGACCGCGACCTGGTGGACATGCGCTACCGGGAGGTCGTCATCACCGCCGACCTGGCGGCCGGTACGGAGTCGGCGGTCATCTGGACCAACGACCTGACCGCCGACTACGTCCACGAGAACAGCGCGTACAGCTCATGACGGCCCGCAGGCACACCGCGCTGCCCAAGGCGGAGACGCTCGTCGAGGCGCTGCCCTGGCTCACCCGGCACCACGGGCGGACCGTCGTCATCAAGTTCGGCGGCAACGCCATGGTCGACGACGAGCTGAAGTCCGCCTTCGCCCAGGACGTCGTCTTCCTGCGGCACGCCGGGCTGCGTCCGGTCGTCGTGCACGGCGGCGGACCGCAGATCAACCGCCAGCTGGACGAGCTCGGCCTGGAGTCGGAGTTCCGGGCCGGGCTGCGGGTCACCTCGCTGGAGACGATGAACGTCGTCCGCATGGTGCTGGCCGGGCAGGTGCAGCGCGAGCTGGTCGGCCTGCTCAACCGACACGGGCCGCTGGCGGTGGGGATGACCGGCGAGGACGCGCACACGATGACGGCCACCAAGCGTTACGCGGAGGTCGACGGCGAGCCGGTCGACCTCGGCCGGGTCGGGGAGATCACCGCCGTGGACACCGGGGCCATCCAGGCCCTGCTGGACAACGGGCGCATCCCCGTCGTCTCCTCCATCGCCCGCAGTACGGACGACCACCACGTCTACAACATCAACGCCGACACCGCCGCTGCGGCCCTGGCCGCCGCCCTCGGCGCCGAGACGCTGATGGTCCTCACCGATGTCGAGGGCCTCTACGCCGACTGGCCCGACAGCGACGAGGTGATCAGCCAGCTCACCGCGAGCGAGCTGGAGAAGCTGCTGCCCGAGCTGGCCAGCGGCATGGTCCCCAAGATGGAGGGCTGCCTGTACGCCGTGCGCAACGGTGTGCGGACGGCGCGCGTGCTGGACGGCCGGGTCCAGCACTCGATCCTGCTGGAGATCTTCACGGACGAGGGCATCGGCACCATGGTCCTCCCGGACGGCGCGCGGCCCACCACGCCCGCGTCCGCTTCCCGTACGACCACGAACCAGGAGGAGCGCACCTCATGACCAGCGCCGCCGAGACCACCGGCACTCTCCACGGCACGCCGCAGCGCGTGGACCACGGCGCCCCGGGGAGCGGCAACGCCGCGCTCACCCGGCGCTGGCAGGGCGCGCTGATGGACAACTACGGCACCCCGCGCATCCCGCTGACCCACGGCGAGGGCGCCCGGATGTGGGACGCGGACGGCAACTCCTACCTCGACCTGACCGGCGGCATCGCGGTCAACTCCCTGGGCACCGGGCACCCCGCGGTCGTCCGCGCGGTCTCCGACCAGATCGCCACCCTCGGCCACGTCTCCAACCTCTTCGTCGCCGAACCGCCGGTGCTGCTGGCGGAGAAGCTGCTGGAGCTGGCCGGGATGCCCGGCCGGGTCTATTTCTCCAACTCCGGCGCGGAGGCCGTCGAGGCGGCCTTCAAGATCGGCCGGCGCACCGGCCGCGGCCACGTGGTGGCCGCCGAGGGCGGCTTCCACGGCCGCACCATGGGCGCCCTCGCGCTCACCGGGCAGCCCGCCAAGCGGGAGCCGTTCCTGCCGCTGCCCGGCGAGGTCAGCCATGTCCCCTACGGTGACGTGGCGGCCCTGCGCGCGGCCGTGACCACGCAGACGGCACTGCTGATCCTGGAGCCGGTGCAGGGCGAGCGTGGCGTCGTGCTGCCGCCCGAGGGCTATCTCGCGGCGGCCCGCGAGATCACCGAGGCCACCGGGACGCTGCTGGTCATGGACGAGATCCAGACCGGCGTCGGCCGCACCGGAGACTGGTTCGCCTCGCTGGCCCAGGGCGTACGCCCCGACGTGCTGGTGCTCGCCAAGGGGCTGGCCGCGGGCATGCCCATCGGCGCCACCCTCGCCTTCGGCGACGCGGCCGGCCTCCTCACCCCCGGTCAGCACGGCTCCACCTTCGGCGGCAACCCCGTCTCCTGCGCGGCCGGGCTCGCCGTGCTGGAGACGCTCGCCGCCGACGGCTTCCTGGGCCAGGTCAAGCGGACCGGCGCCCTCCTGCGCGACGGTGTCACCGCGCTCGGCCACCCGCTGGTCGACCATGTCCGCGGCGCGGGACTGCTGCTGGGTATCGTGCTCACCGAGTCCGTCGCCCCGAATGTCCAGCAGGCGGCTCAGGACGCGGGATTCCTGGTGAACGCGGTCGCTCCGGACGTCATCCGGCTCGCCCCTCCGCTGATCCTCGGCGAGAGCGAGGCACAGGCGTTCCTCGGGGCGCTCCCGGCCGTCCTCGACGCGGCGGGCGGAACCGGTGGAATGGGCGGAACCAGAAGCGCCTGATGGCCCGAGGGGGCCGATCAGCCTGACGAGAAGAGCGGGACGATGACCGAGGAGCAGCACAACGGCCAGGCCGTGCCGCAGACCCGTACGGCCAGGCACCGCCGGATCGTGGACATCCTGAACCGGCAGCCGGTCCGTTCCCAGAGCCAGCTGGCCAAGCTGCTCGCCGACGACGAGCTGAGCGTCACCCAGGCCACCCTCTCCCGCGACCTGGACGAGCTGGGCGCGGTCAAGATCCGCAACACCCGCGGCGAACTCATCTACGCCGTACCGGGGGAGGGCGGCGACCGTACGCCCCGCGCCCCGCTCGGCGAGTCGGCGAGCGAGGCGCGGATGGCGCGGCTCGCGGGGGAGCTGCTCATCTCGGCGGAGGCGTCCGCCAATCTGGTGGTGCTGCGGACGCCGCCGGGCGCCGCCCAGTTCTTCGCCTCGGCGATCGATCAGGCGGGCGTCCACGACATCCTGGGCACCATCGCGGGCGACGACACGCTGATGCTCATCAGCCGCGACCCGAGCGGCGGCCAGGCGCTGGCCGAACACCTGCTCCAGCAGGCGCAGAAGGCGCGCTGAGGGCGCTCCGGGGTGCCGCGGCGCGCTACGGCGTGCCCGCCCGTCAGGTCGCGGGTACGGCCGCCGCGCTCCCCGCGGCTCCCGGCTCCCGCGAGGCGGCGGTGGGGGCCTGGACGGTGAGGATGCCCAGCGTGGACCGGGCCGGCAGCATGCCCGTGCCCACGACCGCGAGGAAGAGCGGTCCGACCAGCTCCGCCAGCCGCGCGCAGCCCTCCTCGCCCAGGGCGCGGTAGGGTGCCTCGGCCAGTTCGTCCGTGGTGCGCTCGATGCTGTCACGCCGGCGGCGCCCCAGTTCGGTCGCCCGCCCCTCGCCGTCCAGCCAGCCGCGCGCGGTCAGGCGCTCGCGCGCGGCGGCCCACTCCTGCTCCGTCCAGCCCCGGGAGGCGAAGTGGGCGAGCGGCGCGGCGCCGATCGCCTCGAAGGAGACGAGCGCCTCGCAGCCGTCCAGCCCGGCCGTGCGCAGGGCCATCAGATGGCCGTCGCCCCGGTGTTCGCGCAGTACCGTCGCCGCCTGCCACAGCGCCAGGTGCGGCTCCCGCGGCCAGGGCAGGTCCCGGTTGGCGGCGCTCAGCGCCCGGCCGCCCACGTCGGCCGCCTCGGCCGCCGTACGGGCCAGCTCCGCCGCCTCGGCGAGCTGCGGGCTCCCGGCGGCGTCGCCGGTCAGCGCGCGCACCGTGCGGTCGACCGCACGCAGCCGGGCGGCGAGCACCTCCTCGGGGGAGGCGGTGGCCCAGACGGCGGGTACGTGCGCGCGCACGGCCGCGGGGCTGAAGCTGTAGTACGCGGCCGCCACCAGCTCCGGCCCGGCCGCGCCGAAGGGGGCGGAGCGGTAGGCGAAGTAGCGCGGCCAGCGCGACGCGGTGCCGAAGCCCAGCGAGGCCGCCTCGGCGACGGCCTCGGGGGCGAAGTAGACGGAGGCGTGCAGCGGCTCCAGCTGATGCCACATGCGGCGGGCGAGCGAGGGGAAGTCGGTCATGGAGGGGACGCTACCGAGCGCATGTTTACGGCGTCAACATAAGGCGGTGACGGTGCCCCCGCCCGACCTGGCGCCGCGGCCCGTACGGCAGAGCCTGCGGTGGATTCCTCAGGCAGCCCGTACGGGGTGACCGGGGATGCGGTGCAGGGAGCGCAGGTCGCTCCAGTCCAGCGCCTCGCTCGCCTCCCGAAGGGCCTGCTCGGCCACCTTGCGGGTCTCGGCGAGCACGTCCCCGTGTTCGTCTATGAGCCGATCGTAGATCGGTGACGGGCTGGTGCCGTCCGTGGTGTTCATCTTCGCCCTGTTCCCTCGTCGCAGCCGCGCCCCCCGGTGGGGCGTGGGGTCGGCCCGGGTGCGTGGCGCGCCCGGCGCGCGGGCCCGTCGCCGGGTCCGCACCGGAGACAGTATGCAGGCCCGGTGATCACGGCGGGCGACCCCCGGGGGTGCGTCCGGCTCCGGGCGCGCCGGTGCGCGGCGCGGGTGGCGGGCTCTCCCGCACGGCGCGAGGCTGGTGCCATGAGCAGTGGGAAGACGGACGTCAGGGTGCGGCGGATCTACGACGAGGCGGCCGGCGGGGATGGCTCGCGGGTGCTGGTGGACCGTATCTGGCCGCGCGGCATGTCCAAGGAGAAGGCGCGGCTTGACGACTGGGTCAAGGGGGCCGCACCCTCCACGGAACTGCGCCGCTGGTACGGCCACGACCCCGGGCGCTTCGACGCGTTCGCCGAGCGCTACCGGGCGGAGCTGGCCGGTCGGGAGCCGCGCGAGGCCCTCGACCGCCTGCGTGAGCTGGCCGCCGGCGGTCGCCTCACGCTCCTGACGGCCACCAGGGATCTCGGGCTCAGCCACGCGCAGATCCTGGCGGAGGCCGTGCGCGAGGGGTGAGCCGGCCGCCGACCGGCCGGGTTGACGCGGCGCGGACCCTGACTGCATAGTTATGCTGTGAAGTGCATGTTTCGACGGAGGGGGGTCCCGTGGTCCGACCGCGTCGCACCCGCCCGCCCGGACATGCCCTCAGCATCGCCGCGTGCCGTGACCTCGCGCAGTAGTCTGCCCCGGTCCGTGCCCGCGCCCCGGCCGCCGCGCCTTCGCCGCCAGGCGGCGGGCAGGCGTCACCCAGAGGCCGCCGGGACACCACCGGTCGGCGCCACCATCAAGGAGCACAGCAGCGATGAGCATGGGACCGCAGGAAGGCGTCCGGCAGGACGTGCGTGACGACGCCCGGCAAGGGGCCGGCGGCGACGTACGGCTGTGGGGTGCGCGGTTCGCCGACGGCCCCAGCGAGGCCCTGGCCAAACTGTCCGCCTCCGTCCACTTCGACTGGCGGCTCGCCCCGTACGACATCGCGGGCTCGCGCGCCCACGCGCGTGCGCTGCACACAGCCGGGCTGCTGACCGAGGACGAGCTGCGCCGCATGCTCGACGGGCTGGACCAGCTGGCGGCGGACGTCTCCGACGGCTCCTTCACCGGCACCGTCGCGGATGAGGACGTGCACACCGCGCTGGAGCGCGGTCTGCTGGAGCGGCTCGGCCCGGACCTGGGCGGCAAGCTGCGGGCGGGCCGCTCCCGCAACGACCAGATCGCGACCCTCTTCCGGATGTACCTGCGCGACCACGCGCGGATTCTGGGCGGGCTGCTCGCCGACCTCCAGGACGCCCTGACCGGCCTCGCGCGGGCGCACCAGGACGTCGCGATGCCCGGCCGCACCCACCTCCAGCACGCGCAGCCCGTACTCTTCGCGCACCATGTCCTCGCCCATGTCCAGGCGCTGTCCCGGGACGCGGAGCGGCTGCGCCAGTGGGACACCCGTACGGCCGTCTCGCCGTACGGCTCGGGCGCGCTCGCGGGCTCCTCGCTCGGCCTTGACCCGGAGGCGGTCGCCCACGAGCTGGGCTTCGAGCACGGCTCGGCGGCCAACTCGATCGACGGGACGGCCTCCCGCGACTTCGCGGCCGAGTTCGCCTTCATCGCCGCGATGATCGGCGTGGACCTCTCGAAGATCGCCGAGGAGGTCATCCTCTGGAACACGAAGGAGTTCTCCTTCGTGACCCTGCACGACGCCTTCTCCACCGGCTCCTCGATCATGCCGCAGAAGAAGAACCCGGACATCGCCGAACTGGCGCGCGGCAAGTCCGGGCGGCTCATCGGCAACCTCACCGGACTGATGGCCACCCTCAAGGCGCTGCCGCTGGCGTACAACCGCGACCTCCAGGAGGACAAGGAGCCGGTGTTCGACTCCTGCGACCAACTGGAGCTGCTCCTTCCGGCGTTCACCGGGATGATGGCCACCCTCACCGTCAACGGGGAGCGGATGGCGCAACTGGCGCCCGCCGGGTTCTCCCTCGCCACGGACATCGCCGAGTGGCTCGTCAAGCAGGGGGTGCCCTTCCGGGTGGCGCACGAGGTCGCGGGTGCGTGCGTGAAGGCCTGCGAGGCGTCCGGCATCGAGCTGGACGAGCTGACGGACGCGCAGTTCGCGGAGATCTCCCCGCACCTGACCCCGGAGGTGCGCCGCGTGCTGAACGTGCCCGGAGCGCTCGCCGCACGCGACGGGCGGGGCGGTACGGCGCCCGCCGCGGTCGCCGTACAGCTCGCCGAGGTCACGGCGGACCTGTCGCTGCAACGGGAGTGGGCCGCCGCCCGGGGCTGACCGGTCGGGAGGGCCGTGCCGGGGGAGGGGTCCTCCACACTCCCGCGATGAGACAAATCTGTCTCACTCGGGTTAGTCTCGTTTCATGACTGTGGACCGTGAGCACGTGCTGAGCGAGGCCGCCCACCTGCTGACCCGCAAGCCGGCCTCCTCGATGGACGACATAGCACGCGCCGCGGGCATCAGCCGGGCCACCCTCCACCGGCAGTTCGCCGGGCGCGACGCGTTGGTCAGGGCGCTGGAGCAGATCGGCATCCAGCAGCTGACCGCGGCCGTGGACGCGGCGCGGCCCGAGCAGGGGGACCCCGAGGAGGCGGTGCGGCGCCTGATCGACGAGGCCGGGCGGCACGCCGGCTTCCTCGCCTTCCTGCTCACCGAGAACCAGCTCTTCGAACCCGGCGCGCAGCACCCGGGCTGGACCGCGCTGGACGAGCGCATCGCCGCGCTCTTCCAGCGCGGCCAGGAGCAGGGGCTCTTCCGCGTCGACCTGACCTCGGTGTGGCTCACCGAGGCCCTGTACGCGCTGATCACCGCCTCCGCCTGGGCCGTCCAGGACGGCCGGGTCGCAGCCCGCGACTCCGCCCGCATGACCGCCGAACTGCTGCTCGGCGGCGTACGCAGAGGGGCGGAGTCATGAGCGGGAAGGTCATCGGCCCCGCCCCGCACGGCTCGTCGCCCGAGGTGGCCCCCGCCCGGCAGCGCTGGATCGCCCTCTCCGTGCTGGTGCTGGCCGTGCTGCTGGTGGGCGTGGACGCCACCGTGCTCGGCCTGGCCGCCCCCTTTCTGAGCGAGGACCTGGGCCCCTCCGGCACCCAGCTGCTGTGGATCGGGGACGTCTACTCCTTCGTCATCGCCGGACTGCTGGTCTCCATGGGCTCCCTCGGTGACCGCATCGGCCGCAAGAGGCTGCTGCTGATCGGCTCCGTGGCCTTCGGCGCGGTCTCCTTGCTGACCGCCTACGCGCACAGCGCCGAGGCCATGATCCTGTGGCGGGCGCTGCTGGGCGTGGCGGGCGCGACGCTGATGCCCTCCACCCTCGCGCTCATCCGCAACCTCTTCCCCGACCCCAGGGAGCGCAGCCTGGCTGTGGGCATCTGGGGGGCCATGGCCTCCGCCGGCGCGGCCGTCGGCCCGGTCGTCGGCGGGTTCCTGCTCGAGCACTTCTGGTGGGGATCGGTCTTCCTGATCAACCTGCCGGTCATGGCCGTGCTGGTCCTGGTGGGCAGCAAGCTGCTCCCCGAGTCCCGCAACCCGGACCCGGGCCCCTGGGACCTGCCCAGCGTCGGCCTGTCCATGGTGGGCATCATCGGCGCGGTCTACGCCGTCAAGGAAGCGGCGGCACACGGCCTCCACTGGGACGCGGCGCTGGCCGGAGCGGTCGGCTCACTCGCGCTCCTGCTGTTCGTACGGCGGCAGCTGCGGCTGCCCTCGCCCCTGCTGGACATGCGCCTCTTCCAGCACCGCGGCTTCTCGGGGGCGGTCCTGGCCGACCTCCTGACCATCCTGGGCCTGTCCGGGCTGATCTTCTTCCTCTCGCAGTTCCTCCAGATGGTCCAGCAGCGCTCTCCACTCCAGGCGGGGCTGGCCGAACTGCCCGCCGCGGTGGGCGCCGTCGCGGCCGGGCTCGCGGCGGGCACCATCGCCCGCCGGACGTCGGTACGCGGCGCCGTCTCCGGCGGACTGGCAGCCGTCGGGCTGGCCCTGGGCTGCTGCGTCTTCCTCCAGCCCGCGACCGGCTACTGGCTGCTGGGGCCGGTGCTGCTGCTCCTGGGCCTGGGCGCCGGGCTCGCGTTCACCGTCACCGCCGACGTCATCCTCTCCAGCGTCCCCAAGGAGCAGGCGGGCGCCGCCTCCGGTGTCTCGGAGACGGCGTACGAGCTGGGCGCGGCCCTGGGCATCGCCCTGCTCGGCTCCGTGGTGACCGGCTACTACCGCACCTTCGCCACGCCCCCCGGCGTACCGGAGAGCAGCGCGGACGCGGCGCGGGAGTCCCTGGGCGGAGCGGCCGAGGCGACCAGGCACCTGCCGCAGGAGGCCCGCGAGCGGCTGCTGACGGCCGCCCAGGACACCTTCACCGAAGGGCTGCGGGCCGGGGCCGGTGTGGGCGCGGCCGTCCTGCTGGGCGCCGCGGCCCTGTCCTGGCACCTGCTGCGCGGCCAGCGGCTGGAGGACTCGCCGCCGGCGCACGAGTGAGGCCCGCCGTGCGTGCGGCCCCGCGCCCGGCGGGGAACCGCGAGCGGCCGGGCCTCCGCGCCATGCCGCGGCCGGACCGCCCGGCCGCGGCGCGTCACGCGGCGCGCGCCTTGGTGGCGTACATGTCCACGTACTCCTGGCCCGAGAGCCGCATGACCTCGCTCATGACCTCGTCGGTCACCGCGCGCAGCACGTAGCGGTCGCGGTCCATGCCCTCGTAGCGCGCGAAGTCCAGCGGCTCCCCGAAGTGGACGCTGATGCGCCGGCCGCGGCGCAGCCGGGGCAGGCCGTTGCCGCCGGGCTGCACCTCGTCGGTGCCGATCATCGCGAACGGCACCACCGGGGCGCCCGTCATCAGCGCCAGCCGCGCGATGCCCGTACGGCCCCGGTAGAGCCGCCCGTCGGGGGAGCGGGTGCCCTCGGGGTAGATGCCGAAGACACGCCCCTCCTCCAGCACCCGGCGGCCGGTCATCAGCGCGGCGACGCCCCCGCGGCCGCCGTCCCGGTCGACCGGGATCATGCCGACTCCGGTGAAGAACCACGCCATCGCGCGCCCCTTCAGCCCCTTCCCGGTGACGTACTCGTCCTTGCCGATGAAGAAGACCTGCCGCTTGCACACCAGCGGCAGGATCACCGAGTCGATGAAGGTGAGGTGGTTGCCGGCCAGGATCACCGGACCGGTGCCCGGCACGTTCTCCACGCCCTGGACCCGGGGGCGGAGCAGCAGGCGCAGGACGGAACCGAGCAGCGCCTTGATCAGCAGGAAACGGGACAACGGACCCTCCGTCGACGATGGTACGGCGCACACGCGCGGCGCAGGTGAGGACATTACTCGCCGCGGCGCGCGGGAGCACCATCGGCCCGTGGACGGACCGAGGGCCGTGTTTCCGCCGTGTTCCGCCGTGCGTCTCCCGCCCGAAAGGTCCACGCACCTACGATCGGCGCGTTGTTCGAGCCGCCGGGCGCGTGTTGAGGCGCCCGGCGGGGCCGGGACACACAGGCGACACCGGATCACGGAGTGAGGAGACCCCATGTCACAGGAGCAGCGGCCGGGCCGCAGAGTCCTGCTGGGCGCGGCGGCACTCGGCGCGGGCGCGGCCGCGCTGGGCCCGGCGGGCGCGGCGCGGGCGGCGCAGGGGAAGGGGGGCGGGGGCTCCCGGCACCGCCTGCCGGTGCCCGCCGTCGTCGCCCACCGCGGCGCCAGCGGCTACCGCCCCGAGCACACCCTGGGCGCCTACCAACTCGCCCTGGACATGGGCGCCGACGTCATCGAACAGGACGTCGTGCCGACGAAGGACGGGCACCTGGTCTGCCGTCACGAGAACGACATCACCGGCACCACGGACGTGGCCGACCACCCCGAGTTCGCCGGGCGCAAGACCACCAAGCCGATCGACGGCAAGCCCCTGACGGGCTGGTTCACCGAGGACTTCACGCTCGCCGAACTCAGGACGCTGCGCGCCACGGAGCGGCTGCCCAAGGAGCGGCAGCACAACACGCTCTACGACGGCCGCTGGCAGGTGCCCACCTTGGAGGAGGTGCTGCGCTGGGCCGACGCGCAGCGCCGTGAGCGCGGCGGGCGGCCGGTGTGGCTGCACATCGAGACCAAACACCCCAGCTACTTCCGGTCCCTGGGCCTGGACCTGGAGGAGCGGCTGGCCCGGCTGCTGCGCAAGTACGGGCGCCAGCACCGCCACTCACCGAACTTCGTCCAGTCCTTCGAGCCGACCAGCATCCAGAAGCTGGACAAGCTGGTGGACTGCCCCGGCGTCGTCCTGCTGGGCTCCGCCTCCTCGCGGCCCTGGGACTTCCAGGAGGCGGGCGACCCGCGTACGGTCGCCGACCTGGTCACGCCCGAGGGGCTGACGTGGATGGCGGGCTTCGCCAAGGGCATCGGCCCGACGCTGGACCTGGTCATCCCGCGGCGGCCTGACGGCTCCCTGGGCGAGCCGACGACCCTGGTGCGCGACGCGCACGCCAAGGGCCTTGTGCTGCACCCCTACACGATGCGCAACGAGAACACCTTCCTGCCGCGCGAGTTCCGCCGCGGCACCGAACCGGAGGCGTACGGGGACGCGTTCGGCGCCTTCCGCGCCTACTTCGGGACGGGCATCGACGGCATCTTCTCCGACAACCCGGACACCGCCCTGCTTGCGGCGGAGGACTTCCGGAAGGGCTGAGCCCGAACGCTGCTCCTGAACGCCGGGCCCGGCCGGGCGGCCGGGCCCGGCGGCGTCCGTTCCCACGGACGGCGCCCGGCCAACCGTCCGCCGCGCGTCGGGAATCTCACAGGATGGTCACCGGCCGGTGAGGTTCCGGTTGTCCCGGATGCCGCGCACAATGCTCTGGGCGGAGGTTGCGGCACCCCAACTCCAGGGAAGGGTGCGGTGAGCAACCGGTGTCCTCCAGGCAGACAGCCCCGGCGCGGCACCCTCACACCCGAGCCGGTCCGGGCGTAAACGGCACACATGGGGAGGCATGCGCACATGGGCATGAGCGTGACCATCTCTGCGGCGACGGAGCAGGACGCCGAACAGATCCTCAAGCTTCAGTACCTCTGCTACCAGTCCGAGGCGGAACTCTACGGCGACTACCGCATCGAACCGCTCACCCAGACCCTCCAGGAGCTGCGGGCCGAGCTGAGCGCGGGCTGCGTCCTGGTGGCGTGGCTCGGCGAGGAGGTCGTCGGTTCCGTGCGCGGCACGGTCGACGCCGACTCCACGGCACGCATCAGCAAGCTGTGCGTCCATCCGCGCATGCGCCGGCACGGCCTGGGCGGCCGGCTGCTGGCGCGGATCGAGGAGCGGCTGCTGGCCGAGCGCGCGGCCAAGCGGTACCGCCTGTTCACCGGCGGGCGCAGCGAGGGCAACCTGCGGCTCTACCGGAGGTACGGCTACGCGGCGGTCGGCAGCGCGCCGGACGGGCACAGCAGCGTCACGCTGATCACGATGGAGAAGGAAGCGGGCGCGCGGGCGTACACGACCAGCGCCTGAGCCGGCGTCAGGCCCGCGGGCGGGCGCCGCGCAGCCACAGCATCCCGGTCACCGGCAGCACCAGCGGGAGGAAGAGGTACCCCATGCCGTAGTCGGACCAGACGGTGGCGTCCGGGAAGGCGGACGGATCGGCCAGCGTCCAGGTGCCCACGGTCAGCACGCCGAGCAGCTCCGCGCCGCAGCACGCCAGCGCCGCCTTGCGGGCACCCTCGCCGCCGCGCACCAGGGCGACGGTGATGAACGCGTAGACGAGCGCGGCGACGGCGGACAGGACGTACGCCAGCGGCGCGTCCTCGTAGTGGGTCGACAACTGCACGATGGAGCGGGACGCGGCGCCGACGGTGAAGATGCCGTACAGCGTGACGAGCAGTTTGCCCGGACCGCTGCCGATCTTCGGCCGGCCGGCGCCGGGTCCGCCGCTCCCGTCGGCCCGTGCCGCCGCGGCGCCCGTGTCTTCCGTCCGCTCAGCCACCGCTGCCGCTCCAGATGTCGTAGAGCCGCACTTGCAGTACGGCCAGCACCACCGCACCGGCCACCACGCTGAGCGAACCCCAGCGGGTCCGCTCGCTCAGCGACAGCAGCCCGGTCACCGGCACGCAGCACACGATCCCGACCAGGTACGAGACGAAGATCACCGTCCCGTCGGCCGGCTTCTCGCCGCGCGCCAGCTGCACGATCCCCACCACCAGCTGGGCCAGCGCCAGCGCCGTCACCACGGCCATGCCGATGAAGTGCCAGTCCTTGGTCGACTGGTCGCGGTAGGCCGCGTGGCCGCACCAGGCGGCCAGTGCGAGGGCGGCCACGGCGAGCGCGACCGTCAGCGGGGTGAGCATGTCCACGATTCTAGGAGGAGCGCTCCGCCTGGCTCCGTGACCCCCCTGCGGGGTGCCGGAGCACCGCGGGGCGTCGTGGCGTTTGCCACAGGGCGGCAGCGGCGCGCGCCTCGCCGGGCGCGGTCCTTCGCTGCCACGAGTCGGCGTCGCCGCAGGTCACGGTGAGTTTCGGAGAGACTTTCAGAGGGCTGGCCGGTGCACGTACGCCCCTCCCCGGCCCGGGCCTGCGTCCAGAATGCGGACGCGTTGTCTCATTTTTGCGAGTCGCGGGTGCCGGTCTGTTTTACTGAGTCCATGAGCACGACGAGCAGCCGCACCCTTGCGACCGAGGCGACGATGACGCCCGGTGCTCGTTGTATGCCCGCGCACCGGATGTGTGCCGGCCGAATGTGTGCCTTCTGAGGGCCCACGGCTGAGCCACCACCCCGCGCCCCGAAGCGGAATCTGAGCCCCGCGCTCACCTCGCAGTGCCCCCGCCTGGCTCCATCCGGCTGCGGCCTGCCCTGAATCTCCCTCCCCGCCTCCCCAGGGGATGCCACGTGCCCGGTGCCGCGAACGCGCGCGCCGCGCACTCGACAGTGACGGAATCCAAGTGATCACCACCACGGACCTGACCAAGGTCTACCGCACCAGGGAACGCGAGATCACCGCGCTCGACGGTGTGAACCTGCACGTCCGCGAGGGCGAGGTGTACGGCGTCATCGGGCAGAGCGGTGCCGGGAAGTCCTCGCTCATCCGCTGCGTGAACCTGCTGGAGCGGCCCACCTCGGGCACGGTCACCGTCGACGGCCAGGAGCTGACCGCGCTCGCCCGGCGCGGCGGTGCGGCCCGCGGGCGCGCCTCCCGCCGCCCCACGGCGGAACTGCGCGCCGCGCGCAGCCGCATCGGCATGGTCTTCCAGCACTTCAACCTGCTCTCCTCGCGCACCGTGCGGGGCAACGTCGAACTGCCGCTGGAGATCCTCGGCCTCTCCGGACGCGAGCGCACCCGCAAGGCCGGTGAACTGCTCGACCTGGTCGGCCTCGCCGACAAGGCGCGAGCCCACCCCGCCCAGCTCTCCGGCGGCCAGAAGCAGCGCGTCGGCATCGCGCGGGCGCTCGCCGGGGACCCCAAGGTGCTGCTCTCGGACGAGGCCACCTCCGCCCTCGACCCCGAGACCACCCGCTCCGTCCTCCAGCTGCTGCGCGATCTCAACCGGCAGCTCGGGCTCACGGTGCTGCTCATCACGCACGAGATGGACGTGGTCAAGGCCGTCTGCGACTCGGCCGCCCTGATGAGCGACGGCAGGATCACCGAGTCGGGGACCCTGACCGACCTGCTCGCGACCCCCGGCTCCGAGCTGGCCCGCTCGCTCTTCCCGGTCGGCGGCGAGCCCAGCGGTGCGGACCGGACCGTCGTCGACGTCACCTTCCACGGCGCGACCGCCACCGAACCGGTCATCTCCCAGCTCTCGCGCACCTACAACGTCGACATCTCCATCCTCGGCGCCGCCATGGACACCGTGGCGGGCAGGCAGGTCGGCCGGATGCGCATCGAACTGCCCGGCCGCTTCGAGGACAACGTCGTGCCCATCGGCTACCTGCGCGAGCAGGGCCTCCAGGCGGAGGTCGTGACCGTGCCGCCCGCCCAGGAGCGGGAGGCCGCGACGCTGCTGCGGAAGACGCCGGCGCAGGAGCGGAAGACGCGGCCTGCGGAGCGGCCGAACGAGGCGCCGGCAGGGGCGCCGCTGCGACCGGAAGAGGAAGGTGCCGCATGACCTGGGACGAGATGGAGCCCCTGCTGAGCCAGGGATGTATCGACACCCTCTACATGGTGCTCTGGTCCACCGTCGTCTCGGTGCTGGGCGGGCTGCCCCTGGGCATCCTGCTCGTCCTCACCGACAAGGGCGGCCTGCTCCAGAACGCCCCCGTCAACCGGGTCGTCGGCGTGCTCGTGAACATCGGGCGGTCGCTCCCGTTCATCATCCTGCTGGTGGCCCTGATCCCCTTCACCCGGCTCGTGGTGGGCACCTCCATCGGGCCGACCGCGATGGTCGTGCCGCTGGCGATCGGCGCGATCCCCTTCTTCGCCCGGCTGGTGGAGACCGCCGTGCGCGAGGTGGACCACGGGCTGGTCGAGGCCGTGCAGGCGATGGGCGGCGGCGTACCCACCGTGGTGCTCAAGGCGCTGCTCCCGCAGGCCCTGCCCTCCCTGATCGCCGGGCTGACCACGACCGTGATCACGCTCGTCGGCTACTCGGCGATGGCCGGCGCGGTCGGCGGCGGCGGACTGGGCTCGGTTGCGGTGACGTACGGCTACCAGCGCTTCGAGACCGACTTCATGCTGCTCACGGTCGCCGTGCTGATCGTGATCGTCACCGTCGTACAGCTGCTCGGCGACGGCGCCGTCCGGCTGCTGGCACGCCGCGAGCGGACCGCCACCTGAGCGGAACCGGCACACCACACACCCACACACCCACCCCACGCATCAGGGAACCAAGGAACCAAGGAAAGAGGCACTTTTCGTGCGCAGGAACATCAAGATCACCGCTGCCGCGGCAGCCACCACCGCCCTCGCCCTGGCGCTCTCCGCCTGCGGCACCGATTCCGACCCGGCCAGCTCGTCCGACGACGCCGGTGACGCCGACAAGCCACTGGTCGTCGCCGCCAGCCCCACCCCGCACGGGGACATCCTCAACTACGTCAGCAAGGAGCTGGCGCCCAAGGAGGGGGTGAAGGTGGAGGTCAAGGAGTTCACCGACTACGTCCTGCCCAACACCGCCACCGAGAGCGGCCAGGTCGAGGCGAACTTCTTCCAGCACAAGCCCTACCTGGACGACTTCAACAAGAAGCAGGGCACCCACCTCGTGGGCGTGACCGGCGTGCACCTGGAACCGCTCGGGCTCTTCTCGGAGGACCTCAAGGACCTGGAGGACCTCAAGAGCGGCCAGACCGTCGCGGTCCCCAACGACACGACCAACGAGGGCCGCGCGCTGCAGCTCCTGGCCGACAACGACCTCATCACGCTCAAGCCCGGCGCCGGAGCGGACGCCTCGCTCTCCGACATCAAGGACGCCAAGGGCCTGAAGTTCAAGGAGCTGGAGGCCGCCACCCTGCCGCGCGCGCTCGGTGACGTCGACGCCGCCGTGATCAACGGCAACTACGCGATCGAGGCGGACCTCAAGCCCGCCACCGACGCGCTGGCGCTGGAGAAGGCGGAGGGCAACCCGTACGCCAACCTCCTCGTCGTCAAGAAGGGGGACGAGGACGACCCCCGCGTCAAGAAGCTGGCCCGCATCCTGAACTCCGACGAGGTCAAGAAGTACATCGAGGACACCTACGACGACGGCGCCATCCTCCCGGCGTTCGGCCCGGTCAAGTCCTCGTAGCGACAAGTCGACTCACAGCGCCGGGCCCGTGCCACCACAGGGGCCCGGCGCTGCGCGTCCCCGGTGCGATGCTGCATGCTGTGCACTGCTGCAACCTTCCTGGGCGCGGCCCCGGACCCCCGAGGCATCTGCATGGAGCGGCGCATGACACCGACCTTTCCGGACATCTCCATCAGTACGGACCGGCTTGTACTGCGCCCGTTCGAGCTGGCGGACATCCCCTCCTTCACGGAGATGATGAACGACGAACTGGTCGCCGTCTGGACCTCCGTCCCCGCCCCCTACACCGAGGCCGACGCGCGGGCCTGGATCACCCGGCAGGCGCCCGCCGAACGCACGGCGGGGCGCGGCATCGTGCTGGCCGTCACCGAGTTCCTCACCCAGCGGCTGGTGGGCACCGTGCACGTCAAGAACACCGACTGGCGGCTGCTCATCACCGAGATCTCCTACGTCATCGCGCCCTGGGCCCGCGGCGAGGGGTACGCCTCCGAGTCCGTGCTCGCCACCGCGCAATGGCTCTTCCAGGACCAGAAGTTCGAGCGCCTCGAACTGCGCACCGCCGCCGACAACACCGCCTCACAGCAGGTCGCCCAGAAGCTCGGCTGCATCAGCGAAGGCGTCCTGCGCAACGCCTGGACCGCGCGCTCCCGCACCGAGGACGGCGGCTGGACGGAGATCCGCACCGACCTCATCGTCTGGAGCCTGCTGCCCGAGGACTTCGACGGAGCGCCCGAGCAGTTCTCCGACGGCGGCGGATTCTCCGCCTATCCCGAATGGAACTGAGCGCACCCGCGCCGCGCACCTGCCTTCGGCGGGGGTAATCTCGCTCTGCCCCGGCCGGAGGGACCCGGCCCCGCCGCACCGGCACCCCACGCGCACCAGCACCCGCACCGCACCCGCACAGGAGCAGGAGAAATCCGCCGATGGCCGACCGTGTGACTGTGATCGGGTGGGACGGCACGCCGCTGACCGATGCGGCCCGCGCCGCCCTGGGCGCGGCCACCCTGGTCGCCGGTGCAGCACACCATCTGGCCCTGCCCGAGGTACCGCCCGCCGCCGAGCGCATCCGGCTGGGCAGCGTCTCGCTCGCCGCCCGGCGGATCGCCGGACACCGCGGCACCGCCGTCGTGCTGGCCGACGGCGACCCCGGCTTCTTCGGCGTCGTACGGACCCTGCGCGCACCCGAACACGGGCTGGAGGTGGAGGTGCTGCCCGCCGTCTCCGCGGTGGCCACCGCCTTCGCCCGGGCCGGCATGGCCTGGGACGACGCGCAGGTGGTCGTCGCGCAGCGCCGCTCCCTGCGCCGCGCGGTCAACGTCTGCCGCGCGCACACCAAGGTCGCCGTCCTCACCTCACCCGGTGCCGGGCCGCCCGAACTGGCGCTGCTGCTGGCGGGAGTCCACCGCACCTTCGTCATCTGCGAGGCGCTGGGCACCGACCGCGAGGAGATCAGCGTGCTCACCTCGGACAAGGTCGCCGACCACACCTGGCGCGACCCCAACGTGGTGATAGTCCTCGGCGGCACGGTGGACGCGGGCTCCCGCGAGCACCAGAACTCGGGCTGGCTGGCGGGCCGCGAGCCCGGCTACCCGCCGGCCGCCCGCGGCTGGGCGCGCCCGGCGGCGGAGTACGCGCAGGACGCAAGAGCCCGCACCCGCCCCGGCGGGTCGGCGCAGCTGCGCGCCGCCCAACTGGCCCGGCTCGGACCCCGTATCGGCGATCTGGTCTGGGACATCGGCTCGGGCGGCGGAGCGGTGGCTCTGGAGGCGGCGGGCTTCGGTGCCGCCGTGATCGCGGTCGACCGGGACGCGGAGGCGTGCGCCCGCACGGCCGCCGCGGCCCGCAGCCGCGGGCTCCAGCTCCAGACGGTGGCGGGCACGGCCCCGCACGTGCTGGAGGACCTGCCCGAGCCGGACGTCGTACGGATCGGCGGCGGCGACGTCCGCACGGTGGCCGCGGTGTGCGACCGGCGCCCGGAGCGGATCGTGACCCACGCGACGACCCGGGACGAGGCGGAGGCGATCGGGCGGGTCCTGGCGGACGGCGGCTACGCCGTGGAGTGCGCCCTGCTCCAGTCGGTCGAACTCGACACGCGGCACTGGGCGGAGAGCGAACGTACGGTCGTTTTCCTCCTTTCGGGTGTCCGCGGATGAAGTCCCGTGAACATTGCTGACGAAGCCCGCGGAGTGCCACTTCTCACCCACCCGTGGCAGGTGAAGTGCTCTGTGCCCGGTAGGCTGATGGACCGTTGTGCCGTCTCCGGACACGGACACTTCGTCCTCAATGTCCGGGTGGCGGGGACGGAGGCTCGTGCCGCAACGAGCACGCGCTCGTTCTTCATCCAGGGGGCGCGGCGGGCATCCGCCGGGTGGGAAGAGGACTACCGATGGGCGAGGGGTACGCATGACTGACACCGGCCAGATCCCCGGCGAGGGAGCGCCGGCCCACGCGGGCGCACAGCCGGAGCCGCAGCCGGGCACCCCGGCCGCCCCCGGCGCGTATTCCTCGGCGGACCCGGCGGCGGGCGCTCCCGGCCCGTCCGGCGACGAGGAGGACCTGCTGATGCCGGGTTCCCAAGGAGCCTGGGGCGACACCCAGTTGGTCGCCCCGGCCCCCCAGCACACCCGCCCGGTGGGCACGCACGAGACGGACGGCCGGAACTCCGGGACGATCGACTACGGCGCGGTCCGGATGCCGCAGCCCGGTACTCCGCCGGGCGGGGTGCCGACCGGCGGCGTGAACGGCATGACCACCGGGGACATCTACGGTGCGCACGTCGAGGGGATGCCCGGCGGGGGAGTGCACGGCGCGGGGGCTCCTCCCGCCGCCGGCGCCCCGGCCGCGGGCACCCCGGCCGCCGGTACGCCCGTCGCCGCGCCCGCCTCCGGAGTCCCCGGTGCGCCGGGTATGCCCGGAGCCGTCGTGAACGGCGCTGCTGCTGCGGCCCCCAACGGCGTGGCCGGCACCCCGGCCCCCGAACCGGTCGCCGGAGGCGGCGCGCACGGGGAGCCCCAGGGCGAAGCCCCGTCCACGCCCGCCACCTCTCCCGCTGACTCTCAGTCCGCGCCGGACGCCCCCCTTCCGCCGGACGCCCAGCGCCCGCCCGAGGCGCCGTCCGCAGCCGAGCCACGGCCCGAGCCCGGCCAGCCGCAGGCGGCGCAGCCGCGCCGCCCGCTCCATCTCGGCCCCCCGGTCCCCGAGCAGTCGGGCGCCGTGCGGTCGCTCGCCGACCGCGGCCCCAGCGCGCCTGCCGCGCCCCCCGCCCAGGTGGTCAACGGCACCTCGCCGCAGCAGCATGCGCGGCCGGGTTCCGCGGCGCCCACCCCGGGCACCCCGGCACCGTCCCCGGTGCCGCAGCCGGGGCTGCCCGCCACCGGGCTGGAATACCTCGACATCGCGAACCAGGGGCCCGACTCCCTGCCCGGACCGCAGCTCGGCGAGATCCCGGCCCAGCCGGACGCCTGGACCTCGCGTGCACCGCAGTCGGCGGGGGCGGCGCCGGGCAGCGGGACCCCGCTCCCCGGGCCCGACCTCGCGGCCATCCCGGCGCCCGCCGCGCCCGTGGACCCCTCCGCGCAGCCGGTCGCGCAGCCGGTGCCCGTCGAAGTGCCGGAGCAGGCACTCCCCGTCGAGCCGTCCGCCGCGGCCGAGCCGGTGGCCGCCGTGCCCATTCCGACCGCGCAGGGCGCGGCGCCCCAGCCGGCCCAGGTGCCGGACGCGGCCCCGGTCGCCGGGCCGCAGGCCGTACCGGCGGGCGACGACGCCGTAGCCGCCGAGCCCGTGCACACCGAGCCGATGCACACCGAGCCCGTGAGCCCCGAGCCGGAGCCCGCGGCGGCGTCGCAGGCCGCACAGTCCGAGGCAGCGGCGGAGCCGGAAGCCGTACAGCCCGAGCCGGTGGCGGCGGAGCCTGCCGCAGCGGAGCCTGCCGCGCCGGAGCCCGTAGCGGCGCAGACCGCCCCGGTGGCGGCGGAGACGGCGCCCTCGGTGGCGCGCATCCCGCAGCAGGCCACCTCGGAGACGGCCGCACCGGCCGCCCACCCGGCAGCCGCCGCCGCGGAGGAGACCTCGGAGCCCGCAGGGGAACCGGTGTCGGCCGAGGCGGCAGCCGCGCCGGAGTCCGCCGGGCCGGAGCCGGAGCCCGCGGCGGTCGCGCAGCCCGCCGCCGAGCCCACGCCGCAGGGTGTGCCGGAAGGCGCTCCGGAGCCCGCGGCGGCCCAGTCCGAACCCGCGGCGGCCACCCAGGAGGCCGAAGCCCCGGCCGCCGCGCAGCCAGCCGCGCCGCAGCCGCCGATAAGTGAAGGCGGTGCAGAGGCGCAGGCCGCGCCGTCCACCGGCGCCGAGTCCGCGGTACCGGCCCGGACACCGGACCCGGCCGCCGCCCCGGCTCCGCCGGAGGCCGAGGCTGTGACCGAGGCCGAGAGCGAGGCCGAGGCCGAGGCCGAGCCCCCGGCAGCTGCGGAGGCGGCGAAGGCCCCGGAGGCGCAGGAGCCCCCCGCCCGGCCGGAGTCCTCGGCCGCCTCCGGCTACGACGAGGCGGAGCGCGAGGCTGTGCACCGGCTCATGCGCGAACGCCGCGACATCCGCAAGGGCTTCCGGCCGGACCCGATCCCGCACGACGTGCTGCTCCGAGTTCTGGAGGCGGCGCACACCGCGCCCAGCGTCGGCCACTCGCAGCCCTGGGACTTCGTGGTCATCCGGTCCGAGGACACCCGGCGCACCATGCACGAGATGGCGCAGCGCCAGCGGGACGCGTACGCCAAGTCGCTGCCCAAGGCGCGCGCGAAGCAGTTCAAGGAACTCAAGATCGAGGCGATCCTCGACACGCCGGTGAACATCGTGGTGACGGCTGACGCCACCCGCGGCGGCCGGCACACCCTGGGGCGGCACAGCCAGCCGCAGATGGCGCCGTACTCCTCCGCGCTCGCCGTCGAGAACCTCTGGCTCGCCGCGCGCGCCGAGGGCCTCGGCGTCGGCTGGGTGAGCTTCTTCGACGAGCGGGAGATGGTCCGCGCCCTCGACCTGCCCGAGCACCTCGACGTGGTCGCGTACCTGTGCATCGGCTACGTCGACGAGTTCCCGGACGAGCCCGAGCTGATGCAGGCGGGCTGGTCCAAGCGCCGCCCGCTCTCCTGGGTGGTGCACGAGGAGTCCTACGGCCGGCGCGCGCTGCCCGGTGCGGCACCGCACGACCTGCTGGCCGAGACCCTGGAGCGCATCCGCCCGCTGGACGCCAAAGCGCTCGGCGAGGCGTGGGAGCGGCAGAAGCGGATGACCAAGCCGGCCGGTGCGCTCGGCATGCTGGAGATCATCTCCGCGCAGCTGTGCGGTCTCTCCCGGCAGTGCCCGCCGCCGATTCCGGAGCCCGCCGCGGTGGCGGTGTTCGCCGGTGACCACGGCGTGCACGCCCAGGGGGTCACCTCCTGGCCGCAGGAGGTGACGGCGCAGATGGTCGCCAACTTCCTCGGCGGCGGCGCCGTGGTCAACGCCTTCGCGGCCCAGGTGGGTGCCGAGGTGTGCGTCATCGACGTCGGGGTCAAGGCCGAACTCCCCACCAGTCCCGGGCTGATGCCCCGCAAGGTACGGCACGGCACCGCGGACATGACGCAGGGGCCCGCCCTCACCCAGGAGGAGGTGCTGCGGGCGGTCGAGGTCGGCATCGAGACCGCGCGCGACCTGGTGGCGGCGGGGAACAAGGCCCTGCTCACCGGTGAGATGGGCATCGCCAACACCACCGCCTCGGCGGCGCTGATCGCGGTGTGCACCGGCGCCGACCCGGCGGAGGTCACCGGGCGCGGCACCGGGATCAGCGACGAGACCCACGCCCGCAAGGTCGAGGTGGTCCGCCGTGCCCTCCAGCTCCACCGGCCGGACCCGGCGGACCCGCTGGGGATGCTGGCCGCCATCGGCGGGCTGGAGCACGCGGCGCTGACCGGCCTGATCCTGGGCGGGGCCTCGCTGCGTACGCCGGTGATCCTGGACGGCGTCAGCGCGGGCGCGGCGGCGCTGGTCGCGCGGCTCATCGCCCCGGAGGCGCTGGCCGCGTGCATCGCCGGGCACCGCAGTGCGGAGCCGGGCCATGTGGCCGCGCTGACCAAGCTGGGTCTGCGCCCGCTCATCGACCTCGACCTGCGGCTCGGCGAGGGTACGGGAGCGCTGCTCGCGCTGCCGATGGTGCAGAGCACCGCCCGCGCGATGCACGAGGTGGCCACCTTCGACTCGGCGGGCGTCACCGAGAAGAACTGATCCCGGCTCCCGTGGCCCTCCCCGCGCGGGGAGGGCCACGTCGGCGTGTGCGGCGCCGGGTGCGGGCCGGCCCCGCCGGCCTCAGTCCGCGAGATACCGCCTCAGCTGGGCGGGCCGCAGACCGGCCGCGTCGGCCGCGTCGAGCGCCCGGGTCAGGTCCGCCTCCAGGGTGGGCGTGAAGTGCAGCAGGACGATGTCCCCGGCCTCCAGCCGCGGCGTGGGCGGCGCCGAGTCGCCCCAGGTGGTGAAGTCATGGGTCCACATGACCACCGCCGCCGCCCCGCAGCCGCCGGCGGCCCTGGGCGTCCACCCGTCGTAGCGGCCCCTCGGCGGGCGCAGCAGCCGAGGACCGTCCCCGAACGCGGCGAGATGCCGGGCGCGGACGCCGCAGACCTCCGCCCGCTGGGCGGCGAAGCCGAGGGTGTCCAGCTCCGGATGGGAGACGGTGTGGTTCTCCGGCCGGGCGGGTCCCCGGCCGAGCAGCGCGCGGAAGTAGCCGGTGTCCTCCGCGTACGCACCGGGCAGCACGAAGAGCGACGCGGGCACCTGCCGGTCCAGCAGGAGCCGCTGGGCGGCCGGGTCGCGGTGCCAGCCGTCATCGATGGTGAGGAAGACGACCGGGTCGTCCGTCTCGACCTGGGACACGACCGGTACCGGCTCCGGCCAGTCCCCCAGGGTCTCCACCCGCGCCGGGCCGGCGGGCACCAGCAGCAGGAGCGGCAGCAGGAGGGCGAGGGCGGCGCGGCTTCTCGGCATGTTCCAGAGTTCGCCCCGCGCGCAGGGAGTGTCAAACGGACCCGGCGGGGCGCGCCGACGCGGAGCCAGACGGCTGACGCCGCGTCATGCGCCGGTGTGAGGTGTCCCACCTGACCAGCGCCGACGGGGGGTGCGCGCCGGAGTACTAAGGTGTTCAGCGTCCCGCCCGCCCTGTTTCCCCTGCCGCCTGTCCCCTTCCGCCCCGCCCCTCTTCCCGACGCCGCTCCGACGCCGCAGCGGCACCACCGCACCACCGCGTCACCGCAAGGAGCCCCGCCGCGATGTCCGATACCCCCGCCTACCCCGTAGGGCTGCGCCTGTCCGGACGTCGTGTCGTGGTCCTCGGCGGCGGCACGGTGGCGCAGCGGCGGCTGCCCGCCCTGCTCGCCGCGGGCGCGGACGTCACCCTCGTCGCCCCCTCCGTCACCCCCTCGGTGGAGGCCATGGCGGACGCGGGCGAGCTGACCTGGCAGCGGCGGCCCTTCCGGGACGGCGACCTCGCGGACGCCTGGTACGCCCTGATCGCCACCGACGACCCGGCCGCCAACGCCGCCGCCTCCGCCGAGGCCGAGGCGCACCGCGTCTGGGCCGTACGCAGCGACGACGCCGAGGCGGCCACCGCCTGGACGCCCGCCACCGGCCGCAGCGACGGGGTCACCGTCGCCGTCCTCACCGGCCGCGACCCGCGCCGCTCCGCCGCCGTACGGGACGCGGTCGTCGAGGGGCTGCGGGAGGGCACGCTCGTCGCCCCCCGGCACCGCGCGCGCACCGCCGGGGTGGCGCTGGTGGGCGGCGGCCCGGGTGACCCCGACCTGATCACCGTGCGCGGGCGGCGGCTGCTGGCCGAGGCGGACGTGGTGATCGCCGACCGGCTCGGCCCGCGCGACCTGCTGGACGAACTCCCCCCGCACGTCGAGGTGATCGACGCGGCGAAGATCCCGTACGGAAGGGCGATGGCGCAGGAGGCGATCAACGACGCGCTGATCGAGCACGCCCGGGCGGGCCGCTCGGTCGTACGGCTCAAGGGTGGCGATCCCTTCGTCTTCGGCCGGGGCATGGAGGAGGCCGAGCAGCTCGCGGCGGCCGGGGTGCCGGTCACCGTCGTGCCCGGCATCTCCAGTTCCATCAGCGTGCCCGGTGCGGTCGGCATCCCCGTCACGCACCGGGGTGTCGCGCACGAGTTCACCGTCGTCAGCGGTCATGTCGCCCCCGATGACCCGCGTTCCCTGGTCGACTGGGAGGCGCTCGCCCGGCTGCGCGGCACGCTCGTGCTCATGATGGCCGTCGAGCGCCTCGGCGCCATCGCCGAGACACTGATCCGGCACGGCCGAGCGGCAAACACCCCGGTGGCGATGGTGCAGGAGGGAACCATGGCCAACGAGCGCCGGGTGGACGCCACCTTGGCGACGGCCGCCTCGATCGCCGAGGCGGCGGACGTACGGCCGCCCGCCGTGATCGTCGTGGGCGAGGTCGTCACCATCGTGGGCCCCCGCTGACGGTCCGCGGTGAACGACGAACGGCGCCCCGCAGGCAGGACCCGGCACACGGAAGGATGCAACAGCGGTGGCTGACGTCATCACCGTCGACGACCCGGACGACCCCCGGCTGAGCGACTACACGGCCCTGACCGACGTCGAGCTGCGCCGGCGGCGCGAACCGGCCGAGGGTCTCTTCATCGCCGAGGGCGAGAAGGTCATCCGCCGCGCCGAGCACGCCGGTTACGCCATGCGCTCGATGCTGCTCACCGCCAAGTGGCTGGAGGTGATGCGCGAGGTGATCGAGCGCACCACCGCGCCCGTCTACGAGGTCACCCCGGAGCTGGCCGCCCGCGTGACCGGCTACCACGTGCACCGGGGCGCCCTGGCCTCCATGCGGCGCAAGGCCCTGCCCGAGGCGGACGTGCTGCTGGGCGCGTCCTCGCCCCGCAGCACGCGGGAGAGTGCCGACCGGCGGGTCGCCCTCTTCGAGGACATGGTCGACCACGCGAATCTGGGGGCCGCCTTCCGCAACGCCGCCGCCCTGGGCGTGGACGCCGTCCTCCTCACGCCACGCTGCGCGGACCCGCTCTACCGGCGGGCCGTGAAAGTGTCGATGGGCGCCGTCTTCCAGGTCCCCTGGACCCGGCTGGACGCATGGCCGCGGGACGCCGGGCTGTTCCGTCGGCACGGCTACGTGACGGCGGCCCTGTGCCTCTCCGAGCAGTCGATCACGATCGACGAACTGGCCGGCCGCCGGTACGGGAAGCTCGCCCTGATGTTCGGTACCGAAGGCGACGGCCTGTCGGACGGCGCCCTGCGCGCGGCCGACGAGCACGTCCGCATCCCGATGGCCGCCGGAGTGGACTCCCTCAACGTCGCCGCGGCGTCCGCCGTCGCCCTCTACGCGACGAGGCCCAGGTAGCCCGCGCCGTCGCTCTGGCAGCGGCTGGATGGCGCGCGCTCGGGTGCGCTACGGCGCTCCGGACGGCGACGTCGCCCGCTTGAGGGCGGCCCTGGCGGAGGGTGCGCCCGTGGACGCCGGTGGCAGCCACGGCAGCACCGCTCTGCACGACGCGGGTTTCCCACCACCGCGGTTTTCCGGCAACGCTCCCGGTGCTGCTCGATGCCGACCACGACGTGGCCGTTCACCTGCCCGCGGCCGGGCAGAACCGGTAGGCACCGGCCCGACCTCATGCCTCTCACGCGGCTGCCCGCCGGGATGCGCGGAGGATGCGCCGCGGAGCAGCGCGGAGAGGACACCGGCTCGGCGCCGGGACGTCCGAGCGCTGGCGGGACCAGGCAGCGGATGCCAGCGCGCGCGTCAGCCCGGGCCCAGGCCCGGAGTGGGCCCGGGCGGGGGGCCGTCGGTGGAGGCGGCCGACGGTGCGGCGGGCGCGCCCAGGCCCCGTATGGTGCTCTGGCAGCCCTGCGCCGCCGCGATACCGAGGGCGACGAGCAGCGTCACCGTCACGAAGACCACCAGCCGCTGCCGCAGCAGTCTGCGGTTCGGGCCGCCCCGGCCCCCCGTGCCGGAACGGTTGCGCGGCCTGGCCGGGGGGCGCGTGCCCGTCCGCCCCGGGCCGGCTCGCCCCGCGCCCGTCCGCCCCGCCCCCGTCGCGCGCGGGACCGGCCGGGATGCCGAGGGGCGCGCGGCCGGGTGGCGCGAGGAGGAGGGCCGCGAAGCGGAGGGCCGGGAGGCGTGCGGCCGTGAGGACGAAGTGCGGGAGGAGGGCGTACGGGAGGAGCTGGGCGCCCGGTCCGCGCCCGGCCCGCCCTGCTCGCGCTCGGTGTGCTGCCGCGCGTACTCGTCCGCGCGCCTCCCGGTGGGCCGTCGGCCCGGCTGCTCCGGCGCCGGCGGAGCGGCCCGCGTGCCCGCGCCGCCGCCCTCCGGCAGGCCGCGCGCCTCGCGGGCGGCGATCTCCTTGAGCCGCAGCGAGAGTTGCAGTGTGCTGGGACGGTCCTCGGGTGCCTTGACCAGGCACGCCTCGATCAGCGGTGCCAGCGCCGCGTGCACGTCCCGCAGCTGCGGTTCCTCGTGCACCACGCGGTAGAGCATGACCTCGGAACTGCCCTGCCCGAAGGGGGAGTCGGCCGTCGCGGCGTAGGCGAGGGTGGCGCCCAGCGCGAAGACGTCCGTCGCCGGGGTCACGGCCGCCCCGCGCACCTGCTCGGGGGCGAGGAAGCCCGGCGAGCCGACCGCGGTGCCCACGTGCGTGAGCGTGCTCGCCCCCGTCGACCAGGCGATCCCGAAGTCGATGATGCGCGGCCCCTTCGGGGACAGCAGGATGTTCGACGGCTTCAGGTCCCGGTGTACGACACCGGCCTCGTGCACGGCGACCAGCCCCTCCGCCAACGCCGCTCCGACGGAGGCCACCTGCGAGGGCGGCATGGGGCCGCCCTCGTTGACCTTGTCGTGCAGCGAGGGCCCCGGCACGTACTGAGTGGCGAACCACGGCCGGTCCGCGTCCAGATCGGCCGCCACCAGGCGCGCCGTGCAGCCGCCGCTGATCCGCCGGGCGGCGGACACCTCGCGTGCGAAACGCGAACGGAACTCCGGGTCCTCCGCGAGGTCCGGGCGGATCACCTTCAGTGCCACCCGCTGCCCGCGCCGGTCGGACCCGAGATAGACCACGCCCATGCCGCCCGCTCCGAGCCGCCGGTGAAGCCTGAACGAGCCGACGACTCGCGGGTCCTCGCGCCGGAGCCGCATCATCGCCATCTCGTTCCCCTACTCCGGTGGGGAGGCCCAGCCCCCAACTCTGGCGGGGGAGGCCCCATCCGCTGCCCGTCCGTCTGACGAGGGACAGCTTACGGACTGCGGGCTCCCGGCCACGATAGGCGGCACACGCGCCGTCAGCGGGATTGACCGGCGTGCCGCGAGCGGTTGTCACGCGGTCGCGGGCAGCCGCCCCGGACCAGCGGCACTGGGCGGTGCGGCGACCCAAGGAGGGTGCCTGGCAAGGCGATTGACGCTCCGCCAGCACCCGCACGAAAGGCGGTCCCGGCCCAGCGCCAGGAGCTCGCCGGTCCCTGCCACGGCGCCCCCTCGACGCCCCGCGGCGCGGCGTACCGGATGGCGCCACGGGAACCGAGTGAGAGAAGTCACGCCTGTTGACGCCCCGTTTGCCGGGCCGCCCGCGGAACCTGCACGCTCCCTGGCGCGCTGTGGGCGCCCGGCCGTCGGGCAGCCGTGCGCCCGTAGGCGGATTCCGCCGCCCCCAGGCGTGCGACACCCCGCCGTCCGGCTCACGGAGGAGGCCCGGAGTATGCCGCTGACCTGCAATGCCGTTGGCATGAGGCAGTACCCCTGGGGGATCTCCCGGGTGTCCCGGGCGAGCTCTCCACCCTGGGTAGTATCCGGGGCCGTCGGCTCTCATCCTGGGGGAGGCCCCGGAGTCAGTACGCGGGCATGACGCCGTATGGGCGCCCCCCCGCCTAATGTTGCTCTCAAGCGGCGGGCGCAGCACTCGTCCCCCGAGGTCAGACGCCCGCCGCCCCGAACTGACAGGAGCCGATCATGGCGCACACGGCAGGGCGTACCGCGTCCCGGGCACACGGACGGATGGCGGCGGTCGCCGCCATCGGCGTCCGGCCCGGGGGGCGGCGGCACCCGCTGGTGGCAGCCGCGATGGTGCTCCCGCTGGCCCTGCTCCTCGCCGTCGTCTTCGGCGGCGTGGACGCGGTGGTCACACAGGCGTCGTCCGTGGCCGGAATGCTGGGGCGCTGAGAGGCGCCCCGGGCTCGGGAGAGCGGCCCGAGTCGGGGACATCCGACCAACAGCCCCGTGGGGACGGGGGTGCGGCGGACGGCACGAGAGCCCGGGCAGCTGGGGAGCTGCCCGGGCTTCGGGCTGTCCGGGCCCGGTGCGGGGGCTCCCCTTCTGCCGCGGCCACCGCGGTTGCGCCGGGCGGACGGCGCCTGGCGCGCCGCGTACGATCCGGTCGCATGTACGTGGACCGAGCCGCCGACGGCCCCCCGCTCGCCCACGCGCTCACCGCCCTCGCCCGCGCCGCCCCCGGGGGCGGCGCGTGGCCGGGTGAGCCGCAGCTGCTCGCGGACCGGGCGGACGGCACGGTGGTCCGGGTCGGCGGTGCGGTGGCCAAGGCACACGCGGCCGGTACGGACGCGGCGGCTCTCGCCGTCCGTCTGCGCGTGGCCGCCGCGCCCGAACTCACCGGCATACTGCTGCCGCCGCTGCCTCCAGGCCTGGTCACCCGGCTCGGCGACGGACGCCCCGCGACGGTGTGGCCGTACGGCGTGCCCGTCGATCCCGACGCGCCGCCGGCGGCGCCCTGGGAGGCGGCCGGGACGCTGCTGGCGCGGCTGCACGCCGTACCCGCCGGCCCGCTGGGCGGGCGGCTGCCGGGGCCGCTGCCCGCGATGCGCGGCCCGCAGCGGGCGGTCGCGGCGCTGGAAAGGATGCGGACCGCCACCGCCGGAGCCGCCGGTCTGCGGCACGGCGCGGCCCGGGAGGCCGTCGAGCGCGTCTGGGCGGGGCTGCCCGCGTGGTGCCGGGGCGAGCGTACGTCTGAGGGGCACGGTGCGCGCGGCGGCGCCGTCGCACTGTGCCATGGCGACTTCCACCTGGGGCAGTTGGTCCGCCACCCGGTGCCCGGCGGTGGCTGGCTGCTCATCGACATCGACGATCTCGGCGTGGGTGACCCCCTCTGGGACCTGGCACGCCCCGCCGCCTGGTACGCGGCCGGGCTGCTGCCCCCAAGGTCCTGGGAGCGCCTGCTCGGGGCCTACCAGGACACCTCGGGCACCCGCGGCGACCCGTGGCCTCGACTGGACGCCCCCGCACGCGCGTTGACGGCGCAGAGCGCGGCGCTCGCGGTGGCCAAGGCGTCGGCGGCGGACCGCGCGCTGGACGAGGACGAGGACGCGCTGGTGGCGTCCTGTAACCGTATTGTCCAACTGCGGGCTGGTCGGGAGCCGTAGGGTGGGGCCGCAAGTGAACCGAACGGCGAGGAGATGAAGCCGACGATGCAGTGTCCCAAGTGTGGTGCGCCGATGCAGAGTTTCAACCGCAGCGGTGTCCAGATCGAGCAGTGCAGCGGCTGCCGGGGGATCTTCCTCGACTACGGCGAGCTGGAGGCGCTGAGCCGCTTCGAGTCGCAGTGGTCCCAGCAGGCGCCCCCGCCCCCGCCGCCGCCCGCCCAGCCGGGGCACGGTCCGGCCCCGCAGGCGTACCCGGCCGCCCCCGCCTGGGGCGCCCCGCACCAGGGCGGGCACGGCCATCACGGGCATCACGGCCGCGGCCGCCAGGGCTTCGGCAGGATGCTCTTCTCCTCCTGACCGGACGGGCCGAGCCGGCCGCGTCAGGCCGGCACGGCTCAGCAGAGCCCGGCACGGCTCAACACGGCACGACAGAACCCCCGGCCGAGATCTGCCGGGGGTTCTGAGATGGTGGACGATACTGGGATTGAACCAGTGACCTCTTCCGTGTCAGGGAAGCGCTCTCCCGCTGAGCTAATCG
>NZ_KE384252.1:0-165665 GCF_000424825.1 Streptomyces sp. CNH287 | reverse complement strand
CGATACTGGGATTGAACCAGTGACCTCTTCCGTGTCAGGGAAGCGCTCTCCCGCTGAGCTAATCGTCCGAGGTGGAGACGGGATTTGAACCCGTGTAGACGGCTTTGCAGGCCGTTGCCTCGCCTCTCGGCCACTCCACCATGGCAGGGGCCACAGTACCCCTATCCGAGCGGACGACGAGATTCGAACTCGCGACCCTCACCTTGGCAAGGTGATGCTCTACCAACTGAGCCACGTCCGCAGGTGCCGTGCTCCGGGGCGTGAACACCCCGGCGACGTGTTGAACTTTAGCGGATTACGGAGCCAGCTCAAATTCCGTTTCCCCAGCGTGGCCCCGTGGCGGCGCCTCCTACACTTCCCGTGTGCGCCCTCCACCCCCGCTCGCCCGCTTCGCCGGCCTCGTCGCAGGCGATCTCCGCGATGTCACCAGCGACCCGGCGGCACTGGACTCCTCGGGCTGGTGGGCGGTCGTCGCCGACTTCGAGGGCGGCCTGACCTGCGCGCGTTTCGGCGACGTACGGCGCGTCCCCCAGGCGCGTACGGGCCGCACGCGCCACGCGGTGCCCATGCCCGCCGCGGCCGAGCGCTGGCGGGGGCCCGCGCCCGCCGACTGGAGCAGCTCCCTGGACCGCGCCGGCTACCTGGCCGGGGTGCGCCGCATCCGCCGGCACATAGCCGAGGGCGAGGTGTACCAGGCGAACCTGTGCCGCGTGCTGACCGCGCCGCTGCCCGTGCCCGGTGACCCCGCCGCCTGCGACATCGACGGCCTGGGCGCCCTGCTGGCGCGCGGCAACCCCGCCCCGTACGGCGGCGTCGTGCGGCTGCCCGCGTACGGCGTCGAGGTCGCCACGGCCTCGCCCGAGCTGTATCTGCGCCGCGACGGCTCACAGGTCAGCTCCGGCCCGATCAAGGGCACCGGCCGCACCGCCGCCGATCTGCGGCCCAAGGACCATGCCGAGAACGTGATGATCGTCGACCTGGTCCGCAACGACCTGGGCCGCGTCTGCGTGCCCGGATCGGTCACCGTCCCGTCGCTGTGCGCCGTCGAGGAGCATCCGGGCCTGGTCCATCTCGTGTCCACGGTGCGCGGCGAGCTGGCCGAGGAGCACTGCGGCACCGCCTGGGCGCGGCTGCTGTCCGCCTCCTTCCCGCCCGGCTCGGTCACCGGTGCGCCCAAATCCCGCGCGCTGCGCGTCATCTCCGCGCTGGAGACGGCGCCGCGCGGCCCGTACTGCGGCGGCGTCGGCTGGGTCGACGCCGACCGGGGCACCGGTGAACTGGCCGTCGGCATCCGTACGTTCTGGATCGACCGCACGCTGCCCGGCGGTCCCGCGCTGCGGTTCGGCACCGGCGCCGGGATCACCTGGGGCTCCGATCCGGAGGGTGAGTGGCGCGAGACCGAGCTGAAGGCGGCGCGGCTGCTCGCGGTAGCGTCGGGTGCGTACCCGGCCGCCGGGCACCGGACGGACCCCCGGGCTGCCGGTGGCCCCGGGCACGCGTACGGGCATCGGCGCTTTCCCGGGCACCAGCGGGACGAGAAGGACGAGAGGACGACGACGTGAGGATCTGGCTCGACGGCTCACTGCGCGACCCGGGCGACGCACGGGTCTCCGTGCTCGACCACGGAATGACTGCCGGAGACGGGGTCTTCGAGACGGTCAAGGCCACCGACGGCACCCCCTTCGCGCTCACCCGCCACCTGGCCCGGCTGGCCCGCTCGGCGCACGGCCTGGGCCTGCCGGAACCCGACCTGGACGAGGTACGCCGGGCGTGCGCCGAGGTGCTGGCGGCGAACCCGATGCCGCTGGGGCGGCTGCGGATCACCTACACCGGCGGCGTAGGCCCGCTCGGCTCCGACCGGGGCGAGGCCGGACCCACCCTGGTGGTCGCCCTCGGCGAGGCGCCCCGACGGCCCGACGCCACCGCCGTGGCCACGGTCGACTGGACCCGCAACGAGCGCGGCGCGCTGGCCGGCCTCAAGACGACCTCCTACGCGGAGAACGTCGTCGCGCTGGCCTACGCCCGCCGGCACGGCGCGAGCGAGGCACTGTTCGGCAACACCGCGGGCCGGCTGTGCGAGGGCACCGGCTCCAACGTCTTCGTCGTCCTCGACGGCACCCTGCACACCCCGCCGGTCACCTCCGGCTGCCTGCCCGGCATCACCCGCGCCCTGGTGGCGGAGTGGTCCGGTGCCCAGGAGACCGACCTGCCGCTGGACGTGCTGGAGCGCGCGGACGAGATCTTCCTGACTTCCTCGCTGCGGGACATCCAGGCCGTCCGGCGGGTGGACGGCCGCGAGCTGGCCGGTGCCCCCGGTCCGGTCACCGCCAAGGCGATGCGGGTCTTCGCCGAGCGGGCCGCCGCCCAGCCGGACGCGTGAGCCGGTGACCACCACGCTGCGCCCGGCCGGGCCCGAGGAGCGGACACCGGCGGGCGGGCGCTCGCGCCCGTACGAGATCTGTGTGAACGCGCGCGCCGTCGGCACGGTCCTGCTGCGCACGGGCGAGGGGCGGAAGTCCCGCACCGGCCGGATCGAGCGGCTGGCCGTCGACCCGGCGGAGCGGCGCCGGGGCCGCGCCACCGTCGCGCTGCTGGCGGCCGAGGAGGCGCTGCGGGCGTGGGACTGCGTACGGGTGGACGGTGAGGTTCCGGCCGGGGCGGCGGGCGCGCTGGACCTGGCGCTGGCGCTCGGTTACCGCGAGCACGGCCGCGCCATGACCAAGGAGCTCTCGCACACCCCCGACCTGCCGCCCGGCAGCGCCGCCCGTTTGATGGACGGCGCGGACTACGCGGCATGGCGCGCCCGTGACGTGGCGCAGCAGTTGGAGATCCACAAGGCCCTGGGGGTTCCTCCGGACGAGGCGCGGGAGCTGGCGGACGAGGCCCACCAGCGTTTGCTGCCCGACGGCCCCGGCACTGTCGGCGTGGTCATGCGGGTGCTGACGCACCAGGGCACGGACGTGGGCACCGTCTGGGTCAGGGTGGACGGGGCGCCACGGCCCGGGGTGGCGGGATGGGTCTACACCGTCGAGGTCTACGAGCCGCTCCGCGGACGAGGGCACGGACGCGCTCTGATGCTGCTCGCCGAGCGGGAGGCCCGTGCGGCGGGGGTAGGTCTGCTCGGGCTCAACGTCGACCCCGGCAACGCCCCGGCGCGGCATCTGTACGAGTCGCTGGGCTACCGGCCGTTGGCGCACTCGCTCGCCAAGGCGCTGTAGCCGCCCGCCCGCCCGGCGGCGGTGCCGGGCAGGGTGGTCGGGTCCGCGGCGCCGTCACCGGCCGAGCAGTTTGTCCGCGATCTCCTCGATCCGCTCGCGCAGCCCCTCCTGGCTCTTGCCGCCGTCCAGCCGCTCGCCGCCGATCACGTACGTGGGCGTACCGGTCACCCCGATCGCCTTGGCCTCGGCCTGGTCGGCGTCCACGATCAGCAGGTGCCGCCCGTCGATCAGCGCCGACTCGACCTCCCCGGCGTCCAGCCCCAGCTCGGTGGCCACCTCGCCGAGCACGGCCTCGCCGCGCGCGGCCAGCTCGGCGGTGCGCGCCAGCAGGGCCTCGGTGTACTCCTGCCCCTTCCCCTGTGCGTACGCCTCCTCGGCCGCCTGCGCCGCCGCGTAGGCGTACCGGTGGCGCTCCAGGGGGAAGTGCCGCCAGCGGATCTCCAGCGCGTCCGCGTACCGGGTGCGCAGCGCGCGCAGATCGCCCTGCGCCTGATGGCAGTCGGGGCACTGGAGATCGCACCAGAGGTCGAGTACGGGGCGGGAGGCGGGGGAGTCGTTCATGTGCCACAGTCTCCCACCCAGGGAGGAGAACCCCCCAGATCCCCCTGAAAATCCGACTGGGCCTGCCCCATAACGCCCAGAAACAGTGCACGATGGAGACATGCTCACCACGACCGTCTGCACCGCGCTCTCGGCGGCCGGGCTGGCCATCGCCTTCCTGACGGCCTACCGCCGCCGCTTCGTCGCCGCCACCCGCATCGCCGCTTTCGCGCTGCTGCCCGTGGGGCTGGCCATGGCCGGGCTGGTGAAGCTCGGCGGCAAGGTGGGCAAGGCGGTCGGCGACTGGGGCACCGACCTGGTGCTCAAGCCCAGCGTCTGGTCGGGCTTCGCCGTACTGGCCGTCGCCGTGGTGCTCTACGTGATCGCGCGGGTCGCTGCCGGGCGCGGCGCGGGCGAGGGTGCCGACACCCGCTCGCGCAAGGAGCGCCGCTCGGCCGCCCGGGCCGAGCGTGAGCAGGCCGCGGCCGGTGGGGCCCCCTCGCTGGGAGCCGGCCCCTCCGCGGGGCAGCCGCAGCGGGGTGCGAAGCCGGCGGCGAAGCCCAAGTCCAAGGGCGCGACGGGCGGCGGAGAGGACTTCTCGGACATCGAGGCGATTCTCAAGAAGCACGGAATCTGACGAACTCCTCGGCCGGGCTGGCGTGTTGAGCCTGGTCCAGGCCATGAGTGCGCCATCATCGCGGCGAGATGACGCACACCCAGCACACCCCCCTGCCCGGGGCCGACGAACCCGCGCCCGAGGCGCCCGCACCTACGGAGAACCGAGGGTGCCTGTTCGCTCTTTCGCAGCCACCGCTGATGCTCTTCCTGGCGGTCGTCGGCGTCCTGCTGGCGATCACCGGGGCCTACGATCTCCTCCTGCTGTGAGCCGGGCCGGCCGGCTGCCCAAGGCGCGTGCGCCGGTCAGCGGGGGCTGGGTGCGGACTCGCGCCGCCGCGCCCGGTAGGCCGCGACGTGCAGGCGGTTTCCGCAGGTCCGGCTGTCGCAGTAGCGGCGCGAGCGGTTCCGGGAGAGGTCGATGAAGGCGCGCGGGCACTCCGGCGCCTCGCAGCGGCGCAGCCGGTCCCGCTCACCGGAGACGATGACGAAGGCGAGCGCCATCCCGCCGTCGGCCGCGATGTGGTGGGCCAGTGAGGCGCCGGGTGCGAAGTAGTGGACGTGCCAGTCGTACCCGTCGTGGTCGGTGAGCTGTGGTGTCGTACCCGCCTCGGCGACCAGCCCGTTGATCAGCCGCACCGCCGTGCGCGCGTCGTCCGCCGCGAAGACGCGGGCGAAGCGCTCGCGCACGGAGCGGACGGCGGCCAGGTCGCTCTCGGTCAGCTCGCCGACGTCGCTCACGTCGTTGCGCTCGGCGTAGGCGCGGAGGTCGGCGACGGTGACCAGGCCGTCGGGTGCGTCGCCTTCGGGCGCGGTGTTCAGCAGATCGACGACGTCGTCGAGTGCGCACTGCGTGTCGTGGTTGATCTGCACAGTCGCTCCTGACCGTAACGGACCGGGTGCGATGCAGCCTAGCCGCTCGGGCGCACGGTGACGCCGCCACCGCGACAGTCGCGTGATGGCGGCGTCACCGTGCGCCGTGTACGGCCGCCGGCCCCCACGAGGGAGTGGTTCCCAGCCGTCGCCCCGAGTCGGACGGCTGTGGCGGGCCGGCGGGTCTCAGCTCTCCGCGAGGATGTGCGAGAGCTCCGTGTCCAGGTCGAAGTGGCGATGCTCGGTGCCGGGCGGCACCGCGGCGTCGGTGCGTTTGAGGAACGACTCGAGGGCCCTGGCGGGGGCCTCGAGCAGGGCTTCGCCCTCGGGGGAGCTGAGGGCGATGCAGACGACTCCCTGACCGTGGCTGCGGGAGGGCCAGACCCGGACGTCACCGGTGCCGGTGGGCCGGTGGAGGCCCTCGGCCAGGAGATCGCGGGCGAATACCCACTCGACGGTCTCCTCGGCGCCGGTGTGGAAGGTGGCGTGCACGGCGTAGGGATCGGCCGTGTCATACCGCAGGCCCGCGGGTACAGGCAGTGATGACTCGCTCGAAACAACGAGGCGCAGGTGCAGCTCGCAGCTGACCGTGGTGTTCATAAGCGCCAGGGCCTTTCGCTCAGTGTGCGCTCGGGGATTCGCACGTCGGCGAAATCGACATGCCACCTACCGGGCGGTTGTAAACCCCTCTGACCGTTTTGTGAGGCTTCGGGTCCTTCGAGTGGCCTAAGCGGCGATTCCGTCGTACGACCACGTGGGTGAGGAGAAACGGTCCGGTAAGTTTGCCGACATGGACGTGCAGGGTGACGCGACGCAGGGTGGGGAGCGGGCCGAGAAGGCCGGCGGGGCGGCGGACGGGCCGACGGCCGGGTCGGGGGTGGCGGCCGAAGCCGGGGTCAAGGCCGGGGTGAAGGCGGAGAGGCCGCTGGGTTCACGCGCGCCGCACTTCATCCGCGCGCGCCGCCCGCTGCACATGAGCTGGCAGGTGGGCGTCTTCCTGGTCGGGCTCGTGATCGTGGTGACCGGGGTGATCCTGCTGCCGCTGCCCGGTCCGGGCTGGCTGATCATCTTCGGCGGCATGGCGGTGTGGGCGACGGAGTTCGTCTGGGCCCAGCTCGTCATGCGCTGGACCCGGCGCAAGCTCGCCGACGGCACCGACTACCTCAAGCGCCGCAAGGCCCGGCGGGCCGCGCGCAAACGGTCTTGAGCACCCGCTGACATGCGGTAATGTGGTGGCCGCAGCGGGCGATTAGCTCAGTGGAAGAGCGCTTCGTTCACACCGAAGAGGTCACTGGTTCGAACCCAGTATCGCCCACCACCCGTAGACTGGCTCCGATGATCCCGGAAGCCTGCCGCATCTCCCCCGGCCCGCTCGGGCCCAGTCCCCTCCTGCCCGGCTGAGGCGCGATGGCGGACCGGTGGAACCAGTACCGCTTCCGCAGTGTCTGGCCGCTGCCCGCACCCCCGCGCGCCGTCTTCCGCGTGCTGGAGCGTGCTGAGGAGTACACCTCGTGGTGGCGCCAGGTGCGCGAGGTGCGTCCACGGGACGAGGACTCCGGCACCGCGCGTTTCCGCTCCTTCCTGCCGTACGACCTCGAGGTCACCGTCCGTGCGCTCCGGCGCGACCCGGTGGCCGGGGTGCTGGAGGTCGAGCTGAGCGGGGATCTGGCCGGACGCGCCCGCTGGACGCTGCTGCCCGACGGGGCCGCCCGCACCCGCGCCGTCTACGACCAGCGGGTGGAGGTGTGCAAGCCGCTGATGCGCGCGCTCGCTCTGCCCGGCCGTCCGCTGTTCCTGGCCAACCACGCGCTGATGATGCGCGGGGGCCGTCGCGGGCTGAGCAGGCTGCTGGCCGAGGAGGGAAGGGGTTTGGATGAAGGGTGAGCGGCACGGTATGGTTCTCTCCGTGTCCAGGACCGTACGGTCCGCGGGCGCCAAGGGGGCGATTAGCTCAGTGGAAGAGCGCTTCGTTCACACCGAAGAGGTCACTGGTTCGAACCCAGTATCGCCCACCTCCAGCAGAGGCCGGTCCGTCAACTGACGGGTCGGCCTCCGGCGTTGAGGTAGGCGAGCACGGCCAGCACGCGCCGGTGGCCGCTGTCGCTCGGCGGCAGGCCCAGCTTCACGAAGACGTTCCCGATGTGCTTGCTGACCGCCCGCTCGGATACCGACAGGCGGCTCGCGATCTCGGTGTTGCCGTGCCCCTGCGCCATGAGCTGGAGCACCTCCCGCTCGCGCGGGGTCAGCGACTCCAGTGAATCCTCCCGGCCGCGGCGGGACATCAGCTCGGTGACCACCTCCGGGTCCAGCGCGGTGCCGCCCGCGGCGACCCGCTCCAGCGCCTCCAGGAACTCCTCCACCCGCCCCACCCGGTCCTTGAGCAGGTAGCCCAGCCCGCGCGCCCCGCCGGCCAGCAGCTCGGCCGCGTACGCCTCCTCGACGTACTGCGACAGCACCAGCACCGGAAGGTCCGGCATCTCCCGGCGGGCGGCGAGCGCCGCGCGCAGGCCCTCGTCCCGGAACCCCGGCGGCAGCCTTACGTCCAGCACCGCCGCGTCCGGGCGCCCGCTGAGCAGGGCGGGCAGCACCTCGGGGCCGGTGGCGGCCACCCCGGCCACCTCGTGGCCCGCCGAGGTCAGCAGGAGCACCAGCCCCTCCCGCAACAGCACGTTGTCCTCCGCGATCACCACACGCACGGCAGCTCCACCTCGACGACGGTCGGTCCTCCGACAGGACTGTCCAAGGCTACGGTCCCGTCCAGCGCGGCGACCCGGCGGCGGATGCCCAGCAGGCCGCTGCCGCGCTCCTCACGCGCACCGCCGCAGCCGTCGTCCTCCGCGCGTATGCGCAGCACGGTGGGGCGGGTACGGTCCAGCGTCACCGTGACCGCGGTGCCGGAGCTGTGCTTCGCGGCGTTCGTCAGCGCCTCGGCGACCACGAAGTACGCCGCCGCCTCCACCGCCGCCGCGGCGCGCGGCGCCTTCTCCACCCCCGGCGCGCACACCGTCACCCGCAGCGGGTGCGCGGCGGCCAGCGCCCGTACCGCGCCGGTCAGGCCGCGGTCGGTCAGGACCGGGGGATGGATGCCGCGCACCACCTGGCGCAGCTCCGCCAGCGCCTCCTCGGCCTGCTGCTGTGCGTCGTCCAGCAGCCGCCGGCCCGCCTCCGGGTCGGTGCCGTACGCGCGCCGGGCCAGCCCGATGCGCATGCTCAGGGCCACCAGCCGGGCCTGCGCGCCGTCGTGCAGATCGCGTTCGATGCGGCGCAGTTCGGCGCCGTGGGCGGCCACCGCGCCGGCCCGGGTCACCGACAGCTCCTGGACCCGCTCGGCCAGCTGAGCGCTGGGGGAGGGGCGCAGCAGCACCGCGGTCCAGCGGGAGTCCAGGTCCGCCAGCGCGTCGAACACCGGCAGCAGCACCGGCCGCCGGCGCAGCAGCCCGCACCACACCCCGTCCACCAGCAGCGCCAGCGGCCACAGGGGCAGCGAGACGTACAGCAGCAGGGGACCGATGAGCACCTGGGTGACCAGCCAGCGCGCGTCCCGCCAGGTGCCCGGATCGCAACTGGCCGTGCGTACCCGCTCGGTGAGCGGGCCGCCCATGGGCAGGTAGTGCTCCGGCACCCGCACGCCCAGCCGCCTGCCCGCGCGCGAGCGCGCGAAACGGGCCAGGCGGCGCAGCGCGAGCACCGCCTCGGGCCAGGTGGCCGCACCGATCAGTGCCGCCGCCATGACCGCGCACAGGACGAACAGCGGGATGGCCACGTAGCAGACCAGGGACAGCGCGAAGCCGACGAGCAGATGGCAGAACGCCCGCCACGCCGCGTGCAGGGCCGCTTTCATGTGCCTCACCGTATGCGAGGGTGTGGGGCCAGGAGGTGACCCCACCACCCGGGACCACGGTACAGCGCGCTCCACCATGCTCCGGGTGCGTGCTCCCTCGCCCCGGGCGGGCCGCGTCCGTAGCGTGGCCGGTGCCATGGACCACTACGGAAACCCCGGGAGGGACCCTCGATGACCGCTGCGCTCAAGGCGTCGCTGTGGACTGTGCTCCTGATCTTCCTCGGCGTCAACGTGGTCCTGAGCCTGCTCATGGACGACGGCGCGCTCCAACTGGCGCTGAGCGTGCTGTCCGGCCTGTGCACGCTCGGCGCCATCGTCGGGCTGGTGGTGCTGCGCCGCACCCGCTGAGCCGGGGGCGAGCGCGCCTCAGCGGTGCCGGGCGCCGCGCAGGGGCCAGGCCGGGTGGACCGGTGGCGCCGCGGCCGCCGGTGCGCACCACGAGACCAGCCCCCGCGCCCGCGCCGCGTACCAGACGGCCTGGAGCGCGTGCAGTTCGGCGGGGGAGAGCCGGGACAGCCGGGGGGCGAACCGGTGGCCCAGGGCGCGTACGAGCAGCAGTGCGGCGGTGGCCGCCCAGACGGCGTCCGCGTCCGTGCTCCCGCCCGCGCCGCCGTCCGGCGACGGCAGTGGAGACGCCAGCGGCGACGGGAGTGGTGACGGCTCCGGGGCGGCCGGTGCGCCGTAGTGCGCGCACAGTGCCCCGAGCGTCCGGTGCCCCGGCCGCTCGGGGTCGAACCGCCGGTCCAGGACGAGCGGATCGAGCACGCACAGCGAGTGGCGCCCCAGGCAGGCCGCCAGCGTCAGCTCGCGGTGCCGTATCAGCTCGCGGTCCAGCAGGGTCAGCGCGAACGGCGCGTTCAGCACCACCAGCGGCATGCCCGCCGCCGACCGCGCCGCCAGCGCGCGCGCCATCTCCTCCACGCCGGTGCCCGGCCGCGGGCCGGGGTGCCAGTGGTGCGCCGCCGGCTCGGCGCCCGGGGCGGACTGGCACACCAGCGAGGCGGACACGAGGCGGTCACGCTCGGCGTCCAGGCCCGTCGCGGAGGCGGCGAACGCCGCGAGCGGCCCCTCGTACCAGAACGTCATGCCCCACCCCCGGGTATCCGCGCCGTGGCCACGGGCTGGTGATACCGCACCCGGGCCCCGGCCAACCCTGTCGCACCGTTTCGCGGAGGGGCCCCGGCGCTCGGTACGATTCCTGACGCGCCCGGCGCTCGCCGGCGCGGCCCAGTCAGCATGTCAGGAGAGACCGGTGGCGGACGTCCGTGTGATCATCCAACGCGATTCCGAGCGGGAAGAACGCGTGGTGACCACGGGCACCACGGCCGCCGCGCTCTTCGAGGGCGACCGCTCCGTGGTCGCCGCCCGCGTCGGCGGCGAGCTGCGGGACCTCACCTGCGAACTCGCCGACGGCGACGAGGTCGAGCCGGTCGGCCTCACTAGCCAGGACGGCCTGGACATCCTGCGGCACTCCACCGCGCACGTGATGGCCCAGGCCGTGCAGGAACTCTTCCCCGCGGCCAAGCTCGGCATCGGCCCGCCCATCAGGGACGGCTTCTACTACGACTTCGACGTCGAGGAGCCCTTCACCCCCGAGGACCTCAAGCGCGTCGAGAAGAAGATGCAGGAGATCCAGAAGCGCGGGCAGCGCTTCGCCCGCCGGGTCACCACCGACGAGGACGCCCGCCAGGAGCTGGCCGGAGAGCCGTACAAGCTGGAGCTGATCGGCCTCAAGGGCGCCGCCGCCGAGGCGGCCGAGGGCGCCTCCGCGGAGGTCGGCGCGGGCGAGCTGACCATCTACGACAACCTCGACGCCCGCACGGGCGAGCTGTGCTGGAAGGACCTGTGCCGGGGCCCGCACCTGCCCACCACCCGGCACATCCCCGCGTTCAAGCTGATGCGCAGCGCCGCCGCCTACTGGCGCGGCAGCGAGAAGAACAAGCAGCTCCAGCGGATCTACGGCACGGCCTGGCCGACCAAGGACGAACTCAAGGCGCACCTGGAGTTCCTGGCCGAGGCCGCCAAGCGCGACCACCGCAAGCTCGGCTCCGAGCTGGACCTCTTCTCCATCCCCGAGGAGCTGGGCTCCGGGCTGGCCGTCTTCCACCCCCGCGGCGGCGTCGTGCGCCGGGTCATGGAGGACTACTCGCGCAAGCGGCACGAAGCGGCCGACTACGAGTTCGTCAACACCCCGCACATCACCAAGGCCAAGCTGTTCGAGACCTCCGGGCATCTGCCGCACTACGCCGAGTCGATGTTCCCGCCCATGGAGTTCGAGGGGCAGGACTACTACCTCAAGGCCATGAACTGCCCGATGCACAACCTGATCTTCCGGGCGCGGGGCCGGTCCTACCGCGAACTGCCGCTGCGGCTGTTCGAGTTCGGGACGGTCTACCGGTACGAGAAGTCCGGCGTGGTGCACGGCATGACCCGCGCCCGCGGCTTCACCCAGGACGACTCGCACATCTACTGCACCAAGGAGCAGATGCCTGGCGAGCTGGACGGGCTGCTGACCTTCGTGCTGGACCTGCTGCGCGACTACGGGCTCAGCGACTTCTATCTGGAGCTGTCCACCCGGGGCGACTCCGAGAAGTTCCTCGGCGAACCCGAGGAGTGGGCGGAGGCCACCGAGACGCTGCGCGAGGCCGCCGGCAAGCAGGGGCTGGAACTGGTGATGGACCCGGGCGGCGCCGCGTACTACGGGCCCAAGATCTCCGTCCAGGCCAAGGACGCCATCGGCCGCACCTGGCAGATGTCGACCATTCAGGTCGACTTCCAGCAGCCGAAGCGCTTCGCGCTGGAGTACACCGCGGACGACGGTTCGCGGCAGCAGCCGGTGATGATCCACCGGGCTCTGTTCGGCTCCATCGAGCGGTTCTTCGCGGTGCTGCTGGAGCACTACGCGGGTGCTTTCCCGGCCTGGCTGGCCCCCGTCCAGGCCGTCGGCATCCCCATCGGAGACGCGCACGTGCCCTACCTGCGGGAGTTCGCCGCCGAGGCGAAGGGGCGCGGCCTGCGGGTGGAGGTGGACGCCTCCTCCGACCGGATGCAGAAGAAGATCCGGAACGCGCAGAAGCAGAAGGTGCCCTTCATGGTCATCGCCGGTGACGAGGACCTGGCCGCCGGCGCCGTCTCCTTCCGCTACCGCGACGGCTCGCAGAAGAACGGCATCCCCCGCGAGGAGGCCCTCGCCGAGATCGCGGACGCGGTCGAGCGGCGCGTCCAGGTCTGACCCCCGGGCCCCGGCGGCCCCGCGCCCGACCCCCGCACCCGCGCTGTCCCACGGGTGCGGGTGCGGGGCCGCGGCGGCGCGCCCCTCGCTGCGGCGGCCCCGTGCGGGCCACTTATGCTGGCCGCATGACCAGCGAGCCGGAGCAGCAGATCGGGGTGGGGGTGCCGGACGCCTTCCAGCGTCTGTGGACACCGCACCGGATGGCGTACATCCAGGGGGAGAACAAGCCCAGCGGGCCGGGCTCGGCCGACGGCTGTCCGTTCTGCACCATCCCGGCCAAGAGCGACGAGGACGGACTCGTCCTCGCCCGCGGCGCGCACGTCTATGCGGTGCTCAACCTCTACCCGTACAACGGCGGGCACCTGATGACCGTGCCGTTCCGCCATGTCGCCGACTACTCGGACCTGACGTCCGAGGAGACCGCCGAGCTGGCGGAGTTCACCAAGCGCGCCATGACGGCGCTGCGCACCGCCTCCGGCGCGCACGGGTTCAACATCGGCATGAACCAGGGCTCAGCCGCGGGCGCGGGCATCGCCGCACACCTGCACCAGCACGTGGTGCCCCGATGGGGCGGCGACACGAACTTCATGCCGGTCATCGGCCACACGAAGATCCTGCCGCAGCTCCTGGCCGACACCCGCGCGATGCTCGCGGACGCCTGGCCCGCCGCCTGAGAGCGGCGGCGGGGTCGCCGCTCAGGCGTCGTACGCGTCCGCCTTGCCCGGCACCGCGGCCTGCACCGCGCCGCTGAGGGCCTGCGAGCGGGAGCCGAAGTCCGCCGTCTGGCAGCCGTTCTCCTCCAGCACGCGGATGGCCGCCGCGTGCACCACCCGCAGCACCGGGGTCGCCGCGCGCAGCGCGTCGTCCGCCATGAAGCGGTGCCGCCACGGCTTGTCCGCCCAGGCGTGCCGCAGCCCGAACGGCTCGGGCAGCGACAGCTTGCCGCCGAGGAAGTCGAGCACCGGCGGGAACCAGGTGAACGGCGCGCGCGCGGCGAGCCGGACGACCTCCTTCGCCTCCACCAGCGGCAGCGTCACCGTCTTGGTCTCCCAGAAGCGGACGCTCTTGGAGACCTCCTTGGTCTTCGGGCTCGGCTTGGAGGTGAAGAGCGGGTGCACCGGCCCCAGCGCGTGCCCGGTGACCTCGACGCGCAGGGTGTGGTGCAGCACCGTGACCGTGATCAGCAGAGTGATCACCAACTGGCCGTCCCAGAGCACGAACTGCACGCCCAGGTAGTGCCGGTTGCCGCTGCCGAACTGCTGCTCGTTGCAGATCCGCTGGACCTCGAAGTCGCGTATCCGGAAGCCCTCGACCTCCTGGCCCTCCGGCCGGCTGACGTCCTTGGCGCCCTCGCCGATGGGGGAGACGATCCAGTGCTGTATGCCCGGGGTCGGGAAGCCGCCGGTGTGCAGCGGGCCGCGCTCCAGCATGCCGAGCTGGTCGTGGATGGCGCGCACGACATCCCAGCTGCGGAAGGGGTTGATCTCGACGTCCGGGTCCACCGGGCGCAGCTCCTCGGCCAGCTGCCAGCTGCCCCACCGGGTGCCCATGCCCAGTATCCCCTTGGGCCCCGCGTAGTAGACGAGGTTGCTGGCCTGCTCGGCGCCGACCTTGGCCAGGCTGAGCCGGATGCGCTCGGCCCCCGCGTCGTTGGGGTTCTGCGGGACGGCCTCCGGGATCTTCGCGCCGATCCCGCCGCCGGAGAGCAGCGCGGACCAGCGTGCCCGCAGGTCCTTCGCGTACCGCTCGCAGATCCGCTTCGCCCACAGCCAGCCGACCAGCGGCGCCAGCACCATGGCCCGGACGTAGAGCGCCCAGAAGCCCTGCAGCGGCAGCCGGATGAGGACGACCGCGACGAGTATCCCCAGCGCGACCAGCGCCGCCATGCCGAACGCGCCCACCCGCTTGTTCTGCGAGCCCGCGATGGAGCGGCGCAGCTGGAAGACGATGAGCCACAGGAGCACCCCGGGCAGGAAGAGCAGCCCGAAGATCACCATGACCACCGTCAGCCGCGAGTCACGCTCCTTGCGGATGCGGTTGGCGGCCAGGCAGTGCTCCACGACCGCCCGCGGCTCCGTACCGAAGGACTGGATCAGCGGTTTGCGGGCGCCGCCGAGCATCCTGGTCTGCACGCCGCGCGAGAACGCCTCGCCCAGGTTCGGCTCGAAGAGGGAGAGCTTGGGAGGCTTCTGCGAGGCCTCCTCGTTGGCCTTGATGAGGGCCTCGACGGGTCCGTCGCGGTAGGCGGCGGAGGCGAGGGCGTGCGTCGCGGCCGTCTGGCCCCCCGCTCCGGAGAGCGGGATCTCCGCGCCGGGGCTGAAGTCGTACCCCGTCGTCTCGCTGCCGCGGTCGTCGAACCCCGCCACTGTGCCCCCACCCTGCTTCCGGAAAGCCATCACCGACCTTCGGGTTTTTCCCAAGAGCCGCCGACGGCACACCTGTTGTGCGCAGCTGCCAGACTAGCGCCGCCTCAGGCGGGGTTCACCCCGTTCGCGGCGACCGGCCCGGCCCGCCCCAAGTGCCCTCAGCCGCCGCCGTGCTCGCCCCGCATCCTGGCGGCCAGCTGCTCGGGCATCGGCTCGTGGCGTACGTACGTACGGGAGAAGCGGCCCGTGCCGTGCGAGAGCGAGCGCAGGTCCACCGCGTACCGGCCGATCTCCGCCTCCGGCACCTCCGCCCGCACCAGCGTGCCGCCCTCCGCGGCCTGCTCGGTGCCCACGACCCGGCCGCGGCGGCCGGACAGATCGCTCATCACCTGGCCCACGTAGCGCTCGGAGACCCGCACCACCACCTCCGCCACCGGCTCCAGCAGATGGATGCGGGCCCCCTCCGCGCAGTCCCGCAGGGCGAGCGCGCCCGCCGTCTGGAACGCGGCGTCGGAGGAGTCCACCGAGTGCGCCTTGCCGTCCAGCAGGGTGATCCGCACGTCCTCCAGCGGATACCCGGCGGCGATGCCGCGGGCCGCCTGGGCGCGTACCCCCTTCTCGACGGACGGGACGAACTGGCGCGGCACCGCGCCGCCCACCACCTTGTCGACGAACTCGATGCCCGCGCCGTTGGGCAGCGGGTCCACGGTGATCTCGCAGATCGCGAACTGCCCGTGCCCGCCGGACTGCTTGACGTGCCGCCCGCGCCCCGACGCCCGCTCCGCGAACGTCTCGCGCAGCGCGACCCGGTGCGTGACCGTGTCCACCCGCACGCCGTAGCGCAGCCGCAGCCGCTCCAGGGCGACGTCCCGGTGCGCCTCGCCCAGGCACCACAGCACCACCTGGCCGGTCTCCTGGCTCTGCTCCAGCCGCATGGTCGGGTCCTCCGCCACCAGCCGGGCCAGCCCCTGCGAGAGCTTGTCCTCGTCCGCCTTGCTGTGCGCCTCGATGGCGACCGGCAGCAGCGGGTCGGGCATCACCCACGGCTCCATCAGGAGCGGGTCGCCCCTGGCCGAGAGGGTGTCCCCGGTCTCGGCGCGGGTCAGCTTCGCGACGCAGGCGAGGTCGCCCGCGACGGCGCGGGCCAGCCCGTGCTGCTGCTTGCCGAAGGGCGCGGACAGGGCGCCCACGCGCTCGTCCACGTCGTGGTCCTCGTGCCCGCGGTCCGTCAGCCCGTGCCCGGAGACGTGCACCGTCTCGTCGGGGCGCAGCGTGCCGGAGAAGATCCGCACCAGCGAGAGCCGCCCCACGTAGGGATCGGAGGAGGTCTTCACCACCTCCGCCGCCAGCGGCCCGGCCGGATCGCAGGTCAGCGGCGGGCGCGGCGAGCCGTCCGGGGCCGTGACGGCCGGGATGCCGCGCTCCTGCGGGCCGGGGAAGCCGCCGGTGATCAGCTCCAGGATCTCCACGGTGCCCAGGCCGTGCCGCGCCCCGCCGACCGCGGGCGCCGCCGCCAGCACAGGATGGAAGACGCCCCGGGCGACGGCCTTCTCCAGGTCCGCGACCAGCGTCTGGGTGTCGCACTGCCCGCCGCCGACGTACCGCTCCATCAGGGACTCGTCCTCGCTCTCGGCGATGATCCCCTCGATCAGGCGGTCGCGCGCCGCCGCGAGCGCGGGCAGCTCAGCCGCGCCCGGGTCCCGCTCGGTGCGCTCACCGGTGGCGTAGTCGAAGACACGCTGCGACAGCAGCCCGGTCAGCCCCGTCACCGGCGCGTGGCCGTCCGCGCCCGGCGGACCGTACAGCGGCAGGTACAGCGGGAGCACGGCGTCCGGGTCCGCGCCGCCGAACTCCTCCTGGCACCGGGCGGTCATCTCGGCGAAGTCCGCCCGCGCGGCCTCCAGATGGGTGACCACCAGCGCGCGCGGCATCCCCACGGCCGCGCACTCCTGCCAGACCGCACGCGTCGCGCCGTCCACCCCGTCCGCCGCCGAGACGACGAAGAGGGCCGCGTCCGCCGCGCGCAGACCGGCCCTCAGCTCCCCGACGAAGTCGGCGTACCCCGGTGTGTCCAGGAGGTTGATCTTGACGCCGCCCCATTCCACCGGCACCAGGGACAGCTGCACCGAGCGTTGCTGCCGGTGCTCGATCTCGTCGTAGTCGGAGAGGCAGCCGCCGTCCTCCACCCGGCCCGCCCGGCTGACCGCGCCCGACGCCAGGGCCAGGGCTTCGACCAGGGTGGTCTTTCCCGCGCCGCTGTGGCCGACCAGCACCACGTTGCGGAGCGCGGCGGGGCGGTCGGCCGCCCGTACCCTGCCGGCGGCTCCGGGGTGTGCGTTCGCCTTGTCGCTCATCGTTACCTCCCGGACGGGGACCCTCGGCGTCCGGGCCGCACGTCCGGCCGCCCGGCGAAGCCTCGCCCCTCGAGCTTTCCACCGGTGCCCGCGCGCGTCCATACGTCGCGCAGCGGGCCGGGCGGGCCGTGCCGCGCGCCGCCCCCGCGCGCCTGACTACGATGGGGCACCCCGGTGGCCCGTCCGGCCGCCCGGTTCGTATCGACCCTTCGGGAAGGCCATGCTGAACAAGTACGCGCGTGCTTTCTTCACGCGTGTTCTCACGCCGTTCGCCACCTTGCTGCTGCGCCTCGGCGTGAGCCCGGACGCGGTCACGCTCGTCGGCACCGGCGGAGTGATGGCGGGAGCGCTGGCCTTCTATCCCAGGGGCGAGTTCTTCTGGGGCACGGTGGTCATCACCCTCTTCGTCTTCTCCGACCTCGTCGACGGCAACATGGCCCGGCAGCTGGGCCGTTCCAGCCGCTGGGGCGCCTTTCTCGACTCCACCCTGGACCGGGTCGCGGACGCGGCGATCTTCGCCGGGCTGGCCCTGTGGTACGCGGGCGGCGGTGACGACCTCACGCTCTGCGCGGTGACCCTCTTCTGCCTGGCCAGCGGGCAGGTGGTGTCGTACACCAAGGCGCGGGGCGAGAGCATCGGGCTGCCGGTGGCGGTCAACGGGCTGGTCGAGCGGGCCGAGCGGCTCGTCGTCTCGCTGGTGGCGGCCGGGTTCGCCGGACTGGAGACCTTCGGCGTGCCGTACATCGAGTGGCTGCTGCCGATCGCGCTGTGGGCCGTCGCCGCGGGTTCGCTGGTGACCCTGGTGCAGCGCGTGGTCACGGTGCGCCGCGAGGCCGCCGAGGCGGACGCCGAGCCCCAGGCCGCCGGCTCGGCCTCCGCCTCGGCCGGGGGGCGGAGCGACTCCTCCTCCGCGTCCCCGGGCACGGGTGCCGGCACCGGCGGCGAGCAGGGATGAGCGCCGCCCGCGACCGGTTGACGGGCTCGCTGTACGGCCTCGGCTGGGCGGGGGTGAAGCGGCTGCCCGAGCCGGTCGCCACCGCACTGGGCCGCCGGGTCGCCGACAGCACCTGGAAGCGGCGCGGCACCGGCGTACGGCAGCTGGAGCGGAACCTGGCCCGGGTCGTCCCGGACGCCTCCCCGGAGCAGCTGGCGCAGCTGGGCCGGGCGGGCATGCGTTCGTACCTGCGCTACTGGATGGAGTCCTTCCGGCTGCCCGCCTGGAGCCGGGAGCGGATCGGCGGCGCCGTGCACATCCACGACGTCGAGCGGCTCACCGAGGGCATCGCCTCCCCGCGCGGGGTGATCCTGGCCCTGCCGCACCTGGCCAACTGGGATCTGGCCGGGGTCTGGCTGACCACGCACCTGGGGGCGCGCTTCACCACCGTCGCGGAGCGGCTGCGCCCCGAGTCGCTCTACGACCGCTTCGTCGCCTACCGGGAGGGCCTGGGCATGGAGGTGCTGCCGCACGAGGGCGGCGCCGCATTCGGCACCCTGGCCCGCCGGCTGCGGGCGGGCGGCCTGGTCTGCCTGGTCGCCGACCGCGACCTGTCCGCGTCCGGCGTCGAGGTGAAGTTCTTCGGCGCCCCCGCCCGGATGCCCGCCGGTCCCGCGATGCTGGCCCAGCAGACCGGGGCGCTGCTGATGCCGGTGACGCTCTGGTACGACGGCACCCCGGTGATGAAGGGGCGGGTCCATCCGCCGGTCGAGGTGCCCGCGGGGGGCGGTCGGCGGGAGCGGGCGCAGGCCATGACACAGTCGACGGCGGACGTCTTCGCCGACGGGATCGCCCGGCACCCCGAGGACTGGCACATGCTGCAACGGCTCTGGCTCGAGGACCTCGGTCCAGGTGGGGAGAGAGCGTGAGGATCGGGATCGTCTGCCCGTATTCCTGGGACGTCCCCGGCGGCGTCCAGTTCCACATCCGGGACCTGGCCGAGCACCTGATCGGGCTGGGCCACCAGGTCTCCGTACTCGCCCCCTCCGACGACGAGACCCCGCTGCCGCCGTACGCGGTCTCGGCGGGCCGCGCCGTTCCCGTGCCCTACAACGGATCGGTCGCGCGGCTGAACTTCGGCTTCCTCTCGGCGGCCCGGGTACGCCGCTGGGTGCACGAGGGCGAGTTCGACGTCCTGCACATCCACGAGCCCGCCACCCCCTCGCTCGCCCTGCTGGCCTGCTGGGCCGCCCAGGGCCCCATCGTGGCCACCTTCCACACCTCCAACCCCCGCTCCCGGGCGATGATCGCCGCGTACCCGATCCTCCAGCCCGCGCTGGAGAAGATCAGCGCCCGGATCGCCGTCAGCGAGTACGCGCGCCGCACGCTCGTCGAGCACCTGGGCGGCGACGCGGTGGTCATCCCCAACGGGGTGGACGTCCACTTCTTCGCGGACGCCGCCCCCAGGCCCGAGTGGCAGGGCGGCACCCTGGGCTTCATCGGGCGCATCGACGAGCCGCGCAAGGGGCTCCCGGTACTGATGAAGGCCCTGCCGCGGATCGTGGCGGCCGTGCCCGGCACCCGGCTGCTGGTCGCGGGACGGGGTGATGAGGCGGAGGCGGTCGCCGGGCTGCCCGAGGCGGTGCGCGACCGCGTCGAGTTCCTCGGCATGGTCAGCGACGAGGACAAGGCGCGGCTGCTGCGCAGCGTGGACCTCTACGTCGCGCCCAACACCGGCGGCGAGTCGTTCGGCATCATCCTGGTGGAGGCGATGTCCTCCGGCGCCGCCGTGCTGGCCAGCGACCTCGACGCGTTCGCCCAGGTGCTGGACGGCGGCGAGGCGGGCCAGCTGTACGCCAACGAGGACCCCGACGCCCTCGCGGAGGCCGCGGTCGGCCTGCTGCGCGACCAGGAGCGGCTGGCCGCGCTCCGCGCCAGGGGGAGCAGCCACGTGCGCCGCTTCGACTGGTCGACCGTCGGAGCGGACATCCTGGCCGTCTACGAGACCGTGACCGCCGGGGCGCTCTCCGTGGCGCCCGACGAGCGAGCCGGGCTGCGCGCCCGGTTCGGGCTGGCCGCGCGGGACTGAGGGGACTGAGGCGCTGGTGCCCACCGTGACGACCTACATCGGGATCGCCGCCATCCTGCTGCTGATCACCGTCTACCTGAGCTGGACGGCCGGCCGCCTGGACCGGCTGCACGCGCGGATCGACGCGGCCCGTGCCGCCCTCGACGCCCAGCTGCTGCGCCGCGCCTCCGTCGCCCAGGAGCTGGCCACCTCCGGCATCCTGGACCCGGCCGCCTCGATGCTGCTCTACCAGGCCGCGCACGCCGCCCGGCAGGCCGAGGAGGAGCAGCGCGAGGTCGCCGAGAGCGAGCTGAGCCAGGCGCTGCGCGCGGTCTTCGCGGAGAAGGGGCAGATCGAGGCCGTACGGGCGGCGGCCGGGGGCACCGAGTCGGCCGCCGAACTGGGGGCCGCGGTGCGGCGTGTGCCGATGGCGCGGCGCTTCCACAACGACTCGGTGCGCGCGGCGCGGGCGCTGCGCCGGCATCGTACGGTGCGCTGGTTCCGGCTGGCGGGGCACGCGGTCTTCCCGCTGGCCTTCGAGATGGACGACGAGCCGCCCGGCCTGCTGGCCGACCGGGGCGGCGGGGCGGTCTGAGAGGCCGTCGCGCCGGCCGCTGCGGGGGGCGTTGCGGGGGGCGTGGCGCGCGGGCAGGCCACCGTGGCCGATTGGCCCTTTCGCCGCCTGCCCGGATCAGGGAGCGTAAGGGCTCGGGCCTACCATGGTCCTGTCAGCCTCTTTACCGTCGAGTGAGGTCAAATCCGTGTCCAGCACATCCCCCGCCCCGTCCGGGGCGGCTTCCGGCAGCACCCCCGAGACCGGCACGGCGCGCGTGAAGCGCGGCATGGCCGAGCAGCTCAAGGGCGGCGTGATCATGGACGTCGTCACCCCGGAGCAGGCGAAGATCGCCGAGGACGCCGGTGCCGTCGCGGTGATGGCGCTGGAGCGGGTCCCGGCCGACATCCGCAAGGACGGCGGCGTCGCGCGCATGTCCGACCCGGACATGATCGACGGCATCATCGGCGCCGTCTCGATCCCGGTCATGGCCAAGTCCCGGATCGGCCACTTCGTGGAGGCCCAGCTGCTCCAGGCGCTCGGCGTCGACTACATCGACGAGTCCGAGGTCCTCACCCCGGCCGACGAGGTCAACCACAGCGACAAGTGGTCCTTCACCACCCCCTTCGTCTGCGGTGCCACCAACCTGGGCGAGGCGCTGCGCCGGATCTCCGAGGGCGCGGCCATGATCCGCTCCAAGGGTGAGGCCGGCACGGGGAACGTCGTCGAGGCCGTCCGCCACATGCGTCAGATCAAGGCCGAGATCGGCCGGCTGAAGGCCCTGGACCACCACGAGATCTACGCCGCCGCCAAGGAGCTGCGCGCCCCCTACGAACTGGTGCGCGAGGTCGCCGACCTGGGCAAGCTGCCCGTCGTGCTGTTCTCCGCGGGCGGCGTCGCCACCCCGGCCGACGCGGCGCTGATGTGCCAGCTCGGCGCGGAGGGCGTCTTCGTGGGCTCCGGCATCTTCAAGTCGGGCGACCCGGCCAAGCGGGCCGCCGCCATCGTCAAAGCCACCACCTTCCACGACGACCCCAAGGTCGTCGCGGACGTCTCGCGCGGCCTCGGCGAGGCCATGGTGGGCATCAACTGCGACACTCTGCCCGAGTCGGAGCGGTACGCCTCGCGCGGCTGGTGAACGCCGCCTCTGCCGAACAGCGCCTCACGGGCGGCCCCGCGCGGGGCCGCCCGCGGTGCGCGAGGGAAGGGAAGCCCCACTCGTGAGCAGCATCCTCGTCGGCGTCCTCGCACTCCAGGGCGATGTCCGTGAGCATCTGGCCGCGCTGTCCGCGGCGGGCGCGGACACCATCACGGTGCGCCGGCCCACCGAGCTGGTCGAGGTCGACGCCCTGGTCATACCAGGCGGCGAGTCGACCACCATGGCCAAGTTGGCGACGGCCTTCGCTCTGCTGGAGCCGCTGCGCGCCCGCGTGCGCGACGGCCTGCCCGTGTACGGCTCGTGCGCGGGCATGATCATGCTGGCGGACAAGATCCTCGCTGCCTCCGTCCCGCCCGCCGGCGAGGCCGGGTGCTCCGGCCAGCCGACGGTCGGCGGCATCGACATGATCGTCCGCCGGAACGCCTTCGGGCGGCAGAACGAGTCCTTCGAGGCGGCCGTGGAGATGTCCGGGGTGCCGGGCGGCCCGGTGGAGGGCGTCTTCATCCGCGCCCCGTGGGTGGAGTCGACCGGCGCCCAGGTGGAGATCCTGGCCCGGCACGACGGACACCCGGTGGCCGTACGCCAGGGCGCCCTGCTGGCGACCGCCTTCCATCCGGAGCTGACCGGGGACCACCGCGTGCACGCGGCCTTCGTGGAGATGGCGCGCGCCCACCGGGCCGCCCGGAGCCCGCTCGCCCCCGCCGCGGCGGGGAACTGATCGGCGAGCGGTAGGATCTGCGCGTTGGTCCTGTTGGTGACATCGAAGGAGCGAGGCTGTGTCCGGCCACTCTAAGTGGGCAACCACCAAGCACAAGAAGGCCGTGATCGATGCCAGGCGCGGCAAGCTCTTCGCGAAGCTGATCAAGAACATCGAGGTCGCGGCCCGCACGGGCGGCGCCGACCCCGAGGGCAACCCGACGCTCTACGACGCCATCCAGAAGGCGAAGAAGAGCTCGGTCCCCAACAAGAACATCGACAGCGCGGTCAAGCGCGGCGCCGGACTCGAGGCCGGCGGCGCCGACTACGAGACCATCATGTACGAGGGCTACGGCCCCAACGGCGTCGCGGTCCTCATCGAGTGCCTCACCGACAACCGCAACCGTGCCGCCTCCGACGTACGCGTGGCCATGACCCGCAACGGCGGCTCCATGGCCGACCCCGGCTCGGTGTCCTACCTGTTCAACCGCAAGGGCGTCGTCATCGTCCCCAAGAGCGGGCTGACGGAGGACGACGTGCTGGGGGCCGTACTGGAGGCGGGGGCCGAGGAAGTCAACGACCTGGGCGAGAACTTCGAGGTCATCAGCGAGGCGACGGACCTGGTCGCGGTGCGCACGGCGCTCGTCGAGGCAGGCGTCGACTACGAGTCGGCGGACAACAACTTCCTGCCCAGCGTGCAGATCGAGCTGGACGAGGAGGGCGCGCGCAAGATCTTCAAGCTGATCGACGCGCTCGAGGACAGCGACGACGTGCAGAACGTCTTCGCCAACTTCGACGTCTCCGACGACGTCCTCGCGCAGGTCGACGCCTGACGCGCCGCCGCCCGGCACCGCCGCCGTCCGCCGCGCGGCCCGGCGGCGTTGTCAGTCCTGGCCGATAGCCTGCGGGTGACGGCGAAGGGCCGGGGCGAGCCGACGAGGGGAGAGGCGCGGTGCGTGTGCTGGGGGTGGACCCGGGGCTGACCCGCTGCGGCGTCGGCGTCGTCGAGGGCAGCGCCGGGCGTCCGCTCGCGATGACGGCGGTCGGCGTGGTGCGCACGCCGGCCGACACGCCGGTCGCCGAGCGGCTCGTCCTGATCGAGCGCGGCATCGAGGGCTGGCTGGACGACCACCGGCCCGAAGTCGTCGCGGTGGAGCGGGTGTTCAGCCAGCACAACGTGAGCACGGTGATGGGCACCGCCCAGGCCAGCGCCGTCGCCATGCTGTGCGCCGCGCGCCGCGGCCTCCCGGTCGCCCTGCACACCCCCAGCGAGGTCAAGGCTGCGGTGACCGGCACCGGCAGGGCGGACAAGACCCAGGTCGGCGCCATGGTCACCCGCCTGCTGCGGCTGGCCGAGCCGCCCCGCCCGGCGGACGCGGCGGACGCGCTGGCGCTGGCCATCTGCCACATCTGGCGCGCCCCCGCCCTTCTCCGCCTCCAGCAGGCGCACGAGAGGCAGGCCGCCCGGACGCCGCCGCCCGCCCGCACCGCCCGCCGCTCCCCGAAAGGCCGCCCCGCATGATCGCCTTCGTCTCCGGCCCGGTCGCCGCCCTCGCCCCGGACAGCGCCGTCGTGGAGGTCGGCGGTGTGGGCATGTCGCTCCAGTGCACCCCCGACACGCTCTCCACCCTCCGCGTGGGCCAGCACGCCCGGCTCGCCACCTCGCTGGTCGTCCGGGAGGACTCCCTCACCCTCTACGGCTTCGCGGACGACGACGAGCGGCAGACCTTCGAGCTGCTCCAGACGGCCAGCGGCGTCGGCCCCCGGCTCGCCCAGGCCATGCTCGCGGTGCACAGCCCCGACGCGCTGCGCCTCGCCGTCTCGACGGGCGACGAGAAGTCGCTGACCGCCGTGCCCGGCATCGGCAAGAAGGGCGCGCAGAAGCTGCTGCTCGAGCTGAAGGACCGGCTCGGCCAGCCGCTGGGCACCGGAGCCCGGGCGGGTGCCCGGCGCGCGGCGGCCCCCGGCCCCGCCCCCTGGCACGAGCAGCTGCACTCCGCCCTGCTCGGGCTGGGTTACGCGCAGCGGGAGGCGGAGGAGGCGGTGGCCGCGGTCACCCCGCAGGCCGAGGCCGCCGAAGCCGCGGGCACCGCCGCGCCGGTCTCCGAGCTGCTGCGCGCCGCACTGCGCACGCTGAACCGGGCGCGCTGACCCGCCCGGCGGGCGGCCCGCCCCACCACCACGACCCGAGGCTGACCTGATGAACTGGGACGAGAACACCACGGCGGCACCCGCCGACGGCGAGGACCGCCTGGTCGGTGCCGCGGCCGACGGCGAGGACCAGGCGGTCGAGGCCGCGCTGCGCCCCAAGGACCTTGGCGAGTTCATCGGCCAGGCCAAGGTGCGCGAGCAGCTGGACCTGGTCCTGCGCGCCGCCCGCGCCCGCGGTTCGGCCGCCGACCACGTGCTCCTCTCCGGCGCGCCCGGACTGGGCAAGACCACGCTCTCCATGATCATCGCGGCTGAGATGGAGGCGCCGATCCGGATCACCTCCGGTCCCGCCATCCAGCACGCGGGAGACCTGGCCGCGATCCTCTCGTCGCTCCAGGAGGGTGAGGTCCTCTTCCTGGACGAGATCCATCGCATGTCCCGGCCCGCCGAGGAGATGCTCTACATGGCGATGGAGGACTACCGCGTCGACGTCATCGTCGGCAAGGGCCCCGGCGCCACCGCCATCCCCCTCGAACTGCCCGCCTTCACCCTGGTCGGCGCCACCACCCGGGCCGGGCTGCTGCCGCCGCCGCTGCGCGACCGCTTCGGCTTCACCGCGCACATGGAGTTCTACGAGCCGGCCGAGCTGGAAGCGGTCATCCACCGCTCGGCCCGCCTGCTGGACGTCTCCACGGACGCGGAGGGAGCCGCCGAGATCGCCGGCCGCTCCCGCGGCACCCCCCGGATCGCCAACCGCCTGCTGCGCCGCGTGCGGGACTACGCCCAGGTCAAGGCGGACGGCGCGATCACCCGGGAGATCGCCGCCAGCGCCCTCGCCGTCTACGAGGTGGACGAGCGCGGTCTCGACCGCCTGGACCGCGGCGTCCTGCACGCGCTGCTGAAGCTCTTCGGCGGCGGCCCGGTGGGCCTTTCCACGCTGGCCGTGGCGGTGGGGGAGGAGCGGGAGACGGTGGAGGAGGTCGCGGAGCCCTTCCTGGTACGGGAGGGGCTGCTCGCGCGTACCCCGCGCGGCCGCGTCGCCACCCCCGCCGCCTGGGCGCACCTGGGTCTCGTCCCGCCCGGCGGCACCGCGCAGGGGCCGTTGTTCGGAGCGTGAGCGTGCCGCGACTCGCTTGGGCAGGAACCCAAGTGCCATGCTTGACGTTGTTCCATCGGCGACAGCTCGCTTAGACTCCGCCGACGCCATCCGCCCCGGACGGCATCCCCGCCCCCGAATACCAGGCCGCTGAGACGCGGTCGTGCGAAGGAAATTGCTTCCGCCGTGAATATCGTGACTCTCCTCCCGTTCGTCGTCCTCATCGGGGCCATGTTCCTGATGACCCGGTCGGCCAAGAAGAAGCAGCAGAAGGCCGCACAGATGCGTGACCAGATGCAGCCCGGCACCGGCATCAGGACGATTGGGGGCATGTACGCCCTGGTCAAGGAGGTCCGCGAGGACGCGGTCCTGCTCGAGGTCGCCCCCGGCCTGCACGCGCTCTACGCCAAGAACGCGATCGGCGCCGTCCTCGAGGAAGAAGAGTTCGAGCGCATCGTGAACGGCGAGCCGGTCGACCTGAAGATCGACGACGCCCCGGTCGTCCCGGACGACGCCTCCGCCCTGACCGAAGCCGGAGACGCGGACCGGGAGGGGAAGATCGACCTCGGCAAGTCCGGCACCGAAGGTGACGGCGACCGCGCCGCCGAGGGCTCCGCCGATGACGCGGACAAGGCGGCCGAGCCGGACGACGACGCGAAGCACGAGGCCGAGGCCGCGGCCGACGCTCCCGAGGACGCCAAGCGCAAGGGCGACAGCGGCTCCAAGTAGCGCCGGCGCTGTCGGGGTGGACTCGGCCCCGACGGCCAGGCACCCGAACACCACTTCGTGTGCCGCGCGGCGGTGACCCGGTACGGCGGGCCGGCGCGGGCGGCTGGACAGGAGATACGAGAAGGTGGCAGCACCGAAGAAGGGCCGCAGGTCCACGGGTGCCCAGGGGAATCCGGGGCGTGCCCTCCTGCTGATTCTGCTGGCCATGGTGGCGCTGACCGGGGGGATGTTCCTCTCCGGTCATACGACACCCCGCCTGGGCATCGACCTCGCGGGCGGTACGAGCATCACGCTCGAGGCCAAGAGCCAGCCGGGCCAGAAGGACGCGATCAACTCGACCAACATGAACACCGCCGTCGGCATCATCGAGCGGCGTGTGAACGGTCTGGGTGTCCAGGAGGCCGAGGTCCAGACCCAGGGCGACAACCACATCATCGTCAACATCCCCAAGGGGTCGAACGAGAAGCAGGCCCGGGAGCAGGTCGGCACCACGGCCAAGCTGAACTTCCGTCCCGTGCTGACCTACGCCGACGCCGCCCCGCCCAAGCCGGAGCCGAGCCCGTCCGCCTCCGGCGGCACGGAGAAGCCCAAGGGCGAGAAGCCGAAGGACGAGGAGCCCAAGGGCGAAGGCCGCGACGAGAAGGCCGACCCCTCGCCCAGCGCCACCACCCAGGGCCGTGCCGTCACCGAGGGCCTGGCGGACGAGGAGTCCCCGAAGCCCTCCGGCTCGCCCGCTCCGTCGGAGGTGCCCGCACCTGACCCGAACGCCCCCGCGCCCGACGCCGGCATCCCGGCGGCCGTGCAGAAGGCGTTCGCCGCGGCGGACTGCTCCACCAAGGAGTCCCGCTCCAAGGTCGGCCGCGCGGCGGCGGAGGGCAAGGGCGACGAGCCCGTCGTCGCCTGCGACTCCGAGCAGCCGCTCAAGTACGTGCTCGGCCCCGTCGCCGTGCAGGGCAAGAACGTCTCGGATGCCAAGGCCGCCCTCGACCAGCAGCGCGGTGGTGGCTGGCTGGTCCAGATGTCGTTCGACGACAAGGGCAGCAAGGCGTTCGGCGACGTCACCGGTGAGCTGTCCCAGAAGCAGCAGCCGCAGAACCAGTTCGCGATCGTGCTGGACGGCGAGGTCGTCTCCGCCCCCAGCGTCAGCGAGCGCCTCGTCGGCGACGCCGAGATCTCCGGGAACTTCAACCAGCAGTCCGCCGAGGACCTGGCCAACATCCTGTCCTACGGTGCCCTGCCGCTCTCCTTCGAGGAATCGGACGTCACCACGGTGACCGCCGCCCTCGGCGGCGACCAGCTCCAGGCCGGCCTCCTGGCCGGGGCCATCGGCCTCCTGGTGGTGATCATCTACCTGATCGCCTACTACCGCGGCCTGTCGCTGATCGCGATCGTCAGCCTGATCTTCTCCGCGATCCTGACCTACACGATCATGTCGCTGCTGGGTCCGACCATCGGCTTCGCGCTCAACCTCCCGGCCGTCTGCGGCGCCATCGTCGCCATCGGCATCACCGCGGACTCCTTCATCGTCTACTTCGAACGCATCCGGGACGAGATCCGGGAGGGCCGTACGCTGCGGCCCGCGGTGGAGCGCGGCTGGCCGCGCGCCCGGCGCACGATCCTGGTCTCCGACTTCGTCTCCTTCCTGGCCGCCGCGGTCCTCTTCATCGTCAGCGTCGGCAAGGTCAAGGGCTTCGCGTTCACCCTCGGGCTGACCACCTTGCTGGACGTCGTGGTGGTGTTCCTGTTCACCAAGCCACTGATGACGATCCTGGCGCGCAAGAAGTTCTTCGCCAGCGGACATCCCTGGTCCGGGCTCGATCCGAAACGGCTCGGTGCCAAACCGCCGCTGCGTCGCAGCCGGCGCCCCTCCACCGCCAGCTCCGACCACCCGAAGGAGGCGTGAGAGATGTCGCGACTCGGCAACCTCGGCGCCCGGCTCTACCGCGGTGAGGTCGGTTACGACTTCGTCGGCAAGCGGATGCTCTGGTACGGCGTCTCCATCCTGATCACCATCACCGCGATCGTCGGCCTCGGTGTGCGCGGCCTGAACATGGGCATCGAGTTCGAGGGCGGCGCGGTCTTCACCACGCCCAAGACCACGGCCTCGGTCGACCACACCAAGGAGACGGCGGAGAAGCTCTCCGGCCACGGCGCCATCGTCCAGCAGCTGGGCGACGGCGGGATGCGCATCCAGATCTCCCAGGTCGACACGGAGAAGTCCACCAAGGTCAAGGAGGCCCTGGCGGAGGAGCTGAACGTCAAGAGCGGCGACATCAACGCGCAGCTGGTCGGCCCCAGCTGGGGCAAGGAGATCGCGAACAAGGCCTGGACGGGCCTGGCGATCTTCATGGTCCTGGTGGTGATCTATCTGGCCATCGCCTTCGAGTGGAGAATGGCCGCGGCCGCGCTGGTCGCCCTGATCCACGACCTGACGATCACCGTCGGCGTGTACTGCCTGGTCGGCTTCGAGGTCACACCGGGCACGGTGATCGGTCTGCTGACCATTCTCGGATATTCGCTCTACGACACCGTCGTCGTCTTCGACGGCCTCAAGGAAGCCAGCCGGGGCGTCACCAAGCAGACCAGATTCACTTACAGCGAGATGGCCAACCGCAGTCTCAACGGCACGCTGGTGCGCTCCATCAACACCACCGTGGTGGCCCTGCTGCCCGTCGCCGGGCTGCTCTTCATCGGCGGCGGCATGCTGGGCGGCGGCATGCTCAACGACATCGCGCTGTCGCTGTTCGTCGGCCTCGCGGCCGGTGCGTACTCCTCGATCTTCATCGCCACCCCGCTGGTCGCCGACTTCAAGGAGCGGGAGCCGCAGATGAAGGCGCTGGCCAAGCGGGTGCACGCGAAGCGGCTCAAGGCCGAGGAGCACGAGCCGGACCCGAGGGAGAAGACCTCTCAGGCCGGTACGGCCGAGCCGGAGCCGGACGACGCGCGGGACGCCGCCGAGGGCGACGAGCCCGAGGACGCGGCTCCGGCCACCGCGGGAGTCGGCGGTCAGCGCGTCCGTCGCCAGCAGTCCCCCTCCCGGGGCAGGGGCCGCGGCCGTCCGTCGGGGAAGCGGCGGTGAGCCCGGTGGTGCCGGAGCCCGTGCTGCCCGAAGCGGTCTCCGGCGAGGTGCGCGAGCTGCTGCTCAGCCGCATCCGCGACGTCGCCGACTACCCCAGGCCTGGTGTGATGTTCAAGGACATCACACCGCTGCTGGCCGACCCCGAGGCGTTCTCCGCGCTGACCGGGGTGCTGGCGGGGCTGTGCCGCAAGCACGGCGCCACCAAGGTCGTCGGTCTGGAGGCGCGCGGCTTCATCCTCGCGGCTCCGGCCGCGGTGCAGGCGGGCGTCGGCTTCGTCCCCGTGCGCAAGGCGGGCAAGCTCCCCGGCGCGACCCTGGGCCAGGCGTACGACCTGGAGTACGGCAGCGCCGAGATCGAGCTGCACGCGGAGGACCTGGCGGCGAGCGACCGCGTGCTGATCATCGACGACGTGCTCGCCACCGGCGGCACGGCCGAGGCCTCCCTCCAGCTGGTCCGCCGCGCCGGTGCGCACGTCGCCGGTCTGGCCGTACTGCTGGAGCTGGGCTTCCTCGGCGGCCGTGCGCGGCTGGAGCCCGCCCTGCGGGACGCGCCGCTGGAGGCCCTGGTCACGGTCTGAGCCCGGCGGAGCCGGGGCCGCTTCGGCCCCCTCCGCGCGGTACGGGGACCGCCCGCGCAGGCTGCGGGCGGTCCCCGTACCGTCAGGGTCGTTACCATGGCAGTCCGAATGGGCGTCCAACGAGGAGTGCACTTGCCAGACGAGGCCCAGCCGCTCACCGCCGCGCAGCGCCGGGACGCCGAGTCCGGCGGCGCTGCCCCCTCCAGGGCGCCCGCCAAGGGGGGCGGCGCACGGAAGGGCGGCGGCGCCCGCAAGCCCGGAGCGTCCGGCCCCGGCGAGGGTACGGGCGCCGGCGGCGAGGCGGCCGGGGGCCGCGCCGGGCAGGCCCCGAAGGACGACGCCCCCGCACGGCCGGTCTCGGGCGTCTCGGGCCGCTCCGGTTCCTCCAACCGGGTCCGGGCCCGGCTGGCCCGGCTCGGCGTCCAGCGCTCCAGTCCGTTCAACCCGGTGCTGGAACCGCTGCTGCGGATAGTGCGCAGCAACGACCCGAAGATCGAGTCGTCCACGCTCCGGCAGGTCGAGCGCGCCTACCAGGTCGCCGAGCGCTGGCACCGGGGCCAGAAGCGCAAGAGCGGCGATCCGTACATCACCCACCCCCTCGCGGTCACCACCATCCTCGCCGAGCTGGGCATGGACCCGGCCACCTTGATGGCGGGCCTGCTGCACGACACCGTGGAGGACACGGAGTACGGCCTGGACACCCTGCGCCGGGACTTCGGCGACGCGGTGGCCCTCCTGGTGGACGGCGTGACCAAGCTCGACAAGGTCAAGTTCGGTGAGGCCGCGCAGGCGGAGACCGTGCGCAAGATGGTCGTCGCGATGGCCAAGGACCCGCGGGTGCTGGTCATCAAGCTCGCCGACCGGCTGCACAACATGCGCACGATGCGCTACCTCAAGCGGGAGAAGCAGGAGCAGAAGGCCCGCGAGACGCTGGAGATCTACGCCCCGCTGGCGCACCGGCTCGGCATGAACACCATCAAGTGGGAGTTGGAGGACCTCGCCTTCGCGATCCTCTACCCCAAGATGTACGACGAGATCGTGCGGCTGGTCGCGGAGCGTGCGCCCAAGCGCGACGAATACCTGGCGATCGTCACCGACGAAGTCCAGGCGGACCTGCGCGGCGCCCGCATCAAGGCCACCGTCACCGGGCGGCCCAAGCACTACTACAGCGTCTACCAGAAGATGATCGTGCGGGGCCGCGACTTCGCCGAGATCTACGACCTGGTCGGCATCCGCGTCCTCGTCGACACCGTCCGTGACTGCTACGCGGCGCTGGGCACCGTCCACGCCCGCTGGAACCCGGTGCCAGGGCGGTTCAAGGACTACATCGCGATGCCCAAGTTCAACATGTACCAGTCGCTGCACACCACGGTCATCGGGCCGAACGGCAAGCCCGTAGAGCTGCAGATCCGCACCTTCGACATGCACCGCCGCGCCGAGTACGGCATCGCCGCGCACTGGAAGTACAAGCAGGAGGCGGTCGCCGGGGCCTCCAAGGTGCGCACCGACGTGCCCCGGCGTACGGGCAAGGGCGCCGACCAGGACGCGGTCAACGACATGGCCTGGCTGCGCCAGCTGCTGGACTGGCAGAAGGAGACCGAGGACCCGGGCGAGTTCCTGGAGTCGCTCCGCTTCGACCTCTCCCGCAACGAGGTCTTCGTCTTCACCCCCAAGGGCGACGTGATCGCGCTGCCCGCCGGGGCGACGCCGGTCGACTTCGCCTACGCGGTGCACACCGAGGTGGGCCACCGCACCATAGGAGCCCGCGTCAACGGCCGACTGGTGCCGCTCGAGTCGACCCTCGACAACGGCGACCTGGTCGAGGTCTTCACCTCCAAGGCGTCCGGCGCCGGGCCCTCGCGGGACTGGCTGGGCTTCGTGAAGTCGCCCCGTGCCCGCAACAAGATCCGCGCCTGGTTCACCCGCGAGCGCCGGGACGAGGCGATCGAGCAAGGCAAGGACGCCATCGCCCGCGCCATGCGCAAGCAGAACCTGCCCATCCAGCGCATCCTGACCGGCGACTCGCTGGTCACCCTCGCGCACGAGATGCGCTACCCCGACATCTCCGCCCTCTACGCCGCGATCGGCGAGGGCCACGTCACCGCGCAGAACGTCGTGCAGAAGCTGGTCCACGCCCTGGGCGGCGAGGACGAGGCGAACGAGGACATCGCGGAGACCACGCCGCCGATGAGCAAGCGCGGAAAGCGGCGCTCCAGCGCCGACCCGGGCGTGGTCGTCAAGGGCGTCGACGACGTCTGGGTCAAGCTGGCCCGCTGCTGCACGCCCGTGCCGGGCGACCCGATCATCGGCTTCGTCACGCGCGGCAGCGGCGTCTCGGTGCACCGCGCGGACTGCCTCAACGTCGACTCGCTCTCCCGCGAGCCCGAGCGCATCCTCGAGGTCGAATGGGCACCCACCCAGTCCTCGGTGTTCCTGGTCGCCATCCAGGTCGAGGCGCTGGACCGCTCCCGGCTGCTCTCGGACGTCACCCGCGTGCTGTCCGACCAGCACGTCAACATCCTGTCCGCGGCCGTGCAGACCTCCCGCGACCGGGTCGCCACCTCCCGCTTCACCTTCGAGATGGGCGACCCCAAGCACCTGGGGCACGTACTCAAAGCGGTGCGGGGCGTGGAGGGCGTCTACGACGTGTACCGGGTGACCTCGGCGCGCAGGCCGTAGCCGCGGCCCGCGTACGGCCGGTGGCGCGTACGGCTGGCGCGGCGTGCGGCCGAGACGGCAGAACAGCAGGGCCCGGCGGCCGTACGCCCCGCCGGGCCCTCCGTCAGCTCTCCGGCGTCAGCCGCCGAACTCCTCCAGGCCCTTGAGCGCCTGGTCCAGCAGCGCCTGCCGGCCCGCCAGCTCCTGCTCCAGCTTGTCCGCCTTGGCGGTGTTCCCCGCCGCCCGCGCCTTCGCGGCCTGGTCGCGCAGCTTGTCGACCGCGTCCTGGAGCTGGCCCGTCAGACCCGCCGCGCGCGCCCGCGCCTCCGGGTTGCTGCGCCGCCACTCGGCCTCCTCGGACTCCTGGATCGCCCGCTCCACCGCGTGCACGCGGCCCTCGATCCGGGCCCTGGCGTCGCGCGGCACATGGCCGACGGCGTCCCAGCGCTCGTTGATCGCGCGGAACGCGGCCCGCGCGGCCTTCAGATCGGTGACCGGCAGCAGCTTCTCCGCCTCGGCGGCCAGCTCCTCCTTGCGCGTGAGGTTCTCCCGCTGCTCGATGTCGCGCTCCGAGAACGCCTCGCCGCGCGCCTGGAAGAAGACGTCCTGAGCGCCGCGGAAGCGGCTCCACAGGTCCTCCTCGTGCTCACGCTGGGCACGCCCGGCGGCCTTCCAGTCCTGCATCAGGTCGCGGTACCTGGCGGCCGTCGGCCCCCAGTCGCGGGAGCCGGAGAGCGCCTGTGCCTCGGCGACCAGCTTCTCCTTGCGCTGCCGCGCCTCCTCGCGCTGGGCGTCGAGCTGGGCGAAGTGCGCCTTGCGCCGCTTGGAGAACGCCGAGCGCGCGTGCGAGAAACGGTGCCACAGCTCGTCGTCGGCCTTGCGGTCCAGCCGGGGCAGGCCCTTCCAGATGTCCACCAGCGCACGCAGCCGCTCACCGGCCGCCCGCCACTGCTCGCTCTCTGCCAGCTGCTCGGCCTCGGCGACCAGGTCCTCCTTGGCCTGCCGGGCCTGCTCGGACTGCTTCGCCTTGTGCGCCTTGCGCTCCTCGCGGCGCTCCTCGATGCTCCGGGCGAGAGCGTCCAGCCGCACCCGCAGTGCCTCCAGGTCGCCCACCGCGTGGTGTGCGTCCACCTGCTCGCGCAGGTGCCCGATGGCGGTGCCGGCGTCCTTCGCCGAGAGGTCGGTGGTCTTCACCCTGCGCTCGAGGAGCGTGATCTCGACGACCAAGCCGTCGTACTTGCGCTCGAAGTAGGCGAGGGCCTCCTCGGGAGATCCCGCCTGCCACGATCCGACGACCTTCTCGCCGTCCGCCGTACGTACGTACACGGTCCCCGCGTCATCGACGCGGCCCCACGGGTCGCTGCTCACAGCGCCTCCTCCACATGATGTCCGGGGCGGAGCTGCGGCCCCCCTGGCATCGTCCACAGTTTTCGTCAAGCCCAAGATAGGCGAACGGCGACCGCGCTGTCCGCATCCAGCGCGGTGGAACTTCCACGGTTCGTCCTGTTCCGGCCCGGTCGGACGGCAGGGCCGAAGCCCGGCGGCGACCGGGTCAGCTCTTCTTGACGGCCGCCTTGTCGATCACCACGGTCGCGTTGGGCGGGCCGTCGCCGGCGCCGGTGCTCTCACCCGCGTCCGCGATCTTCTTCAGCACCTTCATACCGCCGTCGGAGATGGTGCCGAAGGGCGTGTAGGACGGCGGCAGCGGGCTGTCCTTGTGAACGAGGAAGAACTGGCTCCCGCCGCTGTCCTTCTGGCCGGTGTTGGCCATCGCGACCGTCCCCGCGGGGTAGGTCTGGCCCTTGAGCCGCGGGTCCTTGAGGTTCTCGTCCGGGATGGTGTAGCCCGGGCCGCCGGTGCCCTTGCCCGTCGGGTCGCCGCACTGGAGCACGCCGAGGTTGCCCGTGGTCAGACGGTGGCACGCGGTGTGGTCGAAGAAGCCCTCGCCGGCCAGGAACGCGAAGGAGTTCACGGTGTGCGGAGCCTTCGCGGCGTCCAGCTCGATGGGGATGTCGCCGCAGGTGGTGGAGAGCGTCATCTCGTAGGCGGCCGACTTGTCGACCGTCAGCTTCGGCTCCTTCTTCCACTGCTCGCCGCTCGGCTTGCCCGGGGCGGGCTTGCCGCACGGGTCCGGCGCCTTGCTGGTGGGCGGGGGCGACGGCTGGCTGTCCGCCTTGTCCGCGGCCTTGTCCGCGGCCTTGTCCTCGTCACCGCCCAGCCCGCCGGAGGCGGCGTAGGCCGCGCCCGCGGCCAGGACCAGCACCAGGCCGGCCGCGATCAGCGCACCGCGGATGCGCGACTTGCGCTGGGACTGGGCTCTGCGCTCCTGCTGACGCAGGAACTTCTCGCGGGCGAGCTGCTTGCGCCGCTGCTCACTGCTGACCACGGGTCGTCTCCTTCGGCACGTGTGTACGGATGGCGGTACGGCTGTGCGTACGGCTGGGAATCTGGCCCGTACCGTATACGGGTTCGCCGCGCCCGTACCGCCGCCGGTACGCTCTTCATCAGCCATTGCCCACCCGCCGGACGACTGAAGGACGATCGTGCTCGTTGCCGGGTTCCCTGCCGGGGCCTGGGGGACCAATTGTTATCTGGTCGCCCCCGCCGCCGGTGAGGAGTGCGTGATCATCGACCCCGGCCACCAGGCCGCCGAAGGCGTCGCGGAAGCCGTCGCCAAGCACCGGCTCAAGCCGGTCGCGGTGATCCTGACCCACGGGCACATCGACCACGTCGCCTCCGTGGTGCCCGTCTGCGGGGCGCACGGCGTCCCGGCCTGGGTCCACCCGCGCGACCGCTACATGCTGAGCGACCCGGAGAAGGCGCTGGGCCGCTCGATCGGTCAGCCCCTGATGGGCGAGCTGACCGTGGGGGAGCCGGACGACCTGCGCGAGCTGACCGACGGCGCCTCGCTGGAGCTGGCCGGACTGGAGCTGACCGTGGCGCACGCGCCTGGCCATACCAAGGGGTCGGTGACCTTCGGGATGCCCCAGCGGGCGGACGTACCGCCCGTCCTCTTCTCGGGCGACCTGCTGTTCGCCGGCTCCATCGGACGCACCGACCTGCCCGGCGGCGACCACGCCGAGATCCTCGACTCGCTGGCACGCGTGTGCCTGCCGCTGGAGGACTCGACCGTGGTGCTGTCCGGCCACGGCCCCCAGACCACCATCGGCCGCGAACGCGCCACCAACCCGTACCTGCGGGAAGTGGCTGCGGGCGGCCCGGGAGACGGCGCGAGCGCCGCTCCGCGACGAGGAATGTGACGACCACTTCGTGAGCACCTTCTCCGCCCCCAAGGGCACCTATGACCTGCTGCCGCCCGATTCCGCGCGGTTCCTGGCGGTTCGCGAGGCACTGGCCGCGCCGCTGCGGCGCGCGGGCTACGGCTACGTCGAGACCCCCGGCTTCGAGCACACCGGGCTCTTCTCCCGCGGCGTCGGCGAGTCCACCGACATCGTGACCAAGGAGATGTACACCCTGACCACCAAGGGCGGCACCGACCTGGCGCTCCGCCCCGAGGGCACCGCGTCCGTGCTCCGCGCGGCCCTGGAAGCGGGGCTGCACCGCGGCGGGCTACCGGTGAAGCTGTGGTATTCGGGCTCCTACTACCGCTACGAGCGCCCGCAGGCCGGCCGCTACCGGCAGTTCTCCCAGGTCGGCGCCGAGGCGCTGGGCGCACAGGACCCGGCGCTGGACGCCGAGCTGATCATCCTCGCCCACGACGCGTACCGCTCGCTGGGCCTGCGGGACTTCCGCATCCTGCTCAACTCGCTGGGCGACCGCGAGTGCCGCCCCGTCTACCGGGCGGCGCTCCAGGACTACCTGCGGCGCCTCGACCTCGACGAGGAGACCCGCGCGCGGATCGAGATCAACCCGCTGCGGGTGCTGGACGACAAGCGCGAGGGCGTGCAGCGGCAGCTGGCCGACGCCCCGATGATGCGCGACCACCTGTGCGAGGGCTGCCGGACGTACCACGAGCAGGTGCGAGAACTGCTCGTCGGCGCCGGGGTGGCCTTCGAGGACGACCCGCGGCTGGTGCGCGGGCTGGACTACTACACCCGCACCACCTTCGAGTTCGTGCACGACGGGCTGGGCTCCCAGTCGGCGGTCGGCGGCGGCGGACGGTACGACGGCCTCTCCGAGATGCTGGGCGGGCCCGAGCTGCCCTCGGTGGGCTGGGCCCTGGGCGTGGACCGCACGGTGCTGGCGCTGCGCGCCGAGGGTGTGGAGCTGGAACTGCCCCGGTCCACCGAGGTGTTCGCGGTGCCGCTGGGCGACCAGGCGCGGCAGGTGCTCTTCGCCGCTGTCACCGCGCTGCGCCGCGAAGGGGTCGCGGCGGACTTCGCGTACGGGGGCAAGGGGCTGAAGAACGCCATGAAGTCGGCCAACCGCTCCGGTGCCAGGCTGGCGCTGGTGCTGGGCGAGCGTGACCTGGCCGAAGGCGTCGTCCAGGTCAAGGACATGGAGAGCGGCGAACAGCGCCCCGTGCCACTCGATCGAGTGGTCAGCGAGGTTCGGGCGAAGGTCGGCTGAGGGTACGGGCGTTGGTTCATAATGAGCGGCATGCTCGAATCCGACGGACGACAGGACGCGTAGCACTATGACGACCACTGCACCTCTCGGTAACGCTCCGGCCCATGTGGACGAGCCCTCGGGCGGTGCGGTGGGCGCCCGCCGCGCCTTCTCCTGGCTGTTGATCATCACCGGCGCGGCCGGGCTGCTGGCCTCCTGGGTGATCACCCTGGACAAGACCAAGATCCTCGAGGCCGAGGCGCGCGGTGAGACCTTCACGCCCGGATGCTCGCTCAACCCGATCGTCTCCTGCGGCAACATCATGGAGAGCGACCAGGCGTCCGCCTTCGGCTTCTCCAACCCGATGCTCGGCCTCGTCGCGTACGGCATGGTGATCTGCGTCGGCGTCTCGCTGCTCGCCGGGGCCCGCTTCCCGCGCTGGTACTGGCTCACCTTCAACGCCGGCACCCTCTTCGGCGTGGGCTTCGTGACCTGGCTCCAGTACCAGTCGCTGTACACGATCAACTCGCTCTGCCTCTGGTGCTGCCTGGCCTGGGTCGCGACGATCTTCATGTTCTGGTACGTCACCGGTTTCAACATGCGCAAGGGATTCCTGCCCAGCCCGGCCGGCCTGCGGTCCTTCGTGGGCGAGTTCCACTGGGTCGTGCCGGTGCTGCACACCGGGGTCATCGGCATGCTGATCCTGACCCGCTGGTGGGACTTCTGGACCAGCTGACCCGCCCGCGGCCCGGAACCGGCCCGGTTCCGGGTCGGCTCTGGGCGTGACTGTCGGTGGCGTGACCTAGGGTTCCTGGTGTGGAACCAGACCTGTTCACCGCCGCGGCCGAGGAGCGTCGCGCCAAGGACCCGTCCGCCAGTCCGCTGGCGGTGCGGATGCGTCCGCGCACCCTCGACGAGGTGGTCGGCCAGCAGCACCTGCTGCGGCCCGGCTCGCCGCTGCGCCGCCTGGTGTCCGAGGGCGGCGGCGGCCCCGCCGGGCCCTCCTCGGTGCTGCTGTGGGGACCGCCCGGCATCGGCAAGACGACCTTGGCCTACGTCGTCAGCCAGGCCACCGAGCAGCGTTTCGTGGAGCTGTCCGCGATCACCGCCGGGGTCAAGGAGGTGCGGGCCGTCATCGAGGGCGCCAAGCGCTCCTCCGGGGCGTACGGCAAGGAGACGGTCCTCTTCCTGGACGAGATCCACCGCTTCAGCAAGGCCCAGCAGGACTCCCTGCTGCCCGCCGTGGAGAACCGCTGGGTCACGCTGATCGCCGCGACCACGGAGAACCCGTACTTCTCGGTGATCTCGCCGCTGCTCTCCCGCTCCCTGCTCCTCACCCTGGAGCCGCTCACCGACGAGGACCTGCGCGGGCTGCTGTCCCGCGCGCTGGCCGACGAACGCGGGCTGGGCGGTGCGGTCACGCTGCCGACGGACGCCGAGGCGCACCTGCTGCGGATAGCGGGCGGCGACGCGCGCCGGGCGCTCACCGCGCTCGAGGCCGGTGCGGGGGCCGCGCTGGCCAAGGGCGAGCCGTCGGTCACGCTGGAGTCGCTGGAGGAGGCGGTCGACCGCGCGGCGGTGAAGTACGACCGGGACGGCGACCAGCACTACGACGTGACCAGCGCGCTGATCAAGTCCATCCGCGGCTCGGACGTGGACGCCGCGCTGCACTACCTGGCCCGGATGATCGAGGCGGGGGAGGACCCGCGCTTCATCGCCCGGCGCCTGATGATCTCCGCGAGCGAGGACGTCGGCCTGGCCGACCCCACCGCGCTCCAGACGGCGGTGGCCGCGGCCCAGGCGGTGGCGATGATCGGTTTTCCCGAGGCCCGGATCACCCTCTCCCAGGTGACTGTCGCGCTGGCGCTCGCGCCCAAGTCCAACTCCGCCGTGCTCGCCGTCGACGCCGCGCTGGCGGACGTACGGGCGGGGCTGGCCGGGCCGGTGCCCGCACATCTGCGCGACGGCCACTACAAGGGCTCGGCAGCCCTGGGGCACGGCCAGGGCTACCAGTACCCGCACGACCTGCCCGGCGGCATCGCCGCCCAGCGGTACGCCCCGGACGCGGTGCACGGCAGGCGCTACTACGCGCCCACGCGCTACGGCGCGGAGGCCCGCTACGCGGACGTCGCCGAGCGGGTGCGCGCCCGGCTGCGAGGGGAGAACCTGCCGCCCCCGGGCCCGGGAGTCGGCACCGGCGAGCAGCAGTCCTGAGCCGGGCACCCGTCGTGAGCCGGGCACCCCTCCCGGCGGCCCGCGCCCGGCCTCCGGCGGCGCCCGCGTCCGCGGCTACCCGGCGGCGGCGTCGAAGAGCAGGCGTACGGCCTGCCGCAGCTCCGCGACGTCCCGCACCGGCTCGGGGAACTCGAAGCGCGCGTCGAAGCACCCCGGCTGCCCCGCGAAGCGCACCCGGAGCCCGAAGCGGTCCAGCGCCAGCGGCGCCACCTGGCTCCAGGCGCCGCACAGCTGCCCCCGGTCCTCGCCGAGCAGGGTCCACAGTCCGCGCATCCGGTCGCCGTGCGCGGCGGCCAGGTGCTGGAGCAGCTCGGCCTCGTGCCCCACCAGCGGGTCCGGCCGCGCCGCCGTGAAGTCGTCCGCCTCCACCCGCTCCTCGCCCCACAGGTCGTCCACGTACGCCTCGCCGATCTCCAGCCGCACCAGCGTCCGTGCCGTCCCCTGCTGCGCCCCGGCCGCCGCCGCGAAGGCCGGCTGCCGCTCGGCGAGCAGCCGCGCGCAGGCGGCGCGGTCGCTGTTGCGCACGGCCGTCAGCCAGCCGGCGACCCAGGCCCTGCCCCGTACCCGGTGCGGCACGGCGACGGGGGCCACGTCGGTGATTTCCATCACGGTGCTCACGTCGTCGTCCTGCGCGTAGGCGGCGGCGCGGGCTGCCGGGGCGTGCACGGGCAGCAGGAGGATGACGTCTCCGTCGTCCGTCACCGCCCGCGCGTCGGCCGCCCATGCCCCCAAAGGGTCACGTTGGGCACCCTCGGTTCCCGGAATGGTCAGTGCGGCGGTTAGGCTGGACTCCACGAGGGTGCGCACACGCTCGGCGGCCGATGGCTGCCGGGCGTCTTCCACGGGGCGCGGCTGACCCGGTCCCGCATCGTTTTCGGTGCCGGACAGGGGGATCCCAGGTCGAGACATGGCGTACTCCTCTACTAAGGTAAGCCTAACCTAACCTACACGGAGGTTCGTTCAACGTGAACCAGTCGCGTCCCAAGGTCAAGAAGTCGCGTGCGCTCGGCATCGCGCTGACCCCGAAGGCCGTCAAGTACTTCGAGCAGCGTCCCTACCCGCCGGGCGAGCACGGCCGTGGCCGCAAGCAGACCAGTGACTACAAGGTCCGGCTGCTCGAGAAGCAGCGGCTGCGCGCGCAGTACGACATCAGCGAGCGCCAGATGGCGCGTGCCTACGACCGCGCTCGGAAGGTCGAAGGCAAGACGGGCGAGGCCCTGATCATCGAGCTGGAGCGCCGTCTGGACGCGCTCGTCCTGCGGTCCGGCCTGGCCCGCACCATCTACCAGGCGCGGCAGATGGTGGTCCACGGCCACATCGCGGTCAACGACCGCAAGGTCGACAAGCCGTCGTTCCGGGTCCAGCCCGACGACGTCGTGCAGGTGCGCGAGCGCAGCCGCACGAAGCACCCCTTCCTGGTGGCGCGCGAGGGCGGCTACGACACGGACGGCGAGACGCCGCGCTACCTCGAGGTGAACCTCGAGGCGCTCGCGTTCCGCCTCGACCGGGACCCGAACCGCAAGGAGATCCCGGTCATCTGCGACGAGCAGATGGTCGTCGAGTACTACGCCCGCTGACACACCGCGGGAAACGTCAGCCCGTCTGCGCCCCGCCCTCGGCCCCGGCCGAGGGCGGGCAGGCGGGCTGGCGCGTGCCGGGGGCACCGCGTTCCACCCTCCGGCCGCCGTCGGCCGGCCCGCGTACGGGCTGCCCGGCGGACCGGGTGCGGGCCGTCCGCCCGTGCTCGGCCACCTCACGCTCCGCGACGGCGAGCAGCCCCAGCCGCCGCCCCCGCAGCCAGGCCGCCTCGTACGCCGCCTCGCCCAGCGCGTCCTGGGCCCGCCTGCGGCAGCCGCCGCCGCCTCGCCAGGCCCCGCACCATCCGGCGCCCACCGGGACGTCCGTCACCGGCCCGGCTCCGGAGGTGTCCGCGTAGTACCGGGTGCCCAGCGACTGCCAGCCCGACTGGGCGGCGCCCAGCAGTTCGGCGGCCCGCTCCGGCCGCTGCCCCACCGTCAGCGCCGCCAGCTGCTCCAGTGCGAGCACCATGCCCAGCACGTCGCCCAGCTCCCGCTTGACCGTCAGGCCCGCCATGCTCAGCGCCAGCGCCCGGCACGGCTCCCCGCGCGTCAGCCGCACGTGGGCCAGCACATACAGCGTGTACGACAGCGCCCACCGCTCGCCGCTGTCCGAGGAGATCTCACGGGCCTCCTCGCCCAGCTCCGCCGCCTTCGTCAGGTCGCCTTCGAAGGCGTAGGCCATCGCGAGCTGCAACTGCGCCACGATCACCAGGGTGTTGAGCTCGCCCAGCGCGCGGAAGCGGTCCAGCGCCTCGCCCAGCAGCCCCTTGCCCAGCGCGGTGTCGCCGTCGGCCACGGCCAGCGCGCCCAGCGTCTGGGTGGCGTACGCGAGCGCCGCCTCGTCGCCGTGCGCCTCGGCCAGCTGGAGGCACTCGTGCAGCGCTCCCAGCGCGCCCGCCGCGTCCCCGTGCACCACCGCGGCCAGCCCGGAGACCCACAGGGCCTTGGCCCGCGCCTCCGGCTGGTCGCCCTCCAGCGCGAGGGCCCGCTCCAGCCACTGCCGCCCCTCGGCCAGCCGCCCGCAGCCGAGCCAGTAGAACCACAGCGTCGCGGCGAGGTACTGCCCGATGTGCGCCTCGTCCGGGCTCTCCAGGCTGTACTCGAGCGCCAGCCGCAGGTTGGGCAGCTCCTGCTCGACGCGGAGGGCCACCTCGGCCTGCCGGGGGCTGAACCAGTCCAGCTCGCACCAGGTCGCCAGGCCCAGGTACCAGTCGCGGTGGCGCCGGCGCAGCCGCTCGGTGTCGTCCAGTTGTTCCAGCCAGCCCGCGCCGTACTCGCGCACGGTGGGCAGCAGCCGGTACCGCGCCTGTCCGTCGGTGCCCTCGCGCTCCTCGCGTACGACCACCGACTGGGCGACCAGCTCGGCCAGTACCGGCAGTACCTCGGCGGCCCGCAGGTCCCCGCCCGCGCACAGGTACTCGGCCGCCTCCAGGTCGAACTCGCCGTCGAAGACGGAGAGCCGGGCCCACAGCAGCCGCTCCTGCGGGGTGCACAGCTCGTGGCTCCAGCCGATCGCGGTGCGCAGTGTGCGGTGCCGGACGACGGGCTGGTGGCCGTTGCCGGTCAGCAGTCCGAAGCGGTCGTCGAGGCGCTGGGCGAGCTGGTCGACGGAGAGGGCCCGCAGCCGTCCCGCGGCCAGCTCGAGGGCGAGCGGGATGCCGTCCAGCCGCCGGCACAGGTCCACCACCGCGTCCCGGCGGGCGCCGCGCGCGGTGAAGCCCGGCAGCACCGCGGCGGCGCGGTCGGTGAACAGGTCGGCGCCCTCCTCGGGCGTCATCGGGCCCAGCGGGAGGAGCTGCTCGCCGGTGATCCCCAGCGGGCGCCGACCCACCGCCAGGACGTGCAGGCCGGGGGTGCGGCGCAGCAGTTCGTCCGCCAGCCCGGCGACCTGGGCGGTGAGCTGCTCGAAGCCGTCCAGGATCAGCAGCGTCTCGCGACGCGCCAGCCGGCGCAGCAGTACGGAGCGGGGTGAGCGGCCGTGGTCGTCGGCCAGGCCCAGGGCCTCCACGAGCGCGTGGTCCAGCAGCGCGCCGTCCCGCAGTTCGGAGAGCTCCACCAGCCAGGCGCCATTGCAGAAGCGATTCTGCATCCGCTGCGCGCAGTGCAGGGCGAGCCGCGTCTTTCCGATTCCGCCCACGCCGGTCACTGTCACCAGGCGGCTGTCCGCGACCCGTTCGCGCAGCCGGGCGCCCTCGGGGCCGCGCCCCACGAAGCGGTTGAGCGGCGACGGCAGGTTCCCCGGCACCCGCCGTACGGCGGGTGCGTCCCGGGACTTCGGCTCGGTGCGCTGAAAGCGTCGCATAAGACACGGAGCGTACTCGGAGGTAAGCGGACCGTACAACCGCTCGGGCGCTCCCGGCACCGCGCTCTTTCCCCGGCGGCCACAATGCGGTAGGGACGCGGCGCCCCGGCGCGATAAGGTCGGTATCCGCCGCCGCACCTTCGGGGGCCGCCCCCGAGAGGCGGCGGCCGACCCCCATATCCGATGGAAGCGGTGCAGCGTGTCCGGTGGAGAAGTGGCCGGCATCCTGGTGGCTGTCTTCTGGGCGATCCTGGTGTCGTTCCTCGCCGTGGTGCTGGTGAGGCTCGCGCAGGCGCTCAGGGCGGCGACCAAACTGGTGACCAGTGTGACGGAGCGGGCCGTGCCCCTGCTCGGCGAGGCGTCCGCCACCGTGCGCTCCGCGCAGACCCAGTTGGACCGGGTGGACTCGATCGCCACCGACGTCCAGGAGGTCACCGCGAACGCCTCCGCGCTCTCCACCACCGTCTCCTCCGTCTTCGGCGGACCGCTGGTGAAGGTCGCCTCGTTCGGCTACGGCGTGCGGCGCGCTCTGGGCCGCAAGGAAGCCGCCGCGCCGTCGCCACGCCGCGCGAGGGTCGTGCCCGCGCGTACCCTGCCCGCCGCCAGGCGTGCCGGTCGCAACCGCAAGAAGGGCTGATCCCCGCCATGTTCCGCCGTGCCTTCTGGTTCACCACCGGTGCCGCCGCCGGCGTGTGGGCCACCACCAAGGTCAACCGCAAGCTCCGCAGCCTCACCCCCGAGTCGCTCGCCGGCCGTGCGGCCGACAAGGCCCTCGAGACGGGGGAGCGGCTGCGCGACTTCGCGCTCGACGTCCGCTCGGGCATGACGCAGCGTGAGGGCGAACTCCACGACGCGCTGGGCCTGGACGCCCCCGTGGACGCGGAGCACCCCCGCCTCCCGCCGCTCGCGGCGCGGGCGCTGCCCGGCCCGCCCCGTCGGGCCTCCGACCACCCCTCCGACCGCATCCACGACCGTACGTACGACCGGAATGAGGACCACTGATGGAGTCGGCTGAGATCCGCCGTCGCTGGCTGCGCTTCTTCGAGGAGCGCGGGCACACCGTCGTCCCGTCGGCCTCGCTGATCGCGGACGACCCGACGCTGCTGCTGGTCAACGCGGGCATGGTCCCCTTCAAGCCCTACTTCCTGGGCGAGGTCAAGCCGCCGTGGGAGCGTGCCACCAGCGTCCAGAAGTGCGTGCGCACGCCCGACATCGAAGAGGTCGGCAAGACCACGCGGCACGGCACGTTCTTCCAGATGTGCGGGAACTTCTCCTTCGGCGACTACTTCAAGGAGGGCGCCGCCGAGCTGGCCTGGGAGCTGCTCACCACCGCACAGGAGGAGGGCGGTTACGGCCTCGACCCCGAGCGGCTGTGGATCACGGTCTACGAGGAGGACGACGAGGCCGAGCGCATCTGGCGGGACGTCGTCGGCGTCCCGGCCGAGCGCATCCAGCGGCTCGGCAAGGTGGAGAACTACTGGGACATGGGCGTGCCCGGCCCGTGCGGCCCGTGCTCGGAGATCAACTACGACCGCGGCCCCGAGTTCGGCCCGGAGGGCGGCCCCGCCGTCAACGACGAGCGCTACGTGGAGATCTGGAACCTGGTCTTCATGCAGTACATGCGCGGCCCGGGTCCGGGCAAGGACTACGCGATCGTCGGCGACCTGCCCAGCCGCAACATCGACACCGGCCTCGGCTTCGAACGCCTCGCGATGATCCTGCAGGGCGTGCCCAACATGTTCGAGATCGACACCTCGCGCATGGTCATCGACCAGGCCACCGCGCTCACCGGCGTGCGCTACGGGGCGGTCGCGGAGTCCGACGTGGCGCTGCGGGTCGTCGCGGACCACATCCGCACCTCCGTCATGCTCATCGGTGACGGCGTCACCCCGGGCAACGAGGGCCGCGGCTACGTCCTGCGCCGCATCATGCGCCGCGCCATCCGCAACATGCGCATCCTGGGCGCGACCGGCCCCACCGTCGCCGAGCTGACCGACACGGTCATCAAGGCCATGGGTCCGCAGTACCCGGAGCTGATCGAGGACCGCCGCCGTATCGAGACCGTCGCGCTCGCCGAGGAGGCCGCCTTCCTCAAGACGCTCAAAGCGGGCACGAACATCCTGGACACCGCCGTGACCGAGACCCGGTCCGGCGGCAGCACCGTACTCGCCGGCGACAAGGCGTTCCTGCTGCACGACACCTGGGGCTTCCCCATCGACCTCACCCTGGAGATGGCCGCCGAACAGGGCCTCTCCGTGGACGAGGAGGGCTTCCGCCGCCTGATGAAGGAGCAGCGGGAGCGGGCCAAGGCCGACGCGCGGGCCAAGAAGCAGGGCCACGCCGACCTCTCCGCCTACCGCGCCGTCGCCGACTCCGCGGGCTCCACCGTCTTCACCGGATACGCCGAGACCGAGGGCGAGTCCGTGGTCGTAGGGCTGCTGGTGGACGGCGCCGCCTCCCCGGCCGCCCACGAGGGCGACGAGGTCGAGGTCGTGCTGGACCGCACGCCGTTCTACGCCGAGGGCGGCGGGCAGCTCGCCGACACCGGCCGCATCCGCCTCTCCGGCGGCGCCGTGGTCGAGGTGCGCGACGTGCAGCAGCCGGTGCCCGGCGTGAGCGTGCACAAGGGAGTCGTACAGGTCGGCGAGGTGACGGTCGGCGCGAGCGCGTACGCCCGTATCGACCTCACGCGCCGCCGCTCCATCGCCCGCGCGCACAGCGCCACCCACCTCACCCACCAGGCCCTGCGCGACGCTCTTGGCCCCACCGCCGCGCAGGCCGGCTCGGAGAACTCGCCGGGCCGTTTCCGCTTCGACTTCGGCTCGCCCACCGCCGTACCCGGCACGGTGCTGACCGATGTCGAGCAGAAGATCAACGAGGTGCTCGCCCGTGAACTGGACGTCACCGCCGAGGTGATGTCCATCGACGACGCCAAGAAGCAGGGCGCGCTCGCGGAGTTCGGCGAGAAGTACGGCGACCGGGTGCGCGTCGTGACCATCGGCGACTTCTCCAAGGAGCTGTGCGGCGGCACCCACGTGCACAACACCGCCCAGCTCGGCCTGGTCAAGCTGCTGGGCGAGTCCTCCATCGGCTCCGGAGTGCGCCGGGTGGAGGCATTGGTGGGGGTGGACGCCTACCAGTTCCTCGCCCGCGAGCACACCGTGGTCTCCCGGCTCACCGAACTGGTCAAGGGACGCCCCGAGGAGCTGCCGGAGCGGATCTCCGGCATGCTCACGAAGCTGCGGGACGCGGAGAAGGAGATCGAGCGCTACCGCGCCGAGAAGGTGCTCCAGGCCGCCGCGGGCCTGGCCGCGGGCGCCCGTGAGGTACGGGGGGTGGCCCTGGCCGCGGGCCGGGTGCCGGACGGCACGACGGCCGACGACCTGCGCACCCTGGTCCTGGACGTGCGCTCCCGTATGCAGGACAGGCCCGCCGTCGTCGCCCTCTTCACGGTCACGGGCGGCCGTCCGCTTACCGTCATCGCCGCCAACGACGCCGCCCGCGACCGCGGTCTGAAGGCCGGCGACCTGGTGCGGGCCGCGGCCCGCGCGCTCGGCGGCGGCGGCGGCGGCAAGCCGGACCTGGCCCAGGGCGGCGGGCAGGACCCGGCCGCGGTGCCGGAGGCCATGGCGGCCGTCGAGCGGCTGGTGGCGGAGAGCGCCTGATGCGACGCGGCAGACGGCTCGCCGTCGACGTCGGGGACGCCCGGATCGGGGTCGCCAGCTGCGACCCCGACGGGCTCCTCGCGACCCCGGTGGAGACGGTGCCCGGCCGGGACGCCCCGGCCGCGCGGCGACGGCTGGCACAACTGGTCGCCGAGTACGAGCCGCTGGAGGTGGTGCTGGGGCTGCCGCGCTCGCTGAGCGGGCAGGAGGGCCCCGCCGCGGCCAAGGTGCGGGAGTTCGCCGTGCTGCTGGCCAGGGAGGTCGCACCGGTGCCGGTCCGGCTGGTGGACGAGCGGATGAGCACGGTCACCGCCGCGCAGGGCATGCGCGCCTCCGGGGTCAGCGCCAGGAAGGGCCGCGGGCGCATCGACCAGGCGGCGGCCGTCGTCATCCTCCAGAGCGCTCTGGAGGCCGAGCGGGGCACCGGCCGTGCGCCCGGCCAGTGCGTCGAAGTGGTTGTCTGATCGCAATACGGTAACGTTCCGCGCGACACGGCAGCCGTTCGAACGCGCCCCGCACGTCTGGGCGCCCGGACACCGCACTTCACGCGCATACCGAAGCTGCCGACTCGCGGCGCAAGGGGACCGATGACTGAGTATGGCCGGGGCTCCGGCTCCCAACCGTGGCACCCAGAGGACCCGCTGTACGGGGACCCCGGGTGGGACGGGAACCCGGCCGCCGCCCAGCAGGGCGGCTGGGACACCTACACGGGGGAGCAGTACCCGGGGCAGGCACCGCAGCCCCCGGTGCAGCAGCAGGCGCCGGGCCAGCCCTATCCCGGAGCGCAGCAGCAAGGGGGGCATCCCGGCCAGCCGTACGGCCAGCAGCAGTACCCGCAGCCGCAGCAACCGCAGTACCCGCATCCGCAGCAGCAACACCCCCAGCAGCAGCAACAGCAGCAACAGCAGCCCTCGTACGGGGGCAACGGCTGGGACACCGGCGGGCAGCACCAGTACCCGGGACAGCAGCAGCCCCAGCAACACCCCCAGCAGCAGCCCTACGCGCAGCAGTACGGCGGCGCCGGCCAGGGCTGGGACACCCAGGGCGGCCAGCAGTACGGCGGCGGGGCGCCTGACCCCTACGGCCGGCAGCAGCCCGCCGACCCGTACGACACGGGTGCCCAGGCCGACTACTACGCCCAGCCCGGCCCGCCCCAGCCCCCCGGCCCGGGCGACCCCGGTGGACCGGGCGCGCGCCGGGCGGAGCCGGACCCGGACACCGGCTGGGACGCCGGGCCCGACCAGGGCGAGCACGCCTTCTTCACCGACCGCGACGAGGACGATGACGGCGACGGCCACGACGACCCGCCCACCCGCGGCGGACGCCGCAACGGCCGCAGTCGCCGCGACGGCGAGACCAAGCGGCGCGGCGGCTGCGCCTGCCTGGTCGCCGCGCTGGTGCTGACCGGCGGCCTCGGCACGGTCGGCTACTTCGGCTACCAGTTCTACGACTCGCGGTTCGGCCCCGCGCCGGACTACTCGGGAGACGGCCAGGACACCGTCCAGGTCGAGGTCCCCAAGGGCTCCTCGCTCTCCGACATGGGCAACATCCTGAAGAAGGCCGGAGTGGTCAAGAGCCACGACGCCTTCGTCGCCGCCGCCGAGTCGAACAGCGAGTCGAGCGGCATCCAGGCGGGCGTCTACACCCTGCGCAAGGAGATGTCGGCCGCCGCCGCCGTCAAGCTGATGCTCGACCCGGCCAGCCAGAGCGGCCTGATCATCCCCGAGGGTCTGCGCGCCACCCAGGTCTACGAGCTGATCGACAAGAAGCTCCAGCAGGACAAGGGCGCCACCGAGAAGGCCGCCGAGGCGGGCGGGATCGGCCTGCCCAAGTGGGCCGACGGCAACCCGGAGGGCTTCCTCTTCCCGGCGAAGTACACCGTGAGCGAGAAGACCACGCCCAAGGCGCTGCTCTCGGACATGGTCCAGCGGGCGGAGAGTGAGTTCCAGAAGATCGGGCTGGAGGCGGGCGCGAGGAAGGCGGGCAAGAGCCCGGCGGACATCCTCAGCATCGCCTCGCTCATCCAGGCGGAGGCGCAGGAGGACGAGGACTTCGGCAAGGTCTCACGGGTCATCTACAACCGCCTGGACCAGGGCATGAAGCTCCAGTTCGACTCGACGATCAACTACGCCAAGGGCGAGTCGAAGCTCAACACCACGGTCGACGACACCAAGTTCGACTCCCCGTACAACACCTACCTGCACGAGGGCCTGCCGCCCGGACCGATCGACAACCCGGGCAACCTGGCGCTCGAGACGGCGCTCGAGCCGACCAAGGGCGACTGGCTCTACTTCGTGAGCGTCAAACCCGGTGACACCCGCTTCACCGACAGCCACGACGAGCACGAGAAGAACGTGCGGGACTTCAACGAGTACTCGCGGAAGAACGGCAGCGACAGCTGATGCCCCACCCCTCTCCCCGGCGCGCGGCCGTCCTCGGCTCGCCCATCGCCCACTCCCTCTCCCCGGTGCTGCACCGCGCCGCCTACCGGGAGCTGGGTCTGGCCCACTGGTCGTACGACCGCTTCGAGGTGGACGAGAGCGGCATCGAGGCCTTCCTCGCCGGTCTCGGCGAAGGGTGGGCGGGGCTCTCGCTGACCATGCCGCTCAAGCGCGCGGTCATCCCGCTGCTCGACGGGATCAGCGCCACCGCCGCCTCGGTGGGCGCCGTGAACACCGTGCTCTTCGAGGCGGACGGGCGCCGCACGGGCGAGAACACCGATGTCCCCGGCATGGTCGCGGCGCTGCGCGAGCGCGGCGTCGGCCAGGTCGGGTCGGCGGCCGTGCTGGGCGCCGGGGCGACCGCGTCCGCCGCGCTCGCGGCCCTCGCGCAGTTGTGCACGGGGGAGGTGACCGCGTACGTGCGCGGCGCCGAGCGCGCCGCGCAGATGCGCGGCTGGGGCGAGCGGCTGGGCCTGCCGGTCCGTACCGAGCCGTGGGCTGACGCGGCCGGGGCGCTGGCTGCGCCGCTGGTGATCGCCACCACCCCCGCCGGCGCCGCCGACGTCCTGGCCGGCGCGGTCCCGGAGCATCCCGGCACCCTCTTCGACGTGCTGTACGAGCCGTGGCCCACCGCGCTCGCCGCCGCCTGGTCCCGCTCCGGCGGGACGGTCGTGGGCGGCCTGGACCTGCTGGTGCATCAGGCGGTCCTCCAGGTCGAGCGGATGACGGGGCACGCCCCGGGGCCGCTGGCCGCGATGCGCGCGGCGGGCGAGACGGCGCTCGGCGCCCGTACGGCCTGAGCGGCGGCCCCGGGCGCGCGGTGACAGCCCGTCGCGTCCGGTACGCGGACCGCTCTTCGGCGGCCCCGCCGGACATGACAGGATTCGGGGCAGGCAGACGTCGCGCCGCAGGCGCCGGACCGAGGAGCACCGTTGAGCAGGTTGCGCTGGCTGACGGCGGGGGAGTCACACGGCCCCGCACTCGTGGCGACGCTGGAGGGGCTGCCCGCGGGCGTGCCGGTGACCACCGGGATGGTGGCGGACGCGCTGGCGCGCCGGCGGCTGGGCTACGGGCGGGGCGCGCGGATGAAGTTCGAGCGCGACGAGGTCACCTTCCTGGGCGGCGTGCGGCACGGGCTCACCCTGGGCTCGCCGGTCGCCGTGATGGTGGGCAACACCGAGTGGCCCAAGTGGGAGCAGGTCATGGCGGCCGATCCGGTCGACCCGGCGGAACTGGCCAAGCTGGCCCGCAACGCCCCGCTGACCCGCCCCCGCCCCGGCCACGCCGACCTGGCGGGCATGCAGAAGTACGGATTCGACGAGGCCCGGCCGATCCTGGAGCGGGCCTCCGCGCGGGAGACCGCGGCCCGGGTGGCCCTGGGCACCGTGGCCCGCTCCTACCTGCGGGAGACCGCCGGGGTGGAGATCGTCTCGCACGTCGTCGAGCTGGGCGGCGCCGCGGCTCCGGCCGGGGTGCTGCCGGTGCCCGCGGACGTCACGCGGCTGGACGCGGACCCGGTGCGCTGCCTGGACGCGGACGCGAGCGAGGCGATGGTCGCCGAGATCGACCAGGCGCACAAGGACGGCGACACCCTGGGCGGCGTGGTCGAGGTGCTGGCGCACGGCGTACCGGTGGGTCTGGGCTCGCACGTGCACTGGGACCGGCGGCTGGACGCGCGGCTGGCGGGCGCGCTGATGGGCATTCAGGCCATCAAGGGCGTCGAGGTCGGCGACGGCTTCGGTCTGGCGCGGGTGCCCGGCTCCCGCGCGCACGACGAGATCGTCCCCACCGGCGAGGGCGTACGCCGCTCCTCCGGCCACTCCGGCGGTACCGAGGGCGGCCTGAGCACGGGCGAGATCCTGCGCGTACGGGCCGCGATGAAGCCGATCGCCACGGTGCCGCGCGCCCTGGCGACGGTGGACGTGAGCACCGGCGAGCCGACCCGGGCACACCACCAGCGCTCCGACGTGTGCGCGGTCCCGGCCGCCGGGATCGTCGCCGAGGCCATGGTGGCGCTGGTGCTGGCGGACGCGGTGGCGGAGAAGTTCGGCGGCGACAGCGTCCGCGAGACCCGGCGCAACGTCACCGGATACCTCGACGCCATGGAGATCAGGTGACCGGCCCGGCCGTCGTGCTGGTGGGCCCGCCGGGTGCGGGGAAGTCGACCGTCGGCGCGCTGCTTGCCGAGCGCCTCGGCACCACCTACCGCGACACCGACGCCGACATCGTCGAGACGGCGGGCAAGCCGATCGCGGACATCTTCTTCGACGAGGGTGAGCCGCACTTCCGCGAGCTGGAGCGCGCCGCGGTGCGCACCGCCCTGGCGCGCCACGACGGCGTGCTGTCCCTCGGCGGCGGCGCGGTCCTGGCGCCGGTGACGCGTGCACTGCTGGCCGGCCTGCCGGTGGCCTTCCTCGACATGGACGTCGCCGAGGCCGTCAAGCGGGTCGGACTGGACGCCCCCCGCCCGCTGCTGACGGTCAATCCGCGCAAGCAGTGGCGCGCCCTGATGGACGAGCGGCGCCCGCTCTACACCGAGGTCGCCCGTGCGGTCGTCAGCACGGACGGCCGCACTCCCCACGAGGTCGCCCAGGCGGTCCTGGACGCATTGGAGCTGGAGCAGCGATGACAGAGGTGCCCGAGGCGCCCCACACCACGATCACTATCGGCGGCAGCGCGGGCAGCGACCCGTACGACGTGCTCGTCGGCCGCCGCCTGCTGGGTGAGCTGCCCCGGCTGATCGGCCCCGGGGCCCGGCGGGTCGCCGTGCTGCACCCGGAGGCGCTGGCCGAGACCGGCGAGGTGCTGCGGGCGGATCTGGCCGCGCAGGGCTACCAGGCGATCGCCGTCCAGCTGCCGAACGCCGAGGAGTCCAAGACGGCCGAGGTCGCCGCCTACTGCTGGAAGGCGCTGGGCCAGACCGGGTTCACCCGCACGGACGTGATCGTCGGCGTCGGCGGCGGGGCCACCACCGACCTGGCGGGCTTCGTGGCGGCCACCTGGTTGCGCGGAGTGCGCTGGATCGCCGTCCCCACCACCGTGCTGGGCATGGTGGACGCGGCGGTCGGCGGCAAGACCGGCATCAACACCGCCGAGGGCAAGAACCTGGTGGGCGCCTTCCACCCGCCCGCCGGCGTGCTGTGCGACCTGGCCGCCCTCGACTCGCTGGGCGTGCACGACTACGTCAGCGGGCTGGCGGAGATCATCAAGGCCGGATTCATCTCCGATCCGGCGATCCTGGAGCTAATCGAGCGCGACCCGGAGGCCGCCCGCAGCCCCGGCGGCCCCGCCACCGCCGAACTGGTCGAGCGCTCCATCAGGGTCAAGGCCGCGGTCGTCTCCGCCGATCTCAAGGAGTCGGGCCTGCGCGAGATCCTCAACTACGGCCACACCCTCGCGCACGCCATCGAGAAGAACGAGCGCTACAACTGGCGGCACGGCGCCGCCGTCTCCGTCGGCATGGTCTTCGCCGCCGAACTCGGCCGCATCGCGGGCCGGCTGGACGACGCCACCGCCGACCGGCACCGGGCGGTGCTGAAGTCCGTCGGGCTGCCGGTCACCTACCGCGGCGACCAGTGGCCCAAGCTGCTGGAGACGATGCGGGTCGACAAGAAGTCCCGCGGCGACCTGCTGCGCTTCATCGTGCTGGACGGGCTGGCCCGGCCCGCCGTGCTGGAGGGGCCGGACCCGGCCATGCTGCTCGCCGCGCACGCGGAGATCGCCGAGTGAGCGCCCGGCGGGTCCTCGTACTCAACGGGCCCAACCTGGGGCGGCTGGGCTCGCGCGAGCCCGACGTCTACGGTTCCACCTCCTACGCCGGGCTCGTCCGGCAGTGCCAGGAGCAGGGCGCGGAACTGGGATTCGAGGTCGAGGTCCGCGAGACCAACGACGAGGGCGAGCTGATCCGCTGGCTGCACGAGGCGGCGGACGGCGCGATTCCGGTCGTCCTCAACCCCGGCGCGTTCACCCACTACTCGTACGGCATGCGGGACGCCGCCGCCCAGCGCACGGCGCCGCTGATCGAGGTGCACCTCTCGAACCCGTACACGAGGGAGGAGTTCCGGCACACCTCCGTGGTCGCCGCCGTCGCCAGCGGGACGATCGCGGGCTTCGGCACCGGCAGCTACGCGCTCGCCCTGCGCGCCCTCGCGGACGCCCCGGCCGGCTGACGACAGGGCCTTGGGCCGAGTGCCCGGTGGGTGAAAGGGCCGCCCCACCGGGCACTCGGCGCCCCGGACGTGCGTTCACACTCCGACGGCGCGGACAGGTACCGTTCGGTAGGCTCCGGCAGGGGCCGGCGCACAGCACACGGCAGCACACACACGACAGCGCACCAGCGGACGACGGCGGAGTGGGGAGCGGATGCAGCGGTACGGGGCGTGGCGGCCTCCTCTTCCACCGGTGGACGCCCTGCGGGCGTACCCGCAGGGGCAGCATGCCCCGCACCCCGGACACGGCCCGGCACCGTTCGTCCCGCCGGGCTCCGCGCCGGGGCAGGCTCCCGGCTCCGCACCGCCGGGACCGGGCTGGCAGGGCCCGGGAGGGCCGGCTCCCGCCGCGCCCCCGCCGTCGGCGGCCCCCGCGCCACCCCCCGAGAGCACCGGCCACATCCAGCTGCCTCCCGGCGCGCCCGTCGAGATACCGGCGCCCGGCGCCGACCCGGCCCAGCTGGACGCCAGCCACGCCGCCGTCGCGGTGCTGCTGATCGGCGCCGCGGGCGCGGGCAAGACCACGGTCGCCAAGTACTGGGCCGAGCGCCGTGCCGTGCCCACCGCGCACATCAGCCTCGACGACGTACGCGAGTGGGTGCGCTCCGGCTTCGCGGACCCGCAGACCGGGTGGAACGACCACTCGGAGGCGCAGTACCGGCTGGCGCGCCGCACCTGCGGCTTCTCCGCGCGCAACTTCCTGGCCAACGGCATCTCCTGCATCCTGGACGACGCGGTCTTCCCTGACCGCCCGGTGATCGGGCTCGGCGGCTGGAAGCGGCACGTGGGGCCCGGGCTGATCCCGGTGGTGCTGCTGCCCGGCCTGGAGATCGTGCTCGAACGCAACGCCGCCCGCACCGGCAACCGCCGCCTGACCGACGAGGAGGTGGCCCGCATCCACGGGCGGATGGCGGGCTGGTACGGCTCCGGGCTGCCCATCATCGACAACTCCCGGCACGACGTCGCCACCACCGCCCGGATGCTCGACGACGTGGTGGCCCGCAGCCTCACGAGCCCGCCGAACTGGTAGCCCCGGGCCCCGGCCCTTCCGGGTCCCTTCCGTCCCGCACTCCTGTGCCCCACCCGCGCGACACCCGCCCGGCCCCTCCCGGGCGGCCTGGCGGGTCCTGGGGCCGTACGCTCGCGGTATGTCCGACGTGTACCTCTCCCGCCGCGCACGGCTGCGCGAGCGCTCGGCGGCACACGGCGGGGCGTCGAGCGCGCTGCTGGTGACCCGGCCCGCCAACATCCGCTACCTGACCGGTCACGCGCAGAGCTCCGCCGCGCTGCTGCTGGCGCCCGACGGCCTGGACACCCTGCTGGGCCCGGCACCGCCGGCCGTGGCCGCCGAGGAGCCGCTGCGCTGCGGCCCGCTGCCGGCCGGCGCGGACGATCCGGCGTCGGCCGCGGCCGGGCTCGCGGTGGCCGCGGGCGCGGACTCGCTCGCCCTGGAGGAGCACGACCTGACGGTCAGCCGCTACCGTGCCCTGGCCGCCGCCGCGCCGGGGCTGCGCCTGACCGGCCTGGGCTGCGCGGTCGAGCAGCAGCGGCTGGTCAAGGACGAGGAGGAGATCTCGGCGCTGCGCACGGCCGCGGAGATGACCGACCAGGCGCTCGGCGAACTGCTCGAGTCGATCCTCGTCGGCCGCACCGAGCGCCATCTCGCGCTGGAGCTGGAGCGTCGCCTGATCGACCACGGCGCGGACGGTCCGGCCTTCCCGACGTCGGTGGCCACGGGCGGCAACGCCGGGCTGGCCGGCCACCGGCCCACGGACCGGCGGGTGGAGGAGGGAGATTTTCTCTCCGTCCGCCTCGGCGCCCGCTACCGCGGGTACCGCTGCCAGATCGGCCGTACGTTCGTCATCGGCACCGCGCCGACGGCCTGGCAGATCGAGCTGTACGACCTCGTCTTCGCCGCTCAGCGCGCCGGCCGCGAGGCGCTCGCCCCCGGTGCTGGCTGCCACGAGGTGGACCGCGCCGCCCGGCAGCCCCTGGACGCGGCGGGGTACGGTATGGCACTCGGCGGCTGCATGGGGCGCGGCGTGGGACTGGAAATCGGTGAGGACCCGCTGCTGGCACCTGCGGTCATGGGTAAACTGGACGCTTGTGTGCCGGTCACCGTCGAACCGGGGGTCCACCTCCCGGGACGAGGCGGCGTCCGGATCGATGACACGCTCGTCGTCCGCCCGCAGGCGGACGGCGGACCCGAGCTACTCACCATCACGACCAAGGAGCTGCTCGCACTCTGACCAAGGGGCTGCGGATCCTGGTCCCGCAGCAGCAGTCTCAGGAGATTCCGCAACCGTGGCTTCCACGAACGACCTCAAGAACGGCATGGTGCTCAAGCTCGACGGCGACCAGCTCTGGTCCGTAGTCGAATTCCAGCACGTCAAGCCCGGCAAGGGCCCCGCCTTCGTCCGCACCAAGCTGAAGAACGTGCTCTCCGGCAAGACGGTCGACAAGACCTTCAACGCCGGCACCAAGGTCGAGACGGCCACAGTGGACCGACGCGGCATGCAGTTCTCGTACATGGACGGCGAGTACTTCGTCTTCATGGACATGGACACCTACGACCAGGTCCACATCACCCGCGAGGTCGTCGCCGACGCCGCCAACTACCTCATCGAGGGGTTCGAGGCGACCGTGGCCATGTACCTGGGCAACCCGCTCTTCGTCGAACTGCCCGCCGCGGTCGAGCTGGTGATCGAGCACACCGAGCCCGGCGTCCAGGGCGACCGCTCCACCGGCGGCTCCAAGCCCGCGCGGCTGGAGACGGGGTACGAGGTCGGGGTGCCGCTCTTCATCACCACCGGTGAGAAGATCAAGGTCGACACCCGCTCCGGCGAGTACCTCGGCCGGGTGAACAGCTAACCGTGGCCGCCCGCAGCAAGGCGCGCAAACGCGCCTTCCAGATCCTCTTCGAGGCCGACCAGCGCGGCAGCGCCGTCACGGCCGTCCTCGCCGACTGGATTCGGCACGCGCGGACAGACGACCGGCAACCGCCCGTCGGTGAGTACACGATGGACCTGGTCGAGGGGTACGCGGAGCACGCGGACCGCATCGACGAGCTGCTCGCCACCTACGCGGTGGGGTGGACCCTGGATCGGATGCCGGTCGTGGACCGCAGCATCCTGCGGCTCGGCGCCTACGAGCTGATCTGGGCGGACGAGATCCCCGACGCGGTGGTGCTGGACGAGGCGGTGCAGCTCGCCAAGGAGTTCTCCACCGACGATTCACCGGCCTTCATCAACGGCCTGCTCGGCAGGCTCAAGGAACTGAAGCCGAGTCTGCGGCGCTGACCCGGTGCTGGCCGCGCGCTCGCGCGCGGTGGGCACGCAGGCGCTGGGGTCCGGGACGCACAGCGTCCCGGACCGCGCCGCGTCAGGGTGTCAGGCGTCCTCGTGCGAGACCGCGCGGCGGGCGTCCGCGTCCAGCACGCCCCAGCTGATCAGCTGCTCGGTCAGCACCGAGGGCGACTGGTCGTAGATCACGGCCAGCGTGCGCAGGTCGTCCTGGCGGATCGACAGCACCTTGCCGTTGTAGTCGCCGCGCTGGCTCTGGATCGTCGCCGCGTACCGCTGGAGCGGACCCGCTTTCTCGGCCGGCACGTGGGCCAGCCGCTCCAGGTCGAGCACGAGCTTGGGCGGCGGCTCGGCCGCTCCTCCCGGCGTGGTGCCCGGCAGCAGCTCCTGCACCGGCACGCCGTAGAAGTCGGCCAGCTCGGCGAGGCGCTGCACGGTCACCGCGCGGTCCCCTCGCTCGTAGGAGCCGACGACAACGGCCTTCCAACGGCCCTGGGACTTCTCCTCGACACCATGGAGGGAGAGGCCCTGCTGGGTGCGGATGGCGCGGAGCTTCGCTCCGAGCTGTTTTGCGTATTCGCTGGACATAAGGCTCCCCGGACGACGTCGTGGTAACTCACTGTGAGATTACGCAGCGTAATGTGCGCCGTCAAGCCGAACGGTCCTTCGTGCGCCCGATCAGGTCTAATGCGGGCGGTTACGGACGGCTTCGAACACCCTGCTACCGTGAGGGCGCACGTTCCCGACGTCCTTTAAGACCGTCCCGTGAGACGGAGAAGGAGGTCCGTTATCCCATGGACAACGGCGAATACGGCGGCACAGCCGCCGGCACACCCCCACCGGCCCGCCCCGTGCTGGAGGCTCCGGACATCAAGCGGGTCCTGACCCGCATCGCACACGAGATCGTCGAACGCGCCAAGGGCGCCGACGACGTGGTGCTGCTCGGCATCCCCACCCGCGGTGTCTTCCTGGCCCGCAGGCTGGCCGCCAAGCTCGACGAGATCACCGGCCGTACGGTGCCCGTCGGCTCCCTCGACATCACGATGTACCGCGACGACCTGCGCATGAGGCCCGCCCGTGCGCTGGCCCGCACGGACATCCCCGCCGACGGCGTGGACGGCCGCCTCGTCGTCCTGGTCGACGACGTGCTCTTCTCCGGCCGCACCATCCGCGCGGCCCTCGACGCCCTCGGCGACATCGGCCGCCCCCGCGCGGTCCAGCTCGCCGTGCTGGTCGACCGCGGCCACCGCGAGCTGCCGATCCGCGCCGACTACGTCGGCAAGAACCTCCCCACCTCGCTGCGGGAGACCGTCAAGGTCCAGCTCACCGAGGAGGACGGCCGCGACGGCGTGCTCCTGGGAGCCCGCCCGCCGGCTCCGGCGGCACCGTCCGGCGAGGCTTAGCACCCCCGCGAGCGGCCCGGCAGCCCCTGGTACCGCGTACGCCCCCGGCGCCCGCGCCCGGCCCGTACGCGGGCGGACCACCCCCGCCCCGGCCCGCACACCGTCCCGCCACGCCCCCGCGCGGCCGGGACCCGCACGTCAAGCCCTTCCACCACCCACGTGAGGCATCAGATGAAGCGCCACCTCATCTCGGCCGCCGACCTGACCCGCGACGACGCCGTCCTCATCCTCGACACCGCCGAGGAGATGGCCCGGGTCGCCGACCGGCCGGTCAAGAAGCTGCCGACGCTGCGCGGACGCACGGTCGTCAACCTGTTCTTCGAGGACTCCACCCGCACCCGGATCTCGTTCGAGGCCGCCGCGAAGCGCCTCTCGGCGGACGTCATCAACTTCTCCGCCAAGGGCTCCTCGGTCTCCAAGGGCGAGTCCCTCAAGGACACCGCGCTCACCCTGGAGGCGATGGGCGCCGACGCCGTCGTCATCCGGCACCACGACTCCGGCGCCCCGCACCGGCTGGCCACCTCCGGCTGGATCGGCGGCTCGGTGCTCAACGCGGGCGACGGCACGCACGAGCACCCCACCCAGGCCCTGCTGGACGCCTTCACGATGCGCCGCCGCTTCGGCCGGCTCACGGGCGGCCCCGGCGGCACCCGGTCCGGCGGCACCGGCTCCGGCAAAGACCTCTCCGGACGCCACATCACGCTCGTGGGCGACATCCTGCACAGCAGGGTCGCCCGCTCCAACGTGCACCTGCTGAGCACCCTCGGCGCCCGCGTGACCGTGGTCGCGCCGCCCACCCTGGTCCCCGTGGGGGTCGGCGCCTGGCCGTGCGAGGTGACCTACGACCTGGACTCGGTGCTCGCCGAGTCCGACGCGGTGATGATGCTGCGGGTGCAGCGCGAGCGGATGAAGGACGCGTTCTTCCCCACCGAGCGCGAGTACGCACGCCGCTACGGGCTGGACGGGGAGCGGATGGCGCGGATGCCCGCGCACGCCCTGGTGATGCACCCGGGACCGATGAACCGCGGCATGGAGATCACCGCCGAGGTCGCCGACTCGCCGCGCTGCACCGCCGTCGAGCAGGTCACCAACGGGGTGAGCATCCGGATGGCCGCGCTCTACCTGCTGCTGGGCGGCAGCGAGCCCGCCGTCACCGCCCCCTCCGAGACGACCCGCCCCGAGACGACGCGCACCCAGGAGAACGACCGATGACCCAGACCCTCATCCGCGGCGCGAAGATCCTCGGCGGCGCTCCGCAGGACGTGCTGATCGACGGCCAGGCCATCGCCGCCGTCGGCACCGTGCCCGACGCCGCTGGCGCCCGGGTGATCGACGCAGCGGGCCTCGTCCTGCTGCCCGGCCTGGTGGACCTGCACACCCACCTGCGCGAGCCGGGCCGGGAGGACTCCGAGACAGTCCTCACCGGCACCCGTGCCGCCGCCCGCGGCGGCTTCACCGCCGTACACGCCATGGCCAACACCTTCCCCGTCGCGGACACCGCCGGCGTCGTCGAGCAGGTGTGGCGCCTGGGCCGCGAGTCGGGCTACTGCGACGTGCAGCCCGTCGGCGCGGTCACCGTCGGCCTGGCCGGGAGGCAGCTCGCGGAGCTGGGTGCCATGCACGACTCGGCCGCCGGGGTCCGGGTCTTCTCCGACGACGGCAAGTGCGTGGACGACGCGGTGATCATGCGGCGGGCGCTGGAGTACGTGAAGGCGTTCGACGGCGTCGTCGCCCAGCACGCCCAGGAGCCCCGGCTCACCGAGGGCGCCCAGATGAACGAGGGCGTCGTCTCCGCCGAACTCGGCCTGGGCGGCTGGCCCGCCGTCGCCGAGGAGTCGGTCATCTCCCGCGACGTGCTGCTCGCCGCGCACGTCGGCTCCCGGGTGCACATCTGCCACCTCTCCACGGCGGGTTCCGTGGAGATCGTGCGCTGGGCCAAGTCCAAGGGCTGGCAGGTGACCGCCGAGGTCACCCCGCACCACCTGCTGCTCACCGACGAGCTGGTGCGCACCTACGACCCCGTCTACAAGGTGAACCCGCCGCTGCGCACGGAGGCCGACGTGCTCGCGCTGCGCGAGGCCCTCGCGGACGGCACCATCGACTGCGTCGCCACGGACCACGCCCCGCACCCGCACGAGGACAAGGACTGCGAGTGGGGCGCGGCGGCCATGGGCATGGTGGGCCTGGAGACGGCGCTCTCGGTCGTCCAGCACACCATGGTCGACACCGGGCTGCTCAACTGGTCCCAGGTCGCCGACCGGATGTCCGTCCGCCCCGCCGCCATCGGCCGCCTCGCGGGCCACGGCCGGCCCGTCTCAGCCGGTGAGCCCGCCAACCTCACCCTGGTCGACCCGGCATACCGTGGAGAGGTGGACCCCGCCGGATTCGTCTCCCGCAGCCGCAACACCCCCTACGCGGGCCGTGAACTGCCGGGACGCGTCACCCACACCTTCCTGCGGGGATCGGCGACGGTCGTGGACGGGAAACTGACGTGAATCACCTCATCAAGCTGGCCGCGGAGCATCCGCTGGCCGCGGAACCGAAGTCGCAGGAGGTCACCGACTGGGCCGCCCGGATCAGCTGGGTGATCGCCCTGGTGCTCTTCGTCGCCCTCCTGTACTGGCTGATGCGCCAGGGCTGGAAGTGGCGCGGCACCCTGCAGGGCGACCTGCCCGAGCTGCCCGCCGTACCGCCGGACCAGCCGGAGACCGGCCCCGACGGCGGCCCCGGCGCCCCGCTGCGGATGACCGGCCGCTACCACGGCTCCACCACCGCCGGGCAGTGGCTGGACCGCGTCGTCGCCCAGGGCCTGGGCACCCGCAGCCGCGCCGAGCTGACCCTCACCGGCGGCGGCCTGGCGGTCGTACGCCCCGGCTCCCGGGACTTCTTCATCCCCGCCGGGCAGCTGCGCGGCGCCCGCCTCGACAAGGGCATCGCCGGCAAGGTCCTCACCGAGGGCGGCCTGCTGGTGATCACTTGGGAGCACGGCGACCGCCTGCTGGACTCGGGCTTCCGCTCCGACCACGCCGCCGACCACCTCGACTGGGTGGCGGCGGTCGGCACCCTCTGCGGCACTGCCGGCGCACCGGATGCCGCCCCGCACGATCAGGAAGGCGCACGATGACGACCTCCGCAGGAGCCGGCCGGGCTCCGGCAGTACTCGTACTGGAAGACGGGCGGATCTTCCGCGGCCGCGCCTACGGTGCGGTCGGGGAGACCTTCGGCGAGGCCGTCTTCAGCACCGGGATGACCGGGTACCAGGAGACGCTGACCGACCCGTCCTACCACCGCCAGGTGGTGGTCATGACGGCCCCGCACATCGGCAACACCGGGGTCAACGACGAGGACCGCGAATCGCGGCGGATCTGGGTGGCCGGCTACGTCGTACGCGACCCCGCGCGCGTCTCCTCCAACTGGCGCGCCCAGCGCGGCCTCGGCCAGGAACTGGCGGACCAAGGCGTCGTCGGGATCAGCGGCATCGACACCCGCGCGCTCACCCGCCACCTGCGCGAGCGCGGCGCGATGCGCGTCGGCGTCTTCTCCGGCCCCGCCCTCGAGGGGGCCGGCGGCGTACCCGCCGGTGACGCCGCCTTGGTGGCCAGGGTGCTGGAGTCGCCCCGGATGAAGGGAGCCGACCTGTACGGCGAGGTGGCCACCACCGAGCCGTACGTCGTACCGGCCCAGGGGGAGAAGCGGTTCACCGTCGCCGCCGTGGACCTGGGCATCAAGGGCATGACCCCCCAGCGCATGGCCGAACGCGGCATCGAGGTGCACGTCCTGCCCGCGCACACCACCCTGGAGGAGGTGTACGCGCTCGCCCCCGACGGCGTCTTCTTCTCCAACGGCCCCGGCGACCCGGCGACCGCCGAGCACCCCGTCGCGCTCATGCGCGGCGTCCTGGAGCGTGGTACACCGCTGTTCGGCATCTGCTTCGGCAACCAGATCCTGGGCCGCGCCCTCGGTTTCGGCACCTTCAAGCTGAAGTACGGCCACCGCGGCATCAACCAGCCCGTCCAGGACCGGGCCACCGGCAAGGTCGAGATCACCGCGCACAACCACGGGTTCGCCGTGGACGCGCCGCTGGACGAGGTGAGCCGGACGCCCTACGGCCGGGCCGAGGTCTCCCACGTCTGCCTGAACGACCAGGTCGTCGAGGGCCTCCGGCTGCTCGACCGCCCGGCCTTCAGCGTCCAGTACCACCCGGAGGCGGCGGCCGGCCCGCACGACGCCGCCTACCTGTTCGACCGGTTCGTCGACCTCATGAGCGACGGCCAGCACCACGATCCGCTCCTGGAGGGCCAGCGTGCCTAAGCGCACTGATATCGAGTCCGTCCTGGTCATCGGCTCCGGCCCGATCGTCATCGGCCAGGCCGCCGAGTTCGACTACTCCGGCACCCAGGCGTGCCGCGTCCTGAAGGCCGAGGGCCTCCGGGTCATCCTGGTCAACTCCAACCCGGCCACGATCATGACCGACCCGGAGATCGCCGACGCCACGTACGTCGAGCCGATCACCCCCGGGTTCGTCGAGCGGATCATCGCCCGCGAGCGGCCGGACGCGCTGCTCCCCACCCTGGGCGGCCAGACTGCGCTGAACACGGCCATCTCGCTGCACGAGGCGGGCACGCTGGAGGCGTACGGCGTCGAGCTGATCGGCGCGAACGTCGAGGCGATCAACAAGGGCGAGGACCGCGACAAGTTCAAGGACGTGGTGGCCGCCGTCAAGGCCGAGACCGGTCACGGCGAGTCCGCCCGCTCGGTCATCTGCCACACGATGGACGACATCCTGGCCGGGGTTGGCGAGCTGGGCGGCTACCCCGTGGTCGTCCGCCCCTCCTTCACCATGGGCGGCGCGGGCTCCGGCTTCGCGCACGACGAGGACGAGCTGCGCCGCATCGCGGGCCAGGGCCTGGCGCTGTCGCCGACCACCGAGGTGCTCCTGGAGGAGTCCATCCTGGGCTGGAAGGAGTACGAGCTGGAGCTGATGCGCGACCGGCACGACAACGTCGTGGTCGTCTGCTCCATCGAGAACTTCGACCCGATGGGCGTGCACACCGGCGACTCGATCACTGTCGCCCCCGCGATGACGCTCACCGACCGCGAGTACCAGATCCTGCGGGACGTGGGCATCGCGGTGATCCGCGAGGTGGGTGTGGACACCGGCGGCTGCAACATCCAGTTCGCGGTCAACCCGGACGACGGCCGGATCGTCGTCATCGAGATGAACCCGCGGGTCTCCCGGTCCTCCGCACTGGCGTCGAAGGCGACGGGTTTCCCGATCGCGAAGATCGCCGCCCGTCTCGCGGTGGGCTACACCCTGGACGAGATTCCCAACGACATCACCCAGAAGACCCCCGCCTCCTTCGAGCCCACCCTCGACTACGTGGTGGTAAAGGCTCCCCGGTTCGCGTTCGAGAAGTTCCCCGCCGCCGACTCCACGCTGACCACGACGATGAAGTCGGTCGGCGAGGCGATGGCCATCGGCCGCAACTTCCCCGAGGCGCTGAACAAGGCGCTGCGCTCCCTGGAGAAGAAGGACTCGTCCTTCGACTTCACCACCCCGGTGGCACAGCTGGGCGAGCCGGCCGCACTGCTGGAGGCGGCCGGGCGCCCCACCGACGGCCGGATCAACACGGTGATGGCCGCCATCCGCACCGGCGCCACCGCCGAGGAGATCTTCGCGGCCACGGGGATCGACCCGTGGTTCACCGACCAGCTCTTCCTCATCAAGGAGGTCGCCGACGAGATCGCGGCCGCCCCGCTGCTGGACGCCGCGCTGCTCGCGGAGGCGAAGCGCTGCGGCTTCTCCGACGCCCAGATCGCCGGCATCCGCGGCCTGCGCGAGGACGTGGTGCGCGAGGTGCGCCACGCGCTGGGGGTGCGGCCCGTGTTCAAGACGGTCGACACCTGCGCGGCCGAGTTCGCCGCCGACACCCCCTACTTCTACTCCTCCTACGACCAGGAGAGCGAGGTCGCCCCCCGCGAGCGGCCCGCGGTGATCATCCTGGGCTCGGGGCCGAACCGGATCGGGCAGGGCATCGAGTTCGACTACTCGTGCGTGCACGCCTCCTTCGCGCTGTCGGCGGCGGGCTTCGAGACGGTCATGGTCAACTGCAACCCGGAGACGGTCTCCACCGACTACGACACCTCCGACCGGCTCTACTTCGAGCCGCTCACGCTCGAGGACGTGCTGGAGATCGTGCACGCCGAGCAGCAGGCGGGCCCCGTGGCCGGGGTGATCGTGCAGCTGGGCGGGCAGACCCCGCTGGGTCTGGCGCAGGCGCTCAAGGACAACGGCGTGCCCATCGTGGGCACCCCGCCGGAGGCCATCCACCTGGCCGAGGAGCGCGGCGCGTTCGGGCGGGTGCTGGAGCAGGCAGGCCTGCCCGCCCCGAAGTACGGCACCGCCTACTCCTTCGACCAGGCCCGCCACATCGCCGCCGAGATCGGCTACCCGGTCATGGTGCGCCCCTCCTACGTGCTGGGCGGGCGCGGCATGGAGATCGTCTACGACGAACCCTCCCTGGGCGACTACCTGACCCGGCACGCCGGGCTCATCTCCGCCCACCCCGTGCTGATCGACCGCTTCCTCGACGACGCGATCGAGATCGACGTCGACGCCCTCTATGACGGCACCCAGCTCTACCTGGGCGGGGTCATGGAGCACATCGAGGAGGCCGGCATCCACTCCGGCGACTCGGCCTGCGCGCTGCCGCCCATCACCCTGGGCGGCCACGACATCAAGCGGCTGCGCGCCTCCACCGAGGCGATCGCCGCCGGGGTGGGCGTGCGCGGGCTGATCAACATCCAGTTCGCGATGGCCGGGGACATCCTCTACGTGCTGGAGGCCAACCCGCGTGCCTCCCGTACCGTCCCCTTCACCTCCAAAGCCACCGCCGTGCCGCTGGCCAAGGCCGCCGCCCGCATCTCCCTGGGCGCCACCATCGGCGAGCTGCGCGCGGAGGGCATGCTGCCCGCCACCGGCGACGGCGGCACGCTGCCCATGGACGCGCCGATCTCCGTCAAGGAGGCCGTCATGCCCTGGACCCGGTTCCGGGACGTGCACGGCCGCGGCGTCGACACCGTACTGGGGCCCGAGATGCGCTCCACGGGCGAAGTCATGGGCATCGACTCGGTGTTCGGCACCGCGTACGCCAAGTCCCAGGCCGCCGCCTACGGCGCGCTGCCCACCAAGGGCCGCGCGTTCGTCTCGGTGGCCAACCGCGACAAGCGCTCCCTGATCTTCCCGGCCCGGGAACTGGTCGCGCTCGGCTTCGAGCTGCTGGCCACCTCCGGCACCGCCGAGGTCCTGCGGCGCAACGGCATCAACGCCACCGTCGTGCGCAAGCACAGCGAGGGCGAGGGGCCGAACGGCGAGAAGACCATCGTGCAGCTCATCCACGACGGACACGTCGACCTCATCGTCAACACCCCCTACGGCACCGGCGGACGCCTGGACGGCTACGACATCCGCACCGCCTCCGTCGCCCGCGCCATCCCCTGCCTCACCACCGTCCAGGCGCTGGCCGCCGCGGTCCAGGGCATCGAGGCCCTCCACCGCGGCGAGGTCAGCGTCCGGTCCCTCCAGGAACACGCGGAGCACCTGACCGCGGCGCGCGAAGGATGAGGGGGCGGACACCGGTGTACGACTTCCTCTTCCGGCTGCTCCTGCGGCGGCTCGACCCCGAGCGCGCCCACCACCTGGCGGTCTGTGTGATCCGGGCGACCGCCCGGATTCCGGTGCTGCGCACCCTGGTGGCGGCCTTCCTCGCCCCCCGCTACCGCGAGCTGCGCACCGAGGCGCTGGGCCTGCGCATGCACGGGCCCCTCGGCCTGGCGGCGGGCTTCGACAAGAACGCCACCGCCGTCGACGGCCTGACGATGCTCGGCTTCGACCACGTCGAGATCGGCACGGTCACCGCGCACGGCCAGCCCGGCAACCCCCGCCCCCGCCTCTTCCGGCTCACCGCGGACCGTGCCCTGATCAACCGCATGGGCTTCAACAACGAGGGCTCCGCCGCCGTCGCCGCCCGTCTCGCGGCCCGCCGCGCCAGCACCGCGGGGCCCGCCTTCCGCACCCGGGTCGGGGTCAACATCGGCAAGACGAAGGCGGTGGCCGAGGACGGCGCGATCGCCGACTACGTCACCTCGGCGGAGCGGCTCGCCGACTACGCCGACTACCTCGTGGTCAACGTCTCCTCGCCCAACACCCCCGGGCTGCGCGACCTCCAGGCAGTCGAGACGCTCCGCCCGCTGCTGAGCGCCGTACGAGCGGCCGCCGACCGCGCCGTACCGGGGCGCCGCGTGCCGCTGCTGGTCAAGATCGCGCCGGATCTCTCGGACGAGGACGTCGACGCCGTCGCCGACCTCGCGGTGGACCTGGGCCTGGACGGCATCATCGCCACCAACACCACCATCGCCCGCGACGGCCTCGGCCTCGTCTCCGATCCGGCGGCGGCCGCCGAGACCGGCGGTCTCTCCGGCACCCCGTTGCAGGACCGCTCGCTGGAGGTGCTGCGGCGGCTGTACAACCGGGTGGGGGACCGGGTCACGCTGGTGGGCGTCGGCGGCATCGGGGGCGCCGAGGACGCCTGGCAGCGCATCCTGGCGGGCGCCACGCTCGTCCAGGGCTACAGCGCCTTCGTCTACGGGGGCCCGCTGTGGTGCCGCTCCGTGCACAAGGGGCTCGCCGCCCGGCTGCGGAGCAGCCCGTACGCCTCCCTGGCCGAGGCGGTCGGCGCCGAGGCGGGGCGTGCCCCGGCAGGGCGTGCCGCGCTGGGCCAGGAGCGGGAGGCCGGCGCATGAGCACCGTCTCCCCCTCCCCGGGCGCCGCGGCGCCCGAGCCCTTCGGCGCCCGGCTCCGGCGGGCCATGGACACCCGCGGGCCGCTGTGCGTGGGCATCGACCCGCATGCCTCGCTGCTGGCCGACTGGGGCCTGGACGACGACGTCGCGGGCCTGGAGCGGTTCACCTGCGCGGTGGTCGAGGCGCTCGCCGACCGGGTCGCCGTGCTCAAACCGCAGTCCGCCTTCTTCGAGCGCTTCGGCTCGCGGGGCGTGGCGGTGCTGGAGAAGGCCGTGGCGCGCTCCCGCGAGGCGGGAGCCCTGGTGCTGATGGACGCCAAGCGCGGCGACATCGGTTCGACCATGGCCGCCTACGCGGACGCCTACCTGCGTCCGGAGAGTCCGCTGTTCTCGGACGCGGTCACCGTCAGCCCGTTCCTGGGCTTCGGCTCGCTCGGTCCCGCGCTGACGGCGGCCCGCGCCTCGGGCTCCGGCCTGTTCGTGCTCGCGCTCACCTCCAACCCGGAGGGCCCCCAGGTGCAGCGCGCGGTCACGGACGACGGACGGCAGGTGGCGCAGGTGCTGCTCGACCACCTGAAGGCCGAGAACGCGGACGCGCGTCCGCTCGGCTCCTTCGGCGCGGTCGTCGGCGCGACGCTGGTCGAGGCGGGCGCCGATCTGGGCATCAACGGTCCGCTGCTGGCGCCGGGCATCGGTGCCCAGGGCGCGGGCGCGGCGGATCTGCGCCGGGTCTTCGGCGGCTCCCTGGGACAGGTGGTGCCGAGCGTGAGCCGCGGCGTGCTGCGGCACGGGCCGACGGTCGCGGGCCTGCGGGAAGTTGCGCTGAGAGAGGCCGAGGAGCTGCGGGAGGCGATCGGGCGGGCGTCCTGAGAACGCTCAGCGTTCCCGTACTCGTTGGTATTGTCCCGTTATGTCCTGGTCGGTTGAGTCTGACCAGGACTTTTCCGCTGTTCTCGCTGACTCTGGGCCCGCAGACCGCTAGTCTCCGACGAGAGCACCGCGCCCTGCGCGTTGTTCGTTGCCCCGCAGGTGCGGGGCTACTAGGTTCCTCCACGTTCCATATCCGACCAGTTCGACATCCGAGGTGACGTAGGCGTGGCTCTTCCGCCCCTTACCCCTGAACAGCGCGCAGCCGCGCTCGAGAAGGCCGCCGCGGCTCGCCGGGAGCGCGCCGAGGTCAAGAATCGACTGAAGCACTCCGGCGCATCCCTGCACGAGGTCATCAAGCAGGGCCAGGAGAACGATGTCATCGGCAAGATGAAGGTCTCCGCCCTTCTCGAGTCGCTGCCCGGCGTGGGCAAGGTCCGCGCCAAGCAGATCATGGAGCGGCTCGGCATCTCCGAGAGCCGGCGCGTGCGCGGGCTCGGCTCCAACCAGATCGCAGCTTTGGAGCGCGAGTTCGGCGGCGCTTCGGCCTGACGGTCCCAGGCACTCCCGGAAACCTGGATAATCGCTCCATGACTACTGCTGTCTCCCGGGGGGCAACCCCCGTTCCCCCGGAAGGACGCACGCGGCTGACCGTGCTCTCCGGCCCCTCAGGGGTCGGCAAGAGCACGGTCGTCGCGCATCTGCGCGAGGCGCACCCCGAGGTCTGGCTCTCGGTATCTGCCACCACCCGCAAGCCGCGTCCCGGTGAGCGGCACGGCGTGCACTACTTCTTCACCGAGGCCGACGAGTTCGACAAGCTCATCGCCAACGGCGAACTGCTGGAGTGGGCCGAGTTCGCCGGGAACCGCTACGGCACCCCCCGGCAGGCGGTGACCGAGCGGCTGGCGGCGGGCGGGCAGGTCCTCCTGGAGATCGATCTCCAGGGTGCGCGGCTGGTGCGCCAGTCCATGCCGGAGGCGCAGCTCGTCTTCCTGGCTCCGCCGAGCTGGGAGGAACTGGTGCGCCGCCTGACCGGCCGGGGCACCGAGGTGCCCGAGGTGATCGAACGCCGGCTGGCGGCGGCCCGTACGGAGCTGGCCGCCGAGTCGGAGTTCGACGTCACCCTGGTCAACACCTCGGTCGAGGACGTCAGCGCGGAGCTGCTAGCCTTGATGAAGTCTGACGATTCTCCCGGGAATCCCTAAGGAAACCCTGCCCGGGAAACCCTGCGGGCCCCGGGTCTCCCGGGCGCAGCACAGCTGAATTCATTCTTGTCACCCTCCGGAAGGCAGAGCGTGTCCTCTTCCATCACGACACCCGAGGGCATCATCAACCCTCCGATTGATGAGCTGCTCGAGGCCACCGACTCGAAGTACAGCCTGGTGATCTACGCCGCCAAGCGCGCGCGCCAGATCAACGCGTACTACTCGCAGCTCGGTGAGGGCCTGCTGGAGTACGTCGGCCCCCTCGTGGACACCCACGTCCACGAGAAGCCGCTCTCCATCTCGCTCCGTGAGATCAACGCCGGCCTGCTGACCTCCGAGGCCATCGAGGCCCCGCCGCAGTAGCTCGGCCGGCGCCACAGCACAAAACGCACAGCAGAGCATCACGCACAGCACTTCGCAGGCCCGGCAGCGCGACTGCCGGGCCCGTGGTGTGTCATGGGGGCATACGCGCGGCGGGCGGCACCGCCGGCGGTTACCGGGGAGAGGTGAGCGATGGCGGAGCGGGCCAGGCCCAGGGTCGTGCTGGGGGTGGGCGGCGGGATCGCCGCGTACAAGGCGTGCGAGCTGCTGCGCCGGTTCGTGGAGTCCGGTCACGAGGTGCGGGTGGTCCCCACCGAGTCCGCGCTGCACTTCGTGGGGGAGGCCACCTGGGCGGCGCTCTCCGGCCGGCCCGTAGCCACCCGGGTCTGGGAGGACGTCGCGCAGGTCCCGCACGTCCGGATCGGGCAGGAGGCGGACCTGGTCGTGGTCGTCCCGGCGACGGCCGACCTGCTCGCGCGGGCGGCGCACGGCCTCGCGGACGACCTGCTGACCAACACGCTGCTCACCGCCCGCTGCCCGGTCCTCTTCGCCCCGGCGATGCACACCGAGATGTGGGAGCACCCCGCGACCAGGGAGAACGTCGCCACCCTGCGGCGCCGCGGCAGCGTCGTCATCGAGCCCGCCGTGGGCCGGCTCACGGGAGTGGACACCGGCAAGGGGCGGCTCCCCGAGCCGGAGGAGATCTTCGCCCTCTGCCGCCGGGTGCTGGACCGGCGCGCGGAGGCGGCGGCAGGTGCCGCGGCCGACCTCGCCGGGCGCCACGTCCTGGTCAGCGCGGGCGGCACCCGCGAGCCGCTGGACCCGGTGCGCTATCTCGGCAACCGCTCCTCGGGCAAGCAGGGTTACGCCCTCGCCCGTACGGCCGCCGCGCGCGGTGCCCGGGTCACCCTGGTCGCGGCGAACGCCGCGCTGCCCGCCCCGGCCGGGGTGGACGTGGTGCCCGTCGGCACCGCCGTGGAGCTGCGGACGGCGGTGCTCGAGGCCGCGCCCGGCGCGGACGCGGTGGTGATGGCCGCCGCCGTGGCTGATTTTCGCCCCTCCGTGTACGCCGCGGGGAAGATAAAGAAGCGGGACGGGCGGGAACCGGAGCCGATCGCCCTCGTGCGCAACCCCGACATCCTCGCCGAGCTGTCCGGCGCGCGGGCGCGGGCGGGGCAGGTGGTGGTCGGCTTCGCCGCCGAGACCGAGGACGTACTGGCCAACGGGCGGGCCAAACTCGCCCGCAAGGGCTGTGACCTGCTGGTCGTCAACGAGGTGGGGGAGCGCAAGACCTTCGGCGCGGAGGAGAACGAGGCCCTCGTGCTGGGTGCGGACGGCAGTGAGACCCCCGTTCCGTACGGTCCGAAGGAGGCCCTGGCGGACACGGTCTGGGATCTGGTGCGGGCGCGCTTCCCGGCGGCGGCGGACGGGGGCTGAGCCGTCGGCTCCGCACCTGGTCCCGCCGTGATCCACAGCCCGGAAAACCCCTCGATCGGGTGATATGGGGGGCGGTCGCGGAGGGGTGCAGAATCCGGTCAGCGCGTTCGCGGTCGTGTCGCAGTTCGAGACACCATGATTGGATGCGGCCGGAGATGGATAAACTGGCGGCGGGCCGTCCTCGGGCGCAGCCTCCGACCGGTCCGCCATGTTCAAGCCAGCAGCCGCTGCAACCCCAGGGAGCGATGTGTCCCGCCGCCTGTTCACCTCGGAGTCAGTCACCGAGGGCCACCCTGACAAGATCGCTGACCAGGTCAGCGACACGATCCTCGACGCGCTCCTGAAGGAGGACCCGCACTCGCGGGTCGCCGTCGAGACGCTGATCACCACCGGCCTGGTGCACATCGCCGGAGAGGTGACCACCAAGGCCTACGCGCCGATCTCGACGATCGTGCGCAACAAGATCCTCGACATCGGGTACGACTCGTCCAAGAAGGGCTTCGACGGCGCCTCCTGTGGCGTCTCCGAGTCCATCGGCGCGCAGTCCCCGGACATCGCCCAGGGCGTCGACACGGCGTACGAGAAGCGGGTCGAGGGAGCCTCCCAGCGGGCCGAGGAGGACGAGCTGGACGCGCAGGGCGCGGGCGACCAGGGCCTGATGTTCGGCTACGCCTGCGACGAGACGCCCGAGCTGATGCCGCTGCCGATCACCCTGGCCCACCGGCTGGCCGAGCGCCTCTCGGCGGTCCGCAAGAACGGCACCATCCCCTACCTGCGGCCCGACGGCAAGACCCAGGTGACCATCGAGTACAACGGGGACAAGGCCGTCCGCCTGGACACCGTGGTCGTCTCCTCCCAGCACGCCGCGGACATCGACCTGGACTCGCTGCTGGCCCCGGACATCCGGGAGTTCGTGGTCGAGCCGGAGCTGAACGCCCTGCTGGAGAACGGCATCAAGCTGGACACCGACGGGTACCGCCTGCTGGTGAACCCGACCGGCCGCTTCGAGATCGGCGGCCCGATGGGCGACGCGGGCCTGACCGGCCGCAAGATCATCATCGACACCTACGGCGGCATGGCCCGGCACGGCGGCGGCGCGTTCTCGGGCAAGGACCCCTCCAAGGTCGACCGCAGCGCCGCGTACGCCATGCGCTGGGTCGCCAAGAACGTCGTGGCCGCCGGCCTGGCCTCGCGCTGCGAGGTGCAGGTGGCCTACGCGATCGGCAAGGCCGAGCCGGTCGGCCTCTTCGTGGAGACCTTCGGCACGGCGGCCGTCGACGTCGACCGGATCGAGCAGGCCATCGCGGAGGTCTTCGACCTCCGCCCGGCCGCGATCATCCGCGACTTGGACCTGCTGCGCCCGATCTACGCCCAGACCGCCGCGTACGGCCACTTCGGCCGTGCCCTGCCGGACTTCACCTGGGAGCGCACCGACCGCGTCGAGGCCCTGCGCAAGGCCACCGGCCTGTAACCGGGACGGCTGCCGCGTACACCGCGCCCGAGGCCCGGCCACCCCCGCGATGACGGGGTGGCCGGGCCTCGGGCGGTAACCCGCTCACGGCGCCGTGCCCGGCACCGCTATGCTGCGACCGGCGTGGCCGGTGCGAAGGCAGCGGCTGGCCTGGGCCTGGGCCAGACCGTGCCGCTCCGGCCGGCTCAGCGTCGGCTCACCGTCCGCGTACGGCTGCCGGTGTTCGGGTGCCCGCAGCCGGGTCGTGGAGCATCCCGTCGAGCGGGGCCAGGTCCGGGAGCGGGCGTACCAGGTGGTGCACGTGTGCCGCTGCGAGTCGGGTGACACGTCCCGGGAGCGCCGGGCGGCCACCTCGTCGGAGGTGAGAGGCCGCCTCCGAGCCCGCTGAGCAGCACGTCCCTCGCAGCCGTCGTCCCGGTCCGCCTGCGAGCCGGCCTGGAACAGCGTGCCCCAGAAGCCGGACAGCGTGGCGAGCACGGACGGGGCGTTCGCGGCTCAACGGGCCACGCGGTACCAGATGTTCGTCGCGTGCGGGGCCTGGGTCAGGCTGAGGCGCTCCAGCTTGACGTGTGTGCCGCCCGGGTGGCTGAAGAGGCGTACGCCGTCGCCCAGGAGGACCGGAGCGACACAGACGAGCACCTCGTCGAGCACCCCCGCCTCCAGGCACTGGCGGGCGGTGTCGGCACCGAGGACGTTGACGTACTTGGCGCCCGCGGCCTCCATGGCCGCGGCGACGGCGCCGGGGAGGTCGGTGACGAAGGTGACGCCCGGCGGCGGGGTGGCGGGCGGGTGGTTCGTGAGCACGAACTGCGGGCCGCTCCAGCCGCCGCCGAACGCCTCGCCTTCGCCGTCCGTGCCCTCGTAGGGGTCGCTCCCGCGGAAGGTGCGGGCGCCGACGAGGAGCGCGCCGATGTCGTCGATCAGCCCGTCCACCGTCGGGTTGGGCCCCAGGCGCTCGGCCATCCAGGACATGTCGCCGTCCGGCCCGGCGATGAAGCCGTCGAGCGACATCGTGACCGAGTACAGCAGCTTCGCCATCGTGCACCTCCGCGGGGGCCGGTCCGGTTCCGCCGAACCCTACGCGCTGCCGCAGGCCCCACGCGCACCGCCGACGGGCCGGAACCCGGGGTCACCGCGCGTCGCGGAGGCGGAGCAGGTACGCGGCGGTCAGTGCGACGGCCTGGTCCTCGTCACGCGACAGCTCCGTGAGGGCATGGGACGCCGTCGTTCCCGGGATGTCCGCCAGCGCTTGGGTCAGCCGTCCGCGCGCGGGCGCTTCCGTGGCGTGGTGGGTGAGGCGGCTGATGAGCCCGGCGGCGATCTGATCGGCCGTCGCGGTGTCTCTCGCCAGTACGCCCAGGGCGTCGGCCGCGTCGGTGTCGCTCCTTCCCGCCGCGATCATGTCGACGAGCTCCGGGACCGCTTCGGCCAGGCCGCGTGCACCGAGTGCCAGGGCCGCGTGCCCGCGGACCCCGGCGTCGGGGTCCGCGAGCGCGTCCCGCAGGTGCGCGGTCGCCTCCTCTCCGGGCATCTCGGCGAGGGAGCGGACGGCGCGTCCGCGCACCGCGGTCACCGGTGAGCCCAGGCCCCTCGCCAGCAGCGCCGGGCCGCCGTCGCCCGACTGTGCCAGCGCCCAGATGAGGGCGCCGGCGACGTTCGGCTCCGTCTCGCTCAGCACCGCCTCGGCCAGCGCCTCCGCCGGCACCGCGACTTCGTCGGCCGAGGAGAGCGCCGCGCGCTGGCGGGCGTCGGCGCTCTGGGACGCCAGTGCCTGGAGGAGCGCGACGACCCGGAGGACGTCCTCCCAGTCGGCGGGGTTCGCGGTGTCGATCCGGCGCAGCCGCGTGAGCAGCTCGGTCTCGGCCGCGATGCGGTCGCGTGTCTGACGGATGAGGTCGCCGACGAGCGACGCGGGCGTGAAGCCGGGATCGTGGAGCGCCCGGCCGATCTCCCGCAACGACAGGCCCAGCGACCGCAGGCTCTCGATGTGGAAGATCCGCCGGATGTCCTGCGCGGAGTACTCCCGGTAGCCGGAGCCCGTACGGCCCGACGGACGCACCAGGCCGAGCGACTCGTAGTGCCGGAGCATGCGGGCACTGACCCCGGAGCGTCGCGCCACCTCGCCGATCAACACGTTCCCTCGTCCCTCCTGACCGGGCCCGCGAGGACCACGATGCGCTTCGCCTCCTCGATCGCCCACTCGAATCCGGCCTCCGGGTCGTGCAGCAGCCGTCGGGTGGCGTGCGCGTGCGTACGCACCTGCGGGTCGTCCGACGTCGCGGCGGTGTGCAGGACGGGCACGCTCGCCTCACCCAGCGCGATCAGCGCCTGGCTGAGACTCAGCCGCGTCTCCCGCCCGCCGCGCCCGAGCTGCGTCGCCAGGGTGCCGGCCAGGAGGGACTCCTCACCTTCCGGCACGAGCACGACCGCGGCCCGCCAGGCGCTACGCGCCACCTCCTCGTCCGGGTCGGACAACAGCTGCCGGGTGATCATCGGCCACGCCCGCCGGTCACCGATCTTGGACAGCGTGTGCAGCGCCTGGCTGCGCGCCTGCGCACGCTCCGAGCGGACCTCCCGGAGCAGCCCGGGGAGTGTCAGGGACACCGGGTGGCGGGTGAGCGCCCAGGTCAGCATCTCGCGGACGAAGAACTCGGGCTCGATCGCGCTGCGCTCGACGAGCTTGCCGACGAAGCGCGGATCGGGCGCTGTACCGGCCGCCAGAGCGGCGCGCAGCCGCACGGACGAACGGCTGTCCTCCAGCCCTCGGAGCGCACCTGCCGCATCCGCGTCACGCCTTGCCATGGTCATCGGACCACCTCCCTCTCGGGATGCAGTCAAGACCTTGTCACCGTGTCAAGGTCAACCGGTGGCGGCTGCCCGGTCACGGGCTACGGGGAGGGCGTACGCCGGCCGCGCCGCGGCGGGCGTCCGGGCCCTGGCTCCGGGGCCTCGCGCTGTCAGAGCCGTCTGCTAAGACTGAAGCCGTGAGCAGCGACGACGGGTGGGACGAGCGTTCTGGGGCACAGCCGCCGGAGCAGCTCGCGCTGCTGCGCGAGACGGTCCGCGAGGCCAGGCGGCCCAAGGCCAGGCCGCGCACCTGGCGCGGGGCCGCGCTGGCGGCCGAGCGGCCCGTGGCGCGCGTGCTGGTGGACAAGGGGCTCGTCCATCTCGACCGGTACTTCGACTACGCCGTGCCCGCCGCCATGGACGACGAGGCGCAGCCCGGCGTGCGGGTGCGGGTGCGGTTCGGCGCCGGGGAGCGGGAGGGGCGCCGCGAGGGCGGCGGGCTGATCAACGGCTTCATCGTCGAGCGTGCCCAGGAGAGCGACTTCCCAGGCGCGCTGGCCCCCCTCGCGCAGGTCCTCTCCGCCGAACGCGTGCTCACCCCCGAGCTGTTGCTCCTGTGCCGCGCCGTCGCCGATCGGTACGCGGGCTCGCTCGCCGACGTCGTGCAGCTCGCCGTGCCGCCCCGGATGGCGCGCGCGGAGAAGGCCGCACCGGCCCCGCCCCGCGAGCCGCCGCCGGTCCCGGAGCCGGGCGGCTGGTCGCGTTACCCGCAGGGCCCGGCCTTCCTGCGTGCCCTCGCCGAGGGCGCCGCCCCCCGCGCGGTGTGGACGGCACTGCCCGGCCCGCAGTGGCCGGACGAGCTGGCCCGCGCGATGGCGGCCACCCTCGCCTCCGGGCGCGGCGCGCTCGCCGTGCTGCCCGACGGCCGGGCCGCCGCCCGCGCGGACGCCGCGCTCAGCGCGCTGCTGGGCACCGGCCGCCATGTGCTGCTCACCGCCGACGCGGGCCCCGAGGCGCGCTACCGGCGCTGGCTCGCGGTCAGCCGGGGCACCGTCCGGGCGGTCGTCGGCACCCGCGCCGCGATGTTCGCCCCCGTACGCGATCTGGGCCTGGCCGCCATCTGGAACGACGGGGAGTCCGCGCACAGCGACGACCGCGCCCCGCAGCCGCACTCCCGCGAGGTGCTGCTGCTGCGCGCTGCGCACGAGAAGGCGGCGTTCCTGCTGGGCGCGCACGCGTGCACGGTGGAGGCCGCGCAGCTCGTCGAGTCGGGCTGGGCCCGGCCGCTGGCGGCCGAGCGGGAGACCGTCCGGCTGACCGCCCCCCGTATCCGCACGGTCGGCGACGGCGACGAGGGCCGCGACCCGGCCGCCCGCGCCGCCCGGCTGCCCACGCTCGCCTGGCAGACGGTCCGCGAGGCGCTGGAGCGCGGTCCGGTGCTCGTCCAGGTGCCGCGCCGCGGCTACGTGCCCCGGCTGGCCTGCGAGCGCTGCCGCACGCCCGCCCGCTGCGCCCGCTGCCACGGGCCGCTGGAGGCGCTCGGCGCGCGTGAGGCGCTGCGCTGCGGCTGGTGCGCGCGGGCGACGGAGGGCTGGCGGTGCGCGGAGTGCGGCGGGGCGCGGCTGCGCGGGCAGGTCTTCGGCGCGCGGCGTACGGCCGAGGAGCTGGGCCGCGCCTTCCCTGCGGTGCCCGTCCGCACCTCCGGCCGTGACCACATCCTGGACGCCGTGCCGGACGGCCCCGCCCTGGTCGTCTCCACCCCGGGCGCGGAGCCGCCCGCGGGAGGACCGGGCTACGCGGCGGCGCTGCTGCTGGACGGCTGGGCGCTGCTGGGCCGTCCGGACCTGCGTGCCGCCGAGGAGGCGCTGCACCGCTGGACGGACGCGGCGGCGCTGGTACGCGGCGCGGGGGAGGGCGGCACGGTGGTGGTCGTCGCCGAGCCGTCCCTGCGGCCCGTCCAGGCGCTGGTGCGCTGGGACCCGGCCGGGCACGCGGTGCGGGAGCTGGCGGAGCGTGCGGAGCTGGGCTTCCCCCCGGTCTCCCGGATGGCGGCGGTCAGCGGGCCGCCCGCGGCGGTGGCCGAGTTCCTCGCGGAGGCGGAGCTGCCGGCGGCGGCGGAGATCCTGGGGCCGGTGCCGCTGCCGCCCGTGCGCCCCGGGGCCGGGGCGGCCCGGGGCGGGGCGGGGGCGGGCGGGGAGCTGTGGGACCGCGCGCTGGTGCGGGTGCCGCAGGGCGGCGGCGCGGCGCTCGCCGCCGCGCTCAAGACGGCACAGGCCCGTCGGCTCACCCGGCGCGCGGGCCAGGCCGTGCAGCTGCGGATCGATCCCCCCGACATCGGCTGAGAGCCTGCCGGGCGCTCAGCTCGTCGTGGCGAGCTTGGCGGCGAAACCGCAGAACACCACGCTCGCCCCGGCGTTGAGTCCCGCGGACAGGCGCCTGCGGTGGCGGAACTGCGCGGACAGGTAGCTGCCGCCCAGGACCAGCGCCGTGAGGTAGAGGACGCTGATCGACTGGTAGATCACCGCGAGCAGCGCGAAGGACAGCGCCGGGTGGGGATAGGCCGGATCGACGAACTGCACGAAGAACGAGATGAAGAACAGGATCGCCTTCGGGTTCAGCAGGGTGACCAGTGCGGACTTGCGGAACGGGTGCTCGGCCGAGGCGGGGGCCGGGGCGGAGGCCGAAGCCGGGGCCGCCTCCGGCTCCGTCACGGACCGCGTGGCGGCGGTCTCGTCCCGCGCGCGCCACGTGCCCCACGCTCCGCGGAGCATGCCGAGCGCGATCCACCCGAGATAGCCGGCTCCCGCGTACTTCACCACGGCGAAGACCATCGCGTTGGCCGTCAGCAGCGAGGTCACGCCGATCGCCGTCAGCAGCATGAGAGCCGACTCGCCCACGACGACCCCGGCCGCGGCGCGGCAGCCGGTCCGTACGCCGCGCCGCACCGCGACGGACAGCGTGTACAGGGAGCTCGGCCCCGGGAGCAGAATGATCAACAGGGTGCCCACGGCATAGGTCAGGACATTCGTCACTCCCAGCATCTGTATCACTCCGCTCTCCTGCGCCCTGTGCGGCCGTCAAGTGCCGTTGAGCAGCCCAGGTTAGCCACCGGCCGACCCGCGTGGGGCGCCGCCCCCGCCCCCGCCCCGCCTCCCGGAGGCGGGGCGGCGCGGTGGTGGAAGGTCAGTGGTTGCGGGGTGCGGGGAAGACCCCCGGCCGGGTGTCCTGGCGGGCCGGAGCCGGGGACGCCGGGCGTACCGGACCGGAGCGCGCGGCGGGTACCGCCGGGAGGGGCGTGGCCGGGAGGGCGCGTGCGGCGGCCGGTTCGCCCGTACGGCCGGCCTCGCCCGGCCCGGCACCCGTACCCGTGGTGATGCCGGTGCCCGTACCGGCGCCGTCCTCGGGGTGCTGGGGCGGTGGGCTGCGCCGCGCACCGTAGCGGCGGTGCACCGCCTGCTTGGTGACGCCCAGCGCAGAGCCCACCGCGTCCCAGGAGAAGCCCAGGGAGCGGTCGAAGTCGACCGCGGCGGTCACGAGCGTCTCGACGCTGTCGCGCAGCTCCTGCGCGAGCCGCACGGTGGGGGCCGGTGCCCGCCCGTAGACGACGAAGCCCGCCGACGGGCCGGTGCGCCGGGGCCGGTAGACGTTCCCCAGTTGCGCCGTGAGCGTGCGCAGGGCGTCCACCTGCCGTCGGACCCGCTCGATGTCCCGCACCAGCAGATGCAGGCTTGCCCTCGCCTGGGCGTCGTGGGTTGCGTGGTCGGCCATGAACGAGCCTCTCGAACCAGCGTGAAAAGAACGGTTAAGGATGTGGAGGAGAAAGGAGATGAGGGGGGATCGCGGGGCGCCCCGGGCGGTCTGGTGTGGGTCAATCGCACTTGACCAACGCGGGAACGGCCGCTCTGGTCACGCACGGGGGGCGCGTATGAGCCCACGCGGGGCGCACCTGGCCGCGTACGCCCCCTGAGCCGTGCCCGCTCCCTGACGGACCGTAGACTGGAGCACCGCCGTACCCCCGCTCGCGAGAGGCAGTTCCCCACCGATGAGGCTCGTGTTCGCCGGGACCCCCGAGGTTGCCGTGCCCGCCCTGGACGCCCTGCTCGCCTCCGGACGGCACGAGGTCGTCGCCGTGGTCACCCGCCCCGACGCGCCCGCCGGACGCGGGAGGCATCTCGTCGCCAGCCCGGTGGCCCAGCGTGCCGCCGAGGCGGGTATCGAGGTGCTCCGGCCCGCGCGCCCCCGCGACCCGGACTTCCTCGACCGGCTCCGCGCCCTCGCCCCCGACTGCTGCCCCGTCGTCGCCTACGGCGCGCTGCTGCCGCCCGCCGCCCTGGAGATCCCGGCGCGCGGCTGGGTCAACCTGCACTTCTCCCTGCTGCCCGCCTGGCGCGGCGCCGCCCCCGTGCAGCACGCGCTGCTGGCGGGGGACGAGATGGCCGGGGCCACCACCTTCCTCATCGGCGAGGGCCTCGACGACGGGCCCGTCTACGGCGTGCTCACCGAGCACGTGCGGCCCACCGACACCAGCGGCGACCTGCTGACCCGGCTCGCGTTCGCGGGCGCCGGGCTGCTCTCGGCGACGATGGACGGCATCGAGGACGGCTCCCTCGAAGCCGTCCCGCAGAGCACCGAGGGCGTCAGCCGCGCCCCGAAGATCTCCGTGGAGGACGCCCGCATCGACTGGACGGCGCCCGCCCTGCGCGTCGACCGGGTCGTGCGCGGCTGCACCCCGGCCCCCGGCGCGTGGACGGTCTTCCGCGACGAGCGGCTCAAGGTGCGCTCCGTCGCGCTCGACCCGGAGCGCACGGACCTGGCACCCGGCGAGCTGGCGGCGGGCAAGAACGCGGTGCACGTCGGGACGGCCTCGCACGCCGTCCGGCTCGAGTGGGTGCAGCCGCAGGGCAAGAAGCCGATGAAGGGCGCGGACTGGGCACGCGGGGTGCGCCTCGCCGCCGCCGAGCGGCTGGGATAGCCCGCGCGTAGGCTGGCCGTACCCGTCCCGGCGCAGCGCGGCGCCCGCACCGCCGCGCACCGCCCCGCGTCAGAGCGCGCGCGGCGCAGCGCGCCGCGGCCGTACACCGCGCACCACGTCATCGCAGATCCGGAGCACCTTCACCCGTGAGCACTCGGCCACGCCGCCCCGCCAAGCCCTACCGCCGCCCCCGGAAGGACCCGGTCCGCGTCCTCGCCTTCGAGGCGCTGCGCGCCGTCGACGAGCGCGACGCGTACGCCAACCTCGTACTGCCGCCGATGCTGGCCAAGGCACGCGCCGCCGGCGCGCTCGACGCCCGCGACGCCGCGCTCGCCACCGAGCTGGTCTACGGCACCCTGCGCCGCCAGGGCACCTACGACGCGGTGATCGCCCGCTGCGTGGACCGGCCGCTGCGCGAGGTCGACCCGCCGGTCCTGGACGTGCTCACCCTCGGTACCCACCAGCTGCTGGGCACCCGCATCCCCACCCACGCGGCGGTGAGCGCGAGCGTGGAGCTGGCCCGCGTCGTCCTCGGCGACGGCCGGGCGAAGTTCGTCAACGCGGTGCTGCGGAAGATCGCCGCCGACGACCTCGACGGCTGGCTGGAGCGGGTCGCGCCCCCCTACGACGAGGACGCCGAGGAGCACCTCGGCATCCGGCACGGACACCCGCGCTGGATCGTCTCCGCCCTGTGGGACGCGCTCGGCGGCGGGCGCAGCGGCATGGAGGAACTCCTGGAGGCCGACAACGAGCGCCCCGCCGTGACCCTGGTGGCCCGCCCCGGCCGCGCCACCGCCGAGGAACTGCTGGCCGGCGACGGCACCGAGCCAGGCCGCTGGTCCCCGTACGCGGTGCGGCTGGCCGAAGGCGGCGAGCCCGGCGCCGTGGAGGCCGTACGGGAGGGGCGCGCCGGGGTGCAGGACGAGGGCAGCCAGCTGGTCGCGCTCGCCCTTGCCGCCGCCCCGCTCCAGGGACCCGACCGGCGCTGGCTCGACGCGTGCGCGGGCCCCGGCGGCAAGGCCGCGCTGCTCGCCGCGCTCGCCGCACAGCGCGGCGCCGCGCTGACCGCCGCCGAGAAGCAGCCCCACCGCGCCCGGCTTGTCGCCCGCGCGCTGGCCGGCAACCCCGGCCCGTACCAGGTGCTCGCGGCCGACGGCACCCGGCCCGCCTGGCTCCCCGGCACCTTCGACCGGGTGCTGGTGGACGTGCCGTGCACCGGCCTGGGCGCGCTGCGCCGCCGCCCCGAGTCGCGCTGGCGCCGCCGCCCGGAGGACCTGGACCGCTTCGCGCCGCTCCAGCGGGGGCTGCTGGAGCAGGCGCTCAGCGCGGTGCGGCCCGGCGGCGTCGTCGGCTACGTCACCTGCTCCCCGCACCTCGCCGAGACCCGAGCGGTCGTCGACGACGTGCGCAAGCGCCGGCCGCAGACCGAACTGATCGACGCCCGGCCCCTGCTACCCGGGGTGCCCTCCCTGGGTGAGGGCCCCGACGTACAGCTGTGGCCGCACCTGCACGGCACCGACGCGATGTACCTCGCGCTGCTGCGCCGCACGGCGTAGGCGGCACGGCGCGGGCCGCGGCCCGCGCCCCCGGGGTGCCGGCGGGCCCTCCCGGCGCCCCGCCCGCGAGCGGCGGGGGAGGGGCGGGATACTGGGGCCATGGCCCAGATCAATCCCAGCATCCTCTCCGCCGACTTCGCCCGTCTCGCCGAGGAGGCCCGCGCGGTGGACGGCGCCGACTGGCTGCACGTCGACGTGATGGACAATCACTTCGTCCCCAACCTCACCCTCGGCGTCCCCGTCGTCGAATCGCTGGCCAAGGCCACCTCCACTCCGCTGGACTGCCATCTGATGATCGAGTCCCCGGACCGCTGGGCGCCTCTGTACGTCGAGGCGGGGGCGGGTTCGGTGACCTTCCACGCGGAGGCCGCCGCGGCTCCCGTACGGCTGGCGCGCGAGATCCGGGCCAAGGGGGCGCGGGCGTCCATGGCCCTGAAGCCCGCCACCCCGATCGAGCCGTGGGAGGACCTGCTGCCCGAGCTGGACATGCTGCTGGTGATGACCGTCGAGCCGGGCTTCGGCGGCCAGGCGTTCCTGGACATCATGCTCCCCAAGATCCGCCGCACCCGGCAGCTCATCGACAAGCACGGGCTCCAGCTGTGGCTCCAGGTGGACGGCGGCGTCTCCGCCGAGACCATCGAGCGCTGCGCCGAGGCGGGCGCGGACGTCTTCGTCGCGGGCTCCGCGGTGTACGGCGCGGACGACCCGGCCGCGGCCGTGCGCGCGCTGCGCACCCAGGCGGGGGAGGCCGCGCAGAGGGCTCACGCACACTGACCGCCGCGCGCCCGCGTGCGTTTTTCCGCGCTGCTGCCGAATTCTCCCGGCTACTCGTCAGTTTCCTTCCGTGCACTGTGCACGGGACCGATCAAGGTCACCGGCGATCTGCGAGGATGAACGCGCGGCGCAGAAGCGTTTGTACGGATGAACACTCTGAACAGTGAGGTGACTGCGGTGTCGACGGGTCGAGCCACGCGAATGGGACCCGCCGAACTCGTCCAGGCGGCGGCGATGGCCCGCCGCTTCTATCTCGAGGGAAAATCCAAGATCCAGATCGCGGACGAGTTCGGCGTCAGCCGTTTCAAGGTGGCGCGCGTGCTGGAGACGGCCCTCGAACGCGACCTGGTGCGGATCGAGATCCGGGTCCCCGCCGAACTGGACGCCGAGCGCTCCGACGCCCTGCGCGCCCGCTACGGCCTGCGGCACGCCGTGGTCGTGGAGTCACCGACCGACGCCGGCGACGCGGACGACGCCGCCGCCGACCCGGAGAACCTCGGCGAGGTCGCCGCCGACCTGCTCGGCGAACTGGTCTCCGAAGGCGACGTGCTCGGCCTCGCCTGGGGCCGCTCCACCATCCACATGGCCACCGCGCTCAGAGCGCTGCCGCCGTGCACCGTCGTCCAGCTCACCGGCGTGTACGACGCGGGCACCGCGGACCGCGGCTCGGTCGAGGCCGTCCGCCGTGCGGCGGAGGTCGCCGGCGGCGAGGCTCACCCCATCTACGCGCCGATGCTGCTGCCCGACACGGCCACCGCCGCCGCGCTGCGCAGCCAGACGGGCATCGCCCGCGCCTTCGAGTACTTCGACAAGGTCACCGTCGCCGCCGTCTCCATCGGCTCCTGGGAGCCGGGCGTCTCCACCGTGCACGACATGCTCAGCGACCGCGAGCGCGCCCACTACTCCTCGCTGGGTGTCGCTGCCGAGATGTCCGCCCACCTCTTCGACGCCGAGGGCCGCCGGATCGGCCGCGACCTGGGCGAGCGCTGCATCACCGTCGAGGCCGACCGGCTGCGCCGGGTGCCCGAGGTGGTCGCCATCGCGGGCGGGCTGCGCAAGGCGGCGGCCATCGACGCCGTACTGCGCTCGGGGCTGGTCACCAGCCTGGTCACGGACACGGCGGCGGCCGACCACCTGTTGCTGGAGACACCTCCCGGGCCGCGCCCCGCCCTCGAGCGCGCGGACCCGGACGGCCGGTAGGCTGATCAGCACGGACCGTACGGGCCGGCACCGGTGCCCGAGGAGTCCGTGCCGAGGAGAAGGCCATGACCACCCGACGGACCCCGCTGCCCGGAGTGGGCACGCAGTACGACCTCGCCCCCCGGGCCGAGGGCGGCCGGCACCTCTCGGTGGTCGTGCACCAGGACGGCCGCCGCTTCCTCGGCTTCTACGACCCGCAGGACCCGGACTCCTGCCAGGCGACCGTGGCCCTCGACCCGGAGGAGGCCGCCGCGCTCGCCGAGATCGTCGCCCCCACCGACGCGGGCCACTGGGCGGGCTACCAGCTGGACCTCGAACTGGTCACCGAGCGCATCCCGGTCGGCAGCCGCTCCCCCTACCGCGGCCGGCCGCTGGGTGACACGCGCGCCCGCACCCGTACCGGCGCCTCGATCGTGGCCGTGCTCCGCCGCACCGGCGCCCACCCCTCGCCCGCCCCCGATTTCCGGCTGGCGTCGGGCGACACGCTGCTGGCCGTCGGGACCAGGGAAGGTGTCGACGCACTCGCCCAGATCATCTCCGGCAGCTGAAGGGGCCGCACGTGCACCACATGGCCGTCATGCTCATCGAGCTGGGCGCAGTCATCCTCGGCCTCGGGCTGGTCGGCCGGTTCGCCGGACGGATCGGGATGTCGCCCGTGCCGCTCTATCTGCTGGGCGGTCTGGCGTTCGGGCACGGCGGCTTCTTCCAACTCGCCGCCAGCGAGGACTTCTTCCAGGTCGGCGCGGAGATCGGGGTGATCCTGCTGCTGCTCCTGCTCGGCCTGGAGTACAGCGCCTCCGAGCTGGTCAGCAGCCTGCGCACCCAGTACCCCTCCGGAGTGGTCGACTTCCTGCTCAACGCGACGCCCGGTGCGCTCGCCGCGCTGCTGCTGGGCTGGGGGCCCGCGGCCGTGCTGGCGCTGGCCGGGGTCACCTGGATCTCGTCCTCCGGGGTGATCGCCAAGGTCCTCACGGACCTGGGGCGGCTGGGCAACCGCGAGACCCCCGTCATCCTGGGCGTCCTGGTCCTGGAAGACCTCTCGATGGCCCTCTACCTCCCGCTGCTGACCGCCGTCCTGGCGGGCGCGGGGCTCGCGGGCGGCAGCGTCACCCTGCTGATCGCGCTGGGCACCGTCGGCCTGGTGCTCTACCTCGCGCTGCGGCACGGGCGGCTGATCAGCCGCGCGGTCGGCACGGACAACCCGGAGATGCTGCTGCTGGTGGTGCTCGGGCTGACCCTGCTGGTCGCCGGACTGGCCCAGCAGCTCCAGGTCTCCGCGGCCGTCGGCGCGTTCCTCGTCGGCATCGCGCTGTCCGGGGAGACCGCCGAGAACGCGCGGAACCTGCTCACGCCCCTGCGGGACCTCTTCGCGGCCGTCTTCTTCGTCTTCTTCGGCCTCTCCACGGTGCCCGCCGAGATCCCCCCTGTGCTGCTTCCCGCGCTGCTGCTGGCCGTCACCACCGCCCTTACCAAGATCGCCACCGGCTGGTACGCGGCGCGCCGCGCGGGTATCGGCGCGAAGGGCCGCTGGCGGGCGGGCGGCGCGCTGGTCGCGCGCGGCGAGTTCTCCATCGTCATCGCCGGGCTCGCGACCGGTACGGACAGCCGCGTCGGCCCGCTGGCCACCGCGTACGTGCTCATCCTCGTCATCGCCGGGCCGCTGACCGCACGCTGGACCGAGCCCGCAGCCGGCGCGCTGCGCCGCCGCCTGGGACGTACACCCCGGCCGCCCTCCGGCGCGCCGCCGGCCGGGGCCGACACGCCGGAGCCGCTGCCGCGCTGACGCCGGGGGAGGGCCCGCGTCCCGCGCCGGTCCGCTCGGACACCACTCGTGAAGGTAGGGAAGTCTGAAGGCGCGGCGTGCCCGACCGACGGCGGCCGGGTGGGGTCACGCGTTCCGCTTCTGCGGGTGCAGGTCGAGTGCGATGTGCGGGGCGAGTGCGTGGAGGAAGTCGGGGGCATCGAAGATCTCGCCGGCGGAAACGACGCCGACGGCTTGGGTGCGGCCGGTCAGGACGCGCTCCAGCGCCTCGGTGACGAGGGGCGCGGTGACGGCGTAGATGTCCTGGCCGCCGGCCGTGGCCCGGCGTTCGGCTCCGCCGGAGCGCACGACCACGTCGACGAGGAAGGTCTGGTCGGAGCGCCCGCGCTCGTCGGCGGCGGTCGGGGCCGGGGTGTGGGGAGCGGCGACGTCGCGGGCCGCCTCAGCGCTCATGTACGTGGTCACCTCGGGGATGGACAGGTGTTGGGGAACGGTGACGACGTCCGCCATCGTGAACTCCCCGATCACCGGCCGGGGGCCCATCGGCGCCGGGAAGGTCCACTCCAGGGTGGGCGCGGCGTCGGTGCGGTGCTCCCACTGGCCGCCGCTGAAGCGCAGGCGCTTGTCGCCGCGCCGCTCGCGGGAGACCGCGCCCGAGTGCCGGGTGCCGGCCGTGGGATGCCAGTTGCTGAGGGCGTAGGCGATGTGGGCCTCGTCGGCCTCGGTCCAGTCGCCCATGGCCGCGGTGGCCAGCAGGTCACCGAGGCCGCCGAAGAAGGCCATGGCCGGGACGATCACCGCTCCCGCCTCCTGAGCCCGCTCCCGGTAGTGGTCGAAGGTGTCGAGGAGGGCCTCGAGCTCGGCGGCCACGTCCAGGTAGGGGATGCTCGCGCGGAGCGCGGCCTCGATCACGGGGCCGGTGGTCGAGGCGAAGGGGCCGGCGCAGTTCAGGACCGCCGCCGTGCCCGCCAGGGCCCGATCCAGCGAAGCCGGGTCCTCGACCGAGGCCACCCGGGCCTCCAGCCGGTGCTCGCGGGCCAGCTCCTCCAAGGTCCGCGCGTCGCGCCCGGACACAACCGGGACGAACCCACGCGCGACCAGCTCCGCGACCACGAACCGCCCGGTGTGACCGTACGCGCCGAACACCACCACCGGCTGACCTGACCCCATGAGACTCTCCCGTGCACTCGAACGCCCGCCGCGATGTCGAACCGCTGCGGCCTGACACGCACATCCTGTCCGCACGGCAGACCCCGCGCGTCTGTCGGAAACGACATGCCACGTACAATTTCAGACATGCCTGCTGTCGCGCTGGCCGTCGCCGACGGCATGCTCCACTACGAACTGTCCGTGGCCGTCGAGATCTTCGGAGCCGACCTCACCCACATCGTGGACCCCTGGTACCACTTCTCCGTCTGCGGAAGCGGTCCGGTACACATCGACCGCTTCCGCCTTCAACCCGACCACGGACTCGACCACCTCACGCAGGCGGACACCGTGATCGTCCCCAGCTGGGCCGACACCGACCGCGAACCGCCCGCCGAGCTGGTCGAGGCGGTAGGTGCCGCCCACCAGGCCGGCGCCCGCGTGGCCTCGCTGTGCACGGGCGCCTTCGTGCTGGGCGCGGCAGGACTGCTGGACGGCAGGCGCGCCACCACACACTGGGCCCACACCGGCGAGCTGGCCCGGCGCCACCCAGCGGCCACCGTCGATCCGGACGTCCTCTACGTCGACAACGGTGACGTCCTCACCTCCGCGGGCAAGGCCGCCGCCATGGACCTGTGCCTGCACCTGGTCCGCCTCGACCACGGCTCGGCGAACGCCAACAAGATCGCCCGCCGCCTGGTCACCCCACCCCACCGCGACGGCGGCCAGGCCCAGTTCATCGCCACCCCCCTCCCGGCCCCGGGCAACCATCCACTGGACGAGCTCTTCCCCTGGGCGCTGGAGCGGCTGGACCAACCGCTCACCGTGGAGGACCTGGCCCGCCAGGCCCGCATGAGCTCACGCCACCTCGGCCGTCACTTCAAACACCTCACCGGCACCACACCGCTGCAATGGCTCCACACCCAGCGCATCCGCCACGCCCAGGAACTGCTGGAAACCACCAACGCCACCGTGGACACCATCGCGGCGGCCACCGGCATGGGCACCGCCACCACCCTGCGCCGCCACTTCCACCGCAGCGTCGGCGTCCCACCTGACACCTACCGCCGCACCTTCCGCCCTGAGGAGCGGTCCCCGAGACCCCACTAGGGAATCGAACAGCGCCACGGCACGGTGCTGTGAGAAGTGCTGAACAACTGCTGCCCAGCCTCATGAACAAAGCCGGCACGCTCGGCCGCCCCGGGGAGCCCCAGGAGGTGGCCGTGCCGGTACTCCGCCGCGAAGGCAGCCGGGCCCAGGCTCGCCCGGGCCGCCGCCGTGATCCGGTCCACGTCCCCCCGCTCACCCGGTGGCAGTGCCGCGCCCAGGCCCTCCCGGGCAGCCGCGGCCGTGCCCAGCAGCCGGGCGGCCGTACCCGGCCGGCCCGCCAGGGCGCAGACCCCGGCCAGCCCCTCCAGAGCCAGTGCGACCGCCCGCGGGTCGGCGCTGCTACGGGCGGCACGGTAGCCGCCGAGGTGGTGGGCCAGGGCGGTGCGCGCGTCGCCGCGCAGCTCGGCGACGAAGCCCAGCTCGGCCCGGATCAGCGCGAGCGGCGGATGGGCGCCCGCCCGGCGGTTCCACTCCAGCCACCTGCCGAAGTGCCGCTCCGCCGCCTCGAACCGGCCCTGGCGCCGTGCGCTGAGACCGAGCCCCAGCTCGGCGTACTGCTCGCCCGTCAGATGGGAGTGCTCCACGGCCAGCTTCCTGGCCCGCTCGTGCAACTCGTCCGCGGCGGCGAAGTCCTGTCGCAGCAGGGCGATCCGGCCCAGACACGCGAGCATCTCGGAGATCTGGGACCACATCCCCAACTCCTCGGCGATGCGCAGGCTGTCGCGGCGCAGCTCCTCGGCCTGCTGGTAGGCGCCGGTCACCTCGGCCACCGAACCGAGCGCGCCCATGGCCTGCAACTGCCCCCAGCGGTCACCGAGGTCGCGGAACAGCCCCAGTGCCTCCTCGCCGTCGCGGACGGCCCTGCCCAGCTCGCCGCGGACCAGCGCTTCGCACGACTGCGCCGTCAGCGCGGCGGCGGTCCCCCAGCGGTCGCCCAGGGAACGGAACCCGGCGAGCGCCTCGCCGGCCCGCTCCTCGACGAGCGCGCGATCGCCGTATCCCCACTGGGTGAAGCTCAGGAACCACCGCGCCCAGGCCAGGCCGCGCGGGTAGCCGGGGTCTTGCCCGGGGCCTTGCCCGGGGCCTTGCCCGGGGTCTGGTCCGGGCCCGGTGTGCCGCGCGCCGTCGGCCTCCCGGCGGCCGAGCCGCTCGTAGCGGGCCATCGCCTCGTCGCCCTGCGCCAGTGCGCCCGGGTCGCCGCCGGTCAGCAGCGCCAGTCCGGCGCGCCAGACCGCCGCCTCGGCGCGAGCCAGGGGCGGTCCGCCCTCCTTCGCCAGGGCCTGCCCGAGCGAGCGGCGCGCCTCACGGGCCCGGCCGCGCAGAAACCAGTACCAGGACAGGGCGTTGACCAGCCGCAGCGCCTCCCCGGCGGACTCGCCCAGCAGCGCGCTGTGCAGCGCCCGGCGCAGGTTCCCGGTCTCCTGGTCGAGACGCTCCAGCCACCGGCGCTGGTCCCGGCCGTACAGTCCGGGGCACGCGTGCTCGGCCAACCGCGTGTAGTAGCGGCGGTGCCGCTCGCGCAGCGCCGCGGCCTCGCCCGCCTCGTGCAGCCGCTCGGCGCCGTAGGCGGCGACCGTCTCCAGCAGCCGGTACCGGGGTCCCTCCCGGTGGTCCCCGCTGTCTTCGCCGTCGCCGTCGCCGCCACCGTCGCCGCCGTCCGCCAGGACGACCAGGGAGCGGTCGACGAGGCGGGCCAGCAGGTCCAGCACCGCCTCCGGCGGAATGCCGTCGCCGGAGCAGAGGGCCTCCGCGGCCTCCAGCGTGCACCCGTCGACGTGCACGGTCAGCCGCCGCAGCACGACGCGTTCGTCCTCGCTCAGCAGCTCCCAGCTCCAGTCGATCATCGCGCGCAGGGTGCGCTGCCGGGCGGGGGAGGACCGGACGCCGGAGGTCAGCACCCGGAACCGGTCGTCCAGGCGGCGGGCCAACTCGCGCACGCCGAGGGCGCGGACCCTGGTGGCCGCCAGTTCCAGGGCCAGCGGTATGCCGTCCAGACGGCGGCAGACAGTGGCCACGGCCGCCGCGTTGTCCCCTCTCAGCGAGACACCGGGCGCGGTGGCCGTCGCCCGGGCGGTGAAGAGTTCGACGGCCTCCGCCTCGGCCAGCGGCGGTACCGGCCACAGCGCCTCCCCCTCGACGGCCAGCCGGTCCTGACTGGTCGCCAGGATCCGCAGCCCCGGCGCGGCCCGCAGCAGCCGTCCGGCCAGCTCCGCGACCGCCTCGACCACGTGCTCGCAGTTGTCCAGCACCAGCAGCAGCCGCTGGTCCCGCAGCGCGGAGCCGATCAGGTCCGCAGGCAGCACGTCGTCGGCCGGGGGCAGCGGACGGGACAGCCGGGCGGTGTCCTCCCGAATGCCGAGCACGGCGGCGAGCAGGTCGCACAGCACGTGTCCGGGCTCGGTGCCGTCGCCCGGCGCCACACCGGCCAGCTCCACCAGCCGGACGCCGTCGGGGAAGTCACCGGGGAAGACTTCGACCAGCCTGCCCGCCACCTCCAGCGCCAGCCGGGTCTTGCCGACCCCGCCCGCGCCCGTCAGCGTCACCAGCCGACCCGCGTGCAGCAGCGCCGCGACCTCCTCCACCGCGTCCGACCGGCCCACCAGGCCCGACACCGGCGCCGGCAGATTCGATCTGGGCCCGGTGGCCCCGCCCGCCGGGCGGCTCGCCCCGGCCGGGCTCCCCAGCGCCGGATCCTGCTCCAGGACCGCCTGGTGCAGCGCCCGCAGCTCCGGGGCCGGGTCCACCCCCAGCTCCCGCACCAGCCTCGTACGCAGCTCCGCGTACCCGGCCAGCGCCTCGCTCTGCCGCCCCGCGCCGTACAGCGCCCGCATCCGCACCCCGTGCAGCCCCTCGCGCAGCGGGAACCGCTCCACCCACTCGCGCAGTTCACCGGCCACCTCCGCGTGCTGACCCTGCGCCAGCCGGGCCCGGGCCCACTCCTCCACCGCGACCAGCCGACGCTCCTCCCACCCGGCCGCCGCCGCCCGTACGGACGGCTCCGCGGTGGCGTCCGAGTAGGCCGCTCCGCGCCACAGCTCCAGCGCCTCGCCCAGCAGTGCCGCCCGTACGCCCGGGTCGGCGGAGGCCCGCGCCCGGGCCACCAGGGCGGTGAACCGCCCGGCGTCCAGGTCGGCCGGCTCGACCCGCAGCGAGTAGCCCGCCGGGCCGCGCTCGACCAGCTTCCGGCCGCCCGGGCGCGCGCTTTCGAGCACCCGGCGCAGCTGGGACACCTTGGTCTGGAGGCTGTTGGCCGGGTCGTGCGGCAGCTGGGCGCCCCACAGCGCCTCGATCAGCCGAGACGCGGAGACGGCGCGGCCCTCGTGCACCAGCAGCACCGCCAGGAGCAGCCGGACCTTGGGCTCGGGCTCCTTCACCGGGCCGCCGCCCGCGGCCCGCACCACCAGCGGACCGAGCACACCGAACAGCATGGCCCCAGCGTATCCGGGCCCGGAGGCCCGGCCGTGCGGCGGACGTCAGACAACCGTCAGACCCTGCGACGAGCATGGTCCGCAGACGCGGCGGGGGTCACCCGCCCGTCCCCGTACCGCGCCCACCGCGCCCGAGCCAAGAGGACGCAGATGACCAGCAACGCCCCGCCCACCGCACAGAACCACCCCGCGCGGCGGGCCGGCCGGCGCGAGTGGGCAGGTCTGGCCGTGCTGGCCCTGCCCACGCTGCTGCTGGCGCTGGACCTGAGCGTGCTGCATCTGGCCGCCCCGCACCTGAGCGCCGATCTGGACGCGGGCAGCACCGAACTGCTGTGGATTCTCGACATCTACGGCTTCATGATCGCCGGATTTCTGATCACGATGGGCACGCTCGGCGACCGCATCGGGCGCCGCAGGCTGCTGCTGGCCGGTGCCGCCGCCTTCGGCATCGCCTCCGTGCTGGCCGGCTACTCCACCAGCCCCGGAATGCTCATCGCCACCCGGGCCCTGCTGGGCATCGCCGGGGCGACGCTGATGCCCTCCACGCTGGCGCTCATCAGCAACATGTTCCTCCACCCCCGGCAGCGTGCCACCGCGGTCGGGGTGTGGATGACCTGCTTCATGGCCGGCTCCGCCGTCGGCCCGGTGGTCGGCGGGGTCCTGCTGGAACGGTTCTGGTGGGGCTCGGTCTTCCTGCTGGGCGTGCCGGTGATGGTGCTGCTGCTGATCGCCGGACCGCTGCTGCTGCCCGAGTACCGCGATCCGAAAGCGGAGCGCATCGACCCGATCAGCGTGGCGCTCTCACTCGGGACCATGTTCCCGTTGGTCTACGGGCTCAAGGAGTTCGCCAAGCACGGCCTGGCAGCCGGGCCGCTGGCGGCCGTGGTGATCGGCGCCGCCGCCGGCCTCCTTTTCGTACGGCGGCAGCGCACCCTGGCCGCGCCGCTGCTCGACCTCGGGCTCTTCCGCCACCGCGCGTTCAGCGCCGCCCTGGTGATCATGCTGCTCACGGTGTTCACCTCCGGCGGAGTGCTGCTGTTCTTCGTGCAGTACCTCCAGATGGTCGAGGGCCTGTCCCCGACGAAGACGGGCCTGTGGATGCTGCCCACCACGGCCGCCATGGTCGTCGGCTCCATGGTGTCGCCGGTGCTCGCGCGCCGGGTGCGCCCCGGGCTGCTGGTGGCGGCGGGGCTGGCCGTCTCGGCCCTCGGCTACCTGCTGCTCACCCGGATCGACAGCACCGGCAGCCTGGCGCTGGCGGTGACCTCCGCCACCGTCGCCTTCCTCGGCCTGGCGCCCGCGATGGTGCTCGGCACCGACCTGGTGCTGGGCTCCGCGCCGCCGGAGCGGGCCGGATCGGCCTCGTCGATGTCGGAGACCAGCGGGGAGCTGGGCATGGCCATGGGCGTCGCCGCGCTGGGCAGCCTGGGTGCGGCCGTCTACGGGGCCCGGACGGAGGACTCGCTGCCCGAGGGGCTGCCGGCCGACGCCGAGGCCGTGGCGGCAGACTCGCTGCCCGGCGCCCTGAAGGTGGCCGGTGAGCTGCCCGCCACTCTCGGCGCTGACCTGCTCCAGCCCGCCCGGGAGGCCTTCACCAGCGCGGTGACCGTCGTGGCCGGGGTCAGCTCCGGAGTGCTGCTCGTCCTTGCCTTCCTGGCCGCTGCGCTGCTGCGCCATGTGCGGCCGAGCGGGGAGGCGTCCGCGGGCGGCGGTGCCGAGGGGACCGGTGCGGACGGGCCTGGTGCCGACGGCATCGGGGCCGCCGGGACCGCCGGGACCGTCGACGGGACCGCGGCCGACGCGCCGGAGCCGCTGCCGCGCTGAGCGGGGTGCGCGGCAGCGGCCCCGGGGCGGCGCCGGTCAGGGGCGGCCGAAGATCATGGCCAGCGGGCGGCCCTCGGCGATGTCGGCGGAGCGCCGCCGCGCCGCCGCCCGCCTCCGGGCGGCCCCGGCGCGGGTGGGGGACCGCCAGGCGGCGGCCCCGGCGCGGGATAGCCGTACTCCGGCGGGGCGGGCGGCGGCGGGTACGGTCCCTGCGACCCGCCCGCGCCCCCCGGTGGCGGGACCGGTGGGCCTGGGGGCAGTGGCGGCTGTGACGTCGCATTCTCCTTCTGACGCGCGTCGGGCACCCGCGGCGGGACCGGTGCCGGGCCCGGATTACCGTCGGGAACCGGTCCGGGCCGGTCCGGTTCCCGTAATCCGGAACCCCGCCCGTACGGCGCGCGCAAGCGGCCCGGAAATTCCGTATGAGACGACGGAAGGGGCCTCGCACCGCTGATGTGCACGGTGTGCGGGCGGCCCGGAATTTCCGCCGGAGAAGCATCATTGCCGCTGTTCCGGGGAATGACAACCTCGTTGTCCTGCACCGCACTTCAGCTGAAATGTTTCCAAGGACAGTGCGTCGCGCAAGCCATTCCACACCGCGTGCTCCGCCTGTTCCTTCACCGGAAATACGCAATCGGTCAGTTCTTTTCCGGTGGCTTTCCGCAGGCTTTCCCGTGAATGCCGGAGAAATCGCCGAGCGGGATTCCTCTGTGCGGAAAGAGGCGGAGACGTGTGCGGCCGTGCGCCCGCCGGGTGCACTCCTGGCACGCGGTCGTGAAACGCGTCACACCCCGGCTCCGGCGGAAGCCACACACGGGGGCCGCCGCCCTGGGGCGAACCTACGGAGAACCCGGGGACGCGTACGCCTGTTCGCCACGACGCGGGGTCATCGTGGATGATGGGCCCAGGAACCTCAGCCCGATCCGGTGCTCGCTCGGCGCTGACTCCCCACCCGCCTTGTCCTCGAAACCGCAGGTGAGAGAGTTGGTATGCGATTCCTCAATGATCAGCGCCCGTCGTACGACCTGACCTACGACGACGTCTTCATGGTCCCGAGCCGCTCGGCCGTCGGCTCCCGCCAGGGCGTGGACCTGACCACACCCGACGGCACCGGCACCACCATCCCGCTCGTGGTCGCCAACATGACCGCTGTCGCGGGCCGCCGGATGGCCGAGACCGTCGCACGGCGCGGCGGGCTCGTGGCCATTCCGCAAGACATCCCGGCCGAGGTGGTGGCCGAGGTCGTCGGCTGGGTCAAGCAGCGCTCCCTGGTGCTGGACACCCCCATCACGCTCACCCCGCACCAGACCGCCGCCGACGCCCTCTCGCTGCTGCCCAAGCGGGCGCACGGCGCGGGCGTGGTCGTCACCGACGGGCGCCCGGTCGGCGTCGTCACCGAGTCCGACCTCACCGGGGTGGACCGCTTCACGCAGCTGTCCGAGGTCATGTCCCGCGACCTGCTGGTGCTGGCGGCCGACATCGACCCGCGCGAGGCGTTCAACCGGCTCGACGCCGCCCACCGCAAGTTCGCCCCCGCCGTGGACGCGGACGGGCGCCTGGCCGGCATCCTCACCCGCAAGGGCGCCCTGCGCGCCACCCTCTACACCCCGGCCACCGACGCCGGCGGCAGGCTGCGGGTCGCCGCCACCGTCGGCATCAACGGCGACGTCGCGGGCAAGGCGAAGGCGCTGCTCGAAGCCGGGGTCGACACCCTCGTGGTGGACACGGCGCACGGGCACCAGGAGCGCATGATCGAGGCGCTGCGCGCGGTGCGCGCCCTCGACCCGGGGGTGCCCGTGGTCGCGGGCAACATCGTGGCCGCCGACGGCGTGCGCGACCTCGTCGAGGCGGGCGCGGACATCGTCAAGGTCGGCGTCGGACCGGGCGCGATGTGCACGACGCGGATGATGACCGGGGTCGGCCGCCCGCAGTTCTCCGCCGTCCTGGAGTGCGCCGAGGAGGCCCGCAGGCACGGCAAGCACGTCTGGGCGGACGGCGGCGTACGCCATCCGCGCGACGTGGCCATGGCGCTGGCGGCCGGGGCCTCGAACGTCATGATCGGCTCCTGGTTCGCCGGGACCTTCGAATCGCCCGGCGACCTCCAGCAGTCCGCCGACGGGCGGCTGTACAAGGAGTCCTTCGGCATGGCCTCGGCCCGCGCCGTGCGCAACCGCACCAGTGAGGAGTCGGCCTACGACCGGGCCCGCAAGGGCCTGTTCGAGGAGGGCATCTCCACCTCCCGGATGTTCATCGACCCGGCCCGCCCCGGTGTCGAGGACGTGATCGACTCGATCATCGCCGGAGTCCGCTCCGCCTGCACCTACGCGGGTGCGGACTCGCTGGAGGAGTTCGCGCGCAAGGCCGTCATCGGCGTGCAGAGCGCGGCGGGCTACGCGGAGGGCAAGCCCCTGCACGCGAGCTGGTAGCGGCCGGCTTTCGCGTCGGACCGAAAGTCTTTCCGCGGTGCGGGCACGGCTGCTGCCATGGGGCCATGACTGACACATCGCTGAGGGAAGCAGAGCACGAGGGCACCGGGCCGGGCGACTTCACCCCGGACGGCTGCTCCGTCCAGATGTGGTCCCGGCTCGCCACGAACGGCGAACCGGAGATCATCGAGTCGGCCGTACCCGCCGGCGCCACGCTCCTGGAGCTGGGCGCCGGCGCGGGGCGGATGACCCGTGAGCTGCGGAATAAGGGCTTCCGGGTCACGGCCGTGGACGAGTCCGCCGAGATGCTCGCGCACATCCAGGACACCGCCACCGTCCGCTCGACCATCGAGGGGCTGCGTCTGGCCGAGCGGTTCGACGTGGTCACCCTGACCTCCTTCCTCGTCAACACCGCCGACCCGCTGCTCCGGGCCGAAATGCTGCGCACCTGCGCGTACCACGTCGCCGACGGCGGCTGCGTCCTGATCCAGTGCGAGGGCGCGTGGCACACGGACGTGGAGGTCGGCTCCCAGTGGGAGCGTGACGGCATGACCATCCGGGTCGCGGCCCGGGAACCGGCCGCGGGCGGGGCACGGCGCACGCGCATGGAGTACGCCCTCGAGGGTGCCGCCTGGAGCCAGACCTTCCTCTCCTTCCGGCTCACCGACGAGCAGACGGCCGCGGCACTGGCCGAGGCCGGGCTCGCCCTGGACAGCTGGCTGACCGAGGACCGGACCTGGCTGCGGGCGGTACCCGCCTGAGCGCCCCCGCCTGAGAGTTCCCGCCTGTGCGCTCCGGCCCCGGGGCCGCCCCGCGGCGTGGGCCCGGCATGATCCACACCGCGGACCGCGGCGGCGGAGGCCGTGTTCTACTTCGGTCACGGCTTCCGCCGCCCTCCGCCCGGCCCCGCACAGATAGTGAACCGCCCGCAGTGCGACATCTCAGCGAAATCGACGAGCGCATCGTCCACGTCCTCGCCCAGGACGCCCGCCGCAGCTACGCCGACATCGGCGCCCAGGTGGGCCTCTCCGCACCCGCCGTCAAGCGCCGGGTGGACCGGCTGCGCGCGGAGGGGGCCATCACCGGGTTCACCGTGCGGGTCGACCCGGCGGCGCTCGGCCGGCAGACCGAGGGTTTCATCGAGATGTACTGCCGCTCCAACACCGCGCCCGCCGACATCCGCCGCGCACTCGCCCGCTATCCGGAGGTCGTCTCGGCCTCCACGGTCACCGGCGACGCGGACGCCGTCGTCCAGGTCTTCGCCGCCGACATGCGCCACTTCGAACGCGTACTGGAGCGGATCGCGGGCGAACCCTTCGTCGAACGCACCAAGTCGGTGCTCGTGCTTTCGCCCCTGCTGCGCCGCCACCCGGCCGGCCCGCCGGAGTGACCCGGCCGCCGGGACGGGCGCGCCGCCCCGCGCACGCCCGCGAGACCCCACGCGTCCCCGCGCAACGAATCGCCGCCCCGCCCCGCCCGCAGGCGAGAAAACCTCCGCGGGTGCGCAACAGAGCGCCCTTGTCTGGTCAACACCGGTGAACGTAGCGTCGGATCGTCCCCCCGCACCCCGGAAAGCCCAGCTCACGAGGTTTCATGACGCCGCTGCGCACCGCGCTGTACCAAGGGCCCGGCGGCGTTCCCGCCACCACCGACACCACCCTGGCCGCCCTCGACGGCGCCGCCCGCCGCGCCGCGGCCGACGGCGCGCGGCTGCTGGTCGCCTCCGAGCTGTTCCTGACCGGATACGCGCTCGGCGACCGCCTGCCGGACCTGGCACAGGACGCGGCGGGGCCGGGCGCCCGCGCGGTCGCCCGGATCGCGGCCGAGCACCGCCTCGCCGTCGCCTACGGCTACCCGGAGCGCCACGGGAGCACCCTGTACAACTCCGTCCAGCTGATCGGCCCCGACGGCGAGCCGCTCGCCAACTACCGCAAGACGCACCTCTACGGCGACTGGGAGCGCGCCTGGTTCACCCCCGGCGACCAGCTGGTGGTCCAGGCCGACCTGCACGGCGTCCGCGTCGGCCTGCTGATCTGCTACGACGTGGAGTTCCCGGAGACCGTCCGGGCCCACGCCCTGGCCGGTACCGGGCTGCTGCTCGTGCCCACCGCGCTGATGAGCCCGTACGAGATCGTCGCCCGGAGCGTGCTGCCCGTCCGCGCCTGGGAGAACCAGCTCTGCCTCGCCTACGCCAACCGCCACGGCCCCGAGGGCGAGTTCGCCTTCGCCGGGCTCAGCTGCCTGGTGGCACCGGACGGGACGGTACGGGCGCGGGCGGGCACCGGCGAGGAGCTGCTCACCGCCGACCTCGACCCCACCCCGGCGGCCCTCGCCGCGTGCCGCGCCGCCAACCCCTACCTCACCGACCGGCGCCCCCGCCTGTACCGCGACCACGACCACGACCTGCCGCAAGGAGAACCGAACCGATGACGTCCACGGTGCCCACCGCCGTTCACGCCGTCCCCGGCGGAGCGCCCCCGCTGACCATGTTCGGCCCCGACTTCCCCTTCGCCTACGACGACTTCCTCGCCCACCCGGCGGGCATCGGCTCCGTCCCGGCCACCGAGCACGGCACCGAGGTCGCCGTCATCGGCGGCGGCCTCTCCGGCCTCGTCACCGCCTACGAGCTGATGAAGATGGGCCTGCGCCCCGTCCTCCACGAGGCGGACCAGATCGGCGGGCGCCTGCGCACCGCCACCTTCGAGGGCGGCGGCGAGGGCCTCACCGCCGAACTGGGCGCCATGCGCTTCCCGCCCTCCTCCACCGCCTTCCAGCACTACGTGGACCTCACCGGCCTGCGGATGGAGCCCTTCCCCAACCCGCTGGCACCCGGCACCCCCTCCACCGTCGTCGACCTCAAGGGCGAGTCCCACTACGCCCGCACGCTCGCCGATCTGCCCGAGGTCTACCACCGGGTGATGGAAGCCTGGAACGCCTGCCTGGCGGAGGGGGCGGACTTCCCCGAGATGCAGCGCGCCATCCGGGAGCGCGACGTTCCGCGCATCCGGGAGATCTGGGCCCGGCTGGTCGAACGGCTCGACAACCAGACGTTCTACGGCTTCCTGTGCGCGGCGCCGTCCTTCGCCTCCTTCCGGCACCGGGAGATCTTCGGCCAGGTCGGATTCGGCACCGGCGGCTGGGACACCGACTTCCCCAACTCGATCCTGGAGATCCTCCGCGTCGTCTACACCGGCGCCGACGACGACCACCGCGGCATCGTCGGCGGCAGCCAGCAGCTGCCGCTGCGGCTGTGGGAGCGCGAACCGGACAAGCTCCTGCACTGGCCGCAGGGCACCTCGCTGGCCTCCCTGCACGCCGATCGGCGGCCCCGCCCCGCGGTCACCCGGCTGCACCGCACCGCGGGCGGCGCGACGCGCGGCGACCGGATCACGGTCACCGACGCCGGCGGCGCCGTACGCACCTACCGCGCCGCCGTCTTCACCGCGCAGTCCTGGCTGCTGCTCAGCCGCATCGACTGCGCGGACGACCTGCTGCCCATCGACCACTGGACGGCCGTGGAGCGCACCCACTACATGGAGTCGTCCAAGCTGTTCGTCCCCGTGGACCGCCCCTTCTGGCGCGACGAGGCCGTGGACGAACAGGGGCGGCCCACGGGGCGGGACGTGATGAGCATGACCCTGACCGACCGGATGACGCGCGGCACCTATCTGCTGGAGGACGGCCCGGACCGGCCCGCCGCCATCTGCCTCTCCTACACCTGGTGCGACGACAGCCTCAAGTGGCTCCCGCTCAGCCCCGGCGAGCGGCTGGAGGTGATGCTCAAGTCGCTCCGCGAGATCTATCCCGGAGTCGACATCCGCAAGCACATCACCGGCGACCCGGTCACCGTCTCCTGGGAGAACGAGCCGTGGTTCATGGGCGCCTTCAAGGCCAACCTGCCCGGCCACTACCGCTACCAGCGCCGCCTGTTCACCCACTTCATGCAGCGCGACCTGCCGCCCGAGCAGCGCGGGCTCTTCCTGGCCGGTGACGACATCTCCTGGACGGCGGGCTGGGCGGAGGGCGCGGTGCAGACCGCGCTGAACGCGGTCTGGGGAGTGATGCACCACCTCGGCGGCGACACCGACCCGGCCAATCCCGGGCCGGGCGACGTCTTCGACCGGATCGCCCCGGTCGAACTGCCCGACGACTGAGGGCGGCCGGGGCGGGCTCAACCCCGCTCGGGGGCGGCGTCGGCCCCGGAGTCCGCCCCCGCTCCTGTCCGCGCCCCCGCCGCCCCGCCCGCCCCGGGAGCGGCACCGTGCGCCGGCGGCCCCGTACGCAGCACCCCCGCCCCCAGCACGAGGCCCGACGCCAGCACGGTGACCAGCCCGAAGGACACCGAGAGCGAGGTCGCCTCCGCGATCGCGCCGACCGCCGCCGGAGCCGCCAGCCCCGAGGCGTACGCCAGCGTCGCGACCCCGGCGATCGCCTGGCCCGGCGCGGCGCTCCTGGTACGCCCCGCCGCCGCGAAGCACAGGGGCACCACCACGGCGATCCCGACGCCGATCAGCGCGTACCCGCCCACCGCCATGACCGGGGCCCGCGCGGCCACCACCAGCAGCCCGCCCGCCGTGGCCAGCACGCCGCCCGCGCGTACCGTGCGCACCGCGCCGAAGCGGCGCACCAGCGCGTCCCCCAGGAGCCGCGCCGCCGCCATCGTGCAGGCGAACGCCGTGTACGCGGCGGCGGCCAGGCCGGGGGCGGCCCCGGTCACGTCGGTCAGGTAGATGCCGGACCAGTCCATGGACGCCCCCTCCGCGAAGACCGCGCAGAACCCGACGGCGCCGATGGCGAGCACTTCCCGCGAGGGCAGCGCGAAGCGCGGCGGCTCCTCCGCGTCCGCACCGCCGGCTGCCGTCGCCGCGCCGCCCGGTGGTGCGGACGGCTCCAGTGCCCACCGCCCCGCCGTCACCGCCACCAGCGCCAGCAGCGGTGCGGCGAGCGAGAGATGCACCCGCGCGTCCAGCCCCTGGTGTGCCGCCAGCGCGCCGCCCGCGCCGCCCAGCAGCGCGCCCACGCTCCACAGCCCGTGCAGCCCGGACATCACCGAGCGCCCGTAGCGCTCCTCGATCTGCACGCCCTGCGCGTTCATGGCCACGTCCAACAGGCCGAGCCCGCAGCCGAAGACGAACAGCCCCGCGCACAGCCAGCCCAGGCCCGGCATCAGCGGTGGCAGCACCAGCCCCGCACAGCACAGCAGCGCCAGTCCGCGCAGCGAGCGGCGCGGTCCGTAGCGGTGCGTCACCCGGGCGGCCAGCGGCATGGCGGCCGAGGCGCCGAGTGTCATGAAGACCAGGGCCAGTCCGAGTTGGCCCGGGCTGAGGTCCAACTGCTCCCGCAGCCAGGGGATACGGGTGGCGAACGAGCCGCTCGCCGCCCCGTGCGCGGCGAAGACCACGCCGACCGCCCGCCGGGCCTGCCTCGTGCCGCCCTGGTCGCCGCCCTGCCGCATCGCCGCCCCGCCTCCGCCCGCCGCCGTGCTCCGGCCCCCTGCCCCGGGGGCGGTCCCGTAGGCGACCGTACGCCCGCACCTGCCTGTGATCCAGACCACAGGCTCTGCCCGGCGGGGGTCACCCTGGCCGTGGCAGACTGGTAGCTGTACCAGTGACGTCAGCGCACTCCGGGGTCGGTGAAAGTCCGAACCGGCGGTTACAGTCCGCGACCCGTCCGCCGCCAGCGGCCGGTTGACCAGGTGAAATTCCTGGACCGACGGTGAAAGTCCGGATGGGAGGCAGTGCGCGGCGGGCCGAGAGCGGTACACCGCCGTCATGGGGGCGGTCCGTCCGAAGGGCGGTCCGACGCCCGCAGCTCTGACGACCGGTGTCGCCGATCCCGCGTCCGTCCACAGCAGCGCCCCGGAGTCCGTGCCCTATGAGGCAGGAGGACCCGGTGGCCGCCGAAGCCGCGACATCCACGGAGCTTGCCGCGATGCGGCGCGCCCTCGACCTGGCGGCCCGCGGCCTGGGCAGCACCAGCCCCAACCCGGTCGTCGGCTGCGTCGTGCTGGACGCCCGCGGCCGGGTGGTCGGCGAAGGCTGGCACCAGCGCGCGGGCGGCCCGCACGCCGAGGTCCACGCGCTGGCCGAGGCCGGCGCGGACGCCCGCGGCGGCACCGCCGTGGTCACCCTGGAGCCCTGCAACCACACCGGCCGCACCGGCCCCTGCGCGCAGGCCCTGCTCGACGCCGGGATCGCCCGCGTGGTCTACGCCGTCCCCGACCCCGACCCGGCCGCGCGCGGCGGCGCCGCCGTGCTGGCCGCCGCCGGGGTGCGGGTGGTTCCCGGGGTGCTCGCCGCGGAGGCCGCCGCCGGGAACGCCGCCTGGCTCACCTCGGTGCGGCTGGGCCGCCCCTACGTCACCTGGAAGTACGCCGCCACCCTGGACGGCCGCAGCGCCGCCGCGGACGGCACCAGCCGCTGGATCACCTCGCCCGAGGCGCGGGCCGACGTCCACCGGCTGCGCGCCGAGTCGGACGCCGTGCTGGTCGGCTCGGGCACCGCGCGCGCGGACGACCCGCAGCTGGCGGTGCGCGGCGTCGAGGGCGCCGTACAGCCGCTGCGCGTCGTGCTCGACACCGAGGCCCGCACCGCGCCGGGCGCCCGCGTGCTGGACGGCTCGGGGCCCACCCTCCTCGCCGTCGCCGAGGACGCCGCCACCGGGCCGCTCGAGGGCCTCGCCCAGATCGTCCGGCTGCCCCGCGACGCGTCGGGCCTCCACCTTCCCGCGCTGCTCGGCGAGCTGTACGGGCGCGGGGTGCGCGCCGTGCTGCTGGAGGGCGGCCCCACCCTGGCGGGGTCCTTCCTGGCGGCCGGGCTCGTGGACCGCGTCGTGGGCTACCTCGCCCCCGTCCTGCTGGGGGAGGGGCCCGCCGCGCTGGGTGCCGCCGGAATCAGCACCCTCGGCGAGGCGTTGCGGCTGACCGTGACCGAGACCGCCCGGCTGGGCCCCGACCTGCGCCTCACCGCCCACCTCGGGCGCGGCGCCGCGCAGAGCGCGGCAGCCGCAGCCGCACCCCCGGCCGCCGCCGAGCCGGTACCTGAACCTGAGCCCGCACCTGAGCCCGGGGCCGAGCCCCGTAAGGAGAGCCGCGAATAATGTTCACCGGAATCATCGAGGAGCTGGGCGAGGTCGCCGCCGTGGAGCACCGCGGGGACTCCTCCCGCTTCCGCCTGCGCGGCCCGCTGGTCACCGAGGACGCGAAGCACGGCGACTCGATCGCCGTCAACGGCGTGTGCCTCACGGTCGTCGACGCGGGCGGCGGGGAGTTCACCGCCGACGTGATGGCCGAGACGCTCACCCGCTCCAGCCTGGGCGGCCTCGAGGCCGGCGCGCGCGTCAACCTGGAGCGCCCGACGGCCCTCGGCGGGCGGCTCGGCGGCCACCTCGTGCAGGGCCATGTCGACGGCACCGGCCTGATCACCCGGCGCACCCCGGGCGAGCACTGGGAGGTGGTCCGGATCGCGCTCCCGGCCGAGCTGGCCCGCTACGTGGTGGAGAAGGGCTCCATCACCGTGGACGGCATCTCGCTGACCGTGGTCGACGCGGGTGACGACTACTTCACCGTCAGCCTCATCCCCACCACCCTCGCGCTCACCACCTTGGGCACCAAGTCGCCCGGCGACCCGGTGAACCTCGAGGTGGACGTGCTCGCCAAGTACGTCGAGCGGCTGATGTCGCACGGCGGCGCGGGCGTGTACGGCGGCACCACCACCCCTCACGACCCGGCCGGAGCCCGGTGATGAGCGCCTTCGACTGGCTCAACGGCGAGGCATTCACCGCCTTCGGGCAGCACGTCATCTGGTCCGACGTGGCCGGCAACTCACTGGGCCTGGCCGCGCTCGCGCTGGGCTGGCGCCGCTCCCTGCTGACCTGGCCGGTGCAGTTGCTGTCCGGGCTGATCCTGGTCGGCGCCTACGCCTCGGTCGACCTGACGGGCGGCGTCGGCAAGCAGCTGGTGGTCATGGTGGTGGCCGTGTGGGGCTGGCGGCAGTGGCAGGGCGGCGCGCGGCGGGCGCAGGACGGCACCCTGGCCGTGCGGTTCGCCACCTGGCGCGAGCGCGGCGTGCTGGCGGCCGGTACGGCCGCGGGCACCCTCGCCGTCGGCACGCTCTTCACCCTCGTGCCGTCCCTGTCCTGGAACCCGTGGCCCGACGCCTACATCTTCGTCGGCACGCTCACGGCGATGGCCGCCCAGGCCCGGGGTCTGGTCGAGTTCTGGTTCGCCTGGCTGCTGGTCGACCTGGTCGGCGTCCCGCTGGCCTTCAGCAGCGGCCTGGCCTTCTCCGGCCTCGTCTACGTCGTCTATCTCGCTCTCGTCCTGTGGGGCCTGCGCGCGTGGTGGCTGCGCTCGCGCAGCCGCCCGGCACCGCAGCCCGTCCTGGAAGGAATGGCAGCATGACCGCACTGGAGAGCTGGTACCCGGGCGCACCGGGGGAGACGGCGGGCGAGGATCTCGCGCTCGACCCCGTCGAGCGCGCCGTCGCCGCCATCGCCGAGGGACGGCCCGTCGTGGTCGTCGACGACGAGAGCCGGGAGAACGAGGGCGACCTCGTCATCGCGGCCGAGAAGGCCACCCCCGAGATCGTCGCCTTCATGATGAGCGAGTGCCGCGGCCTGATCTGCGTCCCGCTGGCCGCCCCCGACATCGAGCGGCTGGACCTGCCGCAGATGGTCGAACGCAACACCGAGTCGATGACCACGGCCTTCACCGTCTCCGTCGACGCGGGCCCCGCCTGGGGCGTCACCACCGGCATCTCGGCGGCGGACCGGGCCGCCACCGTCCGGCTGCTCGCCGACTCCCGTGCCACGGCCGCCGACTTCGTACGCCCCGGGCACGTCTTCCCGCTGCGCGCCCGCTCGGGCGGGGTGCTGGTGCGCCCCGGACACACCGAGGCCGGCGTCGACCTGGCCCGGCTGGCCGGTCTGCGGCCCGCGGCGGCCATCGTCGAGATCGCCGGCGAGGACGGCGCGATGCTGCGGCTGCCGGAACTGGTGCCGTTCGCGCGCAAGCACGGCCTGCCGATCATCTCCATCGAGGACCTGGCCGACTTCCGGCGCACCGCCGAGCCCACCGTGCGGCGTGAGGCGGTCACCCGGCTGCCCACCCGGTACGGCGACTTCCGGGCGTTCGGCTACCGCTCCACCACCGACGGCGTCGAGCACATCGCCCTGGTGGCGGGCGACCTGGCGCACTCCGACGGCGAGGACGTGCTCGTGCGGGTGCACTCCGAGTGCCTGACCGGCGACATCTTCGGCTCCCAGCGCTGCGACTGCGGGCCGCAGCTGAACGCCTCGCTGGAGCGGGTCCAGGCCGAGGGCCGCGGCGTGGTGCTCTACCTGCGCGGCCACGAGGGGCGGGGCATCGGCCTCCTCTCCAAGCTGCGCGCCTACGAGTTGCAGGAGGACGGCCGCGACACGCTGGACGCCAACCTGGAGCTGGGCCTGCCCGCCGACGCACGGGACTACGGCGCCGCCGCGCAGATGCTCACCGACCTGGGGGTGCGCTCGCTGCGCCTGATGACCAACAACCCCGACAAGACGGCCGCCCTCGTGCGGCACGGCCTGCGCATCAGCGGGCGGGTGCCGATGCCCGTGCAGGCGGGGGAGCACAACATCCGCTACCTGCGCACCAAGCGGGACCGGATGGGCCACGACCTGCCCTGGCTGGACGCCGCCCGGGCCTCCGCCTGCGGCAACCAGTGACCCTTCGCCCGCGACGGCGGCACCGCACCACCCCGGCACCACGGGACAGCACGGCCGGTACGGACAGCACAGCAAGCACAGCAAGCACAGCAAGCACGCGGACAGTCCGCGGAACCGAGGAGTGAAGAGCGAAGTGAGCGGCAAGGGCGCACCCGAACTGACCGTCGGCAACTGCGGAGACCTCCGGGTCGCCGTGATCGCCGCCCAGTGGCACGAGCAGGTGATGGACGGCCTCGTCGAGGGCGCCCTGCGGGCCCTGCGCGACCTGGGCATCGACGAACCCACCCTGCTGCGGGTCCCGGGCAGCTTCGAACTGCCCGTCGTCGCCAAGGTGCTCGCCGGGCGCGGCTACGACGCGGTCGTGGCCCTCGGCGTCGTCATCCGCGGCGGCACCCCGCACTTCGAGTACGTCTGCCAGGGCGTCACCCAGGGCCTCACCCAGGTCTCCGTGGAGACAGGTGTGCCCATCGGCTTCGGCGTGCTCACCTGTGACACCGAGGAACAGGCGCTGGAGCGGGCCGGGCTGGAGGGCTCCCGGGAGGACAAGGGCCACGAGGCGGTCACCGCCGCGGTCGCCACCGCCGCCACGCTGCGTGCCGTGGCGGAACCCTGGCGCTGACCCCGGGCGGCGCCGCCGGTGCCCGCCCCGCCCCTGGCGCGGGTGGGCCGCGGCCGACCACGTAGGGTAAGAGGACCATGGCGAACAAGACATTCGAGGAGCTGTTCGGCGAGCTCCAGCAGAAGGCCACCGCAGGCGACCCCATCACCTCCCGCACCGCCGAGCTGGTCGCCCAGGGTGTGCACGCGATCGGCAAGAAGGTCGTCGAGGAGGCCGCCGAGGTGTGGATGGCGGCGGAGTACGAGGGGGAGGACCGTACGGCGGAGGAGATCTCCCAGCTGCTCTACCACCTCCAGGTCATGATGATCGCGCGCGGCATCTCCCTCGACGACGTATACGCTCATCTGTGAGCCGTACCGCGCCTCGCTGAACAGCCCCTGAGCACTCCGCTCCCACCTGCCTCACTCACCGAAGGAAGCCCGTCCATGCTGCGCATCGCCGTCCCCAACAAGGGTTCACTCTCCGACCCCGCGTCGGCGATGCTCCATGAGGCCGGTTACCGGCAGCGCAAGGACCGCCGCGAGCTGGTCCTGGCGGACAGCGAGAACGAGGTCGAGTTCTTCTTCCTCCGCCCCCGCGACATCGCCGTCTACGTCGGCTCCGGCAAGCTCGACATCGGCATCACCGGCCGCGACCTGCTGCTCGACTCGGCGGCGGACGCGGAGGAGATCCTGCAACTGGGCTTTGCGGGCTCCACCTTCCGCTACGCCGCCCGCCCGGGCACCGCCACGGACGTCAGCGAGTTCGGCGGCATGACCGTGGCCACCTCCTTCCCCGGCCTGGTCCGCGCCCACCTCGCCGAGCACCGGGTGGACGCCTCGGTCGTCCGCCTCGACGGGGCGGTCGAGACGGCCATCCAGCTCGGCGTCGCGGAGGTCATCGCCGACGTCGTGGAGACGGGCACCACCCTCCGCAACGCGGGGCTGGAGATCATCAGCCAGCCCATCCTCCAGTCCGAGGCCGTGGTCATCCGGGGCACCGGATCGGGCGGGCCGGGCGGCGAGGACGCCAAGGTCCAGCAGTTCCTGCGCCGCATGCAGGGCGTCCTGGTCGCGCGGCGCTACGTGATGATGGACTACGACATCCGCGCCGAGCGCCTGGAGTCCGCCGTGGCGCTCACGCCCGGCCTCGAGTCCCCCACCATCTCCCCGCTGCACGACCAGGGCTGGGTCGCCGTCCGCTCCATGGTGCGCACCAAGGAGGCCCAGCGGATCATGGACGACCTCTACGACCTGGGTGCCCGCGCGATCCTGACCACCGGCATCCACGCCTGCCGCCTGTGACCGCCCCGCCCGACCTCCCGGTCACCTTCCGCCCCACCCGTACGCGGGTCGTCCTGCTGGGCGTGGGGCTGGCCGTGTGCGCGGTCATCACGGTCATCGCGCTGGTGCTCGGCACGCTCAGCCCCGGTGAGCGGATCAGCTTCACCTTCACCGGGCTGCTCTTCCTCGGCGTGCTGGGGCTGCTCAGCCGCCCCCGGGTCGACGCGCGCGCGGACGGCGTCACCGTGGTCAACCTGACCAGCAGCAGGCGGCTGGAGTGGGCCGAGATCCTGCGGGTCAACCTGCGCTCCGGCGATCCCTGGGTCTTCCTCGACCTGGCCGACGGCACCACCCTGCCCGTCATGGGCATCCAGCCCGGCATCGCCAGGGCGCGGGCCGTGGCGGACGCCCGTGCGCTGAGCGCCCTGGTGGAGCAGTACGGCACGGGGCGCCGCTGACCGTGCGCGCCCCCGAATGCGCCCGCCTTCCCTGCCCGTACGCCGCGCATCTGACTACCCTGTTGCCGTCGGCTACCGCCGCCCCGCCTGAGCGCGGGCACCTGCGACCCGAGGAGTGAGTCCCTCCAGCGATGGACGGATCGTCCTGTAGTACCTGTGCCGTCCCTCCCCGAGGGGGGACGGCGGGCCGGGAAGCCCCGGCACGACCCCTCGGCGGGCACCTTCGCCGCCCGCTCCCGCGGGAGCGCCGGTGAGCGCCCCGCTGCTGCTGCTCGGCGCGGCGTTCGCCCTCATCCTCGCCAACGGCTTCTTCGTCGCCGCCGAGTTCGGACTCGTCACGGTGCAGAGACCCGCGGCCGAACGCGCCGCGGCCGAGGGCGACCGGCGCGCCCGCAGCGTGGTGCGGGCCCTGCGCGAGCTGTCCTTCCAGCTCTCCGGCACCCAGCTGGGCATCACGCTCACCTCCCTGGTCGTCGGCATGCTCGCCGAACCGGCCCTCGCCGTGCTGCTGGACTCCCCGCTCACCGCGACCGGGCTGCCTGCGGGCGCGGTGCCCGGGGTGGCGGTGCTCATCGGCATGTTCACCGCCACCGCTCTCCAGATGGTCATCGGCGAGCTGGTGCCGAAGAACTGGGCGGTGTCCCGCCCGATGGCGGTCGCCCGTTTCGTGGCCGGGCCGCAGCGGCGCTTCGCTGCCTTCTTCCGGCCCGTGATCGCGCTGCTGAACGCGGTGGCCAACCGCATCGTGCGGCTGCTGGGCTTCGAACCGGCTGACGAGCTGGCGTCCGCCCGCACGCCCGGTGAACTGGTCTCCCTCGCCCGGCACTCCGCCCGCGCCGGCGCCCTGGAGCAGGACACCGCCGACCTGTTCGTACGCACCCTCTCCCTGGCCGTCCTCACCGCACAGGACGTGATGACCCCGCGGGTGCGGGTCAGCGCGCTCCAGGCCGCCGCGACGGCCGCCGACGTCCTCAACCTCACCCGGGCCACCGGCCTCTCCCGCTTCCCCGTCTACCGCGAACGCATGGACGAGATCGTGGGCATGGTCCATCTCAAGGACGCGCTCGCCGTGCCTGCGCACGAACGGCTGCGCACCCCCGCCGCCCACATCGCCGTACCGGCCCTGCTGGTCCCCGGCACCCTGCCGGTGCAGCCCCTGCTGGAGCGGCTGCGCAGCGAGCAGCCCATCGCCGTGGTCGTCGACGAGTACGGCGGTACGGCGGGCGTGGTCACCCTGGAGGACGTCGTCGAGGAACTGGTCGGCGAGGTCCGGGACGAGCACGACGGGCAGAGCCCGCCCGAACTGGCCGCCCACCCCGACCCCGAGGGCCGCCCGGCCTGGGAGGCCGACGGCGGCTGCCGCGTGGACACGCTGAGCCGGATCGGCCTGACCGCGCCGGACGGCCCGTACGGGACGGTGGCCGGGCTGGTCGCCGAGGTGCTCGGCCGCATCCCCGCGGTGGGGGACACCGTGCCGCTGCCGGGACCCGGCGGCTGGCAGCTGCGGGTGCGCAGCGTCGCCCACCACCGGGCCGAGCGGGTCTGGCTGGTGCGTACGGGGGCGGAGGTGCCGTCGTGACGAGCCTGCTCCAACTCCTCCTTGCCGCTTTCCTGGTGCTCGTCAACGGCTTCTTCGTGGGCGCCGAGTTCGCCCTGGTCTCGGTGCGCCGCAGCCAGGTGGAGCCGCTGGCGGCGCAGGGCTCGGTGCGCGCCCGCCGGGTGCTGACCGGGCTGGAGAACCTTCCGCAGATGATGGCCGCCGCGCAGTTCGGCATCACCGTCTGCTCGCTCACGCTCGGCGCGGTCGCCGAACCCACGGTCGCCAGGCTGCTGGAGCCCCTCTTCCACGCCGTGCGGATGCCCGGGGCGCTGATCCATCCGCTGGGCTACGTCCTCGCGCTGGCCTGCGTGGTCTGCCTGCACCTGGTCATCGGGGAGATGGTGCCCAAGAACCTGGCGATGGCCGCGCCGGAGCGCACCGCGTTGTGGTTCAGCCCGGCGCTGGTCGCCTTCGCCCGGCTGTGCCGCCCCGTGACCGCCGCGCTGGGCGCCTGCGCGCGGCTGATCCTGCGGCTGTTCGGGGTCGAGCCGAAGGACGAGGTGGACGCCGTCGTCACGAGTGCGCAGCTGACCGACCTGGTCGAGGACTCCCGGCAGGCCGGGCTGCTCGCACATGGCGCACACGCCCGGCTGTCCGACGCGCTGGAGCTGGGCTCCCGGCCGGTGACCGACGTCCTGCTCGACCCGGCCGACCTGGTCACCGTCGACCCCTCGATCACCGCACCCGAGGTGGAGGCCCTCACCGTCAGGACCGGCTACTCGCGCTTCCCGGTGCGCGGCGACGGCGGCGGCTTCCCCGGATACCTGCACGTCAAGGACGTGCTCGACCTTGAGGACGGCGACGGCCCGGTGCCCCGGCGCGCCTGGCGGCCGATGACCGCGCTGCGTGCCGAACTGCCCCTGGACGACGCGCTGACCGCCATGCGGGCCGCCGCGACCCACCTCGCGGTCGCCGTCGGGGCGGACGGGCGGGTGCGGGGGATCGTCATGCTGGAGGACGTACTGGAGAAGCTGGTCGGCGAGGTCCGCGACCCGGCCCACCGCGACCCGGCATCCGGCCTCGGCGGAGCACCCGGTGCCGCCCGGCCGAGGCCGCACAGCGGCCCGCCGCCCGCCCGGCGCGGTGCGGCAAAGGAGCCGGAGGCGGCCCTGTACGACGCGCGGGCGCACGCCGCCGCACCCGAGAGCGTGCCGCGCAAGGGCGCCGCCCGGCCCGCCCGGACCGGCCCGGCCGCAGCAGGCCCCTGAGGACAACCCGGAGTTCACCTTCGAGAGTGCCCGCTCGCCGGCCGCGCACGACCGCGCGGACGCGTGCCCCTGCGCCCCGGAGGGCTCTCAGGGCAGGGTGTTCTCCGGCCCGCGGCCGGAGAGCACCTCGCCGTACGCCTGCATCAGGTCGGGCAGCCGCAGCGTCGCCAGGTCGTCGCGCGTCGGCGTGCCCGGATAGCCGGACAGCCGCAGGTCGCGGTAGGCGCAGCTCTTCTCGTACAGCGTCCGCAGGAAGCGCCCGTTGCCCAGCTCGTCGATCCAGCCCTGGTCCACGACGTGGCCGCCGATGCTGCGCAGTTCGTCGAGCGCCTCCGTGTCCCACCTGTCGCCGTTCTCCGCCGCCAGCACCTCGCCGATCGCGGTCAGCTCCAGCGGGCGGTAGCTGGGGAAGTCCACCCGGGTCGTGAAGCGGGAGCCGAGCCCCGGATTGACCGCCAGCAGCCGGTCCATGCCCTCGGGGTAGCCCGCCAGGATGACCACCAGCCGGTCGCGGTTGTCCTCGGCACGCTTCAGCAGCACCTGGAGCGCCTCGTCGCCGTACGCGTCGCCCTTGCTGTACCCCGTGTTCGAGAGGGCGTACGCCTCGTCGACGAAGAGCACCCCGCCCAGCGCCGAGTCGATCAGCTCGTTCGCCTTCACCGCCGTCTGGCCCAGGAACTCGCCCACCAGATCGGCCCGTTGCGCCTCCACCAGGTGGTCACCGCCGAGCAGCCCCAGGGCGTAGAAGGCCCGGCCCAGGATGCGGGCCACCGTCGTCTTGCCGGTGCCCGAGGGCCCGGAGAAGATGAAGTGCCGCTTGGGCGGCTGCACCGGCAGGCCCTGGCCCGCCCGCAGCCGCGCCATGTGCAGCTGCGCCGAGAGCGCCCGCACCTGCCGTTTGACCGGCTCCAGACCGACCATCCGCTCCAGCTCGTCCAGCGCCCGGGCCAGCAGCACCGGATCGGCGGGGCCGGCGGGCAGCCGGTCCGCCTCGGCGCCCGTGTGCAGCAGCGCCGTCCGATCCCGTACGAGATCGGCGTCGGTGCGGGCGGGCTCGGCCGGATCGCCGGAATCCTCCCGCCGCAGCGGGTCACCGCCCGGCACGGACCCCAAGCCGCCGTCCGCGGTCTCCGGGCCGCCCGGCGGCTCCGGCACCTCGAGGATGTCGCCGCCGGGGTCTCCACCGGGGTCACCGCCCGCGTCGGAGGCCGGGTCGCCGCCTGCGTCGGCTCCCGCGTCCCGCAGGTCCTGGCTGCCCGCGCCCGTCAGTGTCATCGCCGCCGCGAAGCCGGAGCCGTCACCGAGGCCGTCGCCCTCGGCGATGGCCGTCAGCCGCGCCGCGGTGTCCATGAACGTCGGGTCGATCCGGTGCACCGCCCGGTACAGCGGCAGTGCCGCCGCGCTGCGCCCGGTGCCCTCCCGCGCCCGGGCCAGCCAGTACCGCAGCTCCTTGCGCTGCGGCTGCTCGCTGCGGCAGCGCATCAGCGCCGCCGAGAGCAGCGGCTCGGCCTGCGTGTACATCTCCAGCCGCACCCGCGCCATGCCCGCGAACAGCCCGGCCTCGATACCCAGCAGCGGATCGTCGACCAGCGGCTCGGTGTGCCGCACCAGCCGGTCCCAGTCCTTGGCGAGATAGGCGCGGCAGGCGTGCAGGAAGCGGGCCTGCTGGTCGGTCTCCACCGGCGGACAGTCGGCCAGCGCCCGGTCCAGCTCGGCCACGTGCCGCCCGTCCAGCCAGTGCGAGGTGTGCGCCAGCAGCAGATCGCGGCCCGTCTCCAGCACCGGCTGCACCCACCAGCCCAGCCAGTACCAGGAGTTGAGCGTACGGCCGTGCCGCTTGCGCTGCTCCCCGAAGCGGTCGCGGTGCTCGTACATCCGCAGCAGCGCCACGGGGGTGTCGGCGCGGAGCGCGTGCAGGCCCAGCCAGCCGTCCGCCATGCCCGGGTCGAGGCGCACCGCCGTACGGAACTCCTCCTCGGCCTGGGTGTATCCGCCGACCGTGTAGGCGTCGACCGCCCGCAGCCACGCCAGATCGGCGGGGGCGTGCAGGCCATGGGCGTCCTGCCTGCCGAAATCCATCACATCCCCCACGAAACGTCCCCCCGATGTCCGCCGACGGCCCTGCGCCCGTCCGCCGGGCCGAAAGCCGGGCGAACAGCCGTACCACGGGCGGGAGTTGCCGTTGGTGATCCGGAACGGACGTGCTCCCGCGCTCCTTCGCATCGTACCTGCGCAGGCGGCGCGGCCGTAGGGTGCCGTGGCGCGCGGGGTCCGGGGGCCGCCGTTACGTGACGGGGTATCAGGAGTGACGGAGGGTGAGGGTACGGCGGGGGCTGCCTGCCGCACGGGGCGGAACGAGGCCCCCGGTCACGGGGGAACGACCGGGGGCCTCGCGCCCGATGCGGCCTGTACAGACCGCATGTTGAGAACGTAAATCCTGTACCGGCCCTCGGTCAAGGTGCACTCCCCGGCCTCCTGGCCGGAAGGGCGGGCGAGGCCGAAGGGATCACCGAGGGTGATCCGGAAGGCCCCTCACCGCTTCCCCCGGGGGCCCGGCAGCACCTCATGCCCCCGCCCTCGCTCGCGCACCAGGAAATCGGCATGCGGAAGCGAGGGGTCGGCCGCGAAATGGCGGGCCTCGGCGCGCCGCCAGCCGTCCCAGAAATCCGCCTGTTCCGGCCCGTCACGCCGCATTCCGCGGGCGTGGGCCGCCGCGGCGGGCACGTCCATCCACAGCAGGGCGGCCAGGAGCGGGCGGAGCGCGCGCCGCCCGGCGCCCACGCCCTCCACCAAGACGGCCCGCGCAGGCGGCAGTTCACCCGTACGAGTGAAACTGCGGTGCTGCCAGTCGTAGATCCCGAAGCGCGCGGTGGTGCCGCGCGACAGCGGTTCGGTCACCTGTGCGGCCAGCCGCTCCGTCCAGTCGAAGAGCGCCCCGTGGCTCGCCAGGTCGTCCAGATGCAGCACCGGCGCACCGCTCAGCGCAGCCGAGAGCCGCGCGGCGAAGGTGGTCTTGCCCGATCCGGCGTGCCCGTCCACCGCGACGAGCCGGACCGGACCGCAGGACGGCGACAGGGCGGCGAGCAGCCGGGCGAGGCCGCCCAGGTCACCGCGATCGCCGAGGTCACCGCGGTCTCCGGCGTCACCGGGGCCGCTGAGGTCTCGGGGGGCGGTCATACCCGCAGCCTACGAGGCCGCCGAGCCCCGCCGGAGGGCAGCGCCATTGGTCGGCCCAATGTCCGTTCGGCCCGGCGGGCGCGCCGGACGTGCCCGGCACTGGCCCCGGAGTCCGGTCAGCGGCAATAGTTGACTCGCCAAGCGAGTCGCTGCCTACCTCCGCCGCACTCTTCGGACTACCGACTGGGGGCTTCACCTCATGACCAGCAGACCAGCCAGGCGCCGCACCGTGCTGGCGGCGGCCCTCGCGACCGCCGCCGCCGGGGCCTCCTCCGCGTCCGCCGCGGACGCGCACACCGCCGGGAACAGGCCGGACCGGCCGAGGAAGGACGACCTCATCGACTACCGCGCCTGGACCACCGCCGGTGACTGGCGGTCGGGCACGCACCGCGGCACCCGCACGGTGGGCGGGGCGCGCGCGGGCATCGTCTTCGGCAAGCCCGCGGGGACGGTCGAGTACCGGGACCCGCACACCGGCCGGAGCGCCGAGTGGGAGTACGCGGCCTGGACCTCGCCGCGCCACGCTCCCGACCAGCCCGCCGGTGAACTGATCGCCTCCTGGAACGCCGCCACCCCCGAGGGCACCTGGCTGCGCGTCGAGGCGCGCGGCACCTACACGAACGGCACCGACACGCCCTGGTACACGCTCGGCGTGTGGACGTCCGGGGACGGCGACACGGTGCCCCGCCGTACCTCCGTGCCGGACCAGAGCGACGGCCGCAGCACCGTGTGGACCGACACCCTCTCGATCGACGACCTCACCGCCGGCGACCGGCTCGCCGGGTACCGGCTGCGCGTGACGCTCTACCGCACGCCCGGCGGCGACGAGAGCCCCACCGTATGGCTCCTCGGCGCGATGGCCTCGGACATCCCGGACCGCTTCGAGGTCCCGGCCAGCGAGCCGGGCGCCGCCAGCGGTGTGGAACTGTCCGTGCCCCGCTACTCGCAGAACATCCACGAGGGTGAGTACCCGGAGTACGACGGCGGGGGAGAGGCGTGGTGCAGCCCCACCTCCTCCCAGATGATCATTGAGTACTGGGGCCGCAAGCCGACCGAGGAGGATCTGGCCTGGGTCAACCCCGACTTCCAGGACCCGCAGGTCTGCCACGCCGCGCGCTTCACCTTCGACTACGAGTACCAGGGCTGCGGCAACTGGCCCTTCAATGCGGCCTACGCCGCCACCTACCGGGACATGCGGGCCGTGGTCACGCGCTGCGCCTCGCTGGCGGACGCCGAGCGGCTCGTCGCGGCGGGCATCCCGCTGATCACCTCGCAGTCCTTCATCGAGTCGGAACTGGACGGCGCGGGCTACGGCACGGCCGGGCACCTGATGACGGTGGTCGGTTTCACCGAGGACGGCGACGTCATCGCCAACGACCCCGCCTCACCGGACAACCCCTCGGTGCGGCACGTCTATCCCCGGCGGCAGTTCGAGAACATCTGGCTGCGCACGAAGCGGTACGACGCGGCGGGCAAGGTCAGGAGCGGCACGGGCGGGGTCTGCTACCTCTACTTCCCCGCCGACCCGGCACCGCGTCAGCGCCGGGTGCTGCGCCGGCTCGGGCTGTGCTGAGCGGCGGGTAGCGGGCGCACGTACCGCCCAACTCGGCGGAGATGGTGGGGGTCTTGGTCTGTACCAAACCATCTCCGCCCCCGTATCCTCGCCCGCAGCCAGTCGCACTCCCCACCCCCACCAGGCTGCGTGCCGGCGCGGGCAACCCGTCGCCCCCTGTCAAGCATCCGGGTGACTCCCCCCCCACTCGCCGCCTCAAGGAGGATCACGGTGAACGTTCGCACCAGAAGCTCGGCAGTTGTCGGCGCCGTCTGCCTCGTCGCCTCTCTGGCGCTGACCACGGCGTCCGCAGACGAGACCGACGTGCCACCTCGGGCGGCGAAGGTCGCGCTGACCAAGGTGGCCACTGCCAAGACCCCCATCGCGGGGGCCGCCGGCCCCCGCGGCACGGTATGGATAGCAGAGCGCGAGGGCACCGTAAGGATTCTGAAGGGCGATCGGCTCAGCGCGCCCGTCCTCGACCTCACCAGCAAGATCAGCACTGCGGGCGAGGGCGGCCTGCTGGGCGTCGCGTTCGACAAGGGATTCCGGCACTTCTACGTCTCCTACACGGATCTCGAAGGCACCAGCACCGTGGACGAGTTCGCCCTCCGGCACGGGAAGATCCGGCCGAGCACCCAGCGCACCGTCCTCACCCAGCCGCAGCCGTACACGAACCACAACGGCGGCGACATCAAGTTCGGCCCCGACGGCTACCTCTACATCGCGCTCGGCGACGGCGGTGCGGGCGGCGACCCGCACGGCAACGGGCAGAACCTCGACTCGCTGCTCGGCAAGATGCTGCGGATCGACCCGAGCGGTGAAAGCGGCGGCAAGCCGTACGCCGTCCCGGCGGACAACCCGTTCGTGGGCGACCCGAAGGCGAGGGACGAGATCTGGGCGTACGGGTTGCGCAACCCGTGGCGCTTCTCCTTCGACTCGGGCACGGGTGACATGTTCATCGGTGACGTCGGCCAGAACGAATGGGAGGAGATCGACCGGGCCCCGGCGGACAGCGAGGGCGGCGAGAACTACGGCTGGGCCCGGATGGAGGGCACCCATCCCTTCCGGGGCGCCACGGAGCCCGCGAACCACGTGCCGCCGGTCCACGAGTACGACCGCACCGGGCTGGCCTGCGCGGTCACCGGAGGATTCGTCTACCGGGGAGCGGCGATCCCGGACCTCCGGGGCCAGTACCTGTACAGCGACTCCTGCGACGGCACCGTCCGCTCCCTGGAGATGGAGGACGGCGAGGTGACGGCTGTCAACGATCTCGGAGTCAACGGCGGCGAGGCCATCTCGTTCGCGCAGGCCGGCAACGGGGAGCTGTACGTGTTCGCGCTCAACGGCACCGTCTCCCGCATCGATCCGGCGTGACGGCCATGACCGGGTAGCCCCCTGCCGACCGGATCACCTCCGCGGACTCCGGCCCGCCTGAGTCCCGCCCCTCGGCGGGACTCAGGCGGCAGGCCGTGCATGCCGTGCGCTCCACCCGCGCGACACCTCGCGGGCTCGACGGTGGACGTCGCGTCCTCGGGCCGTGGCACGGCCACCGCGTCACGTTGTCGCCCGGTAGGTCCCTGTGCCGTCGGCGTCCTCCGCGTAGCGGCCCGGGGTGCAGCCGTACTCCTTCGTGAAGGCCGCCACGAACGCGGAGGCGCTGGCGTAGCCGACGAGGTGCGCGACCCGGGTGACCTGCTGGTCGCCGAGCAGCACGCGCGCCGCCCGGAGCCGCAGCGCGGTGCGCCAGCGCGTGTAGGGGACGCCGAACTCCCGGGTGAAGTCGCGCTGGAGCGTCTTCACGCTGACGTGCAGCCGCGCGGCCCACTCGCGCAGTTCGGTGGGGTCCGCCGGGTCGCGGGCCAGCTGGCGGGCCACGGCCAGCGCCGCGCCCGTACCCCTCGCGTGGTGGGCGACGTAGTCCGCGTCGGAGGTGGCCAGCCCCGCCATGAACCGCTCCCGCGCCGCGAGCGCCTCGCGCTCCGGGCAGCCCGCGCGGGCGATCGCCGTCGTGAGCAGCCGGGCGGCCTCGGGCTCGACGGAGACCACGCCCGCCCGCAGGCCCTCCAGCGCCGGGGGTATCTGGCGCAGGCAGACGCGGTAGACGGCCCCCCGGTCCCCGGCCCGCACCTCGTGCGCGACGGCCCGTTCGGCCCAGAACGCCTCGCCCGCGCCGGTGAAGCGCACCCGCGAGCCCAGCAGCATCGCCAACACGCCGTCCGGTGAGAAGTACAGCTGGTGCAGGAAGTCCTGCCGCCGGCCCGCGAACTCCAGTGCGCCCGCCGCGCGGTAGCGCAGTACGAAGATCCCGTCCGGGCGGCCGAGGCCGTAGCCGAACTCCTCGCAGCGCACGGGATCGGTGCGCCGGTGTCCTGCGACCGCCATGGTGTGACCTCTCAGCGATATCCCTTTGGTTTGAGGTAAGGCTAACCTAAGCCACTGCTCCGCTCCTCAGCCCCAAGGAACCACCCGTGCGACCATCCCCGGCCAAAAGCCTCACCGCCCTCCTTCTCCCGCTGGCTCTGCTCGTCGGCTGCTCCGCCTCCGACGGCGGCGGCAGCAGCGACAAGAAGGGAGGTGCCACCCGCACCTTCACCGCGGACAACGGCAAGGTCACCATCCCCAAGGACCCGAAGCGGGTCATCGCCACCGGCTACGCCGTCCCCGTCCTCATCGAGGCCGACGCCGCCCTCGTCGGCATCTCCGGCTGGGCACGCGGCCGGCCGCTGATGACGGAGAAGGACCGCGCCACCTACGACGATCTGCCCAAGATCGCCGGAGAGACGGCCGCCGAGACCAACTACGAGTCCATCGCCGCGAAGAAGCCCGACCTCATCGTCATCGGCGTCCCCGCGCCCGTCCTCGGCGACGTCGACATGAAGCGGCTGAAGTCCATCGCCCCCGTCGTCGCCATCGGCCCCACCCTGCCCTCCGCCTGGCGCGAGCTGTCGAAGCGGCAGGCCGACGCCGCCGGCCGTCTCCAGCACTTCGAGAAGGCGAAGACCGCCTACGAGAAGCGGGCCGCCGAGCTGAGCGGCAAGTACGACGACGCGCTCAAGGGCCTCGACTTCGGCCACATCGGTTCCTACGGGGACGCCTCCGCGGGCACCTACGCGCGCGAGTACGCCGACGCCTGGGGCACCAACGTCGCCGAGGACATCGGCGTCTCCTACCCCGGCAAGCCCGAGAAGCCCGGCAAGGGCTCGCAGGCGGTCACCGAGACCCCCTCCATCGAGGAACTGCCCGAGAACCTCGGCGACGCCGACGCCATCACCTACAGCGTCGGTCCCGACGGCAAGCCGGGCAAGTCTGTGAGCTACGTGCTCAAGTCCCCGCTGTGGAAGAAGCTCCCCGCCGTCCAGGCCGGCCGCGCCTTCCCCGTGCGGCACACCGAGGCGTCCACCTACTCCTCCGCCCAGCGCACCCTGAGCGCACTCGACAAGGCGCTGGCCCCGCTCCTGGAGAAGGAGTAGCCCGTGTCGGACCGTCATGACCCGCAGGGCCGCGTCGCCGCCCACCACCGCTCGGGGACCGGCCTGGTGCGCGTCCCCTACCCCATCGGGGTACGTGTCGCCACCGTCCTGCGCCGTACCCAGCTCACACCCCGCATGCTCCGCCTCACACTCGGCGGTCCCGGGCTCGACGGCTTCCACAGCTACCAGGCCGACGACCACGTCCGGATCGTCTTCCCCGACCCCGACGGCACCCGCCGCATCCCCGTGCCCAACGACCGTCAGATGCTCGACTGGCCGCGCCCGTTCCCCACCACCCGCAAGTACACCGTCCGCCGCTACGACGCGGAGGCCCGCGAACTCGACCTCGACTTCGTCCTCCACGACGGCGGCGTCGCCTCCAGCTGGGCGCGTGAGGCCGCCGTCGGCGACGATGCCGTGATCGCCGGGCCTCCCGGCGCCAAGGCCTTCCCGCACACCTACGACCACTACGTCCTGGCCGTCGACCCGACCGCGCTGCCGGCCGCCGCGCGCTGGCTGGAGGAGTCCGCCGCGGACGTCTCCGCCGACCTCGTGGTGGAGGCCGACCACGAGTCGGAGCACGACTACCCGCTGCCGCACCGCGCGGGGGTCACCGTCCACCGCCTCGTACGCGCGCAGGGGCGCTCCGCGCTGGCCCGCACCGTCACCGGGCTGTCCCTGCCCGCCGGGCGGTCCTTCCTCTTCGCCGCCGGCGAGGCCGAGGACATCAAGCCGCTGCGCGCCTGGCACCAGGGCCGGCTCGACGCCCTCTTCACCGGCTACTGGAAACGCGGAGTCGTCGGACTTGAGGACTGAGAAACCCGCCGCCGCGCCCGCCGCCCCGCCCGCCGCCACACCTGCGGAGCCCCCCGCGGCCGGCACCGCGCCGGCCGCGGCAGGCAACGGCCCGCGGGCCGTGCTGTTCGCCGCGGCCGTCGCCGCCCTGCTCGCCGCCGCGGGCGCCAGCCTGTGCGTCGGCGCGGGCTCCGTCCCGGCCGCCGAGGTGTGGCGCGCGCTCGCGGGCGACTCCGGCACCGACGCGCGGCTCATCGTCCGTGAGGTACGGGTGCCCCGTACCGTGCTCGCGGTCGCCGTCGGGGCCGCGCTGGGCTGCGCCGGCACCCTGATCCAGACCCTGACGCGCAATCCGCTGGCCGAACCGGGCGTCCTGGGCGTCACGTTCGGCGCGGGCTTCGCCATCACCTTGGGCGCCACGCTCGGCCTCGCCGACCACCAGGCGAGCCAGCTCGCACTCGCCTTCACCGGCTCCCTGCTGGCCGCGGTCCTCGTCTACGCGGTCGGCAGGACCTCGCCCCTGCGCCTGCTGCTGGCCGGTACGGCCCTCAGCTTCGTACTCGGCGGCCTGTCCCTGGGTATGCGCCTGGCCTTCCCCGACGTCCTGGACGGGTACCGCTTCTGGTCGGTCGGGTCGCTGGCCGGACGCGAGCAGCTCTCGCTCACCGCGCCGCTGCTGATCATCGCCCTCGCCCTGGCCTGCTCCTTCCTGCTCACCGGTCCGCTGAGCACCCTCGCGCTCGGCGAGAGCGTCGCGCACGCCCTCGGCGCGCACGTCAACCGCACCCGGATCGCGATCCTCGCGCTGGTCACCGTGCTCGCCGGCACCGCCACCGCCGTCGCCGGGCCCATCGCCTTCCTCGGCCTGATGGTCCCGCACCTCGCCCGCCGCGTCTCCCGGGGCTCGCTGCGCTGGCTCATGGCGTACACCGTGGTCCTGGGGCCGCTGCTGCTGCTGACCGCCGACGTCGCCTCCCGGGTGCTGCTGTCCACCGGAGAGGTCCCGGTGGCCGTGGTCACGGCCTTCCTCGGCGGCCCGGTGCTCATCTGGGCCGTCCGACGGCGCGGGGCGGTGCCGCTGTGAAATCCGCACCCGACCACCTCCCCGCCCCCTTCGTACTGCGGCTCGGCCGCTGCTCGGTCCAGGCCGAACGCCGTACCGTCGCCGTGACCCTGCTGCTCCTCGCCTCCGCGCTGGTCCTGGCTGTGGCCGCGCTGTGCCGCGGCGACTCCTGGGACCCTCCCGCCGAGGTGCTGCGCGCGCTCGCCGGATCGGGCGACTCGGTCATCGTCGTCCGCGAGTGGCGGCTGCCACGGGTCACCGCCGCGCTCGTCTTCGGCGCCGCTCTCGGCCTGGCCGGCGCCGTCTTCCAGAACCTCACCCGCAACCCGCTCGGCAGCCCCGACGTCATCGGCCTGGACGCCGGGTCCTACACCGGCGCGCTCTTCGCCCTCACCGTGCTCGCCGGCACCCCGGCCCAGCTCGCCACCGCCTCCGTGACCGGCGGACTGATCACCGCCGCCGTCGTCTACCTGCTGTCCCTGGACACCGGGCTCAGCGGTCTGCGGCTCGTCGTCATCGGCATCGGCGTCAACGCCGTGCTGACCGCGCTCAACTCCTGGATCGTGCTGCGCGCCGATCTCGACGTCGCCATCGCGGCGACCGGCTGGAACGCGGGCTCCCTCAACGGCGTCGACTGGCACGACCTGCGGCTGTCGTTCCTCGCCATCGGCGTCCTCGCGCTGCTGCTCGCCTTCCTCTCGCACGCCACCCGCCAGGCCGCCCTGGGCGACGAACTCGCCGTCACCACAGGGGTCGGGCTGCGCCCCCTGCGGCTGCTGAGCGTGCTGGCGGGGGTCGGCTGCACCGCCGCGGTGACCGCCGTCGCCGGACCCGTGATCTTCATCGCCCTCGCGGCGCCGCAGATCGGCCGGCGCCTCGCCGGCGCCTCCGGGGTGACCCTGCTGCCCGCCGCGCTGACCGGTGCCGTCCTGCTGCTGGCGGCGGACCTGCTCGCGCAGACGCTGCTGGCCCCCGTCGTGCTGCCGGTCGGTGTCGTCACCACCGCGCTCGGCGGCTGCTACCTGCTCTGGCTCCTCTACAAGGAGGTCACCCGGCCGTGACCGCTTCCCCGCCCGCCACACCCACACCCGCGACCTCGGCCGCGACCTCGGCCCAAGGGGCGCCCCCGCGGCTGACCGCCCAGGGGATCACCCTCGCCTACGGGGAGCGCACGGTGGCCACCGGCCTGAGCCTGGATGTGCCAAGCGGCGCGTTCACCGCCGTCGTCGGCCCCAACGCCTGCGGCAAGTCCACCCTCCTGCGGGCTTTCGTACGCCTGCTGCGGCCGACGGAGGGCACGGTGTCCCTCGACGGCCGGGACGTGCGCCACTGGCGGCCCAAGGCCGTCGCCCGCGAACTGGGCTTCCTGCCCCAGACCCTGACCGCGCCCGAGAACACGCGCGCCCGCCAACTCGTCGCCCGCGGCCGGTACCCGCACCAGTCGCTCCTGGCCACCTGGTCGCCCGAGGACGAGCGGGCCGTGGAGGAGGCGATGTCCGCCGCCGGGGTCGGCGACCTCGCCGACCGCGAGCTGGACAGCCTCTCCGGTGGGCAGCGCCAGCGCGTGTGGATCGCCATGGTGCTCGCCCAGGAGCCGCCCTACCTGCTCCTCGACGAGCCCACGACCTTCCTGGACCTCGCCCACCAGTACCAGTTGCTGGCGCTGCTCGCCCGCCTGCGCGACGAGGGGCGCACGGTCATCGCCGTCCTCCACGACCTCAACCAGGCGTGCCGCTACGCCGACCACCTGGTGGCGATGCGGGACGGCCGCGTCGTCGCCGAGGGTGCCCCCTCCGAGGTCATCGACGCGGACCTGGTCCAGCGGGTGTTCGACCTCCCCAGCGTCGTCGTGCCCGACCCGGTCACCGGCGCGCCCATGGTCGTCCCGACCCTGTGACGCACGGCGGGACGGCCCCCGCGGGAGGAGCGGCCCGCCCAGGTCAGCACATCCGGTAGTCGGCGCGCGTGGAGTTGTACCCGCAGGTGTCCCGCACCGCGCCGCTCGGCTTGCGCAGCGTCGCGCTGTCCTTGTCGTTGTTCCACACGTAGGCCCGGCGCCCCTGGTAGAGGTGACCGGGCGAGGTGGTGCCCCGCCCCGTGTGCACCTTCACGGTCTTCCCGGCGCTGATCCGGTACGAGGGGAAGGTGTACTTGTGCCCGGCCGCGTCCCGCAGCGTGTAGCCCTTCATCTGGAACGCCGCGCCGGTGGTGTTGCGGATCTGCACGTACTCGGCGTTCAGCGACGTGTTGGAGCGCGTGTCACTGCCCGGGCTGTCGTAGTAGATCTTGTACAGGTGGATCGATCCGGCGGCGTGCGCCGGCGCCGTCGGTATCAGGAAGACGCAGGCCAGAGAGGCTGCGGAGCAGGCGACGGCGACAGAGCGGTTGCGGGGCATGGGCATCCTTCACGTCCGGTCCGGAGCCCCCCTCGGGGCCCGGCAGGCGCTCAGACTACGGACGCCGGACGCCGTTCGTTACCGGAACACCATATTTACCGAACATAACCTCCCTCATTTCCCCTCTTCTCCCCACAAGGGCTGTGTGCCCGCGCCCGCGCCGGACGGCGGTGCGAGATAGCCCACATGGACGGGAACGAGCGGATTCCGCTACAACCCTCGGGGCCTGTGGGGGGTCATGTCACCGCCACCCCGCGCTGACATCCCCGAAGGAACCCGCTCATGCATCCCCGAACCAAGACCCAGCACAGACGCCTCCGCCTGCTGGCGGCACTCGGCGCCACCGTCGCCCTCACCTTCACCGCGGCGTGCGGGGGTGACGGGGAGGGCGGCACCAAGAGCGCGTCCCCGGGCTCCTGCAAGAAGGAGATCAAGGCGGCGTACGACAAGGCGGAGAAGGACCCCGAGGCCCCGCAGTCCGAGGAGACGCCCGCGCCCTGCAAGGGCTTCACCGACGCCGAACTCGAGGACATGATGAAGGAGGTCGTCGAGGAGAAGGTGAAGGTCGACGCCGACGAACTCGCCCCCGGCGCCGAGGACGAGAACGGGGGCGCGGAGGACGGCTCCGGCGGCGACGAGCCCGCGACCGAGTTGAAAGCGGGCGAGGTCTACACCTACCCCGACGGTGTCAGCGTCAGCGTGCGCAGCGTCTCCCCGCTCACCGAGTTCGCGGAGTTCGACGACAAGCCCGCGGCGGGACAGACCGGTTTCCGTGCGGTCATCGCCATCGACAACGGCAGCAAGAAGCCGTTGGACATCGACGACCTGTACGTCACCGCCCAGGGAGCCACCAACGGCGGGGACGTGACCTCTCTCTACGTCGAGGCGGGCTCCAAGCAGATGACCGGCCGGGTCGCGGCCGGCGTCAAGACGGAGAAGACCGCCGAGTACGCGATCGACGACAAGTACGGGAAGAAGGTACTGGTCACCGTGGGCCGTTCGACCGATGAGGACTGGACCCTGGAGGACCCGAACTGGACGGCCACCATCGGCTGACCCTGACCTGACCTCGGACGCCTGCGCCCTCGCCGAAGCGGTGGGGGCGCGGGCGTCTCGCGTTCGCCGGGGTGCCGCGGCCGGGGTGCCGCGCCAACTGCCGGGCGGGGCAATCCTGTTCGGGCTGTTCCCAAGCCATGTGACGTGTGCCATTGTACATGTCGCATGGTTTACACCGTGTTCATGTCAAGGTTCGAACCCCCACTCGGGCCGCGCTGGGTGCGGCCTCATCCCGCTGGAGGCGGCTGGTGAGATCGAGAACGGCAACACCACCACGGATCAGAAGACTCTGGGTGCTCGCCCTGATGCTCGCCCTCGGCGCGGGCACGCTGTCCGGGCCCGGCTTCGCGGCTCCCCGCGAGGGGACCGCACGGGAGGCCGCGCGCACCGCACCCGCCGGACTGCCCCCACAGGCGGCTTCGGAGGCGCCCGCGGGCGACCCGGAGCACGTACGGGACAAGCGTCAGAAGCTCAGCGAGCGCGGGCCGCAGACCGCGAGCAAGCAGGCGCTGCGGCAGGACTACGACCTTCCCGCGGTCCCCGAGGCCCGCAAGCGCCCCTCCATGCAGGCGGCCAAGGGCGGCCAGAGCGGCCGGAGCGGCAAGGGCAAGGCGAACGCGGCCGACTGCGACGTCAGCGACTTCACCAGCAAGACGGGCGCCGAACTGGTCGAGCAGATCAAGAAGTCGGAGACGGCCTGCGTCAACACCCTCTTCCGTCTCACCGGTGGCGACGCGTACCACGCCTTCCGCCAGCAGCAGATGGTCAGCGTCGCCTACGCCCTGCGCGACGGTGCCGCGAGCTACCCCGGCGACAGCTCCACCGGCATGCCGCAGATCGTCCTCTACCTGCGCGCGGGCTACTTCGTGCAGTGGTACAACGAGGAGGTCGGCGAGTACGGCCCGGAGCTGCGGACCGCCATCCGCGCCGGACTTGACGCCTTCTTCGCCGCGCCCCGCTCCCACGACGTCTCCGACGCCAACGGCGAGACGCTCGCCGAGGCCGTCACCCTCGTGGACAGCGCCCAGGAGAACGCGCGCTACCTGCCCCTCGTCACGCGCATGCTGGACGGCTACGACAGTTCCTACGACTCCTCGTACTGGATGCTCACCGCCGTCAACAACTCCTACAACATCCTCTTCCGGGGCCACCAGGTGCCCGAGTTCGTGACCGCGGTGACCGCCGACCCCGGCGTCCTGGACACCCTGCACGGCTTCGCCGCCCGCCATCTCGACCTGCTCCGCGGCGACCAGAGCTACCTCGTCTACAACGCGGGCCGCGAGATGGGCCGCTTCCTCCAGTACGACGCCCTGCGCGCCAAGCTCCGGCCGCTGGCCCAGGACCTCCTCGGCAGGACCGCCATGACCGGCGAGACCGCGCAGCTGTGGGTGGGCGTCGCCGAGATGGCCGACTTCTACGACAAGGACAACTGCGCCTCCTACGACACCTGCGACCTGCAGGAGCGGCTGAAGACGGCGGCATTGCCCGTCGAGCACACCTGCAGCGACAGCCTCCGCATACGGGCCCAGGAGCTGACCTCAGGGCAGCTCGGCGAGGCGTGCGCCAGCCTGGCGGGCCAGGACGAGTACTTCCACGGCATCGCCAGGGACAGCGGCCCCGTCGCGGGCGACCGCAACACCTCGCTGGAGGTAGTGGCCTTCGACTCCAGCCGGGACTACCAGACCTACGCCGGAGTGATCTTCGGTATCAACACCGACAACGGCGGCATGTACCTGGAGGGCGACCCCTCGGCGGCGGGCAACCAGCCGCGGTTCATCGCCTACGAGGCAGAGTGGGAGAAGCCGGACTTCCAGATCTGGAACCTCAACCACGAGTACACGCACTACCTCGACGGCCGCTTCAACATGCACGGCGACTTCGAGGCGAACGTCTCGACCCCCACCATCTGGTGGATCGAGGGCTTCGCGGAGTACGTCTCCTACTCGTACCGCAACCTCCCCTACGAGGCCGCCCTCACCGAGGCGGGCAACCGCACGTACGCGCTGAGCACCCTCTTCGACACGACGTACGACGCGGACCAGACCCGCGTCTACCAATGGGGCTACCTCGCTGTCCGGTACATGCTGCAGTCGCACCGGGGCGAGGTGGACACGGTGCTGGGCCACTACCGGGCCGGTGACTGGGACGCGGCGCGCAACCACCTGACCAACAGCATCGGTTCGCGCTACGACGCCGACTGGTACAGCTGGCTGGCCACGTGCGCGGAGGGTGACTGCGGCGCGTAGCACCAGCGGGCACACCGCGCGAAGAGCCGGTGTCAGGGCGGGCCGCGGAGACCTCGTCTCCGGGGCCCGCCCTTCCGCGTACGGGGGGCGCGGGGGAGCGCGCCGGGGAGGAACAGAAACGTCACATTGTACACTTGGGCTCCCGCCAGACATGGAGGCAGCGCATGGAGACCCGCAAGCCGCGCAAGCTCGTCTCCGTCCAGGAGCACCTGCGCGACCAAGTCGCCCATGAGCTGCGTGCCGCGCTGATCGCGGGTGAACTGCGCCCGGGGGAGATCTACTCCGCGCCCACCCTCGCCGCCGAGTACGGAGTCTCGGCCACGCCCGTGCGGGAGGCCATGCTGGACCTGGTGCGCGAGGGCCTCGTGGAGGCCGTCCGCAACAAGGGCTTCCGGATCACCCAGATCACCGAGCGGGATCTCGACGAGTTCACCGAGATCCGCTCCCTCATCGAGATCCCCACGATCGGCCGGATCACCGAGACGGCCGCCCCCGAGGAGCTGGAGGCGCTGCGCCCGGCGGCCGACGAGATCGTGGCCGCCGCCCGCAGGCACGACCTCATCGGTTACCTCGAGGCCGACCGCCGCTTCCACCTGGCCCTGCTCTCGCTCGCGGGGAACGCGCACCTGGTCCGCGTCGTCAGCGACCTGCGCAAGCGCTCCCGGCTCTACGGGCTCACCGACCTCGACCAGGAGGGCGTGCTCGTCGACTCCGCCAAGGAGCACACCGCGCTGCTGGAGGTCATGCTCAGCGGCGACGCGGAGGCGGCGCGGGCGCTCATGCGCCACCACCTCCACCACGTCCGCTCGCTGTGGGCGGCCGACCAGGAGCGCGCCGCCGAGCCGCCCCGCCAGGCGGGTGCGCCGGGCTGAACCTGCGGGGGCGACGCCCGGCTCGCGAAGGGGACCGGCGCCGCGGAAGGCTGCCCTCCCCGGGCGGCCTCCCGCCCGGGACGGGGGTGCCTCAACCCGCCAGCAGCGTCCCCATCCACTCCTCGACGCCGTCCGCGGTGCGCGGCAGCGCGCCGGACATCAGGCGGGAGCCGTCGGCGGTGATCACCAAGTCGTCCTCGATGCGGATGCCGAGGCCGCGCAGCTCCGGCGGCAGCGTCTCGTCGTCCGGCTGGAGGTAGAGGCCCGGCTCCACGGTCAGCACGTGCCCCTCGGCCAACTCGCCGTCCAGATAGGTCTCCGCGCGCGCCTTGGCGCAGTCGTGCACGTCGATGCCGAGCATGTGGCCGCTGCCGCAGAGGGTGTAGCGGCGGTAGAGATCGCTCTCGGTGGCCAGTGCCTCCTCGGCGGAGACCTTGAGGACCCCCCACTCGCGCAGACCCTCCGCGAGCACCCGCATCGCCGCGCGGTGGAAGTCGCGGAAGGCGGCGCCGGGCCGCAGTGCCGCGATGCCGGCGTCCTGGGCGGCCAGCACCAGTTCGTACGCCTCGCGCTGGGCCGGCGTGAAGCGGCCGGAGAGGGGCAGGGTGCGGGTGATGTCCGCGGTGTAGAGGGTGTCGGTCTCCACGCCCGCGTCCAGCAGGAGCAGTTGGCCGCCGTCGAGCGGGCCGTCGTTGCGTATCCAGTGCAGCACGCAGGCGTGGGCCCCGGCGGCGGCGATCGTCTCGTAGCCGGTGCCGTTGCCCTCCGTCCTGGCGCGGAGGTTGAAGACGCCCTCGATCCAGCGCTCGCCGCGCGGGTGGCGCAGGGCCTGCGGGAGCGCGCGCACCACGTCCTCGAAGCCGAGGGCGGTGCTGTCGACCGCCAGTTGCAGCTGTGCCGTCTCCCACTCGTCCTTGACCAGGCGCAACTCGGAGAGGACGGAGGCGAGTTCGGCCTCGCGGTCCGGCCCGTGCACGCCGGGGGCCGCATCCAGCAGCGCGTCCACGGCGGTGTCCAGGCCCGTCAGCGCCCGGGTGGGCGGCTGGGCTCCGCGGAGGAGGGCCGCCAGGTCCGCCGCGTGCCGGCACTCGATGCCGGTCAGCTCGGCCGCCTCCGCCAGGTCGGGGCGGCGGCCGACCCAGAACTCGCCGTAGCGCCGGTCGCGGTAGAACTCGCCGCTGTCGCGCGGCGAACGCGGGCGCACGTAGAGCAGCGCCTCGTGGCCGGCGGGGCCGGAGGGCTCCAGGACCAGCACGCTGCCGGGCTGGTCCTCGCCGGTGAGCCCGGTCAGCCAGGCGTAGGCGCTGTGCGGCCGGAAGCGGTGGTCGCAGTCGTTGGTGCGGACCTTCAGCTGCCCGGCGGGCAGGATGAGCCGCTCGCCGGGGAAGTGTGCGGAGAGCCGCGCCCGCCGCCCGGGGGTGACCGCGTACGAGGGCACCCGCACGCCGCCGGGCAGCGGCGAGGGAGCCCAGGCGGTGGCCATGAAGGCTTCCAGCTCGGGGGAGACGTCCAGATCGTGGCTGCCGGTGTGCAGGCGGGTGGCGGGTTGCGTCACAGTTCCTCCTGGTATGGGTGCCCTTGTGCAGGGCGGCGAGGGAGCAGTGGAATTTTACATTACTATTTCATTGCATTATGAATCTAAATGCCAGTATCCGTCCTCCCCGGGCGCGCGGGTCACGGAAAGCGAGCACGCGGCTGCTCTGGATCACCTCAACCGGCTAACCTGGTAGAGAATTTGACGACCTGGCACCCACCGCGGCGGTGTGCGGCGGGAGGGAGAGCGAGATGACGGACCCGCGCGGCTGGATGCGCGCCGCGGCCAGACCTCCGGTCGACCTGCACACCGACCGGGCGCACGCGGCGCGCGTCTACGACGTCCTGCTCGGCGGCAAGACCCACTACCCGGCGGACCGTGAGGCGGCCGAGCGGGTGCTGACCGCCGTGCCCAACGCCGCCCTCGTCGCCCGCCAGAACCGCGCCTTCATGCACCGGGCCGCCCGCTTCCTGGCCGAGCAGGAGGGCATCAGGCAGTTCCTGGACATCGGGACGGGCATACCCACCTCGCCGAACCTGCACGAGGTCGTGCAGCGCTCCGCCCCCGCCTCGCGCGTCGTCTACGCCGACAACGACCCGATCGTGCTGGTCCACTCCCGCGCCCTGCACCAGAGCGGCGAGCAGGGGCGTACGGCCTACCTCCAGGGTGACCTGCGCGAGCCCGAGGCGATCCTGGGCAGCCGGGAGCTGGGCGAGACCTTCGATGCGGACCTCCCGGTCGCGGTGACCCTCTGCGCGGTGCTGCACTGGCTGCCCGTGGAGCAGGAGGCGTACGGCATCGTCGAGCGCATCGTCCGCGCGCTGCCCCCGGGCAGCTGCCTCGCGCTGACGCACCTGACCGACGACTTCGCCGTCGAGGCCATCCAGCAGGTCACCGAGGGCATGGAGGCCGACGGATCGCACCTGTACGCCCGGAGCAGGCAGGAGGTCCTGCGCTTCTTCGACGGCCTGGAGCTGATCGACCCCGGCCTCCAGGCCGTCCAGGACTGGCGCCCCGACCCCGTGGACCTGGGCGCCGACGCGCTGGGGCCCACCGACATCCCGCTGTACGCGGCGGTGGGCCGCAAGCGCTGAGCCCCGCGGTCCGCCGCCCATCCAGGCACCGACGTGCCGAGACCACACGACGCGGCACGACCGCAGGAGAACGCAGGAGTGGTAATGACCGCCATGAGGCAGCCGGACGGCGAGCCGCACCTGGGACGCTACCTGGGGCGCCCGGAGACAGGGCCGACGGTGGTGCGCATCGTCCTGGGGGCGCGGCTGCGCACACTCCGGCAGGCGTGCGGCATCAGCCGGGAGTCCGCGGGCAAGGTGATCCGCGGCTCGCACGCCAAGATCAGCCGCCTGGAACTGGGCCAGGTGAGCTTCAAGCAGCGCGACCTGACCGACCTGCTGACCCTGTACGGGGTCTGCCTCGCCGCCGAGCGGGAGGAGTACCTCGCGCTGGCCCGGCAGGCCAACACCCCCGGCTGGTGGCACCAGTACAGCGACGTGCTCGCCGACTGGTTCGCGCTGCACATCGGCCTGGAGGAGGCGGCCTCGCTCATCCGGACCTACGAAGTCCAGTTCCTGCCCGGCCTGTTGCAGACGGAGTCGTACGCCCAGGTCGTCACCCGCCTCGGCTACCCGGACGCCGCCGAGCGCAAGATCGAGCGGCTGGTCGAGCTGCGGATGGAGCGGCAGCGGCTGCTGAGGCGGCCGGGGGCGCCCAAGGTGTGGACGGTGGTCGACGAGGCGGTGCTGCGCCGACCGTTCGGCGGCACCGAGGTGATGCGCGCCCAGCTGCGGCACCTGCTGGAGGTGATCGAACTGCCCAGTGTCACCCTCCAGTTCGCGCCGTTCAGCGTGGGCGCCAACGCGGCGGCCGGATCGCCGATCACTCTCCTGCGGTTCGCCGAACCGGATCTGCCCGACAAGGTGTACCTGGAGCAGCTGACCGGGGCGGTCTACCTCGACAAGCAGGAGGACATCGACCAGTACACCCTCATCATGGACCGGCTGTGCGCGGAGGCCGAACCTCCCGAGCAGACCGGCCGGTTCCTGCGCGCACTGCTGGCGGAGCTGGGCTGACCCGGGCGGTGGGCCGCCGCGCCCGGACGCTCCGCACGCGGGCCCCGGGCTACTTCGCCGAGGCGTAGCACTCCACCACCGCCGTGCTGAAACCGAACCGCACCGGCGTGTCCCCGAAGGCCGCCAGCCCCGCCCGCTCGCCCGCCGCCCGCACGGCCTCGGCGACCTGCTCCGCCTCCTCGGCCGGACAGTGCACGATCACCTCGTCGTGCTGGAAGAACACCAGCTCGGCGCGCATCCCGGCAAGCGCCTGCCGCAGTGCGGCCAGCATCAGCACGGCCCAGTCGGCGGCGCTGCCCTGCACCACGAAGTTACGCGTGAAGCGGCCCCGGGCCCGCGCCCCCGCCCCGCCGCCGTACGGCGCCTCCCGGGCCGCGCCGTACCCGCCCTCGCCGCTCGCGTCCCCCTCCCCTCCCTCCTCGTCCCCGGCGCCCGCCGGGGGACACGTGCGGCCCAGCCACGTACGCACCAGGCGCCCCTCCTCGCCGGCCCGCGCCGCCTCGTCCACGTAGTCCACCGCTGCGGGGAAGCGCCGCCGCAGCGCGGCCAGATTCCGCAGGCCGTCCCCGCTGGTCTGGCCGTAGACGGCGCCCAGCAGCGCGAGCTTGGCCTGCTCGCGGTCGCCGGAGAACGCCCGCTCCGAGAGCACCGTGTACAGGTCGCGCCCGCTGGCGGCCACCTCCATCAGCCCCGCATCGCGCGAGACGGCCGCCAGCACCCGGGGCTCCATCTGGTCGGCGTCGGACACCACCAGGCGCCAGCCCGGATCGGCCACCACCGCGCGCCGTACGACCTTGGGGATCTGCAGCGCCCCGCCGCCGTTGGTCGTCCAGCGCCCGGACACCGTGCCGCCCGGCAGGTACTCGGCCCGGAACCGGCCGTCGCGCACCCACGCGCGCAGCCAGCTCCAGCCGTGCGCCGTGTAGAGCCGGTAGAGCTTCTTGTAGTTCAGCAGCGGGGCGACCGCGGGGTGGTCGATCTCGCGCAGCTCCCAGGCGCGGGTGGAGGTGAGCGGGTGCCCGGCCCGGGCGAAGGCCCGCAGCACGTCGGCGGGCAGGTCGGGCCGCACCCGGGCCCCGGGCCCGAACGCCCGCGACACCTCCTCGGCCAGCTCCGCCAGACGGCGGGGCTCGCCGCCGCCTCCGTACCGCTCGCCGAGCAGCTCAGCGAGCAGCTCCCGGTGCACGTCGGCCCGCCAGGGCACCCCGGCCCGGCTCATCTCGGCGGCCACCAGCGTGCCCGCCGACTCGCCCGCCAGCAGGAGCCGCATCCGCCCGGGGTGCCGGGCCGCCGCCGTACGCTCCAGCTGCGCCGCGTACACCTCCAGCAGTGCGCCCATCGGGTCCACCCCCTCGGGCAGCGGCACCGGCCCGGCCTCGAAGAGGGAGGGCTGCGGGTCCGCCTCGCGGGAGACGGGCGCCGGATCGCGGGGGACCGGGAGGCCGTGCAGCCGCGCGCGGGCGGCGGGGAGCGAACGCGGCTCGCCGGCGTACCCCTCGTGCCCCAGCAGCAGGTTCTCGGCGGCCTCCACGTCCAGGCAGCGCTCCACGCGCAGGCCGGCGCTGAGCAGTCGGGGATAGAGGGCGGCGGTCGAGCGCCACACCCACCGGCCCACCGACGGGCGCGCACGCACCGCCGCGACCGCCGACTCCTCCGCGCGCACCGGCCCGGCGGGGGCGCCCCGCGCGTCCAGCGGGCAGACCAGGGCGCGCCCGTCGGCGGACTCGGCGAGCGCCCAGCGCACCGCGTCCGCCGACGCCTGGCCACCCGTGTCGTCCGGCATGCGACCGAGTGTGCCATCCGGGTCCGACAACCCGGCGACCTGGCCTTTTGGGCACGAAGGGGCGGGGACCGGCGGCGCCCGGCCCCCGCCCCGGTGCACGGCGTGGTCAGCGGATGGACTTGATCAGTTCGCCGTCGCTGGTGTCACCGCTCAGCTCCCAGATGAACGAGCCGCCCAGACCCTCACTGGCGGCCCAGGCGGTCTTCTCGCCCAGGGTCTGCGGGGTGTCGTAGCTCCACCAGTTGCTGCCGCAGTGGGCGTAGGCGGTGCCCGCGACGGTGCCGGTGACCGGGCACTTGGCCTTCAGCTCCTTGTAGTCGTCGATTCCCTGCTCGTATTTGCCCGGCGCCGGCCCGGTCGCCGTGCCGCCCGGTTCGGACTGGGTCACACCGGTCCAGCCGCGGCCGTAGAAGCCCAGCCCCATCAGCAGTTTCTGGGCGGGTACGCCCGCCTTCTTGAGTTTGGCGATGGTGTCGGTGGTGTTGAAGCCCGACTTGGGGATGCCGTCGTACGCCTTCTGCGGGGAGTGCGGGGCGGTGGGGCCCTGCGCGTCCCAGGCGCCGAAGTAGTCGTAGGTCATCGCCAGGTACCAGTCGACGTACTGCGAGGCGCCGCCGTAGTCGGTGGCGTCGATCTTGCCGCCGTCCGAGGCGTCGGCGGTGATCGCGGCGGTCAGCAGCTCGTTGCCGCCGAACTTCGCGCGCAGCGCCTGCATGACCTTCCCGAACGCGTCCGGGCCGCTCTCGTCACACGTCAGCCCGCAGGCGTTGGGGTACTCCCAGTCGATGTCGATGCCGTCGAAGAGGCCGTCCCAGCGTGCGTCGTGCACGAGGTTGTAGCAGGACTCGGCGAACGCCTGGGGGTCCTTGGCCGCCTCGGTGAAGCCGTTGGACCAGGTCCAGCCACCGAAGGACCAGAGGATCTTGAGGTCCGGGTGCTTCTTCTTCAGCTTCTTGAGCTGGTTGAAGTTGCCGCGCAGCGGCTGTTCCCAGTTGTCCGCCACTCCGTCGACGCTCTGGTCGGCGGTGTACGCCTTGTCGGTGGCCGCGTAGGCGTCGCCGATGGTGCACTCGCCGCCCTGGACGTTGCCGAAGGCGTAGTTGATGTGCGTCAGCTTGTCCGCCGCGCCGGAGGTGTCCACGTTCTTGGCGTGGTAGTTGCGCTGGTAGACGCCCCATTCGGTGAAGTAGCCGACGACCTTGCCGGCCGCCTTGGTGCCCGCCTGGCCGGCCGCCGCGGGCTGCTGGGCAGGTTTGTCCGCCGCCGTCTCCGAGGCGCCTGCGGAGGGGCCGGCGGCGAGCAGTCCGGCGGCCAGGGCCGCCGTGCACGCGGTCCCGAGGGTGCCGAACAGCGCGCGCCGCCGAGGGCGACCGCTTCTGCGTGAGAATCCGAGCATGACTCTCCTTGGTGGGGGTGATGTGGGGGTGTGGAGGAGGGAGCATCGGTCGGAGTGCCGCGATCATTGGCATGAACGCGACGTGTCATCGATGGGCACGCTAGAAGGACTAGACCACTGCGTCAATGGTGCGGACCAATGCCCGTTCCTCTGGGTGATCGGTTCGCTCCGCGATTCTGGTGACGCGGTGCCCCGTATCGGGCATACTCCAGAAAGCCGCAGCCGCTGGTCAGCCGCCGTTGGAACCCGACGGCGCGAGCACCTCGGCAGGGGCAGCGAGGACCCCGGCGACGGACGGCACCCCGTGTCCGTCACCGCAGCCCCGACACGAGGAGAGCGCCCCCATGCCCGAGTTCGGTCCCCAGCCGGTGGAACGCCAACTGCCCACCGAGGAAGCGCAGGACCTGCTGTCCCTCGTGCGGGAGATCGCCGCGCGGGAGATCAGGCCCACCGCGGGCGAGGACGAGCACACCGGCCGTTTTCCCCGCCAGGTCTTCACCCTGCTCTCCGAATCGGGCCTCCTCGGCCTCCCCTACCCGATGGAGTACGGCGGCGGTGACCAGCCCTACGAGGTCTACCTCCAGGTCGTCGAGGAACTGGCCGCGGCGTCGCTGACCGTCGGGCTCGGCACCAGCGTGCACACGCTGGCCTGCCACGCCGTCGCCGAGTTCGGCACCAAGGAGCAGCGCGCCGCCCACCTGCCCGAGATGCTCGGCGGCGGGCTGCTGGGCGCGTACTGCCTCTCGGAGCCCGCCGCCGGATCGGACGCGGCGGCCCTGCGCACCCGCGCGGTCCGCGACGGCGGCGACTGGGTCCTGGAGGGCACCAAGGCGTGGATCACCCACGGCGGCGTCGCCGACTTCTACACCGTCCTCGCGCGTACCGGCGAGGAGGGTCCGCGCGGCATCAGCGCCTTCCTGGTCCCGGGTGACGCGGCGGGTCTGACCGCCGCGGCCCCCGAGCGCAAGATGGGGATGCGGAACTCGCCCACGGCCCAGCTGCACTTCGACGGCGTCCGAGTGCCCGGCGACCGCCTCCTGGGCGACGAGGGGCAGGGCTTCGTCGTCGCGCTGGCCGCACTGGCCTCCGGTCGCCTGGGCATCGCCGCCTGCGCCGTCGGACTGGCCCAGGCCGCGCTGGACGAGGCGCGCGCCTACCTGCGCACCCGTGAGCAGTTCGGCCGCCCGCTGGCCGACTTCCAGGGGCTGCGGTTCATGGTCGCCGACATGGCCACCCAGATCGAGGCCGGCCGCAGCCTGCTGCTGGCCGCCGCCCGGCTGCGCGACGCCGGGCGCCCGTTCGCCCGGCAGGCCGCGATGGCCAAGCTCTTCTGCACGGACGCCGCGATGCGGGTTGCCACCGACGCGGTGCAGCTCCTGGGCGGCTACGGCTACACCGTCGACTTCCCCGTGGAGCGCTACCTGAGGGAGGCGAAGGTCCTCCAGATCGTCGAGGGCACCAACCAGATCCAGCGCATGGTCATCGCCCGCGACCTGCTCGGCCCCGAAGCCCGCTGAGACCCGCGCGGGGGGCAGCAGAGGCGCCTGCCGTGCTGTGCCTGCCAATGTAATGCCCCCTCCAGGTTTTTGGCGCTTACCGAGGAGGGCTTGATGGTTCCGGAACTGGTCAGGCTCTGGGTGGCCGGCTGGGCGGTGTCACGCGGCACGCCACGGCCGGTCGAGCAGCCCTGGGGGTTCTGTGTCGAGGTGGATGCGCCCGGCCACGTCGCACGCCGCGTACTGCCCCACGCCCACGAGGCGGCCGTACGCCAGGCCGCCGCCTCGGTGACCACGCCGCACACCTGGCTCAAGGTGCCCGAGGAGCCGTCGGCGGGCTGCACCGCCTCCACGTACAGCCGCGACGGCGTCCTCCACGTCCGGGCGTACGACGCGGCCGGTGAACGCGCCGCCACCGGGCAGCTGACGCTCGTCGAGGACGCAGGCCTGGGAGTCCCGGGCGTCACCGACGAAGGACGCGCGCTGTACGAGACGCTGGGCCGGCAGTGGCACGCGCCGCTTGCGGCCTGCGCCTACCTGCCCCGGGAAGTGCCCGCGCTCTGACAGCTCCCGCTGTCACCCGCCCTCTCGTTCAGCTCCCCGCCGCCTGCGCCGCCGCAGCGCGCCGGGGCCCGCCCGCGTGCGAGAACGGCTGCATCCGCCAGTCCAGCCCCTGGGGCAGGGTCAGCAGCGCCGCGACGTCCTCGTCCTTGGCGCCGCCCTCGCCGTCGGCGGGCCGGGCCTCCGACGAGGCCCGCCCGGTGCCGGGGCACACGGTCAGACCGAACGGGTCCCAGCGGGTCGGGCACAGCGCGTGCTCGGGCAGCTGCTCCTCGTCCGCGAAGAGCGCGATGGGCTGGGCGCACTCCGGGCAGTTGACCCGGACTATCTCGTAGGTGTCGTACTCCTCGGCGGCGCCGGTGGCGGCGACCGGGACCGTGTCCTGTGCACGACTGGTGGACGGCGTCTTCACGCTGCGCATGCCATTCCCCCTCGGGTGAACCGGTCCGACGACTGGGCCCGGCCACAGCAAGCACTTCCCGTCGTGCCACGCGCATAATCGCCATGCTCCCCAGGGCACGGGCGCATCGATGTGGCGTTGCTCACACCCCGCGCCCGTTCGTGCCTCCGAACGGACGCCAGCTGTGCCGGAGTGCGCCCGGCACAGTAAGTTGACGTGCTGTGGAAGACCTGGATCGGCACATCGTGGAACTGCTCGTCAAAGACGGCCGGATGAGCTACACCGACCTGGCTAAAGCCACCGGCCTGTCCACGTCGGCCGTGCACCAGCGGGTGCGCCGCCTGGAGCAGCGCGGGGTCATCCGGGGCTACGCGGCCATCGTCGACCCCGAGTCGGTCGGCCTGCCGCTGACCGCGTTCATCTCCGTCAAGCCCTTCGACCCCAGCGCGCCGGACGACATCGCCGAGCGGCTGGCCGAGGTGCCCGAGATCGAGGCGTGCCACAGCGTCGCGGGGGAGGAGAACTACATCCTCAAGGTGCGCGTCGCCACCCCCATCGAACTCGAGCACCTGCTCGCCCGCATCCGCTCCCTCTCCGGCGTCTCGACCCGGACCACCGTCGTCCTCTCCACGCCCTATGAATCCCGGCCGCCGCGCGTCTGAGGCGGACCGGGCCGGCCGCGCCCGTGGCCACCCCCGGCGCCGCTCCGCCCTGGCGCGGGGCAGACTGGGCGGGTGCCGCCCAGGCCGGGCGGCACCGCAGCGCCCGCGCCGCCGTCGGCACGGGCGCGGAGCGAGCCGATCCGATACCGCGAGGCAGCCGCCGTGAACGACCCCACCACCCAGACGGCCGCCGAGCGGCCCCGTACCGTCCTGCTGCGCGGGGGCGAGGTGCACAGCCCCGCCGACCCCTTCGCCACCGCGATGGTCGTCGAGGGCGGCACCGTCGCCTGGGTCGGCTCCGAAGGCGCGGCCGACTCCTTCGCCGACGGTGTGGACGAGACGATCCGGCTGGACGGGGCCCTCGTCACCCCGGCATTCGCTGATTCCCATGTGCACACTACCGCAACTGGCCTGGCGCTCACCGGTCTTGACCTCGCCCCCGCGCGGAGCCTCGCCGACGCGCTCGCCCGGGTCCGCGACCACGCCGCCGCCCGCCCCGGCGACCGGGTGCTGCTGGGCACCGGCTGGGACGCGACCGCATGGCCCGAGCGGCGCCACCCCACCCGCGCGGAACTGGACGCCGCCACCGGCCGCCGCCCCCTCTACCTCACCCGGGTCGACGTCCACTCCGCCCTGGTCACCACCGCGCTGCTCGACCTCGTGCCCGGGATCACCGACCTGGACGGCTACCGGCCGGACGCGCCGCTGACCGCCGACGCCCACCACGCCGCCCGCGCCTTCGCCCACGGCACCCTCACCGCACAGCAGCGCACCGAGGCCCAGCGCGCCGCGCTGCGCCGGGCCGCCGAGGTCGGCATCGGCTCGCTCCACGAGTGCGCGGGACCGGACATCTCCAGCGAGGACGACCTCACCGGCCTGCTGGCCCTCGCCGCCGAGGAGGCCGGCCCACGGGTCACCGGCTACTGGGCCGAGTTCGTCACTTCCGCGAAGGACGCCGCCCGGGTGCGGGCGCTCGGCGCGCTCGGCGCCGCCGGCGACCTCTTCGCCGACGGCTCGCTCGGCTCCCGTACGGCGCACCTGCACGCGCCGTACGCGGACGCCCCGCACACCGGCAGCTCCTTCCTCGACTCCGCCGCGGTCGCCGCCCACGTCGCCGCCTGCACCGAGGCCGGACTCCAGGCGGGCTTCCACGCGATCGGCGACGCGGCCGTGGGCACTGTGGCCGAGGGCGTGCGGGCCGCCGCGGAGCAGGTGGGGCTGGCCCGCGTCCGCGCCGCCCGGCACCGGGTCGAGCACGCCGAGATGCTCGGTCCGCAGACCATCGCCGCCTTCGCCGAACTCGCCCTGACGGCCTCCGTGCAGCCCGCGTTCGACGCGGCCTGGGGCGGCGACGGCGGTATGTACGCCGAGCGCCTCGGCGCGGCGCGCGCCGCCACCCTCAACCCGTACGCCGCCCTGCTGCGCGCGGGGGTGCCGCTCGCCTTCGGTTCGGACAGCCCGGTGACCGCGCTGGGGCCGTGGGACGCCGTACGGGCCGCCGCCTTCCACCGCACCGAGGAGCACCGCATCTCCGTGCGCGCCGCCTTCACCGCGCACACGCGCGGCGGCTGGCGGGCCGTCGGCCGCGACGACGCGGGGGTGCTGGTGCCGGGCGCGCCCGCCGACTACGCCCTCTGGTCGGCCGGCGAACTCGTCGTGCAGGCCCCTGACTCCAGGGTGGCGAACTGGTCCACCGACCCGCGCTCGGGCACCCCCGGCCTGCCCGCCCTCGCACCGGAGGGCCAACTGCCCGTATGTCTGCGGACGGTGGTCTCCGGCCGTACCGTGTACGCGCGGCCGAACGGATGACGGCGCGCTGCTCCATACCGCCGAACGATGTGCTCACCGGCCTGTCGCACCTGTGGTGCACCCTCGGCACTGACCTGCTGATTTAGCGAAACACCGCAGGTCAAAGGGCTGTTGACAGGCGACGCCGGTGGGCGGGTAGGTTCGGCGGAGTCCACCACAGGACGTCCGACCGGCAATTCTCCGCGCAGTCGTCGAACGCCGCTGGGCCAGGGGGTGGTGCGTCGCACCGGCACACCACCGCTGGGAGCCAGGTCCAGCGCCCGCGGCACGGGGGCGGAAGGTTTCAGCCGGTCGGCTGGTGCGACCCGGGCGGGGCCCGGATGCTCAGTAGACAACGGCTTTCGGTCGACCCGCAGCCAGCGGGTCCCAGGTCGGCCCGAAGGGCACCGGGCCCCCACCCGCAGTCCTCGGAGCTGCTCGCTGAGGGGGCCACCGGCATCGGCCGGTGGCCCCCTCAGCGAGCAGCTCCCACGGCCTCGCCCGAAGCCGTCCTCCAGTAACGGTTGCGCCCACCCGTGGTCCGCGGTCCGCCGAACCCGTTGTAACGTCACCACATCACCGCACGCCCTGCAGGAAGGCCGACCGTGCCATCGGGCCCTGACACCACCGCCGTACCCGCTCCCGGCGGCCCGGCCGCCGACCCTCCGGACAGTCGCGCGCACCGCTCCGCCGACGGCGCCTCCGGCAGTCAGGACACCCCTCGCGGGCCGGACGAGCCGGGCGGGCGGGAAGGACCCGAGAGCCCGGCGGCGGAAGGCGAGGACGCCATATCCGGCACCGAGCCCGGCCGAGGCGGCACCACCGGTGACACGCGCCCGGGGCGCGCCCGCCGCACGGCGGACCTGATCCGCCGCGAGGCACCGCGCACCGCGCTGGCCGTCGCCGCCGGGATCGGCCTCGCCCTGGCCTTCCCGCCGGTCGGCGTCTGGCCGCTCTCCCTGGCCGGGGTCGCCGCTCTCAGCCTGCTCACCCACGGGCGCACCGCCCGCCAGGGCGCCTGGAGCGGATTCGCCTTCGGCCTGGCGTTCTTCCTCTTCCTCCTCAAGTGGCTCCGTGTGGTCGGCTGGGACGCGACGTTCGGCCTCAGCGTCATCCAGGCCCTCTTCGTATGCCTGCTCGGCGCCGGGCTGGCCGTCACCTCCCGGCTCCCCGCGTGGCCGCTGTGGGCGGGCTGCCTGTGGGTCGCCGAGGAATGGGCCCGCGACCGGGTGCCGTTCGGCGGCTTCCCCTGGGGCCGCCTCGCCTTCGCCAACGCGGGCTCTCCCCTCACGCCGCTCGCAGCCCTCGGCGGCGCACCGCTGGTCACCTTCGCAGTGGCCCTCGCGGGCGCGCTGCTGGGTGCGGCGGCGCTCGCCGTCTGGCGGCTGCGCCGCGCCGTCCTGGCCTCGCGCGCGAACGCCGTGCCGGTGCTGAGCACCGTGGCGCTGGCCGCGGCCGTCATCGGCGCCGGAACCTTCGTCCCGGTGCCCACGGCCGCTGCGGACACCGTCGACATCGCCGTCGTGCAGGGCAACGTGGAGAAGCCCGGCATGGACTTCCTGGGCCGTCCCATGAAGATCCTCAACAACCACGTCGAGGCGACGCTCGACCTCGCCGCCGACGTCAAGGCGGGCCGGAAGCCGCAGCCCGACCTGGTCATCTGGCCCGAGAACGCCTCCGATCTGGACCCGCACCAGCATGCGGAGGCCAGAGCCCGGATCGACGAGGCGGTACGCGCCATCGGCGTCCCCGTCCTGGTCGGTGCGCTGGTCGACCACCCCACCAAGGAGGGGTACGTCGAGAACCAGGGCATCGTCTGGGACCCGCAGACCGGCCCCGGCGCCTCGTACACCAAGCAGCACCCGGTGCCCTTCGGCGAGTACGTGCCCTTCCGCGACCAGCTCAGCAAGGTCATCACCCGGCTCCAGCGGGTACCGCGCGACTTCTACCCCGGTGACCGCGCGGGGGTCCTCCAGGTCGGCCCCGCCAAGCTGGGCGACGTCATCTGCTTCGAGGTGGCGTACGACGAGATCGTCCGCGACACCGTCAACGACGGCGCCCGCGCGCTGGTCATCCAGACCAACAACGCCACCTACGGGCGGACCGGGCAGCCCGAACAGCAGCTGGTGATGTCCAAGCTGCGGGCCGTCGAGCACGGCCGCTCCGTCGTCACCGCCGCGACCAGCGGCATCAGCGCCGTGGTCGCCCCGGACGGCACCGTCCTCCAGCAGACCGAGGAATTCACGCGGGACGTGCTCACCGCTAAGCTTCCCCTGCGCGACGACACCACCATCGCCGACCGCGTGGGCGCCGCTCCGGAATGGGTACTCGCGCTCGCGGGTGTCCTGTCCTGCGCCGGGGCCTGGGTCCTCGGCCGCCGGACGCGCGGCGAAGAGGGCCAGGCAGAGGGGCAGCGGCAGTGACTCACGGCGGAGAACAGCGGCAGTACGGGCCGCTCGGCACGGTGCTGGTCATCATCCCGACGTACAACGAGGCCGAGAACGTGAGGCCGGTGGTCGAGCGGGTGCGCGCCGCGGTGCCCGAGGCCCACGTACTGGTCGCGGACGACAACAGCCCCGACGGCACCGGCAAGCTGGCCGATGAGCTCGCGGCCGAGGACGAGCAGGTCCAGGTCCTGCACCGCAAGGGCAAGGAAGGGCTCGGCGCCGCGTATCTGGCGGGCTTCCGCTGGGGCATCGACCACGGCTACGGCACGCTGGTCGAGATGGACGCCGACGGCTCCCACCAGCCGGAGGAGCTGCCCCGGCTGCTCACCGCGCTGCGCGGCGCCGACCTGGTGCTCGGCTCCCGCTGGGTACCCGGCGGGCGGGTGGTGAACTGGCCCAAGCACCGCGAGTACATCTCGCGTGGCGGCAGCATGTACTCGCGCGCCCTGCTGGACGTGCCGCTGCGGGACGTCACGGGCGGCTACCGCGCCTTCCGCAAGGAGACCCTGGAGGGTCTGGGCATGGACGCCGTCGCCTCTCAGGGCTACTGCTTCCAGGTCGACCTGGCCCACCGGGCGGTGCGCGCCGGATACCACGTCGTCGAGGTCCCCATCACCTTCGTGGAGCGCGAGCGCGGCGACTCCAAGATGAGTAACGACATCCTGGCCGAGGCGCTCTGGCGGGTCACTGCGTGGGGCGTGGAGGGCCGGGTGCGCAAACTTCTCGGCCGCAGGCACACTTGATGACATGAGCAACGGCGCACCGTACCCCTACGAGCCCCCGCCCGGGAACGACCGGCCGACGGGCACCCCGCACGGCTCGCGGCCCCGTCCGCGCCGCTCGCGCGCGCGTACCTTCGTGCCTCTGGGGATCGCGGCCTGGGCCGTGCTGGAGATCTGGCTGCTGATGCTGGTGGCGGACGCCGCGGGCGGGCTGACCGTCCTGGCGCTGCTCGTCGCGGGCTTCGTCCTCGGTTCGGTGGCGATCAAGCGTGCCGGGCGTCGTGCCTGGCGCAACCTCTCCGAGACGCTCCAGCAGGGTGCTCCGGGCGGCACCGCCGGGGCGGGCGGCGGCACGAGCGCGGGGCGCAGCGGCGGCAACGCCTTCGCCATGCTCGGCGGGCTCCTGCTGATCATCCCCGGGCTCGTCTCGGACGCGCTCGCACTGGTGTGCCTCTTCCCGCCCACCGCCGCGCTGCTGCGGCGCGGCGCGGAGCGGCTGCTGACCCGGGGGGAGCTGGGGGAGGCGGTCCGGCAGGCGCGCAGCGCCGGCGAGCGGACCCGCATGCACCGGCCAAACGGCAAGGTCGTACAGGGCGAGGTCATCCGCGAGGACGAGCCGCCCGCCGGCTGAGGCGCCCGCGCGTCGGCCGCCGGCCTGCCCCTGACCGCCCCGCCCGCTGCCCGGCGGCCCATCGGCCTCGCCCGGCCCGCGGACGCGGCGGGCGGAGGTGAGCGGGGCAGCGGACATGGCGAAGCCCGGCACCGCCACACGGCGGCCCCGGGCCTCCGCCGGCGCTCTTCCGGGCGCCGGCCCTGACAACTCGCTGAGCCTCGCCGCTAGGCGGACTTGCGCTTGCTGTCGCGCGGATGCACCGCGATGTTCATCGTCCCCGAGCGGAGTACCGCCAGCCGTTCGGCCAGCACTTCCTCAAGCTCCTCTCGGGTCCGTCGCTCCATGAGCATGTCCCAGTGTGTACGCGCGGGCTTACCCTTCTTCTCCTCCGGCCCCTCGCCATCCACCAGGAGGGCCTGTGCGCCGCATACCTTGCACTCCCACTCCGGCGGAATCTCGGCCTCAACCGAGAACGGCATCTCAAATCGATGGCCGTTCTGGCATGCGTACTCCACGGCCTGGCGTGGTGCCAGGTCGATACCGCGGTCGGTCTCGTAGCTGGTCACCACGAGTCGCGTGCCGCGCAGAGCTCGCTCACTCATGAATCGTGCCTCCCGGGCTTGTCGCCCACAGGACAGGTGTCGCTGTCGTCGTCATCCGGTCAACGTCCGGTCGGCGGTGAAGATTCCCGTAGTGGGACATGCGTCGCCCGTCGTGCCGCCCCTCCTTGTTACCCACCGGCGCCTGGTTTGTCACATCTGACAGGAGATGTCACCCCGTGTTCGCGCCCCTCTGGCGCTCCGTAGCGGTCCATCCGGCGAGTCGCAGGCGTACACTACCGGCCCCGCGCCGCAGGTTCTAAATCCGGTCTGAGCCGGGACCGCCCGGTACTCCGCCGGACGCGCCCTCCGGGCCGGGTGCGGAGCCCGCGGAGTCCGGCTCCTGACCGGCCCCGTTCCGTGCCGAGCGGGCCACCACGGAGGAGGCCGCGTCCGGCGGGGCGGGCACCGCGAACACGCGCAGGAAGAACTGCGCCAAGGGGCCGATCGCCAGCGCGTACAGCACGGTGCCCACCCCCACGGAGCCGCCCAGTGCGATGCCCGCGACCAGCACCGCGATCTCGACGCACGTGCGCACCAGCCGGATCGACCGGCCGGTCAGGCCGTGCAGACCGGTCATCAGCCCGTCGCGCGGGCCCGCTCCGAAGCGTGCCGAGATGTACAGGCCGGTCGCCACCCCGTTGAGCACCACGGCGCCCACCAGCAGCGGAATCCGCACCCCCAGCACCTCGGGCTCGGGCAGCAGCCACAAGGCGGCGTCCATCGACAGGCCGACGACGAAGACGTTCGAGACCGTCCCCAGGCCCGGACGCTGGCGCATGGGGACCCACAGCAGCAGGACCACCGCCCCCACGATCACCGAGACGAGGCCGATGGACATCCCGGAGTGCCGGGAGATGCCCTGGTGCAGCACGTCCCACGGGTCGAGCCCGAGGTCGGCCCGCACCATGAGCGCCGCGCTCGCTCCGTAGAGCACGAGCCCGACGTACAGCTGCACCAGACGGCGAGTGAGGCGTGAGCCGGAGGCACCAGGCCGCGGCTCCCTGGCTCCGGAGCCCTGCAAACTGGACAAAAGTAACCCCCGCTTCGTGGTGTGGACTGCCGCATGGCAGTCTGGTGGTCATATTCAGGCCAGTTCCATGGCCAATTCGCGGAAGGTGGACTGACCCGATGGCTCAGTGGACAGCAGTGGTCGGCGCCCGGCAGCTCGCCCGCCTCCTCGGCACCCAGCACCCGGGGAGCGCGGCGCGGCCCGGCGGCGCAGGCGCCGGCCACGCGCTGCGGACAGCGACGCTCCCGCGCACCGCCGCTTCCGCCACCGGCGGGCCCCGGCGGGCCCCGGCCTACCGCTCACTCGCCGACGGCATCCGCCTGCTCGTCCTGGAAGGCCGCGTCCCGGTCGCCGCCCGGCTGCCCGCCGAACGCGAACTGGCCGCCGCCCTGTCCCTCTCCCGTACGACGGTCGCCGCCGCCTTCGAGGCGCTGCGGGCCGACGGCTTCCTGGTCTCCCGGCGCGGCGCCGGCAGCTGGACGGCCGTACCCGACGGCGGCCCGCTGCCCACCGGCGGCCTCGAACCCCTGCCGCCGGAAGCCGCCGACACCATGATCGACCTGGGCTGCGCGGCCCTGCCCGCCCCCGAGCCCCACCTGACCCGCGCCTTCGAAGGGGCCCTGGCGGAACTGCCGCCCTACAGCCGTACGCACGGCGACTACCCCGCCGGGCTGCCCGCGTTGCGCGCCGCGGTCGCGGAGCGCTACACCGCCCGCGGCGTCCCGACCATGCCCGAGCAGATCATGATCGCCACCGGTGCCATGGGCGCCGTCGCCGCCCTGTGCCGCCTCTTCGCCACCCGGGGCGAACGCGTGGCGGTCGAGCACCCCTCGTACGCGAACATCCTCGAACTGCTGCGCCAGACCGGCGCCCGCCTCGTCCCGGTGGCCATGGGGGAGGGGCTCACCGGCTGGGACCTGCCCGCCTGGCGCCAGGTGCTGCGCGACTCCGCGCCCCGCCTGGGATACGTCGTCGCCGACTTCCACAACCCCACCGGGGCGCTGGCGGACGAGGAGCAGCGCCGCGGACTGGTCACCGCCGCGCGTGCCTCGGGCACCGTGCTCATCGCCGACGAGACCATGGCGGACCTCCCCCTCGAGCCCGGACTCCGGCTGCCCGCCCCGATGGCCGCCTTCGACCCCGGCGGCTCCACGGTGGTCACCGTCGGCTCCGCCAGCAAGAGCATCTGGGCCGGCCTCCGCATCGGCTGGGTGCGCGCCGCGCCCGAGATGATCCGCCGCCTGGTAGCCGCCCGCGCCTACGCCGACCTCGGCAGCCCCGTACTCGAACAGCTCGCCGTCGCCGGACTGCTGACGGACGGCAGCTGGCAGGAGGCCGTCGCGGCACGCCGCGTGCGCGCCCGGGAGAACCGCGACGCGCTCGTGGCGGCGCTGCGCCACCGCCTGCCCGAGTGGGAGTTCACCGTCCCCTCGGGCGGGCTCACCCTGTGGGTGCGCACCGGCGGGCTCTCCGGATCGCGGATCGCACAGGCGGGGGAGCGGGCCGGGGTGCGCGTCCCGGCGGGCACCCGGTTCGGCGTCGACGGCGCCTTCGAGGCATTCGTCCGGCTGCCCTTCACACTGGCCGGGCCACTGGCCGCAGAGGCCGCGGCCCGGCTGGCCGACGCCGCGGACCTGGTACGCACCGGCTCCGCCACCTTCGCCGACACCCCGCGCAGCTACGTGGCGTGAGGCCGCGCGGCTACGTGGCCCGCGGCGCGCCGGAGCGCTCCGGCAGCAGCGCGAGCACCGCCTGCCGCTGGCCCTCGCTCGTCGCCTCGTCGTGCGGATCGGGGGTGGCAGGGACCTGGAGCCGCAGCACCGGGCCGCCGCCGAGCCGGGCGTACCCCCGCCCCGGCGGCGGGTCGGGCACGGGCGTCGTAGGCGGCGACTCGCCCAGCACGGCGCGCACCCGCTCGTGCGGCACGGCGCCGAGCACCACCCGCGCGCGGGTGTGGGCGCGCACCGCCTGGAGGAGACCGTCCGCGCTCTCCAACTGCTCCGCCACCGTGACCGTCACCTGCGCGGCCCGGCCGTGCCGCAGCGGGATCTCCAGCAGCTCCTGCGGATCGGCCCGGCCCTCGGCCCGCGCCAGCTGGCTCAGCACCGAGGGCCGGTCGACGACCAGCCACAACGGCCGCCGCGCGTCCTCGGGTACGGGCCGCCCCGCCTGGCGCGCGGTGCTCGCCGCCAGCAGCCGCCGCTCCGTCTCCCGCGCGGCCCACTCCAGCGAGGCCAGCGCGCCCGCCGGTGACGTCTCCACCGCCAGCACGCCGCGCCGCCCCGCCAGGCACCCGAACTCGCCCGAGCCGCCGGCGTCCACCACGAGAGCGTCGCCGTGCCGCAGTGCCTGGAGCAGGACCGAGCGCAGCAGGGTGCTGACACCGCTGCCGGGGTCGCCCAGTGCCAGCAGGTGCGGTTCCGTCGAGCGCGGTCCCGTACGCCACACCACCGGGGGCACGTCCCGTGAGCCCGCGCCGTTGACGACCGGCAGCGTGCGGTGCACCTCGGAGGGGTCGGTGAAGCCGAGCACCGTCTCGCCGGGGCCGGTCACGAAGGGCTGGGCGCAGATGTCGGTCGGCAGCGGGGGCGGCACCGTCAGCTCCAGCCGGTTGGACTCCTCGTCCCAGTGGAACCGGTACTCGCGGCCCCGGCCCGCCTTGGCGCACAGCAACTGCTCCACACGCAGCCGCTCCGGGGCCTCGCCGTCCCGGAAGTAGGCCGGATAGCGCAGCCGCAGCCGCACCAGGCGGCCCGACGCGCCGAACGCGAACTCCTCGAAGGAGCGGGTCCATTCGCCGTCGTGCGCGTACAGGGGATGCGGGCTGGGGTCCTGCGGCAGCGCGAAGTACGGCACGAGCGCCTCGTAGAGGGCCTGGAGCCGCGCCTGCTCCTGCCGGCCCGGGCCCGTCTCGGCCGGGGTGCGGTCGCGGCCGTGCCAGCCCGCGGCGACCGCCAGCGCCACCGCGGCCAGGGGCGGCCCGTAGGGCATCAGCCACAGGGTGAGCAGGACGGCCGCGACCAGGCACAGGAGCGGGCCGCGCCGTTCCTTGGGGGTGCCCGCCCAGCGGCCCCGCGCCGCCGCGGCGAGCCGGGCGAGGCCGCGGCCGATGGCGACCAGCGGCCGGAGCACGTCCAGCACGCCGGCCGCGCCCGGCTGCGCGGGGCGGCCCCGGCGCGCGGCCTGCGCACCGCCGTCGCCCCGTCTGAGTGCGCCGGGCAGCGCTCGCAGGCCCACGCTGAAACCTCCTTCGTCCCGTCAGGGACCTGGGGCCTGCCGTGTGGATCGTGCCGGGCTCGCGGGGCCTGGGGCCTTACCCGGCGCGGTCCACACGGCAGACGCTAGAGCTGGATGCCTCCGAGCAGGCCGGCGAAGCTCTCGCTGCCGGCCTTGATACTCGGCGCGATCGCCGTCCCCGCCAGGAAGAACCCGAAGAGGGAACAGACCAGGGCGTGCGAGAGCTTCAGTCCGTCCTTGCGGAAGAACAGGAAGGCGATGATGCCGAGCAGTACGACACCCGAGATGGACAGGACCATGGCCACTCCTGAGGTGAGGGACGTTCACCATGAGCTGTTCCACCATCACAGAAAGTATCGTACGGAATAAAGAGGCAATTGGGTGATTTGCAGACAGATTCCTCTCGTTCTGGTGCTCGGACCGCGTCGGGGCGCGGGGTGGGTGGTGTCCGTCAGTGCTGGTCGACCCGGGTGCCGCGCCGGGTCTCGGGCGATGCCGTCGTGCGGGAGCGGTAGCGGGCGCACGGGGTGTCCAGGGCGAAGCGGCCGTGGCCGAACGCCGCCACGATCAGGAACGCCCAGCAGAACATCACGGCCGCCTCGCCCGCGTTCTCGAGCGGGAAGAGCGCGTCGGCCTGGTGCTTGGTGAAGTACGCGTAGGCCATCGAGCCCGAGCAGATGACGGCCGCGCTCCGGGTGCCGAGCCCGACCATGACCATGGCGCCGCCGATGATCTGGATCGCTGCGGCCCACCAGCCCGGCCAGGCACCGAAGTCGGGGACGGTGCCGGTCTTGGGGCCGCCGAGGACGTCGAACAGGGTTGCCGCGCCACGGCAGGCGAACAGCAGTCCGACGACGATGCGGAAGAGGCCGAGGATGATTGCTCTGTTCTGTTCTGTGTCGAGGCCAGTTGCGGCCGTCCTCGATATTTCTCGCATGTTCTGCTCCTGGGGGGTGGGGACGGAGAGCGTCTGCGATGCGCATCAGTTGGTCTAGACCTAATGGCAAAGTAGTGAGGCGTTGTCGTGGTGTCCATACCGGCGGCGGAGGATTGTTTAGATTTCACCGATGTTTGCCGACTGCCGCGCAACTCCCCTGCGGGCGCCGCCGGTTGTGCCCGGGTTTGGCGGACTGGGCGGGGTGGCGCGGCCGTACGGCGTGCCGCCGGGTGATCTCCGTTGCTCGGCGCCGGGGTTGTGTGCCGAGTGGGCACCGAACGGACGCACGATCTTCATGTTGAGGTGTGCATGACTGGGGAAGAATGCTGGGTACCGATCACCATCTACCCGCGTAGCGCCCGGAGTGCGGCGCGCAGACGCGGGACTTACGGGAGAGGACCCCCCCCACATGCTCGTCCCTCGCCTCAACCGCCGCACGACCCTGGCCGTACTGGCCGTCTGCGCCCTGGCCGCAGGCGGCACGGCGCAGCTCCCGGCAGCCGCCGCGGACACCGCCGCACCCCCCGCCCGCGGCACCTACGACGACGCGTACTACAAGGACGCCGAGGGCAAGACCGGCCAGGAACTCAAGGACGCGCTGAACCGCATCATCAGCGAGCAGACGACGCTCTCCTACGACCAGGTCTGGGACGCGCTGAAGGCCACCGACAAGGACCCGGCCGACGCCGGGAGCGTCATCCTGCTCTACAGCGGGGAGTCGCGCAGCGCGGACCGCAACGGCGGCGACGCCGACGACTGGAACCGCGAGCACGTCTGGGCGAAGTCCCACGGCGACTTCGGCACCGCGCCCGGCCCGGGCACCGACGTCCACCACCTGCGCCCCACCGACGTGACGGTCAACAGCACCCGCGGCAACAAGGACTTCGACGCCGGCGGCTCCGAGGTCGACGAGGCGCCCGGCAGCCGTACCGACGAGGACTCCTTCGAGCCGCGCGACGAGGTCAAGGGCGACGTCGCGCGGATGATCTTCTACATGGCGGTGCGCTACGAGGGCGGCGCCTTCGCCGACCTCGAGGTCAACGACGACGTCGGCAACGGATCGGCCCCGTACATGGGGCGGCTCTCCGTGCTGTCGCAGTGGCACCTCCAGGACCCGCCGGACGACTTCGAGAAGAACCGCAACGAGGTCATATACGAGCAGTTCCAGCACAACCGGAACCCGTTCGTGGACCACCCCGAGTGGGTCGGCGAGATCTGGCCCGCAGGCATGCGCTGACCGGAAGCCCCGGACCCGTCCCGCCCGGAGCCCGGGCCCGGGCCCGAGCAGGCCGACGGGTGACCGGTGCGGCATCCCCGCCGCACCGGTCACCCCCCTCCGGTCACGGCCCCGCCTCCCGCGCGCGCTGACACCGGCCGCAAGAGCGGGCCTGCGGCACGACCTCCAGCCGCTCCCGCCCGATGGCCCGCCCGCACGACTGGCAGCCGCCGTACCGCCCGCGCTCCATCCGCTCCAGCGCCGCGTCCACCTCTGCGAGCACCATCCGCGCGGACGCCACGAGCCGGATGTGCACCTCCGCCTGACCCACCGCCGCCCGCTCCCGCTCCCGTACGGACCGGTCCTGCGCCGCCTGCCCCCACTCGCGCAGCTGGTCCAGCCGGAACCGCCGCTGCTCCTCCAGCCCGGCGCGCAGCGAGGCCAGCGCCTCCCGGCCGAGCCCCGCGTCCTTCGCCGCCCGCACGCCCGCCGCCTCAGCGGTACGCGGCCCGTACCGGCTGCGGCGTCCCGGGGCATACGGCGGCCGGGCGGCCCCGGCCTCGGCCGGGGCCGGTCCGCCGGGGCGTACGCCTCGCGTGGGGCGGGGGACGTCGAGGTGCATCGCGGGACCTCCTCGCGGTCGGCTGCCAAGCGTGCACCGGCGCGCCCCTGGGGCGCCATCCGTGCCGGCACCCATCTTCGGCCGGTACCAGCCCCCGCCGGCCGCCGCCGAGCCGGGACCGGCACCGCACCCCGGCAGGGCGGTGGCCCATAGTGGAGGGTGGCGGACGATCGAGGAGGCCCCGCACACCGTGTCCCTGTTCTGGCGGATCTTCGGGCTCAACGCGCTGGTCCTGGGCGGGGCCACGGCCGTGCTCCTGTGGGCGCCGGTGACCGTCTCGGTGCCCATCCTGCTCACCGAGGCCGTCGTCCTGGTCGGCGGGCTGGGAGTGATGCTCGTGGCGAACGGCGCCCTGCTGCGCGTCGGCCTCGCCCCGCTGGACCGCGTCACGCGGCGCATGACCACCGTGGACCTGCTGCGCCCCGGCCACCGGCTCGCCGTCACCGGGCACGGCGACGTGGCCGCCCTGATCCGCACCTTCAACGAGATGCTCGACCGGCTGGAGCAGGAGCGCGCCACCAGTACCGCACGCGCCCTCTCCGCCCAGGAGGCGGAACGCCGCCGGATCGCCCAGGAACTGCACGACGAGGTGGGCCAGAGCATGACCGCCGTCCTGCTCGAACTCAAACGGACGGCCGACCGCGCCCCCGAACCGCTGCGCGGCGACCTGCGCCAGGCCCAGGAGACCACCCGCGAGAGCCTGGAGGAGGTCCGGCGCCTGGCCCGCAGGCTCCGGCCCGGCGTCCTGGAGGACCTCGGCCTGGCCAGCGCCCTGACCGCGCTGACCACCGACTTCTCCGCACACACCGGGCTCCTGGTGCACCGCCGCTTCGCACCCCGGCTGCTCGGGGTGGGCCAGGACGCGGAACTGGTCCTCTACCGCGTCGCGCAGGAGGGCCTGACCAACGTCGCCCGGCACGCCGACGCCTCCCGCGTGGACGTCGAGCTACTGCGCGACGGCCGGGCGATGAAGCTCCGCATCCGGGACGACGGCCGCGGCCTCGGCGACTCCCCCGAGGGCGCCGGCATCCGCGGCATGCGCGAGCGGGCCCTGCTCATCGGCGGCGACCTGAACGTCGGACCGGCCCCCGGCGGCGGTACCGAGGTCTCCCTCGCCGTCCCGGCCCTTGAGGGGGAGGCATAACCCGTGCCCGCTACCGACAGGACCCGCATCCTCCTGGCCGACGACCACGCCCTGGTACGCCGGGGCGTACGTCTCATCCTGGACGGCGAGCCCGATCTCCACGTCGTCACCGAGGCCGGCGACGGCGCCGAGGCCGTCGAGAAGGCCCGCACCCACGACATCGACCTGGCGGTCCTCGACGTGGCGATGCCGCGCATGACCGGCCTCCAGGCCGCCCGCGAGCTGGCCCGGCTGCGGCCCGGGCTGCGCATCCTCATGCTCACCATGTACGACAACGAGCAGTACTTCTTCGAGGCGCTCAAGTCCGGCGCCTCCGGCTACGTGCTCAAGTCGGTGGCCGACCGAGACCTGGTGGAGGCGTGCCGGGCCGCGATGCGCGGGGAGCCGTTCCTCTACCCGGGGGCGGTCACGGCGCTGATCCGCAACTACCTCGAGCGCGTACGGAGGGGCGAGGACGTACCGGAGCGGGTGCTCACCGCCCGCGAGGAGGAGATCCTCAAGCTCGTCGCCGAGGGGCACTCCTCCAAGGAGATCGCCGTCACCCTCCACATCAGCGCCAAGACGGTCGAACGGCACCGGGCGAACATGCTTCAGAAGCTGGGCATGCGCGACCGCCTCGAACTGACCCGCTACGCCATCCGCGTCGGGCTGATCGAGCCCTGACCGAAGGGCTCTCGGTGTGTCGGCCCCGCACGAGGTGATGGCACCATGAGCCGTGGCGGCACATCCCGTGCCCGCCGCACCCGCACCGCGACATGGCGGTCACCGCAGGAAGGAGGGGGCATGGCCCGGCGCACCCGCACCGCCGCCGCGCCCCTCCGGCGCGGCGGCACCGTGGCGCGCCTGCGGTGGCTGGCCGTTCTCACGGCGCTCCTGTGCGCGCTGTTCCCGGCCACCCAGGCGCAGAGTCTCGCCGCGTCCGCGTCCGCCGCGGTCCCGGGCGCCGCGTCCGACTTCGGCACCGGCGCACCGCAGGCCGACGACGCCTGCGACGACCTGTGCGCCGCCGTCCCGCGTGCCGTCCGCGACAGCACACCCGAACGCCACCTCGCCCATCCCGCGGCCCCCGTCGCCCTCACCGGCCACGCCTCGTACGGCCCGCCCCCGCACCGGGACACCCTCGCCGACACCGACAGCCGCGCCGAACGCCTCCAGTACGCCGGTCCGCGTACCGGCCGCGCACCTCCCGCTCCCGCAGGCAGCTGACCCCACCCTTTCCCGTCGCGCCGGCACCCCCGCCGCGGCATGCCTGCTGGAGACCCCATGACCCGTGCCACCCGACTGCGGGCGCTGCTCGCGCTGGCCGTCGTCGCCCTCTCGGGCTACCTCGCCCTCAGCCAGTCCCCCCGCCTCGGCCTCGACCTGCGCGGCGGGACCCACATCGTTCTGGAGACCCGGGACTCACCGACCACGAAGGCCGGGCGCGAGGCGACCGACCGCACCCTGGAGGTGCTGCGGCACCGCGTCGACGCCCTGGGCGTCAGCGAACCGAACCTGGTCCGCTCCGGGGACGAGCGCATCATCGTCGAGCTGCCCGGAGTGCAGGACCCGCGCGAGGCCGCGGAAGTCCTCGGCCGTACCGCACAGCTCAGCTTCCACCCCGTGCTCGGCGCCGCCGGGCCCGCCGACGGCACGGGCAAGGACGGCACGGGCAAGAAGGGCACGGGCAAGGACGGCGAGGCCACCGGCCCCGGCTCCGAGCAGGTCCTCACCGACGAGTCCGGACAGCGCGTACGGCTGGGCCCGGCCGCGCTCACCGGCGGCGGGGTCGAGAGCGCCGAGGCCCTGATCGACCAGCAGCGCGGCGGCGGCTGGTTCGTCTCGGTCGACCTGCGCGGCCAAGGCGAGCGGGACTGGGCGCAGCTGACCGGCGAGGCCGCCTGCGCGCAGCCGGGCGACGTGCAACGGCGCGTGGCCATCGTCCTGGACAAGAAGATCATCTCCTCTCCGCAGGTCGACCCCTCGGTCGCCTGCGGCACCGGCATCACCGGCGGCGAGACCCAGATCACCGGCAGTTTCAGCCAGCAGGAGGCGAAGGAGCTGGGTCTGCTCATCAACGGCGGCGCCCTGCCCGTGCCCGTCGAGGTGATCGAGCAGCGCACGATCGGGGCGACCCTCGGTGACGAGGCCATCGAGGCCAGCGCCCGCGCGGCCGTCATCGGTGTGGCGCTCACCTCGCTGTTCATCGTGGGCGTCTACCGCCTGCTGGGCGGCCTGGCTGCGCTGGCCCTCGCCTGCTACGCCCTGATCTCCTACGCCGCGCTGCTCGCCGTCGGCGCCACGCTGACCCTGCCCGGCCTGGCCGGATTCGTACTCGCCATCGGCATGGCGGTGGACGCGAACGTACTGGTCTTCGAACGCGCCCGCGAAGAGTACGAGGCCCGGCGCGGCAGGCGCGCCAGGAGGCTGTCCACGGCGCTCGACTCCGGGTTCCGCAACGCGCTGAGCGCCATCGCCGACTCCAACATCACCACCCTGCTCGCCGGGGCCCTGCTCTTCTTCCTCGCCTCCGGGCCGGTGCGCGGCTTCGGCGTCACCCTCTCCCTGGGCGTGCTCGCCTCCATGATCAGCGCACTTCTGATCACCCGCGTCCTGGCCGACTTCGCGGTGCAGCGCCGGGCCGTCGCCGCCCGGCCCCGCCTCACCGGCATCGCCGGGCCGGGCCGCGTACGCCGTTGGCTCACCCAGCGCGCTCCCGACCTGATGCGCCACCGGCGCCGCTGGCTGGCCGCCTCGGCCGCCACCCTGGTCCTGGCCACCGGCGGGCTGCTGGTACGCGGGCTGGAGTTCGGCGTCGAGTTCACCGGTGGACGGCTCGTCGAGTACACGACCAGCAGCCCCGTCAGCGCCGAGGCGGCCCGGGACGCCGTCGCCGAGGCGGGCCACTCGCGCGCGGTCGTGCAGACCTCGGAGGACGGCGGGGTCTCCGTACGGGCCGGGGAGCTCTCCAACGCCCAGGAGGCCCGGGTCCATGAGGCCCTGTCCGAGATCGGCGGGAAGACCGAGAAGACCAGCGACGAGATGATCGGCCCCAGCCTGGGCGACGAACTGCGGCGCAACGCCCTGATCGCCCTCGGCGTGGCCCTCGCCGCCCAGCTCGGCTACCTCGCCGTGCGCTTCCGCTGGACCTTCGCCGCCTCGTCCGTGGCGGCCATGGCCCACGACACGCTGATCCTGCTCGGCGTCTTCGCCTGGCTGGGCAAGCCCGTGGACGGCGTCTTCCTGGCGGCGCTGCTCACCGTGATCGGCTACTCCGTCAACGACTCGGTCGTCGTCTTCGACCGGGTGCGCGAGCTGTGGGCGGCCGACCGCAAGTCCCCCTTCGCCAAGGTCGCGAACAGCGCCGTGCTCCAGACGCTCCCACGCACCGTCAACACCGGCCTGGGGGCGCTCTTCGTCCTCGGCGCGCTCTTCGTCCTCGGCGGAGACACGCTGCGGGACTTTGCACTGGCGCTGCTGATCGGCGTCGTGGTGGGCACCTACTCCTCGATGTTCACCGCGGCGCCGCTGGCCATCGCGCTGGAGGCCCGCAGCAGCATGCCGCCGCCGCGCCCCGGGCGCTCCACCCGGAGCCGCAAGGGCTCGGACGGCGGCAGCCGGCCGCGGAGCCGGACGGCGGACGGGCGGACGCGGGAGGACAACGGCGCCCGGGTCTGAGGCGGCAGCCCCGAATCCGCTTGAGCGGGGCCGGGCCGGTCCGGATCTTCCGGGCCGGCCCGGGCCGCTCCGTCCCGGCCCGGAACCGCCCCGGTCCGCGACATCGCGGCTCCGCGGACCGGCTTCCGGCACCGCCGGGCCGGGCCGTGCTACATTGGTTCCAGTTGCAGTTGTGGTTCCCATGGATTCTTGTGTGCGCCTGCTGGTTCTGAACCTTCAGGCGCATTTTTGTTTTCCCGGTGTTTTCTCCGGTCGGGTGATCATCGCAACGCCCCGGAGCGCGCAAAGTGCGCGTTCCACTTCCCCGAAGGAGAATGACATGGCTACAGGCACCGTGAAGTGGTTCAACGCCGAAAAGGGTTTCGGCTTCATCGCGCAGGACGGCGGCGGCGCCGACGTCTTCGCCCACTACTCCAACATCAACGCGCAGGGCTTCCGCGAGCTGGCCGAGGGCCAGAAGGTCGAGTTCGACGTCACGCAGGGCCCCAAGGGCCCGCAGGCCGAGAGCATCAACCTCATCTGATCCCCGGCGCGGCCCAACCGCGCGACACGGGCCCGCACCAAAGGTGCGGGCCCGTGCCTGTGCCCACCGCGTGACCGACGGCGGCGGGCGGACATCTCCGGTCCGGGGAATCCGCCGCCGCCCGAGGCGGGTACTTTCAGCACCACCGGTCGAAGCCCGGCCGCCGGAACACTTCCGGCTCCGCTTCGTATCCCACTCCTAAACCGGTTCGTTCTTGCGATTCCATGTGCGGCCAGCTGCCGCCGGGACCTCCTCGACACGTGCCGTCCCGAGGAAGGTTCGCATGAACCACCGTTCCCCCCGTACCAATGACCGCTTCTCGCGCCAGCCGCTCAGCGGCCGAAAGCGCCCCCGCCCGCAGGGCCAGAACCCTGGCCGCGGCCAGGGCGGTGGCCAGGGCCGCGGCAGGCCCGCAGCCGGCGGCGAGTTCGCGCTTCCGGTCAGCACCACCCCCTCGCTTCCGGCGGCCGAGTCGTTCGCCGAGCTGGACATGCCCGCCCCGCTGCTGGCGGCCCTCAGCGCGAACGGCGTCACCGCTCCGTTCCCCATCCAGGCCGCCACCCTGCCGAACTCGCTGGCCGGACGCGACGTCCTGGGCCGGGGCCGTACCGGCTCCGGAAAGACCCTCGCCTTCGGCTTGGCCCTGCTGGGCAGGATCAGCGGCCGGCGCGCCGAGCCCCGCCGCCCCCTGGCGCTGGTGCTCGTCCCCACCCGCGAGCTGGCCCAGCAGGTCACCGATGCGCTCACCCCGTACGCCCGCGCGGTGCAGCTGCGCATGGCCACCGTGGTCGGCGGCATATCCATCGGGCGCCAGGCCGGCGCCCTGCGCAACGGCGCGGAGGTCGTGGTCGCCACCCCCGGGCGTCTGAAGGACCTGATCGGCCGGGGCGACTGCGCGCTGGACCAGGTGTCCATCACCGTCCTGGACGAGGCCGACCAGATGGCCGACATGGGCTTCATGCCGCAGGTCACCGCGCTGCTCGAGCAGGTGCAGCCGGACGGCCAGCGGATGCTCTTCTCCGCCACGCTGGACCGGAACGTCGACAAGCTGGTGCGCCGCTTCCTCTCGGACCCGGTCGTCCACTCGGTCGACCCCTCCGCCGGGACGATCACGACGATGGAGCACCACGTGCTGCACGTCAGCGAGGCCGACAAGAACGCCGCCGCCATGCACATCGCGGCGCGCGACGGCCGGGTGATCATGTTCATGGACACCAAGCACGCCGTGGACCGGATGGCCAAGCGGCTGCTGTCCAACGGCGTACGGGCGGGCGCGCTGCACGGGGGCAAGTCCCAGCCGCAGCGCAACCGCACCCTGGAGCAGTTCAAGAACGGCCACGTCACCGCGCTGATCGCCACCAACGTGGCCGCCCGCGGCATCCACATCGACGGGCTGGACCTGGTCGTCAACATCGACCCGCCGACCGACCACAAGGACTACCTGCACCGGGGCGGACGCACCGCCCGCGCCGGGGAGTCCGGCAGCGTGGTCACCCTCGTACTGCCCAGCCAGCGCCGGGAGATGACCCGCCTGATGGCCGCCGCCGCGATCACCGCCCACACCGTGCAGGTGCGGCCCGGTGACACCGAGCTGACCCGCGTCACCGGTGCCCGGGAGCCCTCCGGCGTCCCCGTCACGGTCACCGCGCCCGCCCCCGAGCGGACCGAGCGCGCCAAACGCTCCGGCAGCCCCAGCCGTGGCCGCCGCAGCCGTTCGGCCCAGGCGCGCCGCAGCTCCTCGGCCCGCGCGGCCGCACCGCAGCGGCCGGCCCCGCGCAGGGCCGCGCCCGGAAGCTGACCCGTGGGGGAAGGCGGCACGGGGGAGCGCGGCCCGTTCGACCTGCTCGTGTGCCCGCTGTGCGGCGGTGTGCTCCGGCCCGCGGGCGCGTCCCTGCGCTGCGCGGACCGGCACACCTTCGACGTCGCCCGGCAGGGGTACGCCGGGCTGCTGACGGGCGACATGCGCGTCGGGAGCGCGGACACGGCCTCCATGGTCGAGGCGCGGGAGAGCTTCCTGCGCGCGGGCCACTACGCGCCGCTCGCCCGGCGGCTGGCAGCGCTGGCCGCGCCGCTGTGCCCGCCCGGCGGTGCGGTCCTGGACGCCGGAGTCGGCACCGGCTACTACCTGGCCGCGCTGCTCGACGCCGTTCCCGGTGCGGCCGGGCTCGGCCTGGATGCCTCCAAGTACGCCCTGCGCCGCGCCGCCCGCGCCCACCCGCGGGCGGGCGCGGCGACCTGGGACGTATGGAGGCCGCTGCCGGTGCGGGACGGCGCGGTCGACGTGCTGCTCAACGTCTTCGCCCCGCGCAACGGCCCCGAGTTCCGCCGGGTGACGCGCCCCGGCGGAGCGCTCGTGGTGGTCACGCCCAACGCCCGGCATCTGGCCGAACTGCGGGACCGGATGGGCACGTTGTCGGTCGACGCCGACAAGGAGGAGCGGCTCCGGCGTACGCTGGCCGACCACTTCGGGCCCGAGCACACCGAGACGCTGGAGTACCCCCTCACGCTGCCCGCCCGCGACGTGCGGAACGCGGTGGCCATGGGCCCCTCCAGCCACCACCTGGGCGCAGGTGAGGCGGCCCGCCGGGCCGAACTGCTGGAGGGCTCCCTCGAGGTGACCGCCTCCTTCACACTCTCGGTCCACCGACCGCTGTGAACTGAACCACAACCCTTTGCCCGTTTCGCGTGTCTCACCTGACAGCCGAAGCGCATGGCCGGCGTCCCCTCGTCCCTGGCGGACGGAGGGGTGACCAGCGCGGTGCCAGGCGCCTCGGTGAGATCTCACAGGTCACATGTCACATGTGACGCCGAAGAGAGAAGGGGGAACCACCATGCGTTCACGCAGGATCGCCATCGCGGCCATCGCCTGTGCCTTCGTCCTGGTCCCGGCCGGGACCGCGGCGGCGGGCAGCGGACCGGCTCCGGCACCCTCCGAGCGCAACACGCCCAAGTCCACCGCGCCCTCGGCCGAGGGCAATCCGAAGAGTGCCAAGGCGCAGGGCGCCGACGTGTGCCCCGACGCCTATCAGATCGGCGGCACCGCCGCCATCAAGCGCGGAGGCGTGCAGATCGCGTCCGTCAAGCAGTTCTACTCGCCCAAGTGCAAGGAGAACTACGGCTACCTGTGGGTGTGGGAGAGCTTCCGCCAGAAGGAGGACGACTACGACGTCAGCGTCGGGATCTACAACTACGACACGGACGGGACCGCGGGGAAGCGCACCTGGCTCGACAGCAACGGCCAGGAGTACTGGTCGCACGGCACGGCCACGGTGGCCGACTGCACCTCGGCGCTCGGCACCCTGCGTCCGGCCGGTTCTGCGGTGACTTATCAGGGAGTCAGCGCCAAGCGCTGCTGAACGAAGTGCCGTACAAATGAACGAGATTGCCCCGGTCATTCGCGAATGACCGGGGCAATCTCGTTCATCCGCGTACGTGCGGGCCAGGGCAGAGGCACCGATTTCGCCATCCGGGTGTTGAACACCTCAATTGCGCGGCATACAGTTGGCTTCGCGAGTCGTCCGGTCGCTGAATCGGGTCAACTCGCTCAGAGATCAGGTGGGTTGCCGTCACTACAGGGGTGTGGCGCGGCCTTCGCCGCACGTCCTCGTCCGCTTGTTCGGCAGCGTCGGGATTCCCGGAGGCCGCCCATGGCGCGTATCGTCGATGTTGTCAGCTTCCTTCCCGAACGAGTGGTGCGGAATGACGAGTTACCGGCTGAGGCCGGTACCGGCCCGATGGAAGCGCACGAGTTCTTCGCAGGCGTGGCCGAACGCCGCTTCGCCTCACCCGACTACACCTCTGCGGAACTGGGCACCGCCGCTCTCTCCAAGCTCTTGCAGCGAAACGGCGTGCGGCCGGGGGAGATCGATCTGCTCATCTGTTCCGCGCAGTTCAACGACGTCTTCTCGCCCGGTATCGGCACCGCGGTCCAGCACGCGATCGGCGCGGACTCCGCCGCCGTACTGCACGTCGAGAACGGCTGCTGCTCCTGGATTTCCGCTCTCGACGCCGCCCGCTCGTACATCGGTTCGGGGCGCTACCGAACCGTCGCCGTGGTCACTGTCACCAACTTTGTCTCCCGGCTCGAGGAATTCCAGCTCTCCCCGGAATCCCGGGTCCTCGGCGACGGCGCCTCCGCGACGCTCCTGGTCGCCGGGAGCGCCGAGGACACCGGAGCCGGGGGCGGCGCCGTGCTCGCCGTCCATGAGCGGGCCCTCGGCCAGAACTGGGGCGCGCTGCGCGTGGAGCCGGACGAGGTGGACGGCGTCAGCCTGCCGTACTGGGCGCGGGCTGCGGGCCCCTTCACGGTCAAGTTCAGCGAGAAGATGCTGATCAGGCTCTGGCAGGCGGCCATGGAGCAGCTGCCGCGTGCGGTCTCCGCAGTCCTCGGCGACGCGGGGCTCAGCGCCGCCGAGGTGTCGTGCCTGATCACGCATCAGCCCAACACGCGCTATCTCGCCGAATGGCGGGAACGCTGCGGAATCCCGTCCGACAGAGCGCACGACACGCTGGCGTCCTACGGCAACATGTTCCACAGTTCGCTGCCGGTGACCTTCGCCGACGCGCTCGAGAAGAAGCGGATATCCGCCGGTGACGTGATCGCTTTCGCCACTTTCACGCACGGCGGGGAAATGGTGTCCGCCATGGTCTGGCGCTGGACAGGCTGACCGGCCGACACCCCGGCCGCGCCACACGGCGGCGGTTCGTCCGCTCCGGTGGTTTCCTCCGCGCCCTCCGCGCCCGACCTTGCGACCTGCTCAGTGACCGTCCCAGTATCGGTGAGGAGAAAGCGTGAAGAGTTGGACGCCGGACGAATCGGGTCTCGCCCAGAACTACCTGCTGGACCGGTCGGATCTGGCCGGTCTCGAACTGGTCCGGAACGAGAACACGACACAGGACGACATGGTCGCGTTGATGCGCGCCCGTACCAAGGAGAGTTACCCGCACGCGGAGGTGTACGGACGGTTCTGCTCGCTTTCCGAGCACATCGCCGTCCCGTACGATATGGCGTTCGAATATTGTGCCAATGCCCGCTCGCTGGAGGAATGGACGTACAGCATCCGCGAAGCCGTGCACCTCGGCGGCGGGCTGTACCGGGCGCGCGAGATGATCCAGCCGGACACCCAGATCTACTTTCGCGCCGACTCCCAGAAAGGGCCCGAACAAGGAGTCGTGGTCTACCCGTGCGCCTGGGATCAGGGCCACGAACTGTGGATGCGCTATTACCTGACCCTCATCGATTCGGCCAAGGTCCTGGGCACACCGGGCACCGTGGTCCTGTGGACCAATTGCCGGCATCCGTACTACGACCGCGCCACCACGCCCGTACCCGCGTACATCGAGGAGGGCCGGTCGCGCACCGACCGCATGTGGGTGGGGGACATCTGGCCGATGTTCCACGCCGGCCACTCCATCGAACTGGGCAACCTCAAGAAGATCCTCGAACACCGCTTCCAGGCCGGCTGACCTCCGCCGTGAGGGGACACCGTGCGGACAGCTGACGCGCTCGTCACCACGCTGCGCGATCTGGAGACCCGCTATCTCTTCGGAGTGAGCGGAGCCAACATCGAGCACGTGCACGATGCGGTCCACCGGCTCGGCGGAGGCAGGCTGGAGTCTGTGCTCACCCGCCGCGAGGACGGCGCCGCGTTCATGGCCGACGCGCGGGCCCGCGTGCACCGGACCCTGGGCGTGTGCTGCTCGACGTCCGGCGGCGGCATGCTCAACCTCGCCGCCGGGCTGGCCGAGTCCTACGCGGAATCCGTGCCCGTGCTCGCCCTGGTGGGCCAGCCGCCCGCCGCCCTGGACGGACTCGGCGCCTTCCAGGACGCCTCCGGCATCGGCCACAGCGTCGACGCGGCCGGGCTGCTGGAGTCCGTCACCAAGAAGACCGTCCGGATCGGTGAACCAGCCCTGTTCTGGGAGCAGTTCGAGGACGCGATCCGTACGGCGCTCGCCCGCCGCATGGGACCCGTCGCCCTCTTGCTGCCCCGGGACCGCTGCCTGCTGGACGTCGGACCGCGGCCCGCGCACTGGCCGCGGGAGCTGTGCGCCTTCCGCGAGGCCCAGCGAGGAGACCCGGGCGACGTCGCCGACCTCCTGCTCCGGCTGCGCGAGGCCGCCGCCCCGCTGCTGCTGATCGGCCACGGCCTGCGCCGGTCCAGCGACCCTCGGGCGGTGCTGCGCTTCGCCCGGCGGGCCCGCATTCCGGTGGCCACCACCATGGGCGCCCGCGCCGAGTTCCCCAACGGTGATCCGCTGTACCTGGGCGTGATAGGCGCTGGAGGCCACCCCTCCGCCGCCTCCTACGCGATGCACGACGCGGACCTGGTCGTGGCCGTCGGCACCGGGCTGGGCACGATGACCAGGGCCGCGCTGCCCGTCTGGGAGGCGGCCAAGGTTGTCGCCGTCAACGTCGACCCGGCCCCGCTGCTGAGGTCCGCCGCCGCCGGGAGCGCCGTGACCGGCGACGCGGGCGCCGTCTTCGAGCAGCTGAACGCCCTGCTGTCCGCGGCCCCGTTCACCGCCCCTCCCCTGGAGGGCTACGAACTGCGCAGATTCGTCCCCCGGCTTGCCGAGCCCCTGCCCGGCACCTCCACGGGCGCCGCTGACGGACTGTTGCAGAGCGAGGCGGTGGCACTCCTGGACGGGCATCTGCCCAGCGGCGGGCACCTGCTTTTCGACGCGGGGAACTGCAGCGTCGCGGCGATGCACTACTCCTCGGTGCCGCCGGGATCGACCTCCACCATCGCCCTGGGCATGGGCGGCATGGGCTACAGCCTCGGTGCCGCGCCGGGCGCCCAGCTCGGCGCCGCCGAAGGTGTCCGTACGGTGGTCTTCTGTGGCGACGGCGCCTTCCTCATGTGCGGCCTGGAGATCCACACGGCCATCGAGCTGGGCCTGCCCATCCTCTACGTCGTCTTCAACAACGGCATGCACGGCATGTGCGCCACCCGCCAGCAGACCTTCTTCGGCTCCCGGATCGAGGCCGTCGGCTACACGCCCGCCGACGTCACCGCCGTGGCCCGGGGGCTGGGTACGCCCGACCGCCTGTGGACCGGCCGCGCGGCCACGGCCGGTGAGCTGGCCGAAGCCCTCGCCGACCAGCTGCGCCACCAGCGGCTGCCGGGCGTGCTCGAACTGCGGCTCACCCGGGAGGAGGTCCCGCCGTTCACGAACTTCCTCCCGGCGGACGAGCCGACGTACCGCGTGCACCGGCCCCCGCACTGCCCGCGCCGACGCCCGGGCCGGTGGGACCGCCATCCGCACCGGCACGGACCACCGGACCCAGGAGCCGCCCGATGACCGAACGCGATCTCGACCTGGCGGGAATCACCGACCCCGGCTTGCGCGCCGCCTACGCCACCAGCACCGCCCTCTTCCGGGCACGCGGCAGAGGCAGGTTCAGCGCGCACTACCTCTTCCCCCGCGCCAAACGGCCCTACCTCGACGCCTTCTTCGCCTTCGTCACCTACGTCGACGACATCGTCGACGACTCCGCGCGCAGCATCGCGGTACGGGCGCAGCGCCTCACCGAATGGGAACGCGCCTTCCACGCCCGCGCACGGGACGAGGGGGCGCCCACCCCGGCACCGCACGCCTCCGGCGACGAGCGGGCGGACGCCGCACTGGCCCGCGCCCTCGTCCATGTCATGCGCACCTGGGACCTGCCGCTCCACCGGGTCCCCGAATACCTCGAGGGCCAGCGCCGCGCCCTGACGACGACCGCGTACGCCACCGGCGAGCAGCTCGACCAGTTCATCCAGCCCGTCACGCTCCTCCCGGCCGTGTGGGTCAACCAGATCTTCGAACCGCAGCGACCAGAGGCCGAGGAGCTGTGCCGGCGGACCATCACCGCCTTCCAGCTCCTCGACTTCCTCTGGGACATCCACGAGGACCTGGAGCTGGGCCGCCTCTATCTGCCCGACGAGGACCTGACCCGGTTCGGGCTCGACCGGGAGCGCCTGGAACAGCTCGTCGGCAGCGGTCAGGCCGCCCGGCCGCTGCGCGCGCTCGTACGCTTCGAGATCGAGCGTGCCAGGGCGCACCTGGACGCGGGCCGCGACTGGCCCCGCACGCTGCACCCGACCTCCCGTACCTTCCTGCGGCTCGACATCGGGACGCACGACCAGATGATCACTGAACTCCTGCGCAACGACTGCGAGTTCTTCAGCAGACCCCGCAAGGGCATGGGATTCTTCTCCGCCCGGGTGGTCCCCCGCACGCTGCGGGCCGTCGCCCGCGCCGCCCGCATCAACCGGCTGGCCGAGCAGCGCGGTTACCGCCCGCCCCCGCCCCACCCCGCGACGTCGGCCGAGAGTTCGTAGGGGAGCGCCCGTGGAACGCTCAGCCGTCATCTGCGGCCTCGGCGCCTGGGTACCTCCGCACGTCGTCACCAACGACATGCTCGCGGCCGAACTGGACACCTCCGACGAGTGGATCAGGGCGCGTACCGGCATCCGGCGGCGGCACGTCGTCGCCCCGGGGAGCAACACCGGCGACCTGGCCGTACGGGCGGGGCGGCGAGCGCTGGACTCGGCGGGACTGGCCGCCGTCGACGCCGTCGTCCTGGCCACCAGCAGTCCGGACCGGGCCTGCCCTGCCACGGCGCCCTCGGTCGCCACCCGGCTCGGGCTCACCGGCGCCGCCGCGTTCGATGTGGCGGCGGTGTGCACCGGGTTCGTCTACGCGCTGGCCACCGGTGCGGGGCTGATCGCCTCGGGGGCGGCGAGTACCGCGCTGGTCGTCGGCGCGGACACCTTCTCCACCCTCACCGACCCGGCCGACCGCGCAACCCGAGCCGTCTTCGGGGACGGAGCGGGTGCGGTGGTGCTGCGAGGCGGACGCGTGGCGGAACGAGGCGCGGTGTGCGCCGTCGACCTGGGCAGCGACGGCACAGGTGCGGAACTGATCACGAAGACGGCCGGGCACTACTTCCGGATGGACGGCCCGCGGGTGTTCATGCGGGCGGTGCAGCGGATGGAGCAGTCGGTGCGCTCCGTGCTGGGGCGGGCGGGCTGGGACCTCCAGGACATCGACCTCCTGGTGCCTCATCAGGCCAACAGCCGGATTCTGGACGCCTGCGCGGGCCGGCTCGGGCTGCCCGCAGCACGTGTGGCGCGGCATCTGGGCGAGGTGGGCAACACGGTGGCCGCTTCCATCCCGCTCGCGCTGGCCGACGCCGCGGCGGCACGGCGGCTGCGCGCGGGGCACCGGGTCGTGCTCACGGGCTTCGGAGGCGGCCTCACCTGGGGGTCGGTCGCGCTGAGCTGGCCCGAGGTGCGCGCGATCCCACCGACCACTGCCGGAGAGGCGGAAGCCGTCGGCGACCGAGAAAGCAGTGTTCCACCGCACACCCGAGAGTGAGGACATCGAGGATGAGCACCCTGGCGGCTCGGATCAGCGCACTGACGCACCAGCACTTTCCGGGCAAGGCCGAAGTACTGCACGGCGGCGGCTCGTTCAGGGCCGCGGGCCTGGACTCGCTGGGCGTGGTGGAATTCCTGTTGCTGCTGCAACGGGAATTCGGCGTCCCCTTGGACGGCGACGAACTGTCCCTGGACTCGACTCTGGCGCAGGCACGGCAACTCCTGCTGGCCAAGGGTGTATCCGCCTGAGGACACCCTCTGGTCACGCGGAGGGGGCTCGTTGGGGTTTGAGGCCGTCGAGGGTGATTTTGATGTAGTGGTGCCAGTTGCCGGTGTCGCGGTGGACGATGGCGGTGAGTCCGCAGGTGAGGGGGAGGATGTCGGTGGGGTCGATGTCGGTGCGGATGGTGCCGGTGTGCTGGCCTTTGGTGATGAGGGCGGTGAGTTCGGTTTCGAGGTCTTTGCGGAGGGGGCTGGGTGGTTTCTGGCTGCCGAGGTTGGTGTCGGTGAGGGCGGTGGCGAAGCCGCGGTCGCGGGTTTCTACTTCGGCGATGCGGGTGAGGAGGAGGTGGAGTGCTTCGAGGGGTTCGGCGTTGTTGTGGCTGATGGTGCGGTAGTAGGTGAGGATTTCGCCGAAGCGTTGTTGTGAGGCGGTTTCGACCATGTCTGCTTTGGTGGGGAAGTGGCGGTAGAGGGTGCCGATGCCGACTTCGGCGTGGCGTGCTACTTCGTCCATGGAGACGTGGGTGCCGTGTTGGGTGAAGAGGGTGCGGGCGGCGTCGAGGATGCGGGCGCGGTTGCGTTCGGCGTCTGCTCGGCGTCGGCGGGGGTGTGTTTCGGTGGGGTTGGGTGTGGTGGTGGGTGTGCTCATACGGAACCTCCCTCCGCTTCACTCTACTATGCG
>NZ_AUKQ01000006.1:148364-487626 GCF_000424825.1 Streptomyces sp. CNH287 | reverse complement strand
CCACCGAAGCGGCTTCATCGTTCGACTTGCATGTGTTAAGCACGCCGCCAGCGTTCGTCCTGAGCCAGGATCAAACTCTCCGTGAATGCTTCAAAAAAGCAGCACGAGAGCGGGTCGACCGGAGGAATAATCCAGCCGACCACAGCGTCCTCGCTGTACTACATCATTCAAAGGAACCACCACCACCGAAACCCACCCACAGACTTGCAGGCAGACCCCGAATGGCGGGGGTATCAACATATCTGGCGTTGACTTTTGGCACGCTGTTGAGTTCTCAAAGAACGGACGCTTCCTTCGAATGCCGTCTCCGACACCCTCCGGGCTTTCCCTTCGGTATTTCGTGTTCCCGACTCTAGCAGATCCTTTTCCCGGTCCTGCCCCCGGTCGAGCGGGGTTCCTACTGTGTACTGCGGTCCTGCTGTTTTCGCCTTTCGGCGTGTCCACCACGTTAGAGGATCACCCACCCGAATTCCAAACCGGGCCTTCCGAAGCGATTACGGCACGCCGAAATCATCCCCGGAGGGAAATCACACTTCTGAAATGGATGCCGTCACGAAGACAGCGGGATGGCCACCCGAGGTCACAACAACCCCGTGGCAACTCGAAGAACTCTACACCACGGCCGAGTGACCTTCAAACCTGCTCCGGGCGTCCGTCCCGGGCGGGGACGCGAACGCCGCCCGGTACGCACGCGGGCTGGTGGCCAGGTGCCGCGTGAAGTGCTGCCGCATCGTCACCTCGCTGCCCATCCCCGCCCGCCGGGCCACCTCCGGGATCGGCAGATCGGTCCGCTCCAGCAGCTTCTGCGCCGCGGCGAGCCGCTGCCGCAGCAGCCAGCGGTGCGGGGTCGTACCGGTGGTGGCGGTGAAGTGGCGGGCGAAGGTGCGGGGCGACATCCCGGCCCAGCCCGCCAGCTCGGTCACCGTGAGCGGGTCGGCCAGCTGCCGGAGCGCCCGTTCGCGTACGGAGGCGAGGGCGTCCGCGTCGCGGCCCGCCGGCGGCGTCGGCTGCTCGATGAACTGCGCCTGCGTCCCGCTGCGGAACGGCGCCGTGACCATCGCGCGGGCAAGCGCGGCGGCGACCTCGGCCCCGTGCGCCGTACGGACGAGGTGCAGGCACAGGTCGATGCCGGCGGCGGTGCCCGCCGAGGTCCAGAGGCCGTCGTCCTCGACGAAGAGCGCGCCCGCCTCGACCCGGACCTCCGGGTGCTCGTGCGCGAGGCGGGCGGTGAGGTTCCAGTGGGTGACGGCCCGCCGCCCGTCCAGCAGCCCGGCCTGGGCGAGGGTGAAGGCCCCGGCGCAGAGGGCGGCGATCGGGGTGCCCCGGTGGCGGGCCCGGCGGAGCGCGGCGAGTACCCCCTCCCCCGGAGGCCCGTACGCGTCCAGCCCGGGGACCAGCACCAAGTCGGCCCGGTCCAGCCAGGCCAGGTCGCGGTCAGGGGTGAGGGTGAGCCCGCCCCGGATGGGGACGGGTGCCTGGTTCTCGCCGCAGCGCCGCAGCTCGAAGGCGGGTGCGCCGAGTTGCGTGCGGTCGGTGCCCCAGACCTCCGTGATGACGGAGACGTCGAAGGCGCGGATGCCGGGGAAGGCGAGCAGGGCCACGGAGCGCATGCGGGACAGCATGCCCTGCTCGCTGGCAGAAAGCCATCGTTCCTCGGCAATGCTGCCACTGGTGGTGCCCTGGGCGCCGTTCCAGACTTGCCGCCATGGAGACCACAGAGATCGCACAGAACGCGGCCCTTCTCGTCATCGACGTGCAGAAGGGCTTCGACGACCCCGTGCTCCAGCCGCTGGGGCGGAACAACCGGGCGGCCGAGCGGAACATGGAGTCGCTCCTCGACGCCTGGCAGGGCTCCGGGCGGCCGGTGGTGTTCGTCCGGCACACCTCGCTCGGAGCGTCCACCCCGCTGCGGGCGGGCACCCCGGGCAACGACTTCCAGGACTTCGTACAGGCGCGCCGCGGCCTGGGTGACGGGCCGGAGCTGCTCGTGGACAAGACCGTGAACTCGGCCTTCCTCGGCACACCCGGCCTGGGGGAATGGCTCACGGGTGAGCGGATCGGCCAGATCGTGATCGCGGGCATCCAGACCAACCGGTGCGTCGAGACCACCGCGCGGATGGGCGGGAACCTGGGGTACGAGGTGCTGGTGCCGCTCGACGCGACCTACACGTTCGGCGACTCCGGGCCCGGGGGCGAGTGGCTCGACGCGGACCAGTTGTCGCTGGCCACCTCGGTGAACCTGCACAGCGGAGGGTTCGCCCGGATCGTGGCCACCGCGGAGGTGCTGGCCGCGGCCGGGACGGAGACGGGCGCGGAGGCGAGGCCGCGTACGGGCGGCCGGGCGGGATGACCACCCGGCCCGGCCCGCCGGCTCAGCCCTCCCCGGCTGCCAGGGCGCGGCTGCGGTCGCGGGCCGCCTCGATGGCGGCGAGGAACGCGGCGCGCACGCCGTGGTTCTCCAGCTCGCGGATCGCGTTGATGGTCGTCCCGGCCGGGGAGGTGACGTTCTCGCGGAGTGTGACGGGGTGCTCCCCGCTGTCCCGCAGCATTGTGGACGCGCCGACTGCGGCCTGCACGATGAGGTCGTGCGCCTTGTCCCTGGGCAGGCCGAGCAGGATGCCCGCGTCCGTCATCGCCTCGACCAGCAGGAAGAAGTAGGCGGGGCCGGAGCCGGAGAGCGCGGTGGCGGCGTCCTGCTGGGACTCCGGGACGCGGACGGTCTTGCCGACGCCGCCGAAGATCTCCTCGGCCCGGCGCAGGTGCGGTTCACCGGCGTGGGTGCCGGCCGAGATGACGGACATCCCCTCGTCCACGAGGGCGGGGGTGTTCGTCATGACACGCACCACGGGGGTGCCGGTGGTGAGCCGCGTCTCGAAGAGGGTCGTGGGCAGGCCCGCCGCGCCGCTGATGACCAGCCGGTCCGCCGGTACGTGCGGCGCGAGTTCGTCGAGGAGGCGTCCCATGTCCTGGGGCTTGACGGTCAGGATAAGCGTGTCGGCGGCCTTTGCCGCCTCCGCGTTGGAGACGCACTCGACGCCGTAGCGCACGTGCAGTTCCTGCGCGCGCTCCTCACGGCGCGCGCTGACCAGCAGATGGGACGGCGACCAGCCGCCCCGGATCATGCCGGAGAGGAGCGCCTCACCGATCTTTCCCGCGCCGAGCACGGCGACTCGCTGGGTCATCGGTTACCTCCGTGGATGCTCCGCCCTTCAGAGCGGAGGGGGAACGGGCTCCTGTGGAGCTGGGAACTCACCTCGTCCGTCCGGCGTCGTACGGTGCGGGGCGCGCCTGATCCATCCTCGCACCTGGGCTCCGGCGGCGTGCGGGTGTCCGCTGGGCGGACGCCGCAGGTCAGGGCCCCACTCCACGGAGGCGCCCCAGGTCAGGGGGCGGTCCCGTCGATGCGGTCCGCGTAGTAGGTGAGGGCCGGGGCGTACGCGCGCAGCTGCGCGTCGGCCGTCGTGTCGGCGAGGACGTGCAGGAGGTCGCACGCCGCCTCCTGGGCCCGGCCGGCGTTGCACAGGGCCAGGGCGCGGAAGGCCCGGAGGGCCGGATTGCCCGGGAACTCCCGCAGTCCGGCGGCCAGGACGGCGAGCGCGCTCTCGTACGCGCCGAGCACGCGATGGGTGCTGGCCAGGCCGAGGAGCGCGCCGTGCCGGTCCTCGGGGTCGAGTCCGCCGGCGGCGAGGGCCCGTTCGTAGTACGGCACGGCAGCCCGCTCCAGGCCGAGCACGTCGTGCGCCCAGGCGGTCTGGTAGGCGATCGCGGCGTCGTCGGGGTGGCGCTCGGAGAGGGCGAGGAGCCGGGTCCGGGCCTCGTCCGGACGTCCCTGCTCGCGCAGTCGGACGGCCTCGGCCAGTTCTTCCCTCATCGGCTCGCTCCCTGATCGCGGATGTCGGCCCACTATGGCGTACGGCGGCGCAGCGTCACCGCGCCCAGCGCGAGGACCAGGAGCGCGCTGCCCGCCACGACGGCCATGTCCGTCACGAGCGCGCCCGAGGGGTCGGGGTGCCGCAGGACCTCGTTCATGGCGTCGACCGCGTAGGACATGGGCAGGACGTCGGAGACGGCCTCCAGGACCGGCTGCATGGAGTCGCGGGGCGCGAAGAGCCCGCAGAGCAGGATCTGCGGAAAGATGAGCGCGGGCATGAACTGGACGACCTGGAACTCCGAGGCGGCGAAGGCCGAGACGAAGAGGCCGAGCGCGGTGCCCAGCAGCGCGTCCAGCAGGGCGATCAGCAGCAGGAGCCACGGCGAGCCCGCGATGCCCAGGTCCAGCAGCCAGACGGCGACGCCCGTGGCGACGCCGGCCTGGACGACGGCGAGCAGGCCGAACGCGAGCGCGTAGCCGAGGATCAGGTCGCCCTTGCCCAGCGGCATGGCGAGCAGGCGCTCCAGGGTGCCGGAGGTGCGCTCGCGCAGCGTCGCGATGGAGGTGACCAGGAACATCGTCACCAGCGGGAAGATGCCGAGGAGCGAGGCGCCGATGGCGTCGAAGGAGCGCCGGTCGGCGTCGAAGACGTAGAAGAGGAGCACGAGCAGGAGGACCGGGACGAGCAGCAGCAGCGCGATCGTACGGGGGTCGTGGCGGAGCTGGCGCAGGACGCGGAGCGCGGTGGCCAGGGTGCGGGTGGCGTTCATGCGCGGGGCTCCTCGGCTGCGGCGGGCTCCTCGGCCGCGCGGGCGGCGTCGACCAGGTGGAGGAAGGCGTCCTCGGCGGTGTCGGTGCGGGTGCGTGCGCGGAGGTTCTCCGGGGTGTCGTCGGCGAGCAGGCGCCCGGCGCGCAGGAGCAGCAGGCGCTGGCAGCGGTCGGCCTCGTCCATGACGTGCGAGGAGACCAGCAGGGTCGCGCCGCGTTCGGCGGCGATCCGGTGGAAGAGGTGCCACAGGTCGCGGCGGAGTACGGGGTCGAGGCCGACGGTCGGCTCGTCCAGGACCAGCAGGTCGGGGGCGCCGAGCAGGGCGACGGCGAGGGAGACGCGGCCCAGCTGGCCGCCGGAGAGGTTGCCCGCGAGCACGTCGGCGTGCGAGTTCAGGTCGACGTCGGTGAGGGCCTGCCCGACCTGGGCGGCGCGGTCGCGGCGGGCGACGCCGAGGACGGCGGCGAAGTAGTCCAGGTTCTGCCGCGCCGTCAGGTCGAGGTAGACGGACGGTGCCTGCGTCACGTACCCGACGCGGGCCCGCAGCGCGGCCGATCCGGCCGGGGCGCCGAGCACTTCGAGGGTGCCCCCGACCTTCGCCTGGGTGCCGGCCAGGGCGCGCATCAGGGTCGACTTTCCGCACCCGGAGGGGCCGAGCAGGCCGGTGACGGTGCCTGCGGGGACCTGGAAGGAGAGCGCGTCGAGCACCGTACGGCCGCCGCGCCGGACCTGGAGGCCGACGGCGCGGATGGCGGGCGCGCCGGGAGATGGGGCGGGTGCGCCGGGAGGGGTTTTATTCAACACACGTGGAATACTCCTCCTGGCGGAACCACCCCGTCAAGCAGGGCGCGGCGGCGGAGGACATAGGGTCGCCGTCGTGCCGCACAGACTTCCGATGAACGAGGAACTGCGGGCCGCCGTGGGCTCACCCGTGAAAGCCACGCTCCTGGAGAGCAGCCCCCGCGCCCGCGTCTGGCGCGCCGAACTGGCCGACGGCAGACCGGTGATCGTCAAGCAGGCCACCGACACGTCCGGCGGCGGAGTCGGCGGCGACGCCCGCTTCGCGCGCGAGGCCACCGCGCTGCGGTACGCCGGGCGCGCGACGCGGCCGGCCGTCGCGCCCGCCCTGCTCGGCACGGACCCCGCGGCGCGCGTGCTGGTCCTGGAGTACCTGGCCGATCTCGGCGAGACCGCCGACTGGATGCCCGCCCACGCCGAGACCCTCGCCCGGCTGCACTCCCTCACCGGCCCGGCCGACGCGGGGACGCTGCCCGCCTGGCAGGGCCCGACCGCCGCCGATGCCGAGTCCTTCCTCGCGTTCGCCCGCGCGCTGGAGGTCCCCGTGCCGCCCGAGGTGTCCGACGAGTTGGGCGCCCTGCTCGTACGGCTGGACCCGGCCGGCCACCACTCGCTGCTGCACGGCGACCCCTGCCCGGGAAACGACCTGCGCACCGCCGACGGCCTGCATTTCATCGACTTCGAGCACGCCGCGCTCGGCAACGGCCTGAATGAACTCGCCTACTTCCGCATCGGGTTCCCCACCTGCTGGTGTGCCATGGCGGTGCCCGCCACGCCGGTCGCGGAGGTCGAGCAGATCTACCGGACCACCTGGCGTGACCTCACCGGCACCGAGGTGCCGGGGGATCTCGCGGACGCGTGCGCGGGCTGGCTGATCCGGGGCGACGCACTGGTCGAGCGCGCGCACCGGCGCACCGTCGACCACCTGGCGCGGGTGCCGACGGAGGACTTCACCTGGGGCTACATCTCCGCCCGGGAGCGCCTCCTCCACCGGCTGGGCGTCGTCGCCGAGCTGACCCGCGGCCACGACCGGCTGCACGCGCTCGGGCGGCTCAGCTCGGCCCTGGCCGACCGGCTGCTGGAGCGCTGGAGCACGCTCCGGCCGCTGCCACCGCCCGGCGACCGGCCCTGGTACTGAGCAGGGCGCGGGCCCCGGCGCGGCCCTGGGCGCCGGGGCCGGTTCTCGTTCCGATTCGCGTCCCGGGACGGGCCGGGACGGGCCGGGCCGGAGCACGGCCGGTCACTCGATCTCGCGCATCATCTTCTCCATCGAGGCGATCGACCTGCGCGCCTCGGTGAGTTCGTCGATGCTGCGCCGGTGCAGCTCGAGGTTGTCCTCGAGGAGTTGGGCGTACTTCAGCGTGAGCTGCTTGTACTGTCCCTCGCGCGCCGCGAGCATCCGGGCCCGCCAGGTCGCGGCCACCTGCCAGACGATGACGATCAGCAGGGCGAAGACCCCGGCCGTGCCGAGCCCCGCCGCCCAGACCCCGACCGGGTCGGACCCGGCGGCCAGTTGCTGGTTCACTTCGTTCCCTCTTTCTCGCGCGTACCGGCGCGGCCTGTCCCGGGCGGGGCGGGGCGGACGGGCTCGGCCACGGGCTCGCCGCCGGCCGTGCCGCCGCTCGCGCCGCCGTCGCTGATCGTGCGGGCGGCCTCGGCGACGGACCGCGGCGTGAGCGCGTACGCGAACGGCGCGACCTCGAAGTACTTCACCGTCTTGCCCCCCTCCCCGACCTCCAGCGACCCGACGACGAGCCCGGCCGCCTCCAGCCGCTGCAAGTGCATGTGCAGCAGTGGACGGCTCAGGCCGATCCGACGCGCGAGCCTGCTGACGTAGTCGCGACTCTCGAACAGCGCCTCGATGATGCGCATCCGGTGCGGGTTGCCGAGCGCCGCGAGGGCCCTCAGCAACTCGTCGCCCGTCGGACTCCCGGCCGCGCCCATCGTGCCGCCCTTCCCTGTGTGTAAGAAAAAGCTGACACCTGCCCACACCACCTGTCAAAGAAAACTGACACATGTGGGGGTCAGCTCAGGGTCATCCCTGAGAGGCGTGCGGGGGCCGCTCCGAGCCCACCCGCTCAGGACTTCCGCTTGCGCTTCCGCTTCGCCGGATTCCCGGTACGCGCGGAGCGGCGGCGCTCGAAGCGCTCGAGCGCCGCCGCGTGCTCGGCGCGGTGCAGCTTCTCGCCGGGTGCCTCGACCAGGCTGCGGACGGCGTAGCCCAGCAGCACGCCCACGAAGCCGACCAGCATGAAGCTGCGCATCGACTTCTCGCGCGCTTCCTCCTCCTCGGTCTCCGGGCGGCGGGTGAAGCCGGTGAGGGTGCGGGAGAAGCCGATCGAGCTGCAGATGGCGAACGCCAGGATCAGCAGCACCCGGGCCCAGTCCCCCACTTCCGCGATCGCCACGCCCTCGTACGCGAGCCGGAGCGCGTACGCCCCCACCGCCGCCAGCACCACGGCACCGAGCCCGAGTCCCACGCGGCGCAGGGCGTAGCCGCCCGTGTGGTTGACCCAGGTGGTGCCGTAGAAGCGGATCGGCTCGGGGAGGGGGCGGTCGTCGTCCGTCCCGCCCGCGCCGGAGGCGTCGCGGGGCTCATCGGGCTCGTCGGGACGCTGCGTGTCGCTCATACCCTCGATTATGGCCGGGGCGCGGCGCCCTGGTGCGTGCGGTCGCCCCCTCGGCCCCGCGGGCCGGGGAGACCGCCCACGCAGGGGGCACCTCCCGGCGAAGCCAGGGGGAGGACGTACGCGCCAGGGCAGCTCGCAGGGAGAACCGTGCCCGGCCACAGCGCTAGGCCCTAGCGGCCGTCCCCCAGCTGGGAGAGGTCGCGCACGGCACCCCGGTCCGCGCTGGTGGCCATGGCGGCGTACGCGCGCAGCGCCGTGGAGACCTTGCGCTCGCGGTCGCGCGGCGCGTAGTGGCCGCCCAGCTCCTCGCGGCGGGCCGCCAGCTCGCTGTCCGGGACCTTCAGCTCGATGACGCGCGCGGGGATGTCGATGCGGATCAGGTCGCCGTCGCGGACGAGGGCGATGGCGCCGCCCGCCGCCGCCTCCGGCGAGGCGTGCCCGATGGAGAGGCCGGAGGTGCCGCCGGAGAACCGCCCGTCCGTGACCAGCGCGCACTTGGCGCCCAGGCCGCGGCCCTTGAGGAAGGACGTGGGGTAGAGCATCTCCTGCATGCCGGGGCCGCCCTTGGGGCCCTCGTAGCGGATGACGACGACGTCGCCCTCCTTGACGCGCTTGTTGAGGATGCTCTCGACGGCCTCCTCCTGGGACTCGCACACCACGGCCGGTCCCTCGAAGGTCCACACGGACTCGTCGACGCCCGCGGTCTTCACCACGCAGCCGTCCGCCGCGAGGTTGCCGTGCAGGATGGCGAGGCCGCCCTCGGTGGAGTAGGCGTGCTCGATGTCGCGGATGCAGCCGCCCGCCGCGTCGGTGTCCAGGGTGTCCCAGCGCTCGGACTGCGAGAAGGCGGTGGCGGAGCGGACGCAGCCGGGGGCCGCGTGGAACAGCTCGACTGCCTCGGGCGAGGGCGAGCCGCCCCGGATGTCCCACTGCTTGAGCCAGTCGGCCAGCGAGGGGCTGTGCACCGAGTGCACGTCCTCCTCCAGCAGCCCCGCGCGGTACAGCTCGCCGAGGATGGCGGGGATGCCGCCCGCCCGGTGGACGTCCTCCATGTAGTACGCGCCGTTCGGTGCGACCTTGGAGAGGCAGGGCAGGCGGCGCGAGAGCGCGTCGATGTCGGGCATCGCGAAGTTCAGCCCGGCTTCCTGCGCGGCGGCCAGCAGGTGCAGGATCGTGTTCGTCGAGCCACCCATGGCGATGTCCAGGGCCATGGCGTTCTCGAAGGCGGCGCGGGAGCCGATGTGGCGCGGGAGGACGGTCTCGTCGTCCTCGTCGTAGAAGCGCTTGGTGATCTCCACGACCGTACGGCCCGCCGCCTCGTACAGCTCCTTGCGGGCGGTGTGCGTGGCGAGCAGGGAGCCGTTGCCCGGCAGGGAGAGGCCGATGGCCTCGGTGAGGCAGTTCATGGAGTTCGCGGTGAACATGCCGGAGCAGGAGCCGCAGGTCGGACAGGCGTTCTCCTCGATCCGGGCGAGGTCCTCGTCCGAGACCGCGTCGTTCGCGGAGTCCGCGATGGCGGAGATGAGGTCGAGCTTGCGGACCGTGCCGTCGACCAACGTCGCCGTGCCCGACTCCATCGGGCCGCCGGAGACGAAGACCGTCGGGATGTTCAGCCGCATCGCGGCCATCAGCATGCCGGGGGTGATCTTGTCGCAGTTGGAGATGCAGATCAGCGCGTCGGCGCAGTGCGCCTCGGTCATGTACTCGACCGAGTCGGCGATCAGGTCGCGGGAGGGGAGCGAGTAGAGCATCCCCGCGTGGCCCATGGCGATGCCGTCGTCGACCGCGATGGTGTTGAACTCGCGCGGGATGCCGCCTGCCGCCTGCACCGCCGCCGAGACGATCCGGCCCACCGGCTGGAGGTGCGTGTGGCCCGGCACGAACTCGGTGAAGCTGTTCGCCACCGCGATGATCGGCTTGCCGAAGTCCTCGCGCTCTACGCCCGCGGCGCGGAGGAGCGAGCGGGCGCCCGCCGCGTTGCGGCCGTGGGTGACAGTGCGGGACCTCAGCTCGGGCATGGCTGCTCCACTCCCTGTGGTGCGTGGTGGTTCTGCGGATTTTCGAGGGTACGCCGCGAATCCGCCAGCCGGACACCCCGATCGGATCGTGAGACCCGCGCGGGGCGGCATGCAGGCGCGGGGAGCGTGCAGGGGCGCGGGCCGAGGCGGGCCAGGGTCCGGTCAGGGGCCCGTCAGGTGGTGCTGGACCACGGGGGCGAGCCGGGCGATCAGGACCTCCGGGTCGGTGGACGCGATCGGCTCGACCTTGATCACGTAGCGCAGCATCGCCGTACCCACGAGCTGGGCGGCGGCCAGCTCCACGCGCAGGTCGGCGTCCGGGGCGGTCAGCCGCCCGGCCAGCACGGCCAGCAGCTGGCGGGTCACCAGGCGGCGGAAGATCGCGGCGGCGGTCTCGTTGTTGACCGCCGAGCGCAGGATGGCCAGCAGCGGCTCGCGGGTGGCCGTACGGCCCCAGATCTCGAAGATGAAGCGGGTCATCACCTCGCCGAGCTGGTCCACGTCGTGCGTGAGCGCCTCGGCGCCGGCGGCCACGGCGGGCGAGAAGGCCGTCTCCACCGCCTTCTCGAAGACCTGCTCCTTGGTGCCGAAGTAGTGGTGCACCAGGGCCGGGTCCACGGCGGCCCCGCGCGCGATCGCGCGGATGGACGCCTTGTCGTAACCGCGGGCGGCGAACTCGGCGCGGGCGGAGGCGAGGATGCGGTCGGGCGCCGCCGGTCCGCCCGCGGCGCGGGCGGCGAGCGAGGGGCGCCCGCGTTTGCGGCCGGGTGCCGCGGCGGGCTCGGCCGGTCCGGCGGTCACGGGCGGGCCGCCCGGCCGCCGTCGGACGCCGAGCCCGCGGACGCGGCGGCGAGGTGGCGGCGGGTGAACGCCAGCGCCTCCGCGAGGTCGTCCTCGCGTTCGGCGGCGGACATCGCGCGCCGCGTGTTGACCTCCACCACCACATGGCCGTCGAAGCCCTGGCGGGTGAGCCGCTCCAGCAGTTCGCCGCAGGGCTGCACACCGCGGCCCGGCACCAGGTGCTCGTCCTTGCCGGACCCCAGCCCGTCGGCGAGGTGCACGTGCCCCAGCCGGTCCCCCATCCGGTCGGCCATGGCGAACGTGTCGGCCCGCGAGGTGGCGGTGTGCGAGAGGTCGATCGTGAAGTGGCGGTAGTCCTCGTCGGTCGGGTCCCAGCCGGGGGCGTACGCCATCATCTCGCGGTCCCGGTAGCGCCACGGGAACATGTTCTCCACGGCGAAGCGCACCTCGGTCTCCTCGGCCATCCGCCAGATACCGCCGACGAAGTCCCGTGCGTACGCGCGCTGCCAGCGGAACGGCGGGTGCACGACCACGGTGGAGGCGCCGAGCCGCTCGGCGGCCGAGCGGGCGCGCTGGAGCTTCGTCCACGGGTCGGTGGACCAGACGCGCTGGGTGATCAGCAGGCAGGGGGCGTGCACCGCGAGGACGGGGACGCCGTGCGCGTCGGAGAGCCGCCGGAGCGCCTCCACGTCCTGGCTGACGGGGTCGGTCCACACCATGACCTCGACCCCGTCGTACCCGAGGCGAGCCGCGATCTCGAAGGCCGCCGCCGTCGACTCCGGGTACACGGAGGCCGTGGACAGCGCGACTTTGGGCGTTGGCATCCGCACCGGTCGTTGCACCACGGTCACACCCTACGGCGGGCGCGCGCGGGCTCGGGCACGGCGCCCGCACGCGCCCGCACCCTGCTGCCGCGCCCCCGCGCGTGCGCCGTCACACCGTGCGCAGGTGGTCCAGGCGGCGCAGGATCACGCCCTCGCGCAGCGCCCATGGGCAGACCTCCAGTGTCTCGATGCCGAACAGATCCATCACCGCCTCGCCGACCACCGCGCCCGCCAGCAGCTGCCCCGCGCGCCCCTCGGACACGCCCGGCAGCGCCGCCCGCTGCGCGGTGGTCATCCCGGCCAGCCTGGGCACCCACTCCTCCAGCGCCTTGCGGCCCACCTCGCGCTGCGTGTACTCGCCCTCGCCGGAGCGCGCCGCGCCCGCCAGCCGGGCGAGCTGCTTGAAGGTCTTGGAGGTGGCGACCACGTGGTCCGGCGGGCTGAAGCGGCTGAACTCCCCCACCACCCGGGCGATCTCGGCGCGGACGTGGCGGCGCAGCGCCCGTACGTCGTCCGTCTCGGGCGGGTCGCCCGGCAGCCAGCCCGAGGTCAGCCGGCCCGCGCCCAGCGGGAGGGAGACCGCGGCGTCGGGCTCCTCGTCCAGGCCGTAGGCGATCTCCAGCGAGCCGCCGCCGATGTCCACGACCATCAGCCGCCCCGCGGACCAGCCGAACCAGCGGCGGACCGCGAGGAAGGTCAGCCTCGCCTCGTCCTCGCCGGAGAGCACCTGGAGCTTGACGTCGGTCTCCTCGGCCACGCGGGCGAGGACGGTCTCGGCGTTGGCCGCGTCCCGTACGGCGGAGGTCGCGAAGGGCAGCACGTCCTGGACGCCCTTGTCCTCCGCGACGTCCCGCGCCTCCCTGACGGTGGAGGAGAGCCGGTCCACACCGTCCGGGCTGATGGCGCCGTTCTCGTCGAGCAGCTCGGCGAGCTTCAGCTCGGCCTTGTGCGAGTAGGCGGGCAGGGGGCGCGCACCGCGGTGCGCGTCCACCACGAGGAGGTGGACCGTATTCGAACCCACGTCGAGGACACCGAGTCTCATACACAGCACGCTATCCGCCCGCGCGAGTGGGAATCACCCTTTGGGGGACCGTCCCGCGATGACCGGCGGTCGCCGCTGCCCGGGGCGGTTGAGGTCGTACGCTGGGTGCGTGGGTAAGACGAAAGCGGCGAAGCGTAAGAAGCGGGACGAGCAGGGCGGGCGCGGCCAGGCGGGCGGGCTGCCCGAGCCGCGGGCCGAGGCACGGGCGGAGGAGGTCTCGCTGGATTTCACCCGCGCCTGGGTGGAGTTCCCGGACCCGGCCGACGCCGAGCAGGTCTTCCGCTGCGACCTGACCTGGCTGACCTCCCGTTGGAACTGCGTCTTCGGCCAGGGCTGCCAGGGCATCCAGCAGGGCCGGGCGGCGGACGGCTGCTGCACCCTGGGCGCACACTTCACCGACGAGGAGGACGAGCGCCGGGTCGCCGGGCATGTGGCGCGGCTCACCCCGCAGACGTGGCAGTTCCACGAGGAGGGCACCACCTCCGGCTGGACGCAGACCGACGAGGACGGTGAGCGGCAGACCCGCCGCTGGGAGGGCGCGTGCATCTTCCACAACCGCCCGGGCTTCTCCGGCGGCCAGGGCTGCGCGCTGCACACGCTGGCGCTGCGGGAGGACCGCGAGCCGCTGGAGACCAAGCCGGACGTCTGCTGGCAGCTGCCCGTCCGGCGCACCTACGAGTGGGTGGAGCGGCCGGACGGCGAGCAGGTGCTGTACGTCTCCATCGGCGAGTACGACCGCCGGGGCTGGGGGCCGGGCGGGCACGACCTGCACTGGTGGTGCACCTCGGCGCCCTCGGCGCACGGCGCGGGCAAGCCGGTGTACGAGTCGTACGGGCCGGAGTTGACGGAGCTGATGGGCCCGGCGGGCTATGCGCGGCTGGCGGAGCTGTGCGCGGAGCGGCTGGCCGCGCAGCTGCCGCTGCTGGCTCCGCATCCGGCGGACACGGCGCACGCGGTGCAGACGGGGGAACCGGGGGAACCGGCAGGCAGGTAGCGCGAGCGGGCGCGCCGCTCAGGACGGGGGCGTGTCCGGGGGTGTGCTCGGGTCCGGGTCGCCGGGGCCGCCCGGGTTGCCCGGGGTCGGCTCGGACGGCCCCGGCGCCGGCTCCGAGGGCGCGGGCGACGGGTCCGGCGAAGGCCCCGGCCCGGGCCCGGAGGAGGCGGACGGATCCGGCGGCACCGGCTCCTGCGGCTGGGACGGCTCCTGCGGGGCCGGGGTGTCCGCGCCGCGCCCCTCCAGCGTGACCACCGCGCCCGACGGCGCGATGTGGATGCGCGCGGCCCACCAGCCCGCGGGCTGCGCCGCCTTGTCGGCGTACGCCATGAAGGTGACCGATGCGCCGGGCTCCAGCGTGCCCGACGTACGGCTGAGCGAGACCCAGGCCGCGCCCGTGGAGGCGGACCAGCGGACGGGGTCGGCGCCCGTCGCGGTGAGGGTGATCACCGTGCCGCTGCCGACGTGCCGGGCCTGCACGTCGAGCCCGCCGCTGCCGGGGCGGCCGGGGGCGGTGGGGCCGTCCGGGTTCTCGACGGCCACCGACATGCCGTTCGTCCGGGGGCCCTGGCTGCGGCCGGAGTCGCGCGCGGTACGGCCGGCGTTCTCGTACGGGTACTCGCCGTAGGCGTCCTCCTCCCGGTCGGCGGCGGAGACGGTGGATGCCTCGTGGCCCTCGCCGGTGAGGGGCGCACCGCGGTAGGCGGCCCAGAGGGCGAGGACGGGCGCGGCGACGACGGCCGCCACCACCGTGGTCGTCACCGCGCGGCTGCGGAGCCGGTCGCGGCGGGCGGCGCGGTCCTTCAGCTCGACCGGAAAACCGTTCCTGTCGAAACGGGGGCTGTGGAGGTAGCGGGCGCGCTGCGCCGTCCGCCGCGCGGCGTGCACGGCGGGCCGCGGGGCCTGGAGCACGGCCAGGGGCGCGGCTCCGCCCGGTGCGGTGCCGGGCCAGGAGATTCCGGCCATGGCCCGCTCGGCGCCCCGGCGGCACTCCGCGCAGTCGTCCACGTGGCGCAGCAGCTCGCGGCGGAGCGGGGTGCCCAGCAGCAGCCGCTGGTCCCCCGCCAGCCGGGCGACGGCGTGGCAGCCGCCGGAGTCGACCACGGCGAGCGCGGCGCGGGTGCGTTCGACCTCGCAGGCCGCGCTGGTGAGCAGCTCGCCCGCGGCTTCGCTGGTGAGCGAGAGGATCGCGGCCACCTCGACGACCGGGAGGCCGTGCCGGACGGCCAGCTCCAGCGCCTCGCGCTGCTCGGGCGTGGTGCCGGCGGCCTCCGGCCAGGCCAGCGCGGCCAGTTCACGGCGGCGCTGTGCGGTGGCGGCGCCCGGCGGCGGGTCGGCGGCGGCGCCCGTACGGCCCGGTGCCGCGCGCTGGGCGAGGCGGCGCAGACAGGCCCAGCGGGTCAGCGCGTAGAGCCAGGGGCGGTACTGGTGCGGTCCGGACGGCGCACGGCCGCGGCCCTGCTGGCGCTCGGCGAGGGCGAGCGCCTCACCGAGGGCGGCGGTAGCCTCGTCGTGCTCGCACAGCACCGACAGGCAGTAGGTGAACAGCCCGTCGAGGTAGGGCGCCTGGTGGTCGGAGCGCTGTTCGGAACGCGGGGCGGACCGCAGTTCGACGGGGCGCCGCACCGAGTGCGCCCGGTGGGCACCGGTGGTGTGCGGGGATCGCTCGCGCCTGGTGCTCTTCATCCGGCGACCGTAGGACGGCGGACGTCGTTCATCGGACCAGCTTGCGCCAGTTTAATCCGTACGGATGAACATCTCCCTCAAAAGGGGACATGATGCGGCTTCAGACTGCCGGACCTGGTGTACGGCGCCGGGGCCGGGCGGCGGCCGGTGTCGGCGGGCGCGGATACGGTGGCCGCATGGCAGCCACCCGTAAGTCGTCCGCGAAGGACCGGCCCTCCTACCGCTGCACCGACTGCGGCTACACGACGGCGAAGTGGCTGGGCCGGTGCCCCGAGTGCCATGCGTGGGGCACGGTGGAGGAGACCGGCGGCTCCCCCGCCGTCCGTACGACCGCGCCCGGCCGGGTCTCCACGGCCGCGCTGCCCATCGGCCAGGTGGACGGCAAGCACGCCACCGCGCGCGGCACCGGCGTGCCCGAGCTGGACCGGGTGCTGGGCGGCGGCCTGGTGCCCGGCGCGGTGGTGCTGCTGGCGGGCGAGCCGGGGGTGGGCAAGTCGACGCTGCTGCTGGACGTGGCGGCGAAGGCGGCGGGCCCCGAGGACCGCACGCTGTATGTGACCGGTGAGGAGTCCGCCGCCCAGGTCCGGATGCGCGCCGACCGCATCGGCGCCATCGACGACGACCTGTACCTGGCCGCCGAGACCGACCTGGCGGCCGTGCTGGGCCATCTGGAGGCGGTGCAGCCCTCGTTGCTCGTGCTGGACTCCGTGCAGACGGTCGCCTCGCCCGAGATCGACGGGGCGCCCGGCGGCGTCGCCCAGGTGCGGGAGGTGGCGGGCGCGCTGATCCGTGCGTCCAAGGACCGCGGCATGTCCACCCTGCTGGTCGGCCACGTCACCAAGGACGGCGCGATCGCCGGGCCCCGGCTGCTGGAGCACCTGGTCGACGTCGTGCTCCAGTTCGAGGGAGACCGGCACAACCGGCTGCGGCTGGTGCGCGGCGTGAAGAACCGCTACGGGGCGACGGACGAGGTCGGCTGCTTCGAGCTGCACGACGAGGGGATCACCGGTCTGGCCGATCCGTCCGGCCTCTTCCTCACCCGGCGCGACGCGCCCGTGCCCGGCACCTGCCTGACCGTGACGCTGGAGGGCCGGCGTCCGCTGGTGGCCGAGGTGCAGGCGCTGACGGTGGACAGCCAGATCCCCTCCCCGCGCCGTACGACCTCCGGGCTGGAGACCTCGCGGGTGTCGATGATGCTCGCGGTGCTGGAGCAGCGCGGCCGGATCAGCGCGCTGGGCAAGCGCGACATCTACAGCGCGACGGTGGGCGGGGTGAAGCTGACCGAGCCCGCCGCGGACCTCGCGGTGGCGCTGGCGCTGGCGAGCGCGGCGAGCGACACACCGCTGCCGCAGAACCTGGTGGCGGTCGGCGAGGTCGGGCTGGCGGGCGAGGTGCGCCGGGTCACGGGCGTGCAGCGGCGGCTGGCCGAGGCCGCGCGGCTGGGCTTCACGCACGCGCTGGTGCCGGCCGACCCGGGGAAGATACCGGAGGGCATGCGGGTGCAGGTGGTCGCGGACATCGGGGAGGCCCTGCGGGTGCTCCCGTCGCGCCCCTCGCGGAGCGCGCCACACGAGGAGGTTGCCCGCCGGTAGACTTCGCCCCGACGTACCCAGCCTGTCGACGAAGGACGACGACGGGGTGTCGATGGCAAAGTCGCGGCCTCGCCACGGCGGCTCCGTCCGGCAGACCAGCCCCGCGCCCGTAGCCGGACGACGTCGGCGGGCACCAGCACGACCGAAGGAGTGCAGTGGCAGCCAATGACCGGGCAGCAGCTCCCGGCAGGGCCGGGGGGAGCCAGGGAGGCTCCCGTGCCGACGGCCTGATGCGCGCCTCGCTGAGCGCGGTCGCGCCCGGTACGGCGCTGCGCGACGGCCTGGAGCGCATCCTCCGGGGGAACACCGGCGGACTGATCGTCCTCGGCTTCGACAAGACCGTCGAGACCCTGTGCACCGGCGGCTTCGTGCTGAACGTCGAGTTCGCCGCGACCCGGCTGCGCGAGCTGTGCAAGCTCGACGGCGCGCTGATCGTGGACCGCGAGCTGACCAAGATCGTACGGGCGGGTGTGCAGCTCGTCCCCGACGCGTCGATCCCGACGGAGGAGACCGGCACCCGGCACCGTACGGCGCAGCGGGTCTCCATCCAGACCGGCTTCCCCGTGGTGTCGGTCAGCCAGTCGATGCGGCTGATCGCGCTGTACGTGGACGGGCAGCGGCGGGTCCTGGAGGACTCGGCGGCCATCCTGTCCCGGGCGAACCAGGCGCTGGCGACGCTGGAGCGGTACAAGCTGCGGCTGGACGAAGTCGCGGGCACGCTGTCCGCGCTGGAGATCGAGGACCTGGTGACGGTCCGCGACGTGACGGCGGTCGCCCAGCGGCTGGAGATGGTGCGGCGCATCGCGACGGAGATCGCGGAGTACGTCGTCGAGCTGGGCACCGACGGCCGTCTGCTCTCGCTCCAGCTCGACGAGCTGATCGCGGGCGTCGAGCCGGAACGCGAACTGGTCGCCCGCGACTACGTGCCGCAGCCCACGGGCAGCGGGCGCCGCTCCCGTACGGTCGCCGAGGCGCTGCACGACCTGGACCGGCTCAGCCACACCGAGCTGCTCGAACTCTCCACGGTGGCGCGGGCGCTGGGGTACTCGGGCTCTCCCGAGATCCTCGACTCGGCCGTCTCGCCGCGTGGTTTCCGCCTGCTGGCGAAGGTGCCGCGGCTGCCCGGCGCGGTGATCGACCGGCTGGTCGACCACTTCGGCGGGCTCCAGAAGCTGCTCGCCGCGAGCGTGGACGACCTCCAGACGGTGGACGGCGTGGGCGAGGCCCGCGCCCGCTCGGTGCGCGAGGGGCTCTCGCGGCTGGCGGAGTCCTCGATCCTGGAGCGGTACGTCTAGTGCTGTGACCGCATAGGTTCACCGGGTTCGTCGGGCTGCGGTTTTGAGAGGTCGTCCGCCCCAGCGGATGCCTTTCTCGCTGCGGATGCGGGCGCGTTCCTTGCGCTCGGCGGCCAGGACATCGCGGTGGCGGGCGTTGGCGTTGCGCCACCGCAGGTAGGCGTGCAGGGCCCGCGTCTGAACCGTGTGGTTCGAGTAGTTCGAATTGGCGATGGTGAACTGCCTCAGCGGTCCGAAGTGGGCTTCGATCGGGTTCGCCCAAGAGGCGTAGGTCGGGGTGAAGCACAACTCGACCTTGCTCTTTCCCGCCCAGCGGCGGATGTCGCTGCCCTTGTGAGCGGACAGGTTGTCCATGATCACGTAGATCGGTGCTCCGTCGGGCCGCGCAGCGCGGATCGACTTCAGCGCGGCCAGCGTGTTCACGGCACCTTTCTTGCGGCGGTTGATACCCCACAAGGTGTCGCTCCCGACTGAGTAACAACCGTGGAAGTAGCGCACCCCGTGGGTGCGGTGGTAGGTGGCGGGCACCCGGTCGGGGCGCCCCTGGTTGGCCCAGCCCGAGCCTGCGGTGGGCCGGATCCCGAGGGGGCCGAACTCGTCGAACGCGAAGACCCGGTCCGGGAAGCGGTCCAGGACCTCCTCGATCCGGTCCAGTTTCGCCTCTCGGTCCGGGTCGGGTGACTCCTTCCATGTCTTGGTGCGCTGGAAGGTGACGCCGCGGCGGGCGAGGAGGCGGCGTAATGCCTCGCGTCCTATGCGGATGGTCCGGCCGTGGACTTTGCGCAGGTAGGTGGCGAGTTTGCGCAGTGACCAGCGGGTGAAAGGCTGGCCGAGCTTGGTCGGGCGGGTGGTGGCCGTCTGAACGACGAAGTCCTCGTCGTCAGTGCTGAGCAGGCGGGGACGGCCTCCCGCCCATCGAGGGTCCAGGCAGGCCAGCCCGATCTCGTTGAACCGGTGGATCACGTCCCGGACGGTGTCCTCGTCGGCCTGGACCAGCTGTGCGATCACCGGGACGCGGTTCCCGCCGGCCGAGGCCAGCAGCATCATCGCGCGTCGGTAGCGCACCGAACTGGTGCTGCCCCGGCGTACGATCTGCTGCAGCCTCTGTCCCTCTTGATCGGTCAGTCTGCGCACACGGACAGGCTCGGCCACCGCACCTCCAGCGGTCGGGTCGGACGTCACCGCACATCCAACTGCTACGACCGCCGGCCCGGAGAACTTTCTCCGCCGGAGGACTGCTTGTCACGCATGTCCTCGATCTCGGCGGCCAGCGCGGCCACGTCGCGCGCCTGCGTGTAGTACCTGCTTGCGTACTCGTCGCTGATCGCCGGAAGAACCTTCTCGAACACCCCCACCAACCTGATCAAGCCTCCTCGGGACGGTGCGGGAAGGGGGCCCTTGAGGACTCGGTAGGTGTAGCCGGCGGTGTCCGCGTCGAGCATGACCATGTCCTGGTCCTCAATATCCAGGCCACGGAACCCGCTCGGGAACGGCATGGCCCTGTACTCGTCCATCATCTGCGCGAGCGCGTCGAGCTTCTTCTGAATCACGCCGAGAGTCTGCCAGGGGCTTTGCGGTGAGGTGCCGTTCACCCCGCTGGACCGGACGTCGCGGCACCTCCAAGTGCACAGACCTCAACCCGGTGAACCTATGCGGTCACAGCACTAGCGTGCCGCGCTGAGCCGATCCTCCGGGCGGCGCGCTCCGGCCTCGTACTCGAACGCCGGGCAGGCACACCGCGCCGAGCCCGACCCGCCGGGCAGACCCGCCGTCGGCACCCCACGCTCTAGCGGGGGGGGAACCGTGGCGCGGGGGTTGACCTTGCACCTGGGGCCAAGGTTTCAGCGTCCGGCATGACTTCTGCGAACTCCCGCCGGGGACTTCCCCCGTGGCTGCTGTGCCTGCTCCTGCTCACCTTCGTCATCGGCACCGACGACTTCGTCGTCGCGGGCGTGCTCCCGGAACTCTCCGAGGACCTGGGGGTCACCGAGGCCGCCGCGCCGGGCAGCTGGTCACGGTGTTCTCGGTGACGTACGCGTTCGGCGCCCCGTAGACACGCACGGACCGGCCGTGGCGCCCGGCCGTGGCGGGTCGGCCCGTGCGGGTCAGTCCTTGGTGAGGACGAACGACGCCTCGGCGGCGGGCAGGCCCTTCACCCGCACCTCGGCGAGGTAGGTGTCCGCGTCCACCGAGCCGGACGGCGCCTTCGCGCACTCGGGCTTGCTCTGCTTGCGGTCCCATTCGAGTGTCTGTGCCGTCTCGCCGTCGGCCGGCACCTGCACGTAGGCGGACTTGCGGCTGGGCGGGCAGTCGGCCGAGGACCAGACCCGTTCGCCGTCGCCGTCGGTGATCGTCAGTACGGTCGCCAGCCGGCCCAGATCCACGCGGCAGTCACCGTCGCCGCCGTTCTTCACCGTCAGCTTCAGCTCGGGCTTCTCGCCGGGCGTGAACTCGTTCTCGACGCTGCTCAGCGTCACGGAGACGCCCGGGCCGCACAGTGGCAGGCTCGTCCCGGCGGGCATGCCCTCGCCGCCGGTGACGTTGCCGCCGGAACCGCCCAGCGCGCCGCCGCCGTTGCCGTTGCCGCCTCCGTCGCCCCCGCCGTCACCGCCCGAACCGCCGCTCCCGCTGTCGCCGCCGGAGCCGCCGCCGGAGTTTTCTCCGCCGTCCGAGCCCGCGCCGCCGTCCACCTCGTCCCGGCCGCCGGGCCGTTCACTCACCCGGGGCGAGGAGTCGGAGGGGCCGGGCGTGATGGCGTCCGTCGGACCCTGGCCGTTGTTGTCGTCCTTGCGGCCCGCGTCGGCGCGCTGGTCGCCGTCGTCGCCGCCGAGGCTCAGCGCCCAGACGGCGAGCAGCACGAGCAGCCCGAGGACGGACAGCGCGATGACCCGCCGCCGCCAGTAGATGGTGGAGGGGAGAGGTCCGATCGGATTGCGCAGAGATCCCACGCGGAAACCTTACGAGACTTCACCCGTCCCGCAGAGCGGTACCCACCGCTTCAGTCCCATGACTTTTACGATGAGCGGTTCTTGTGCGGTTTCCGGCGGCGCCCGGCTCGACTTCGCGCACCGCGCCCGAGCCCGCGTTCGACGCATGGGTCGGATCGGGCCGGTCGGGCCGGGCAGGGCGGGTCAGGTCAGGGCGGGCTCAGACGAGCCCCGCCTCGTACGCGACGATCGCGGCCTGCACCCGGTTGCTCACCTCGAGCCGCTCCAGGACCGCGCTCACATGGCCCTTGACCGTCCCCTCCACCAAGTGCAGCCGCCGGGCGACCTCCCCGTTGGACAGTCCGCGCCCCACCAGGGCGAGCACCTCCCGCTCCCGCTCGGTGAGCACGTCGGTACGGGCTCGGGCGCGCGCGGCCCGCGCGAGACGCCCGCCGGCGCCGCCGCCCAGCTCGGTCAGCACGTGGTGCGCCACCTTCGGCGAGAAGAAGGCACCGCCCTCGGCCACCGCCCGGATGCCCGCGTGGAGTTCGTGCGGGTCGCCGGACTTGAGCAGGAAGCCGGTGGCGCCGCCGCTGAGGGCGCGGGCGATGTAGGCGTCCTCGGCGAAGGTGGTGAGGAAGGCGACGGCGGTGCCCGGCGGACCGGTGCGCAGGATCTCCTCGCCTGCCGCGAGGCCGTCCAGGCGGGGCATCCGGATGTCCAGCAGCGCGACGTCGGGGCGGTGCGCGCGGGACAGCTCGACGGCCTGCCGTCCGTCCGCCGCCTCCGCGACGACCTCGAAATCGGCAGCGGCCTCCAGGATGGCCCGTACGCCCGCGCGCACCATCGCCTCGTCGTCCGCCACCAGTACCCGGATGCTCAACGCTCCGCCCCCACCCTCTCGATCACGCTCTTGTCGACCAGCCGCCCGGCACGGAAGCACAGCCGGTAGGTGTCCACGCTGGTGAAGAGGTCGCCGCTGGCACGGTAGTACGCGCACTCCGCGCCGCGCGGCAGGGCCGGTGCGCGGTCGGTGGGCGGCCCGACGTCCTCGCGGGCGGGCAGCACGGACCGCGTGCGCTCCTCGGTGTCGCCGACGCGCAGCCGGTCGTAGTCCGCCAGAGGCAGTACGGACTCGGCGGTGGTGTAGGCGTACCAGCCCAGCACGGCGGCCGTCACGAGGGCGGCGGCCGTACCGGCGAACGCGGAGGCGACGGCGAACCGGCGCCGGGCGGCGTGCTGCTCGGTGGCGAACTGGCGCGCGGCGCGGCTGGGCCCGGCGGCGGCGAGGGCCCCGGCACCGGAATCCGCGGCGCCGCCCGGGGCCTCCGTGCCGCCCAGGTCTTCGGCCTGGACGCCGCCCCCGTCCGGCGCCGCCGCGCCGTCCGCGGGGAACCAGGCCGTCACCACGAAGCCGCCGTCGTCCCCGGCGCCCGCGCTCAGCCCGCCGCCCGCCATGCGCACCCGCTCGCGCAGCGCGACCAGCCCGGTCCCGGTGCGGGAGGACGCGGACGCGGGCGCCCGGTCCCGCGCCTCCGGCGGCCCGTTGGCCACCGTGACCCGGGCCGCCGCCCCGCGCTCCGTACGCTCCGTACGCTCCGTACGCTCCAGCGCGACCGCCACCGTCACCGCCGCGCCCGGCGCGTGCCGGGCGGCGTTGGTCAGCGCCTCCTGCACCACTCGGTAGGCGGCCCGGTCCGCGCCCGGCGGCAGCGCCCCGGGCAGGCCCTGCTCCGCTGTGCCGCCGGAGGTGACCAGCCGTACCCGCAGCCCCGAGGCGGCGGCCCGCTCCACCAGCGACCGCAGCGACTCCCCCACCGGCGCGAGCGGCTCGGGCCGGGTGGGTTCGCGCAGCACGCTCAGGATTCCGTGCAGCCGGTCGGTGGCCGCGGCGGCCTCCGCCCGCAGCTCCGCGGCGGCGGCCCGGTGCGCGTCCGGCAGGTCCGGCGCGACCTGGAGCGCACCGGCCCGCAGCGCGATCAGGCTCAGGTCGTGGCCGAGCGCGTCGTGCATGTCCTCCGCGATACGGGTCCGCTCCCGCAGCCCGGCCTGCTCGGCCACGATCCGCTGCTCGCGTTCCATGCGTTCGGCCCGCTCCCAGCCCGCCCGTACCAGCGCCCGGTCCTGGCGACGGTAGCGGCCCGCGAGCCAGGGGAACACCGCGCAGAAGAGCAGCACGCCCGCCTTCACCAGCCAGCCGAAGACCGGGTCGGCGTACCGCGCCTCCTCACCCGCCTGCACCAACACGCCGACCGTGCCGACCAGGGCGACCGCGCCGAACGCGAGCAGCGCCGACCGGGTCCGCTCGCTGCGCCGCCCCAGCAGGCAGCTGGCCACGGCCAGCGCGGGCACCAGGTCGAACACGGCCGGCAGGAAGACCAGCACCGGGACGGCGACCAGCAGCCAGCCCGCCAGCGGACGCCGCCGCAGCACGGCGACCGCCACGGCGAGCCAGGCCGCCTGGCTCGCGGTCAGCCACCACGGCGGCCCCTCCACGCCGAAGATGTTCCCGGCGAAGGCGCACCCGGCGAGCGGCAGCCACACCAGCACGTCCCGCACCGCATCACCGCGCCTGCCCGCGCCGCGCATCATCCGTTTCACCACCCCGTCCGCCCCCGTCCGCCCTCCCCCCGACGCTACCGGCCGTCCACCGCCCGCCGCTCCTGACGAAGGTCAGGTCCGGCGCCCTCCCGGGGCGGTACGAAGCAGGCACGACGTCGGCGCCGGAGCGTTTCCGGCATCGCCCACCGGTGGCAGTCCGTCAGGCTTCCGGGCACTCCGCCCGCGTGGTCGTTTCGGCCGTGCCGCGCTCCGTGCCAGGATCGGCACTGCCATGACTGCGACCACTGAAGACGCCGCGAACGCCGTCCCGGACCACGACCGCGACCACACCGACCTGCACACCAGCGTCGTCGACTGGTTCGACGCGCACGCCCGCGACCTCCCCTGGCGCCGCCCCGAGGCGGGTGCCTGGGGCGTGATGGTGAGCGAGTTCATGCTCCAGCAGACTCCCGTGGCCCGGGTGCTGCCGGTCTACGAGCAGTGGCTCGCCCGCTGGCCCCGCCCCGCCGACCTGGCCGCCGAACCGTCCGGCGAGGCCGTCCGCGCCTGGGGCCGCCTGGGCTATCCGCGCCGGGCACTGCGCCTGCACGGGGCCGCCGCCGCCATAACGGAACGGCACGGCGGCGACGTACCCGGGGAGCACGCCCAACTGCTGGCGCTGCCGGGGGTCGGGGAGTACACGGCCGCCGCGGTGGCCTCCTTCGCGTACGGGCAGCGGCACGCCGTGCTCGACACCAACGTGCGCCGGGTGTTCGCGCGGGCGGTGAGCGGGACGCAGTACCCGCCGAACGCCACCACCGCCGCCGAACGCAAGCTCGCCCGCGCGCTGGTGCCCCAGGAGGCGGCGCTGGCCGCGCGCTGGGCGGCGGCGACGATGGAGCTGGGTGCGCTGGTGTGCACGGCGCGCGGGCCGGAGTGCGGGCGCTGCCCGATCGCCGACCGGTGCGCCTGGCAGCTCGCGGGCGCGCCCGAGTACGAGGGTCCGCCGCGCCGTACGCAGACCTACGCCGGTACGGACCGCCAGGTGCGCGGCAGGCTGCTGGCCGTGCTGCGCGACGCCGAGTCGCCGGTGCCGCAGTCGGCGCTGGACCGGGTGTGGCATGAGCCGGTGCAGCGGGCGCGGGCTCTGGACGGGCTGGTGTCGGACGGGCTGGTGGAGCCGCTGGAGGGCGGCACGTACCGGCTGCCGCAGACCTGACCGGCGCGCGCGGGGGCGTCCGTCGGACGGCGAACGCGCTCCGCGCACGGCCCGCCACAGCGCCGTTACACAACCGATGGGCAGCCGACGGCTCCCCGAAGTCCCGCTGCGTACGGTCCCGCAACACCCGCTGCCTAGGTTCTTCCCCAGACCGGGGGGCGACCCACGTGACAGGCTCGGGAGGCGGACATGGCGGCAGAGGTGCTGGACTTCGAGGAGTACGTACGGACTCGGCAGGACGCCCTGCTGCGCAGTGCCCGCCGCCTGGTGACCGACCCGATGGAGGCGCAGGACCTGCTCCAGACCGCGCTGGTCCGAACGTACGGCCGGTGGGACGGCATAGCGGACAAGTCGCTCGCGGACGCCTACCTGCGCCGGGTGATGATCAACACCCGTACGGAGTGGTGGCGTTCGCGGCGGCTCCAGGAGGTGCCGACCGAGCACCTGCCGGACGTGGCGGGCGTCGAGGACGGCACGGAGCAGCGGGCCGACCGCGAACTCCTCATGGAGGTGCTGGGCACGCTGGCCCCCAAGCAGCGCAGTGTGGTGATCCTGCGGCACTGGGAGCAGATGAGCACCGAGGACACCGCGCGGGCGCTGGGCATGTCGCCGGGCACCGTGAAGAGCACGCTGCACCGCTCGCTTGCCCGGCTGCGCGAGGAGCTGAAGCGGAGGACGGCGGAGTGCGTCGCCTGAGAGCCGCCGGGACGGGGTCCCGGGCGGCACGCCATGTGGCGGCGGCCCTGGCCCTGCTGGGCGCGGTGGCCCTGCTCCCGGCCTGCGCGGCGTCCGAGGACGGCGTACGGGTCGAGGGCTCGCCCACCGAGTCGCCCTCCCTGAACGCGGCGCGTTCGGCGGAGCCGGGCGAGGGAGGCGGGGACGGCCCCGAGGAGGACCCGGGCATGCCGTCGCCGTCCGTCTCCCCGGGACAGGGGAGCGCCGGGCCGCCGGACGACGCCGCGTACACGGAGAACGGCGAGGCGCGCAAGGTCGACGAGACCACCGTCATCGCGGAGCTGCGGCGGGACCCGAAGGTCAGCGACCACGTGAAGAAGGACCTGGCGCCGTGCGACGGCGAGCAGTATCCGGTGGGCGTGGTGTACGGGCGGGTGACCGGCGGCAGCCAGACCGACCTGGTGGTGAACGTCTCGTCCTGCGCGGACAGCGTGGGCGTGGGCACGTACGTCTACCGCCGCAGTACGAGCGGCGCGCTGGTGAACGTCTTCGCCGCCGAGCGGCCGCCGGTCTTCGCCGAACCGGGCGAGGGGGGCATGCTGGTGGTCACCCGTGACATCTACATCGGCGACGAGCCGCTGTGCTGCCCCTCGGGGCGCGATGTCATCACCTACGCCTGGCGCGACGGCGTGTTCGAGGAGGTGGCCCGCGAGCGCACCGACAGCGAGGCGAAACCGGCCGAGCCCGCGCGGGCCGGAAAGGACTGAGGCAGACAGGCATGGCCGAGACCCACGTGCTCTTCGTCGAGGACGACGACGTCATCAGGGAGGCGACGCAGCTGGCCCTGGAACGCGACGGCTTCGCGGTGACGGCGGTCGCCGACGGCCTCCGGGGCCTGGAGGCCTTCCGCGCGGACCGGCCCGACATCGCGCTGCTGGACGTCATGGTGCCGGGGCTGGACGGGGTGAGCCTGTGCCGCCGTATCCGGGACGCCTCCACCGTTCCGGTGATCATGCTGTCCGCGCGGGCGGACTCGATCGACGTGGTGCTGGGCCTGGAGGCCGGGGCGGACGACTACGTGACCAAGCCGTTCGACGGCGCGGTGCTGGTGGCCCGTATCCGCGCGGTGCTGCGGCGCTTCGGGCACGCGAACGGCCCGCAGGGCGGCGGCGGGCCGGGCGGCGCGGCGGCGGCCGAGCGGCCGGGCACGGGGGACGAGGTGCTGCGCTTCGGCGACCTGGAGGTCGACACCGAGGGCATGGAGGTACGGGTCGCGCGCCGTCCGGTGTCCCTGACGCCGACGGAGATGCGGCTGCTGCTGGAGTTCTCCGCCGCGCCCGGCACGGTCCTCTCCCGGGACCGGCTGCTGGAGCGCGTGTGGGACTACGGCTGGGGTGGTGACACGCGGGTGGTGGACGTCCATGTGCAGCGGCTGCGCGGCAAGATCGGTCAGGACCGGATCGAGACCGTGCGCGGCTTCGGCTACAAACTGAAGGGGTAGGCGGTGTCGTCGACGCGCCCGCGCCCCCACCCACCCCGCACCCCGCTCACACGCCTCACCCCCCACCTCACCTTCCGCACCGGCCTCCGGTGGAAGCTGAGCGCCGCCATCGCGCTCGTCGGCGCGCTGGTCGCGCTCGCGCTGAGCCTCGTCGTGCACAACGCGGCGCGCGGCACCATGCAGGACAGCAGCCGGGACGTCCAGGACGAGCGGCTCCAGTACGCGCGCCGCATCTACGACTCGACCGGCCAGATCCCCTTCGGCGCGCGCATCGACGACCCCGAGCTGCCCGCAGAGCTGCGCCGCGCCGTCGAGGGGAACAAGCGGGCGACCTATCTGGACGAGCGGAGCGACGGCGTCCCCGTCGTGTGGGCGGCCACGCCGCTGCCCGACGACCGGATCATGTCGCTGCGCACCCGCTTCTACGACCGCTACGACGTGCTGACCGACCTCGACCGTTCGCTGACGATCGGTTCGCTGTCCGTCGTGCTGGGCGGCTGCGCGCTGGGTGTGCTGGTGGGCGGCCAGCTCTCGCGGCGGCTGCGCAAGGCCGCCGACGCGGCCACCGAGGTGGCGAGCGGCGACACCGAGGTGCGGGTACGGGACGCGATCGGCGGGCGCGGGCTGCGCGTACGTGACGAGGCGGACGAACTGGCCGACGCCATCGACGCCATGGCCGACACGCTCCAGGCCCGCCTGGAGGCGGAGCGCCGGGTCACCGCCGACATCGCGCACGAGCTGCGCACCCCCGTGACCGGTCTGCTCACCGCCGCCGAACTGCTGCCCGAGGGCCGCCCGGCCGAGCTGGTACGCGATCGCGCGCAGGCGCTGCGCCAGCTGGTCGAGGACGTGCTGGAGGTCGCCCGGCTGGACGGCGCGCGGGAGCGGGCGGAGTTGCAGGAGGTGGCGCTCGGGGAATTCGTACGCCGCCGGGTAGCGATCGCGGCGCCGGAGGCGCGGGTGCGGATCGTGGCGGACGCGGTGGTCACCACCGACCCCCGGCGGCTGGAGCGGATTCTGGGCAACCTGCTGGCGAACGCCGCCCGGCACGGGCGTCCGCCGGTCGTGGTCACCGTCGACGGCCGCCGCATCCGGATACGGGACCACGGCCCCGGCTTCCCGGAACAGCTGCTGGCGGAGGGCGTCAGCCGCTTCCGTACGGGCAGCACCGACCGCTCGCAGCCGGGGCACGGGCTGGGGCTCACCATCGCGGCGGGTCAGGCCCGGGTGCTCGGAGCCCGGCTGACGTTCCGCAACGCCGCGCCGGGCGAACCCGCCGTACCGGGCGCCGCCGAGGAGACGGGCAGCGGCGAAGGGGCGGGCAGCGGCGCGGAGACGACCGCAGGCGCGGAGACGGGCACCGCCGAAGAGGCAGCAGCCGCCGAGGAGGCAGCCGCCGCCGAGGAGGCGAGCACCGGCGCGGTGGCCGTGCTGTGGCTCCCGGAGCAGCCGCCCGCCGAACCGGTCACGCCGCCCGGCGGGGTGCCGGTCCTGCGGCGCCCGCCCCCGCGCCGCTGAGGCGGGCGCACCGGGCGCATTGGGCCGCGCCGGGCACGCCGCGCGCACCCGGCGCGCGGGCTCACGCCTCCACGGTCACCCGGTCCCCGGCCAGCGGGTCGTCGTCGGCCGCCGCCGACTTGGTCAGCGAGGCACCGGCCCCCGCCTGGGCGGGCGCGTCGCCCGAGGCCCCGTCGGCGGAGCCGGGCGGATCCGCGCTGTCGGACGAGGTGCCGCTGCCGCGCAGCGGCACCTCCTTGATGAACCACGCGGTGACGAAGATGGCCAGCGTCAGCACCGCCGCCAGCAGGAAGACGGTCTGCGTGCCGTTGGCCACCGCGTGCTCGTACGCATCCCGCACCGGGGCCGGGAGCTTGCTCAGCGAGTCGTTGTCCAGCTGTGCGTTCCCGCCCGCCGCCGCTTCGGCGCCGGAGCTGCCGAGCCGGTCGGTCATCGTCTCCTTGACCTGGTTCGCGAAGATCGTGCCCATCAGCGCGACACCGAACGACCCGCCGATCGTGCGGAAGAGGGTGGCCGAGGAGGACGCGACGCCCAGGTCCTTGAGCCCGACGCTGTTCTGCGCGATGAGCATCGTGAGCTGCATCAGGAAGCCCATGCCCGTGCCCAGGACGACCATGTAGAGCCCGGCGGTCAGCCGGCTGGTGCCGGTGTCCATCTGTGCGAGCAGGAAGAGGCCGACCGGGATCAGCGCGCCGCCGACGATCGGGTAGACGCGGTAGCGGCCGGTGGCGGTGGTGGCGCGGCCGACGAAGACCGAGACGATCATCAGCGGCAGCAGGATCGGCAGCAGCAGCAGCCCGGAGTTGGTGGCCGACGCGCCCTGCACGGCCTGCTGGTAGAGCGGCAGGAAGGTCATCGAGCCGAACATCACGAAGCCGAGGAGGAAGCCGATGACGATGACGATCGAGAAGTTGCCGTTGCGGAAGATCCCCAGCGGCATGATCGGCTCGGCGACCCGCCGCTCCACGAACAGGAACCCCGCCAGCGCGGCCACCGCCAGCACGGACAGCCCGATGATCACGCCCGAGCCCCAGGCGTACTCCGTGCCGCCCCAGCTGGCAACCAGTACGGCGGCGGTGATGACGGTGGTGAGCAGCGCCGCGCCCACGTAGTCGATACGGCCCTCCGCCCGCTTCTTCGGCAGGTGCAGCAGGGTCACCACCATGACCAGCGCGACGGCGCCCAGCGGCAGGTTGATGTAGAAGGCCCAGCGCCAGCCCAGGTGGTCGGTGAGGGTGCCGCCGACCAGCGGCCCGCCGATCATGGCGAACGACATCACCCCGGCCATCATGCCCATGTACTTGCCGCGCTCGCGGGGGGAGACCAGGTCCGCCATGATCGCCATCGCGCCGACGAGCAGGCCGCCCGCGCCCAGGCCCTGGAGCGCCCGGAAGCCGATCAGCTGGCCCATGCTCTGGGCGGCGCCGGAGGTGGCGGAGCCGACCAGGAAGATCACTATGGAGATGAGGAAGGTGCCCTTCCTCCCGTACATGTCGCCGAGCTTGCCCCACAGGGGGGTGGACGCGGCCGTGGTGAGCGTGTAGGCCGTGACCACCCACGCAAGGTGGTCCAGTCCGCCCAACTCACCGACAATGGTGGGCATCGCGGTGCCCACCACCATGTTGTCGAGCATGGCGAGCATGACGGCGATCATCAGCGCGGAGAGTGTGACACGGAGGTTCCGCTGCTGGGAGGCGGGAGGGGGTGACGACGTCTCGGCGTTCTGGGCAGTGTCACTCATGGTCATCTTCCACCGGTTCAGGAGACAGGGCTCGGACTGGCGCCTACTGACGGCAACGACTTACTTGACGCCCGGCTAGTTGAGTACAGTGGTGAAACTAGAGCGCTACTAGCCGGGCGTCAAGTAAGCATCCGAAAGGGTAGTCATGAGCAGGGGAAACACCCGCCAGCGGATTCAGGACATCGCGCTGGATCTGTTCGCTGAGCGCGGCTACGAGAAGACGTCCCTCCGCGAGATCGCCGAACGGCTCGACGTCACCAAGGCCGCGCTGTACTACCACTTCAAGACCAAGGAGGACATCCTCCTCAGCATCTTCGAGGGCCTCAGCCAGCCGCTCGCCGAGCTGCTCGCCTGGGGCGAGGGGCAGCCGCGCACCCTGGAGACGAAGAAGGAGCTGCTCCAGCGGTACAGCAACGCGCTGTACGAGGCGGAGGCGCTGTTCCGCTTCATGCAGGAGAACCAGGCCACCATCCGCGACCTGAGCCTGGGCGACCGCCTCAAGGACTACATGTTCGCGCTCTCGGACCTGCTGGTGGAACCGGACGCCGAACTGACCGACCGGGTCCGCACCCTCACCGCGCTCTTCGCCATGCACGCGGGCATGTTCGCCATGCAAAAGCTGGACGACGACCCCAAGGAGCGCAAGCAGGCCCACCTCACGGTGGCGCACGAGCTGATCACCGCCTCCCACCACGGCGACTGACCGCCGCCCGGCCCGCCGCCCCGGCCGGCCGGCCCGCCACCGACCGAGAGGCGCCCGTACATGCCGACGAACCGGCCGAACCGGCCAGCGAACCGGCCGACACCGCAGCTCCGCCTCACCCCCTGGGCGGCGGACGACCTCCCGCTGCTCCGTGAGGTGAACACCCCCGAGATGCGCGCCCACCTCGGCGGCCCGGAGAGCGAGGCGGCGGTCGCCGCCCGGCACGTTCGCTATCTCGACCGCACCGACCCGGCGGCGGGCTGCATGTTCCGCATCGCCGTGCTGCCAGGCGACGAGCCGGCGGGCGTCATCGGCTACTGGGAGACCGAGTGGCGGGGCGAGGCGGTCTACGAGACCGGCTGGGGCGTGCTCCCGCGCTTCCAGGGGCGCGGCATCGCGGTCGCGGCAGCCGCGCAGGCCGTCGAGTGGGCGCGCGACCAGCGGCGGCACGCCCGTATCCACGCCTTCCCCGCCACCGGCAACCCCGGCTCGAACGCGATCTGCCGCAGGCTCGGCTTCACCCTGGCAGGCGAGTGCGAGATCGAGTACCCCCCGGCCACCGGCAACATCATGCGCTGCAACGACTGGAGCCTGCCGCTCACCTGACCGGCACCGCCCCCCGCCCCGCCGGCCTCCGCCGTGCCCCGGTCCTGACCCGTGCGCCGGGCAACACCCGTGCGCACCAAAGCACTTGGGGAGGCCGGGCAGCACCTTGGGGCTCTAGCATCGGCCCATGGAGCCCACGACCCTCGGCGTACGCCTGGCCGCCGCCGCTGTCACCCCCCTGGTGAAGCAGCTGTTCACCCGTCCCGGCCCCGGTGCCGCGCTGGTCTCGGAGCCGGTGCGGATCTCCTCCCTCGTCTCCTTCCGGGGCGAGCGGCGCACGCTCGACGAGGCGGGCCTGGAGCGGCTGGCCGCCGAGCTGACCCGTCGGGCCGTACGGGCCGCGGGCCCGCGCGAACGCCCGGTGCCCGAAGAGGACGAGGCGGCCGTGGCCCACGCGCTGGCGGGCACGCTCCAGGCCCTGGGCACCCTGACCATGGACGACGTGCAGGCCGTCCGCCTCGGACCGCAGGGCCTCGCCCGCGAACTGCGCCGCCTCGCCCCGCCCTCTGCGGGGCACCTGGGCGCGGACGCGGCCGAGCTGTACACCCGGCTGCTGGACACCGCCTGCCTGCACATCCTGAACTTCTTCACCCAGCGCTCCGACTTCATCCCGCGCACCCTGGTGGAGCAGAGCCGCGAGCTGGCCGAACAAGCCGCCGTCCTCGACCTCCTGCTCGAACGCGTCCCCGTGCAGAGCGCCGAGGACGCCCGCTTCGAGCAGCGCTACGCCGAGCACGTCGCACGCCGCCACGGCGAGCTGACCATCTACGGCCTCGACCTCCAGCACGCCCGCGAGTGGCAGCTCGACGCCGCGTACATATCGCTGGAGGCCACCCGCGGCAACGGCGCCCCGATGCCCGCCGAACGCGCCCTGGCCGGGGAGGACCGGGTGCTGCTGCGCGGCATGGCGGGCTCCGGGAAGACCACGCTCGTCCAGTGGCTCGCGGTGACCGCGGCCCGCCGGACCCGCTCTCCGCAGCTGTCCCATCTCGTCGGCCGGGTCCCGTTCGTGCTGCCGCTGCGCCGGATCGTGCGGGAGGGGCTGCCGCCGACGCCGGACCGCTTCCTGCACGCGGTGCACAGCAGCGCGGCCGGGGCCCAGCCCCCCGGCTGGGCGGACCGGGTGCTGCGCGCGGGGCGCGGGCTGCTCCTGGTCGACGGCATCGACGAGATCCCGGAGCCCGAGCGTGAGGAGGTACGGCGCTGGCTAAGGGATCTGCTGGGCGAGTTCCCCGGCAACCTGTGGCTGGTCACCTGCCGCCTCTCGGCCGTACGCGAGGACTGGCTCGCCGGCGAGGACTTCACGGAACTGACGCTCGCGCCCATGTCGCACGCCGACGTCACCGGCTTCATCCGCCGCTGGCACCACGCCGCCGACGCGGAGCCCGCCCTCGCCGACGCCCTCACCAGCGCGATCCGCACGCACCACGACCTCGGCCGGCTGGCCGTCAACCCGCTCATGTGCGGCCTGCTGTGCGCGCTGCACCGGGAACGGCGCGGCTTCCTGCCGCACAGCCGCAAGGACCTCTACGACGCCGCGCTGTCCATGCTGCTGGAGCGGCGCGACGTCGAGCGCGCGGTGACCGCCGGGTCGGACCTCCGTCTCTCCAAGGACACCCAGGTCCAGCTGCTCCAGAAGCTGGCGTACTGGATGATCCGCAACGGCCAGGCCGAGATGACCCGTACGGACGCGCTGGCGCAGCTCACCCGCACCCTGCGCAACATGGCACACGTGCAGGCGTCCGCCGAGACCGTACGCCGGCACCTCCTGGAGCGCTCCGGCCTGCTCCGGGAGCCGGCGTTCGAGCGTATGCACTTCGTCCACCGGACGTTTCAGGACTACCTCGGCGCCCGCGCGGCGGTGGAGGAGGGTGACTTCGGCCTGCTGATCGACAACGCGGACCAGGAGCAGTGGGAGGACGTCATCCGGATGGCCGTGGCACACGCCCGCCCCTCCGAACGCGCCCGGATCATCACCGGACTGCTCGGCCGGCAGCCCACTCCCCTGCAGCAACTACCCCCCGACGACCAGGCGCTGCGCCGGCACGTCGTCCCCGCCTCGTTCCGCACCACCATCGTGGCCGCCGCCTGCCTGGAGCAGGCCACCGAACTCGACCCCGACGTACGGCAGCGGGTGGTGCACGCCACCCGGGGCCTGCTGCCCCCCGACAGCCCCATGCGGGCGACCCTGCTCGCCGACCACGGCGGCCGGATCGTGCTGAGCCTGCTGCCGGGGCCCGAAGGGCTGACCGGGGAGGAGGCGCAGGCCGTCGTGATCACCGCCAGCCACATCGCCACCGACGCCGCGCTGCCCCTGCTGGTGCGCTACCGCGAGCACCCCTCGCTCGTCGTCCGCAGCCAGCTCGCCTGGTCCTGGCACCGCTTCGACACCCGGGCGTACGCCGAGGAGATCATCGCCCACCTGCCGCAGGAGGACCTGTACTTCGGCGTCCGTGACCTCTCCCACCTGGACGCCCTGCGCGAGCTGGGCGGACGCAGCCGCATCCAGGTCGCCGGACGCCTCGACCCGCGCCTGCTGCCCGAACACCTCGGCGTCGCGCCGCTCACCCACCTGTGGCTGCCGAGCGGCCTGGGGGTGGGCGACGACGGCAGTTGGCTGCTGTGGGAGCTGCCGCACCTGCGCGTGCTCACCCTGCCGGATTCGGCGCGGCACAGCCTGGCCCCGGAGGTCACCGAGCGGCTGGAGACCGCCTTCGTCTCCGGCTTCCGCCTGCCCGAAACCGACCGCCCCGTGCCTGACCCGTACAGCCGCGTTCCCGAGGCGCCCTGATTCACCCGATCGGCGTAGATCACTCGGCGTGTCGTTCCCTGTACGGACACGCCGGGTCAGGCTCGTACACGTGACCCAGCAAAACGACACCCAATCCGCCGTCCCCGCCCAGACGGACGGTCTTCCGCCCGGCTACACGGACCTGTTGGACGACCTCAAGTCGATCGTCCAGAGCGCCCGGGTACGCGCACAGCGCGCGGTGAACACCGAACTGATCCAGATGTACTGGGAGATCGGCCGGACGATCCTGCGCCGCCAGTCCGAGGAGGGCTGGGGGACCCAGGTCGTCGGCCGGCTCGCGGCGGATCTGCGGACGGCATTCCCCGGCCAGCGCGGGTTCTCCACCCGCAACCTCCAATACATGCAGCAGATGGCCCGGACGTGGCCGGACCCAATTGCGCAACAGCCTGTTGCGCAATTGCCCTGGGGCCACATCGTCATCCTGATGAGCAGGCTCAAGACCCCCGCCGAGCTGCACTTCTACGCCTCCGAGGCCGTCCGGCACGGCTGGTCGCGCAAGACCCTGGAGGAGCACGTCGCGCAGCAGACGCATCTCCGCCAGGGCGCCGCGCCGACGAACTTCGCCGCCACGCTCGCCGAAGAGGCCGAGACCGTCCAGGAGATCACCAAAGACCCCTACCGCCTGGACTTCGTCGGGCTGGACCTCCACCACAACGAGCGCGATCTGGAGGAGGCCCTCACCACCCACATGGTCCGCTTCCTCACCGAACTGGGCGTCGGCTTCGCCTTCGTGGGGCGGCAGTACCCGGTACTCGTCGGGGGCGACGAGTACCGGGTCGACCTGCTCTTCTACCACCTCAGGCTGCGCCGCTACGTCGTCGTCGAACTCAAGGCCACGCCCACGACCCCGGAGCATGTCGGCAAGCTGAGCTTCTACTGCGGCGCGGTCGACCAGTTCGTCCGCACGCCGGAGCTGGACGGCCCCACCCTCGGCATCCTCATCGGCAAGAGTCACAACCGGGCGGTCTCCCAACTGGCGGTCGACCGCCAGTCCGGGCCGGTCGCCGTCAGCTCGTACGCGACGCTCACGCCCGAGCAGCGGGCGCTGATGCCCTCCGAGGAGGATCTGCGGCGCGTCGTCCAGGAGGCATGGCCCACCGAGGGTGACGGCGACGGGGCGGCTCAGGGCCGGTAGACGGTGCCCGGTTCGGGGACAGCCGGGGCCATCAGCTGGGGGACGGTGACGAAGGTGTAGCCGCGCTTCTTGAGCGCGTCGATGATCCCCGGCACGGCCGGGACGGTGCCCTTGTAGATGTCGTGCAGGAGGATGATGCCGTCCTTGCCCGCCTGCTCGAGCACGCGCTCGCGTATGAGCGCCGAGTCGTTGGTCGAGTAGTCCTTCGCGGTCACGCTCCAGAGCACCTGGGAGAGGCCCACCTCGCGGCTCACCTTGGAGACCGTCTTGTCGGTCCGCCCCTGCGGCGGACGCATCAGGGTCGGCTCCTGGCCGGTGATCTCCGCTATCGCCCGCTGGGTACGGATGAGTTCCTCGCGCACCTCGTCGGCCGAGAGGTCGGTCAGCCGCCGGTGCGTCCAGGTGTGGCTGGCCACCTCGTGGCCCTCGTCCGCGATGCGCTTCACCGTCTCGGGGTAGCGGTCTATGTGCTTCCTGCCGAGGAGGAAGAAGGTGGCGGGGACCTTCTCGTCCCGCAGCGTGTCGAGCAGCTCCGGGGTCTTCTCGCCCGGGCCCGCGTCGAAGGTGAGGGCTATGCACTTGGCCTTGCGGCAGTCGACCGAGCCGAACTCGCCCTTCTTCGCGGCCTTCGGGTCCGCGTCGGCGCGGGCGCTCGCCGGCGCCGTGGTGTCGACGGAGGTGCCCGTCACAGCCAGCGTCACGCCGACCACCGCGCATACGGCCGCAGCCGCGATCCCCGCCCTGAACGCCATCTTCTTGCGCATGGTGGTGAACGTCTCTTTTCCTGGATAAAACGGCAGGCGGCATGCGAATCTGGACATGGCGCCGCCGGGTGAAGTGGCCGGGCGCGCGTGCTCGGCGCTCTGCACCGGGTGCTGAAGGCTGGGCGTGAAGGCCGTGAAAGGTGCCGCGAGAGAGCGGACTACCGCCCGCCGCGAGCGTCACCCGAGGCCCGCGCGGCGCATGGCGCGGCGGGGCCGTGGAGCCCTAATCGGGCAGGCGTCGGGGGCATGGCTCCACTATACACGCGATACATACACGCAGTGCATAGTGCTCTCCGTCTCCCCTGTGTTCCGTCCTTCGCCGCCCCTGCCGGGCCGCGCCGCATAGGCTGCAACTTCTCACCCGTCACCGCCCGTTGGGGAGCAGATGGAAGCCGGAGCGATCGGGGTACGGCTGGCGTCGAGCGTCGTCGTGCCGCTGGTGCGCAGACTCTTCGCGCCGGACGGTCCGGGCGCGGGCCTGGTGGAGCGGCCGGTGCGGGTCGCGGCCCTCGTCTCGTTCAAGGGCGAACGGCGCACTCTGGGCCCCGCGCAGCTGCGCAAGCTGGCCGAGGAGCTGGTGGACCGCGCTCTGCGGAACGCGCTGCCGGGCGAGCGGCCGGTCCCGGCGGACGAGCGGCAGAGCGTCGCCGACGCGCTGACGCGCTCCCTGCGCGCCCTCGGCGAACTGGACATGGACGACATACAGGCCGTACGCCTGGGGCACCGCGAGTTCGCCCGGCGGCTGCACGCGCGCGGGGCGGACGCGACCGGCTCCGCCCCGTACAGCGGCCTGTCCACCGACGCCGCCTACCTCCACGCCGCCCTGCTGGAGACGGCCTCCCTGCACATTCTGAACTTCTTCACCCAGCGCTCCACCTTCGTCGCCCGCTCGCTGGTGGAGCACAGCAGGCAGCTGGCGGAGGTGGTCGCCCGGGTCGATCTGCTCCTGGAGCGACTCCCCGCACAGCTTGCCGAGGACGTCCGGTTCGAGCGGCGCTACACCGAGTTCCTCATGGCCAAGCACGCCACCCTGACCATCTACGGGCTGGACCTCCAGCACTCCCGCGCCTGGCCGCTGGACGCCGCCTACCTGAGCCTGGAAGCGAACGGGCGCGGCGGGCACGAGGCGGTGCCGCCCGACGGCGGCGCGGCCCCCGCCGAGGCCGCGCCGCAGCCCGCCGACCGGGTGCTCGCCCAGCATGAGCGGGTGCTGCTGCACGGCGTCGCCGGGTCGGGCAAGACCACGCTCGTGCAGTGGCTGGCCGTCACCACCGCCCGCCAGGACCCGGCGCCGGGCATGACGTACTTACTCGGCCGCGTCCCCTTCGTGCTGCCGCTGCGCACCCTGACCCGGGGCGGGGCGGCACTGCCTCCGCCCGAGCGGTTCCTCGCCGCCGCAGGCTGCCCGCTGACCGGCGCGGAGCCGGACGGCTGGGCGGACCGGGTGCTGGCGGCCGGACGCGGGCTGCTGCTCGTCGACGGCATCGACGAGGTGCCCGAGGCCGAGCGCGACAGGGTCCTTGGCTGGCTGCGCGACCTGGTGACCGCCTTCCCCGGCAATCTGTGGCTGGTCACCTCCCGCCCCTCCGCCGTACGGCAGGACTGGCTGGCTGCCGAGGGCTTCGCCGAACTGTCGCTCGCGCGGATGGGCCGCGCCCAGATCGCAGCGTTCATCCACCGCTGGCACGAGGCAGCGGAGGCCGGACCGGGACCGGCGGAGGCACTGCTGACGGCCGTACGCGCCAAGCAGGATCTCGGACGGCTGGCCGTCAACCCGCTCATGTGCGGCCTGATCTGCGCCCTGCACCGGGAACGGCGCGGCTTTCTGCCTCGCGGCCGGAAGGCGCTGTACGACGCCGCGCTGTCCATGCTGCTGGAGCGGCGCGACCGGGAGCGGGACGTACGCGGGTCCGGCGGCATCGAGCTGGACCAGGAGTCGCAGACCGAGCTGCTCCAGAAGCTGGCGTACTGGCTGATCCGCAACGGCCGCTCCGAGATGGCGCGGTCGGACGCGACCGAACTGCTGGGCCGGGTACTGCCCGCCATGTCCCAGGTGGCCGCCCAGGGGGCGGCGACCGAGATCCTGCACCACCTGCTGGAGCGCTCCGGGCTGCTGCGCGAACCGGGGCCGGAGGCGATCGACTTCGTCCACCGCACCTTCCAGGACTACCTGGGCGCGCGGGAGGCCGTCGAGGAACGCGACTTCGACCTGCTGGTACGGCACGCGCACCTGGACCAGTGGGAGGACGTGCTGCGGATGGCCGTCGCCCACGCCCGGCCGGACGAACGGGCGCGGCTGCTGCGCGCGATGATCGCGCGCGGCGACGCGGAGCCGGAGTGGCGCACCCGCCTCTTCCTGCTGGCGACGGCCTGCCTGGAGCACGCCACGAAGCTGGCGCCGGAGGTGCGGGAGGAGGTGCAGCGGCGCACGTCGACCCTGATCCCGCCGCGCAGCTCCGAGGAGGCGAAGGCCCTGGCCGAGGTCGGCCCGGTGGTGCTGGACCTGCTGCCGGGGCCGGAGGGCCTGGAGGAGGACGAGGCTCAGGCAGTCGTGCAGACCGCCTGCCGCATCGGCACGGACGCGGCGCTGCCCACGGCGGTGCGCTTCCGGGACCACGGCGACATGTCCGTGCGGTTCCAACTCGGGCAGTACTGGGACCGGTTCGACACCGAGACCTACGGGAGGGAGGTCATCCGCCATCTGGCCGGACGGGAGGACTCCCATGTCACCGTCCGCACCTCGGGCGAACTGGCCGCGCTCGGGCCTCTGGGACGCTTCACGGGTATCCATCTGCACGGCGGCTTCACCCCTGCGGAGATCACCAGGAGTCTCGACCGGGCGAAGCTGACGAATCTGCGGCTCTTCGACAACCCGCAGGTGTCCGACTTCCGCTTCCTCGAAGCCTTCCCGCACCTGCAGAGCCTGCAACTCGACCAGTGCCCCCACGTCGAGGACCTGTCCTCCGTGGGCACACTGCCGCTGCGCTCGCTGTGGCTCTCGCAGCTCGAAGGACTGAAGTCGCTGGCCGGTGCACGGGCACTCGACGGGCTCAGGACACTGGGCGTCGGGGAGGGGATCGATCGCCCGGCGCTCTCCCGACTGCCGCAGGACGCGCAGCTGACCATGCTCATGCTTTCCGGAGAGGCGGGTGACCTCACCGGCATCGACCACTGGCAGAGAGTGCGGGTGCTGTACCTCACGGGCTGGGTACGGACGCTGTCCGCGGACGAGTGGCGCTCCGTCAGCGCGCTGCCCCGGCTCGTGAACCTCCTGATCGACTCCCCACTGCTCGCCGGGCCGCCACCCGGCGCACTGCCCAGGCTCACCGATCTCACGGTGACCGGCACCCACTCCCCCTGGGACGTGACGTGTCTGCCCGAATCCTTCCCCGGGCTGATGTCCGTTCAGCTGTCCAACCAGGAGGAGTTGGACCTGACTCCGCTGGCCCGGCTTCCCCGGCTGCGGGAGGTTCGCCTGTTCAACATCGGCCGCGTCCTGCACGCCGACCGGCTCCCGCCGGGAGTGGTCCTGCGCCGCACCCCCCGCCCCCGCGAGGGCTGACCCCGTCCGCCGTCACCCTCCCCGGCACACCTCGCGACGGTGACCGAGGCCGCTCACCTCGATGACGAGTTGGCCGTCGTCGACACGGTAGACGACGCGATAGTCCCCCACCCGCAGGAGGTAGCGGTCTCCGCGGCCCGTCAACTTCCGCACCGCGACGTCCGGCCGGTACGGGTCCTCGCCCAGCGGGGTGAGTGCCTCCAGGATGCGCATCGCCGCGTGCTGCTCGATCCCGCGCATCTGACGGCGGGCATGCGCGGTGAACGCGAAGCGGTACTTCACGCCGCGTGACCCTGGTCTTCCTCGCCGAAGATGTCAGCCATGATCTGCTTTTCTTGACCATTCGTTCTCGATAGGGATACAGTACAGCGCATGGCGAGGACCAAGGAGTTCGATCCCGAAGCCGCGTTGCAGGCAGCCCTGGAGCTGTTCTGGCGGCGCGGTTACGAGGCGACGTCGATGAGTGAGCTGGTCGAACACCTCGGCGTCGGGCGCGCCAGCATCTACGCGACCTTCGGGAACAAACACCAGCTCTACCTCAAGGCCCTCGACCGCTACGGCGAGCAGCAGGCGCCGGGGCTGCTGGAGGACCTGGCCCAGCCCGGCCCCGCACTGCCCGCCGTGCGGCGGCTGGTGCTCCGGTTCGCCGCCGAGTCGGGCGCAGAGGGGCGCGACCGGGGGTGCTTCATCACCAACACCGCAGCCGAACTGGCTCCGCACGACCCCGAGGCCGCCCGCCGGGTCGAGGCCAACTGGACGCACCTGGAGACGCTGCTGCACTCCGCGCTCGTACGGGCGGAGAAGCAGGGCGAGCTGGCCCCGGAGCGCGAGCCGCAGGCGCTGGCGCGGCTGCTCGTCGTCCTGCTCCAGGGAATGCGGGTGGTCGGCAAGGCCAGCACGGACCAGGCCCGGATACGCGACGCGGGCGAGACCGCGCTCCTCCTGCTGGACTGACCCGCACCCCCACCGCCGCACCGCCGCACCGCCGCACCGCCACGAGGCCACACAGCCAGCTCACGCACGCCCTCTTTCAAGAACGATCAGTCAAGAATTTTGCATAGGAGAACTCCGCATGACCGCAACCGCCGCAGCCCCCCTCGCCCCCCGCTCCGCCGCCCGGTTCGACGGCCAAACCGCCCTCGTCACCGGCGCCGGCGCCGGGCTCGGCCGCGCCATCGCGCTCGCCCTCGCCGCCGAGGGCGCCCGGGTGGCCGTCGCGGGCCGCACCGTCACCGCCCTCGCGGAGACCGTCGCCCTGATCGAGCAGGCGGGCGGCACGGCCCTCGCCGTCCCCGCCGACGTCACCCGCACCGCCGACGTACGGGCGCTGGTGGCCCGTACGGTCGAGCACTTCGGCGGTCTCGACCTCGCCGTCAACAACGCGGGCGTCTTCCGCGGCGGCCAGCCGGCCGGCGACCTGCCCGAAGCGGACTGGCAGCTCCTGCTCGACGTGAACGTGACCGGCGTCCTGCTCTCCATGCAGGCCGAGATCGCCCACATGCGCGCGCACGGCGGCGGAGCCATCGTGAACCTCGCCTCCAACCTCGGCGCGCACACCCGCATACCCGGCGTCGCCGGATACCTCGCCTCGAAGGCCGCCGTCAGCGCGCTCACCCGCGCGGCGGCGCTGGACCACGTCGCCGACGGCATTCGGATCAACGCCGTGAGCCCCGGGGCCTCGGACACCTCCATGTCCCTGCTGCCCGGGGAGAGCGAGGCCGAACGCAGCGTGCGGATGAAGGAGCAGTCGCCGCTCGGCCGGGTGGCCTCGACCGGCGAGATCGCCGCCGCGGTGCTCTACCTGGCCTCGCCGGAGAGCGGGGCGACCGTGGGGGCGGACCTGGTGGTCGACGGCGGCGCCTCCGCCTGACGCGCACCTCACCCGGCGGCGGGCGGTACGGGCGGCCCCCCGGCGCATCCGGCGGGGGGCCGCCCGCCCCCGAGGTCCAGCTCCGCCCACACGGTCTTCCCCGGCGACGGCGCCCGTGCGACGACCCCCCAGCGGCTGGCCAGCGCGTCCACCAGGCACAGCCCGCGCCCGGAGTCGGCGAACGGGCAGGGCTCGCCCAGCCCCTCCGGCCCCGGCGGCACGCGGTCGCCGCGCGTGTCGGAGACGTCGACGCGCAGTGCGTATGCGGTCAGCGTGAGCCCCAGCTCGAAGTCCCGTCCCGGCACGCAGCCGTGCGTGGCGGCGTTGTTCGCCAGCTCGGCGACGATGAGTCCGACCGTCTCGGAGAGCGAGCTGCGGTAGGGAATCAGCCAGCTGTCGAGCTGGTGGAGCGCAAGCAGCCGGGCCAGCCGCGCACCGCGCCGGGTGGAGCTGAACCGCTGGTTGAACACACGTGCGGTGACCGATGGTTGGCGCTGCGCCTGAGGTGCCATGCACTCACCGTGCCCCGCATACGGGCCGGTTGACCCGACTCAGAATTAATACGCTCGGTAGCGTGACGCACGCACTCCGTTATGACCCGCTCCGGTGCACCCGTCCGCCTGCCGACCCAAACGGACGTACGTGTGCGACGGCCGCGAACCCGCCACCCGGCCGGCGAACCTCTGTCCATCACCCCTCAGGTCGCTACCCTGGGCACTGGCAGTTCACCAGTCTCGGCGTCAACCCACGCCGCACACCTGACAGATGCCCCCCAGGGGAGCCTCATGGAACCGGTACGCCTCCCGTCCAGCGCCGCCGCGCCGCTCGTGGGGAGGCTCTTCGCCGACCGCCCGCCCGCGGCCGGTCCCGGGGACGAGCTGATCGCCGGGCTCGTCTCCTTCCGCGGCGGCAGCCCCCGCTGCACCTACGCCGACCTGGAGTCGCTCGCGGGCGAGTTCGTCCGCCTCGGGCTGAGGGGACGCGAGCTGCCCGGCGCGGAGTCCGCAGGCGTCGCCGCCGTGCTCGCGCGGACGCTGGCCATCATGGGCGAGCTGGACACCACCGACACCCTGGCCGTCCGGCTCGGGCCGCAGGACTACGCGCGCCGACTGCGCGCCGAAGTGCCGGGCGCGGACCGGGGGTTGTCGCAGGAGGCCGCCTGGTTCCACGACAGCCTGCTGGTGGCCGTCTGCCTGCACGTGCTGAACCTGCTGATCGACCGCTCCCCCCGGCTCGCCGAGCGGCTGCCGGAGCGCAGCCACCGCATCCGGCAGCTGGTGGACCTGGGCGACGTGGCGGCGCTGCGGCGCCGGCCCGCGCCGTCCCCCCAGGACGCCGCCTTCTCCGAGCGCTACCTGCGGGCGCTCGTGGAGAAGTACAACCGCGTCACCATCCACGGTATCGACCTGCCCAATCCGAACACCCCCGACAACTGGCCGCTGGACGCCACCTATCTGAGCCTGGGCGCCGAGTTCGACGACCCCGACGACACCGGCGAACCCTCCCCGCCGGAGCCCGTGATGCCCGCCGACCGGGCGCTGGCGGGCCAGGAGCGCGTCCTGCTGCGCGGAGTCGCCGGGTCGGGGAAGACGACCCTCGTGCAGTGGCTGGCCGTCTGCACGGCGCGCGGCGCGCTCCCCGAGGAGCTGGAGCCGCTGCGGGGCCGCATCCCCTTCGTGCTGCCCGTACGCCGCTTCGCCCGCGACGGCTTCCCCCACCCCGACGACTTCCTGACCGCCGTCGGCCACCCCCTCGCCGCCGAAGCGCCGGAGGGCTGGGCCGTGCGCGTACTGGCCGACGAACGGGCGCTGCTGCTCGTCGACGGCATCGACGAGGTGCCCGAAGGACGGCGGGACGAGCTGCGGGACGTGCTGCGCCGGGTCCTGCGGATCTACAGCGGCAACTTCTGCCTCGTCACGGCACGCCCGCACGCCGTCGACGCGGCGTGGCTGGCCGACGAGGGATTCACCGAGCTGACTCTGGTCCCGATGAACCGCGACCAGGTCGCCGCATTCATCACCGCCTGGCACAACGCCGCCCGCACCGACGAGGGCAACGACCACCGCAGGCTGGACGAGTACCGGGAGAAGCTCGTCCAGTCCATCCCGCTCTACCGCGAGCTGCGCGGCCTGGCCACCAACCCGCTGATGTGCGGCCTGATCTGCGCGCTCAACCGGGACCGCTCCGGTTCCCTGCCCAAGGGCCGCCGGGAGCTGTACGAGGCGGCGATGGAGATGCTGCTCCAGCGCCGCGACCCGGAGCGCCGCGTGCTGTACGCGGACGGGGTGACCGTCCAGCGCGCGCCCCGCGAGCGGCTGCTGCGCAAGCTCGCCTACCAGATGCTCGTCGACGGGCGGCCCGTGCTGGACGAGGCGGCGGCGATCGCGGAGATCGCCCGCCACCTGCCCGCCATCCCGGCGCTCGCGGGGCAGGGCTCGCCCGAGAAGATCTTCAACCACCTGCTCCAGCGCACCGGCCTGCTGCGGGAGCAGCCGGACGGCTCCGTGGAGTTCGTCCACCGCACCGTGCAGGACTACCTCGCGGCGAAGGAGGCGGTCGAGCGCCGCACCTTACAGCTGCTCCTGGACCACGCGCACGAGCCCGACTGGGAAGAGGTCATCCGGATGGCCGTGGCGCACGCCCGCCCCAGCGAGTGCGCGGAGCTGCTGGAGGGCCTCATCGCGCCGGGGCACACCGGCTTCCCGCGCAACCGGCGCCGCCTGCTGGCCGTCGCCTGTCTGGAGCACGTGACCGAGCTCGACCCGGAGACCCACGCCCGCATCCGCCGCGAGACCCGCAACATGATCCGGCCCTCGAGCGTCGCCGCCGCGCGCGGACTGGGCTGGGTCGGCCCCATCGCGCTGGAGATGCTGCCCGATCCGACCAGCGTCTCCGACGAGGAGGCACACCGGCTCGCCGTCACCGTCACCCGCATCAACGACGACGCGGCCGTGGACTACCTCGCCCGGCTGCGGGACCGCTCCTCGCTGCCCCTGCGGGCCGAACTGGCCCGCGGCTGGCACAACTTCGACACCGCGCGGTACGCGGAGGAGGTCCTGCGGCACCTCGACCCGGAGGGGCTCTACTTCCCCGTCACCGACCGGGTGGAGCTGGAGATGCTGGAGAAGCTGGGCGGCCGGGAGTGCGTGCAGATCGCGGGGCGCTTCACCGTCGACGAGCTGCGCGAGGGGCTCGTACGGGAGCGGCTCACCCACCTGTGGCTGGCGTACGACCTGGGGGTGAGCATGGAGTGGCTCGGCGCGTTCCCGAAGCTGGCGGCGCTGCGGGTGAATCCGAGGCTGCCGCGGGTCAGCGGGGTGCCGGAGGGTATTCGCCTCGTCTCCTGAACGTCTCACCCACCGCGGGCCCGCGCTCCCGGCCGAGCCCGCGGTACGCGCACCGCGGACGTGCGTACGAGGCAGACGTGCGTACGGGCCCCCGCCGCGGTGGCGGGGGCCCGTACGGACGAGCGGAGCGTCGTCGCGCGCGGCGACGGGCGCGGCTAGGCCTCCTTGGAGAGGTTCGGCGTCGAGCCGCCTGCCGCCTGCTCGATCGGCGGCACGTCGGGCAGCGCCGCCTTCTCCTCGCCACGGAAGGTGAAGGTCTTCGCGTCACCCTCGCCCTCCGTGCCGACGACCACGATGTGGCCGGGCAGCAGCTCACCGAAGAGGATCTTCTCGGAGAGCGGGTCCTCGATCGAGCGCTGGATCGTCCGGCGCAGCGGCCGGGCGCCCATCACGGGGTCGTAGCCCTTCTTCGCGAGCAGTTCCTTGGCCTCGGTGGACAGCTCGATGCCCATGTCCCGGTCCTTCAGCCGCTCGTCCACCTGATTGAGCATCAGGTCGACGATCTGGATGATGTCCTCCCGGGTGAGCTGGTGGAAGACCACCGTGTCGTCGACACGGTTGAGGAACTCGGGGCGGAAGTGCTGCTTCAGCTCTTCGTTGACCTTGTTCTTCATCCGGTCGTAGTTGGTGCTGACGTCGCCCTGGCCCGCGAAGCCGAGGTTGAAGCCCTTGGAGATGTCCCGCGTGCCGAGGTTGGTCGTCATGATGATGACCGTGTTCTTGAAGTCCACGACCCGGCCCTGGGAGTCGGTCAGCCGACCGTCCTCCAGGATCTGGAGCAGCGAGTTGAAGATGTCCGGGTGTGCCTTCTCGACCTCGTCGAAGAGGACCACGGAGAACGGCTTGCGGCGCACCTTCTCGGTCAGCTGGCCGCCCTCCTCGTACCCCACGTATCCGGGGGGCGAGCCGAACAGCCGGGAGACGGTGTGCTTCTCGCTGAACTCCGACATGTCGAGGGAGATCAGCGCGTCCTCGTCACCGAAGAGGAACTCGGCGAGCGTCTTGGACAGCTCCGTCTTACCGACGCCCGAGGGGCCCGCGAAGATGAACGAACCGCCGGGCCGCTTCGGGTCCTTCAGACCCGCGCGGGTGCGCCGGATGGCCTGGGAGAGCGCCTTGATGGCGTCCTTCTGGCCGATGACGCGCTTGTGCAGCTCGTCCTCCATGCGCAGCAGGCGCGAGGACTCCTCCTCGGTCAGCTTGAAGACGGGGATGCCGGTGGCGGTGGCGAGGACTTCGGCGATCAGGTCCTCGTCGACCTCGGCGACGACGTCCATGTCGCCCGCCTTCCACTCCTTCTCCCGCTTCGCCTTCTGGGCGAGCAGCTGCTTCTCGGTGTCCCGGAGGGAGGCCGCCTTCTCGAAGTCCTGCGAGTCGATCGCGGACTCCTTGTCCCTGCGGACGCCTGCGATCTTCTCGTCGAACTCGCGCAGGTCCGGCGGTGCGGTCATCCGGCGGATGCGCATCCGCGACCCGGCCTCGTCGATGAGGTCGATCGCCTTGTCGGGCAGGAAGCGGTCCGAGATGTAGCGGTCGGCGAGGGTGGCGGCGGCGACCAGCGCCGGGTCCGTGATGGACACACGGTGGTGCGCCTCGTACCGGTCGCGCAGACCCTTGAGGATCTCGATGGTGTGCGGCAGCGAGGGCTCGGCGACCTGGATGGGCTGGAAGCGGCGCTCCAGGGCGGCGTCCTTCTCCAGGTGCTTGCGGTACTCGTCCAGCGTGGTGGCGCCGATGGTCTGGAGCTCACCGCGGGCCAGCATCGGCTTGAGGATGCTGGCGGCGTCGATCGCGCCCTCGGCGGCGCCCGCCCCGACCAGGGTGTGCAGCTCGTCGATGAACAGGATGATGTCGCCGCGGGTGCGGATCTCCTTGAGCACCTTCTTCAGGCGCTCCTCGAAGTCACCGCGGTAGCGGGAGCCGGCGACCAGGGCACCCAGGTCCAGGGTGTAGAGGTGCTTGTCCTTGAGGGTCTCGGGCACCTCGCCCTTGACGATCGCCTGGGCCAGGCCCTCGACGACCGCGGTCTTGCCGACGCCGGGCTCGCCGATGAGCACCGGGTTGTTCTTCGTACGGCGGGACAGCACCTGCATGACCCGCTCGATCTCCTTCTCGCGCCCGATGACCGGGTCGAGCTTGGATTCGCGGGCGGCCTGCGTGAGGTTGCGGCCGAACTGGTCCAGCACAAGAGAGGTCGAGGGGGTGCCCTCGGCGGGGCCACCGGCGGTGGCCGCCTCCTTGCCGCCGGAGTAACCGGAGAGCAGCTGGATGACCTGCTGCCGCACGCGGTTCAGATCGGCGCCCAGCTTCACCAGGACCTGGGCGGCGACGCCCTCGCCCTCGCGGATCAGGCCGAGCAGGATGTGCTCCGTGCCGATGTAGTTGTGGCCGAGCTGAAGCGCTTCCCGGAGCGACAGCTCCAGGACCTTCTTCGCACGGGGGGTGAAGGGGATGTGACCGGACGGGGCCTGCTGGCCCTGGCCGATGATCTCCTCCACCTGCTGGCGGACCGCCTCGAGCGAAATCCCGAGGCTCTCCAGTGCCTTAGCGGCGACACCCTCTCCTTCGTGGATCAGGCCCAGAAGGATGTGCTCGGTGCCGATGTAGTTGTGGTTGAGCATCCGGGCTTCTTCCTGAGCCAGGACGACAACCCGCCGCGCGCGGTCGGTGAACCTCTCGAACATCGTTAATCGCTCCTCAGAGCGGTCAGGCAGTTAGGGGTCGGTCCCCTCCCTGTCCTTCCGCAGCTTAGTCCCGCAACGGGGGACCGCTCATTCCAACTGGCGACGGCCGCCCTGGGCCTCCTGCCCCGAACAGCCGACAACAGTTCCAACCCGATGGTGCGAGACGATGTTCCCGCAGGCCAGGCGTATTCACCTGTATCCCGTACGCCCATGGCGAACGCGGCGCCGCCGACACGCCCGTCCCACTCACCCATCGCCACCCACACCCCCATTCCACTAGGGACTTCCTACCCGCTGGCACGGACAGTCCATGCGAGGTGACCGTATGTATCCGCTGCTGGCGAACACGCTTGCGCACACCATCCGTGGCGTGGTGTCAACTACACGTCACCCGGCGTGCGTTCCGCGACCGCCGGGCGACCCGCGGTGAGCGGAGGTGAACGGCCGCGGCCCGGCCGCCCGGGGCGAGCCCGGCGACCCGCGCGGGCATAGGCGACGGGAGGCCGCGGTGTAGCTGCGGCCTCCCGTGCGAGGACACGAGGGCGGACGGGCCCTGCCCGCCTTCCGTCCCGAGCGGCACCGTCGCGCACCCGATTCCGTACGCCCGAGGGGTGCGGCGGCGGAATGCCGCCGAGCCCGTTTGCGGCGCACGCATTCCGCTACCGCTTCGGCTGTCGCCGCGGCGGATCAGCCGTTGGCCTTCTCGTAGGCCTCACGGATGTTGGCCGGGACACGACCCCTGTCATTGACGTCGTAACCCTGGTCCTTCGCCCAGGCCCGGATCTTCGCGGTGTCCTGACCGGAGGCGCCGGCGACAGCCGCGGTGCGACCGCTCTTTCCGCGCGCGGAACGGCCGCCGGTGCGGCGGCCCGCCTTCACAAAGTCCGCCAGCGCGTCGCGGAGCTTGTCCGCGTTGGCGGTAGTCAGGTCGATCTCGTAGCTCTTGCCGTCCAGCGCGAACGTGACGGTCTCATCGGCCTCGCCGCCTTCGAGGTCATCGACCAGAAGAACCTGAACCTTCTGTGCCACCGGTAACTCCCATTCGTCATCGAAAACCGATTACGGATACTGCCGACGAAAGCAAACCGCTTTTCCGCGAGAAACACAAACCCTCGGTGTAGTTTACCCGCCCGCCTCGAGGGGATTCACGGGATTTTTCGGACAAAGCGGATCGGTCAGAGATGCAGCAGCATCCGGCTGTTGCCCAAGGTGTTGGGCTTCACCCGTTCGAGACCGAGGAACTCGGCGACGCCCTCGTCATAGGAACGCAGCAGCTCGCTGTACACGTCGCCGTCGACCGGCGTCTCGCCGATCTCGGTGAAGCCGTGCTTCTCGAAGAACTCGACTTCGAAGGTGAGGCAGAAAATGCGCCGGACGCCGAGCCAGCGGGCGGTCTGCAAGAGCTTCTCCAGCAGCAGATGGCCCACGCCGGTGCCCTTCAGCCGCGGGTCGACCGCGAGAGTTCTGACCTCGGCCAGGTCCTCCCACATGACGTGCAGTGCGCCACAGGCGACCACCTCTGCGTCATCGTCGCGTTCCGCGACCCAGAACTCCTGGATGTCCTCATAAAGGGTCACGGTCGCTTTGTCGAGCAGGATGCGGTCACGCGAGTAGGCGTCCACGAGGCGGCGCACCGCATGGACATCACCCGTGCGCGCACGCCGTACGGTCACCGCGCTCGCGCGGGTCAGATGTTCGGGCATACGGTGACGCTATCTCTCGGGCTCAGAAGGCCGCACACCGCTCACCTGTACGACCCGGAGCGCATCACGGAGCGCTTCACCCTCTTCCGCGGACATCATGCCGAAGAAGTCCACGAGCGCGGCGGCGAGGTTGTCACTGGCCGACCACGCTTCGTGCATCAGCGCGGCCGAGTAGGCGGCGCGGGTGGAGACGGCGGCATATCGATAGGCACGGCCCTCTTGTTCGCGCCGGACCCAGCCCTTCTGATGAAGGTTGTCCATTACGGTCATCACGGTGGTGTAGGCGATGGACCGTTCCTGTTGCAGGTCTTCCAGCACTTCTCGCACGGTGACCGGGCGGTTCCACTGCCATACCCGTGTCATGACGACGTCTTCCAACTCTCCCAATGGCCGAGGCACAGGAGAATAATAGGCGGAGATGTCGCGAATTCAGCCGTCTGTCTTGCGCGCGGCCGCGTCCACGATGGCGTCCTCCTTCGCCTTGTTCGCACCGCCCTGGCTCTTCACGATGGTCACGACCAGCGCGGTGAAGGCCACCGCCATCACGATGGGCGGGGTCAGGGCAGAGACGTAATCCATGGCTGTCAGCCTCCTCGGTATGCGGCTTCCTCAGCCTAACCCGCAGTTGACCGGCGACCGGGCGCGCCCCGGCCAACGGCGCACGGCCGCCCCCGCGGTTCTCCGCGGGGGCGGCCGGAGGCGCCTCGCGCGCCTCATGGTTTTCGGGGTGACCTGATGCGCCCACCCGATCCGGGGACCCCCGGGAGGACCCTCAGGCGAGCAGTGCCTGCTGCGGAGGCTCCGCCGGGCGCCTGCGGGGCGGGAAGACCTCGGCGGGGGTCGGCACCGGGCGCGCGGGCGCGGGCGTCTCCGGAGGCGTGGAGGGTTTCCTGGCGGGCGGGCCCTTGGGCGCCTTCGGGTCCCTGGGCGCCTTCGGCTCCTGCGGGTCCTTCGGCTCTTTCGGCTCTTTCGGCTCCTGGGAGGCGGGCAAGCCGTCGGACCCCGCCGCCGGGGCGGTCTCCGGGTCCGGATGCGCGGCTCCGAATGCGGCGGGTGCGCCGGGGCCGTCGAAGGTGACGGAGGTCTCGGGGTGGCCGGGGAGGCCGGAGGCGGCGTCCGGCGCCCCGCCCGGCGCGTCCGAAGGCCCCGGCGAGCCGGAGTGGCCCCCCGCGCGCGCGGAGCGGCCCCCGGGGAGTACGACCAGCCGCGCCCGTACCGCCTGCGCGGCGAGCCGTTCACCGCGACGGAGCAGTTCCGCACGGCGGGCGGCCTCCGCCGGACCCGCCGGGTCGGCGCACAGCAGCCGGAGCGCGGCCAGGTCGTCGGGGCGGGGCAGGTAGCCCGCGGCGAGCGCGTCCTCGAGCTGTTCGAGGTATCCCGCCGCGGAGCCGGGCAGTGCCGCGCGGTCCCGGGCGAGATCGGCCAGCAGGAAGGAACGGAGTCTGCTCCCTTCGCGGACGGCTTCGTCCAGGGCCTCGGCGAGCTGGCGGTAGGCCCCGGTGTCGGGGTCGGGGACCGGTGCGGGCTGGAGGGCGACGGCGAGAGCGCCTCGGAGCACACGCAGCTCGTCCGCGCTGAACGCCATGCCGCCTCGGGAACCGTATGGCGTGGGCATGAGGTGACTTTAGGTGTTTTGGCCGCTAAGTCGCCTTATGAACCTGCCTATGGCGTGGCGGGCCGCGCGCAGGCGGGCCGGCCGGCCGAAGCGGGCCGCGCCGAAGAGCACGAGCAGCCCCGTGCCGCCCAGCAGCGCCCAGGCCGCCGCGCCCGGCAGCCCGCCCGCGCCGCCGCCTCCTGCGGCGTCCCTGGCCTCCCCCGCGTCCCCGCTCCGGTCGCCGGAGGCGGTCGCACCGCCCGCGTCCGGCGGCTCCCGGTAGCCCTCGGGCCGCGCGGTGCCGCCCGTTCCGGTGACGCGGACGGGCAGCGGCACCGAGTCGTTCGCGCCGTCCGGGTCGAACTCCGGGCGGTCGTCAGGGCCGCCGCCCCGCAGCCGTATCCGGCCCTCCGCGCCCGGGACGTCGCGGTCGATGCGGAAGTGGAACACCGCCTGCCGGGCCTGGCCCGCCGGGAAGCTCGCCGCGAGCCGGCAGTGGTAGCTGGGCGCGCCCGGCTTCCGCGGCGTGCAGGGCCAGGGCGCCTGGCCGGAGTCCTGCGTCGAGGTGTCCGGGACCAGGGTGGTGCCCTCCGGCGGGGTGATCTCGTAGCGGAGCCGCCGCGGCGCCTCGCCGTCCGCCCGGCTCGGCGGGGCGACGTCGCCCGGGCCCGCGTTGCGGGCGCCCAGCTCGACCGCCACCACGTCCCCCACCCGGCCGGTCAGCGGTTCGGCGACCGCGCTCAGGTCCGCCCGGGTGGTGGTGGTGATCCGCAGGCCGGACGACCCGAACCGGGTGAAGCCCCGGTCCGCCACCCGCTTCAGGGTCAGCGGCGGGCCGGAGCCGGTGACGGTGTACGCCTCCCGGGCGGTGCCCGTTCCGGCCCACGGCGCGTTGTCGCCGGGCAGCCAGGCGTCGGCGGAGATCTTCGTGGCCATCACGCTGTCGGAAACGGTGGCGCGGAACGGCTCCGAGACCTCGTACGCCGTGCCGGGCCGCAGTTCCGGCACGCCGGGGTCCGCGGCGTCGAAGAGGCAGTACCCCTGCGCCATCCCCGAAGGACCCGGCGCGTAGCGGCAGTTGCTGTGCCGCGCGGGCAGTTCGAGCCCGTCTCCTGCGACGACGCTGATGCCGAAGCGCTTCGGCGCGAACTTACCGCGGTTGGCGACGGCGGGCGTGTACGAGACCGTCGCTCCGGCGGCGGTGCCCCGCAGGGGCGGCTCGGTGCGGACCGGCAGGTCGGTGGCACCGAAGCCGAGCCACATCTCGGAGGTTGCGGTGACCGGCGCGGTGCCCGCCGCTCGCACGGTGTAGCGCAGGGTGCCGTGCGCGCCCTGCGCGGCGCCCTTGGCCGGGCCGACCGCGAGGGCGTACACGGTTTCGGCGGTCGTGACCGTGCCCAGCGTGCAGCGGAAGACGTACGCGGTGTCCGCGTCCTCCTCGCAGTCGTCCGCGCGGAGGCTGCCGATGCCGCGCAGTTCGGTCGCGTCGATGGTGAGTACGACGTCCTCGGCGTGGCGCGCGGTGACGTCGAGGGAGAACTTGGTGCCGCCGCCCTCGCCGGGCGGGAAGAGGTAGTAGTCCGGCGTCACCCGGACGCCGAGGCCCCCGTCCGGGCCGGGGGCCGCCGCCGCGGGCTGCGCCGGGCCGCCCGGTATCGGCAGCATGCCCGCCAGCACTGCCGCCGGCACCAGCAGCGCCGCGACGGCGAGCCGTGCGGCGCGGCGCCGGACCGCGTACAGGACCCGGTGACGGAGGCGGCCGGGACGGGCACCGGTACCTGGCACGTCAGCTCCTGGAGACGTTCCGCTCGTAGACCAGGCGCAGGCCGATCAGCGTGAGCCAGGGCTCGTGTTCGTCGATGACCGGGGACTCGCCGAGGACCATCGGGGCGAGGCCGCCGGTCGCGATGACGGTGACGTCGTCCGGCTCGTCGGCCAGTTCGACCGACATGCGGCGGACCACCCCGTCGACCTGGCCCGCGAAGCCGTAGAGGATGCCGGACTGCATGGCCTCCACGGTGTTCTTGCCGATGACGCTGCGCGGCCGGGCCAGCTCGATCTTACGCAGCTGCGCGCCCTTGACGCCGAGGGCCTCCACCGAGATCTCGATGCCGGGGGCGATGACGCCGCCGACGTACTCACCGCGTGCGGAGACCGCGTCGAAGGTGGTGGCGGTGCCGAAGTCGACGACGACGCACGGGCCGCCGTACAGCTCGACGGCTGCCAGCGCGTTGATGATCCGGTCGGCGCCGACCTCCTTCGGGTTGTCCATCAGGATCGGCACGCCGGTCTTCACCCCCGGCTCCACCAGTACGGCCGGGATGTCGCCGTAGTAGCGCCGGGTGACCTCGCGCAGCTCGTGCAGGACGGACGGCACCGTCGAACAGATGGCGATGCCCTCGATGTTGTCGCCCAACTCCTCGCCGAGCAGCGGGTGCATGCCCATCAGGCCCTGGAGGAGGACGGCCAGTTCGTCGGCGGTGCGGCGGGCGTCGGTGGAGATGCGCCAGTGCTCGACGATCTCGTCCCCGTCGAAGAGGCCGAGCACGGTGTGGGTGTTCCCGACGTCGATGGTCAGCAGCATCTCAGCGGACCTCGCCGTCGCGCGGGGCCTGGGGGGAGCCGGCCGATTCGTCTTCCCGCAGGTCGAGGCCGATGTCGAGGATCGGGGCGGAGTGGGTGAGCGCGCCGACGGCCAGGTAGTCGACGCCGGTCTGCGCGTACGCGCGGGCGTTGTCGAGGGTGAGGCGGCCGGAGGACTCCAGCCGTGCGCGGCCCGCGACGAGCGCGACCGCCTCGGCCGTCTGCTCCGGGGAGAAGTTGTCGAGCAGCAGCAGCTCGGCGCCCTCCTCGAGGACGGGCTCGATCTGGTCCAGCCGGTCGACCTCCACCTCGATCGGCAGGTCGGCGCCCAGGTCCCGCAGCGCGTCGCGCACCTGCTGGAACGCCTCCGCCACGCCGCCCGCGGCGATCACGTGGTTGTCCTTGACGAGCGCCGCGTCCGAGAGCGCGAAGCGGTGGTTGACGCCGCCGCCGCAGCGGACGGCGTACTTCTCCAAGGCGCGCAGCCCCGGCGTGGTCTTGCGGGTGTCGCGGACGCGGGCGCCCGTACCGGCGAGGGCGTCCGTCCAGGCGCGGGTGGCGGTGGCGATGCCGGAGAGGCGGCAGAGCAGGTTCAGCGCGCTGCGCTCGGCCGTCAGCAGGTCGCGGGTACGGGCGCGCACGGTCAGCAGGCGCGCCCCCGGTTCCACCCGGTCGCCGTCCTCGGCGTGCCGCTCGACCTCGAACTCGTCGGAGCACACGACCGAGAGGACCGCCTCGGCGATCCGCAGCCCGGCGACGGTGCCCGCCTGGCGGGCGGTGAAGTCGCCGGTGGCGCGCGCCTTCTCGGGGACGGTCGCCATGGTGGTCACGTCCACGCCGTGGTCGAGGTCCTCCTCGATGGCGAGGTGCGCGATGTCCTCGACCTGGACGGGGTCGAGCCCGGCCTCCTGGAGCAGTGCGGCCAGTCCGGCGTCGAGGCCGCAGTCCAGCGGGTCGGGACCGCAGCCGCAGCCGTCCCCGCAGCCGCCGGGCGCGGGCTCGGCGGACCCGGCCGCCTCGCCGCCGATCTGGAGCAGGGGCACGTCCACCGGTCGCGGACGGTGCTCTTCATCGGGGAGGGGGCTGGTCAAGACTGCTCCTTGGCAGGGGCGACGGGGCTGGCGGGGGTGACAGGGCCGGCGGGGGTGACAGGGCCGGCGGGGCTGACGGGTGGGAACGCGGTGGTCTCGGTGGTGCGGAAGGCCAGGGTGTCGAGCGTAGGGCTCCGCCGGTCGGGGCGCAGCGTGATGACCAGATGGCGCTGCCAGGCGGCGTCGTCCGGCTCCGGGTGGTCCTCGCGCCAGTGGCAGCCGCGGGTCTCGGTGCGGCGGACGGCGGCGGCCGTCAGCACCCGTGCCACCAGTTGGAGGTTGGCCGTCTCCCAGGTGTCCACGCCCGGCTCGGCGGGCTTGTCCTCGGCGTCCGCGTGCAGGGCGGCGAGCTGGGCGGCGGCCTGGGCGAGGCTCTCCGCGGAGCGGAGCACGCCCGCGCCGCGGGTCATGATCCGCTGGAGCGCGGGGCGGGCGGCGGGCGGCAGGAGCGCGGTGGCGGGCGCGGGCTCGGCGGCCGGTTCCGGTACGGCCGGGGCGGCCGGGCCCGCCGCGATGTCCGCCGCGATGCGCTCGGCGAAGACCAGGCCCTCCAGCAGGGAGTTGGAGGCCAGCCGGTTCGCCCCGTGCACCCCGGTACAGGCGGTCTCCCCGCAGGCGTACAGGCCGGGCACCGTGGTCCGTCCGCGCAGGTCGGTGCGGACGCCGCCGGAGGCGTAGTGCGCCGCCGGTGCGACGGGAACCGGCTCGGTGACGGGGTCGATGCCGTGCGCGCGGCAGGCGGCCAGGATGGTGGGGAAGCGCTGCTCCCACATCCGGGCGCCGAAGTGCCGGGCGTCCAGGTACATGTGCTCGGTGCCCTGCTCGCGCATCCGCCGCGTGATCGCCTTGGCGACGATGTCGCGCGGCGCCAGCTCGGCCAGCTCGTGCGCACCGGCCATGAAGCGCACCCCGGCCGCGTCGACCAGGTGCGCGCCCTCGCCGCGTACGGCCTCGGAGATGAGCGGCTGCTGGCCCTCCGCGTCCCGGCCCAGGAAGAGCACCGTGGGATGGAACTGCACGAACTCCAGGTCGCTCACCTCCGCCCCCGCGCGCAGCGCCAGCGCCACGCCGTCCCCGGTGGAGACGGGCGGATTGGTCGTCGCGGAGAAGACCTGGCCCATGCCCCCGGTCGCCAGCACGACGGCCGGCGCGTGCACGGCGCCGACGCCGTCGTGCTGGCCCTCGCCCATGACGTGCAGGGTGACGCCGGCGGTACGCCCGTCGGCGGTGGTCAGCAGGTCGAGGACGAGCGCGTTCTCCACCGTGCGCAGGGGTCGGCCCGGCGCCGCGCCCCGGCCCGCCTCCCGTACGGCCGCGACCAGCGCGCGGGATATCTCCGCGCCCGTCGCGTCGCCGCCCGCGTGGGCGATGCGGCGACGATGGTGGCCGCCCTCGCGGGTGAGCGCGACCGCGCCCGTGCCGGGGGAGGTGTCGAACCGCGCGCCGCTGGCGATCAGCCTGCGTACGGCGTCCGGGCCTTCGGTGACGAGCGTGCGCACGGCGTCCGGCGCGCACAGGCCGACGCCCGCGACCAGGGTGTCCGCCTCGTGCTGCGCCGGGGTGTCGCCCTCGCCCAGCGCGGCGGCGATGCCGCCCTGCGCCCAGCGGGTGGAGCCGTCGTCGAGCCGCGCCTTGGTCACCACGACGGTACGGCGCCCGGCCGCCGCGCAGCGCAGCGCGGTGGTGAGCCCGGCGACGCCCGAGCCGACCACGACGACGTCCGCCTCCAGCGTCCAGCCCGGCGCGGGCGCGGGCAGGGTGGTCACACGGGGCATACGGCGCCTCCTGGGTCGGCGGGGCGGACGGGGGTGCGGGCAGGGGTGCGCGCGAAGGTGCGCGCGGGGGCTGTCCACAGGGTGTGCAGAAACGCTCCGCCACGGATCGTGCGGCGGCGCCGTACGGTGCGCGCCGTCATCAGCGGGCCCCGGTCGGGCGCGCGGGCGCGGCGGCGGGCGCGTCCGTCAGCACGACGGAGGTGTTGTCGATCAGCCGGGTGGCGCCCACCCGCGCGGCCACCGCGAGCAGCGCCTCGCCGGTGAAGCCGTCCGGGACGGCCGTGAAGTCCGCCGGGTCGACGAGCGCCAGGTAGTCCAGCGCGAGCGGCGGCTCGGCGGCGGCCCCCGCCGCCAGCACCGACCGCGCCGCCGCGTGCACGGCCGCCGCTCCCCCGGGGCCGTCGGCCGCTGTCCGCGCGGCGGACAGGGCGCGGGAGAGGGCCAGCGCGGTGTGCCGTTCCGGCGCGGAGAGGTAGCGGTTGCGGCTGGAGAGGGCGAGGCCGTCCGGCTCCCGCACGGTGGGGACGCCGACGATCTCGACGGGGAAGTTCAGGTCGCGCACCATCCGCCGGATCAGGGCGAGCTGCTGGGCGTCCTTGCGGCCGTAGAAGGAGAGCGCGGGACGGGTGAGGTGGAGCAGCTTGGCCACCACCGTGAGCATGCCGTCGAAGTGGCCGGGCCGGGACGCGCCCTCCAGCCGCCCGCCCATCGGGCCCGCCGCGATGCGTACCTGGGGCTCGCCACCGGGGTAGACCTCCTCGGCGGAGGGCGCGAAGACCGTGTCGGCGCCCGCCTCGGCCGCGACGCGCAGGTCGGCGTCGAGCGTACGGGGGTAGCGGTCCAGGTCCTCGCCCGCGCCGAACTGGAGCGGGTTGACGAAGACCGTCACGACCACCTCCCCGTGCGGGCCGACCCGGGCGCGGGCGGCTCGGATCAGGGCGGCGTGGCCGTCGTGCAGCGCGCCCATGGTCATCACGACGGCTCGGGGGGCGGGGCCGGTCGGCGCGGGGCCGGTCGGCGCGGACAGCTCGGCGGCCGTCCGGACCACGCGCGGTATGCCGCCGCCGTCGCCCTCACGCGTACTGCCGGTCACCCCTGCTCGCCTCCTCGCCCGTCGTCCTCCGGCGCCCCCGGACCCTCCGGCCCGTCCGAGGCGCCGCCGCCCCGCGGCGCCGAGAGCACCTCGAGCAGGTCCTCCGCCAGCTCCGGCCGGAGCAGTCCGTGCGCCAGCGCGCGGTCCGCCGTCGTACGCGCCATCGCCAGGTACCCGGCGACGGCCTGCGGCGCATGCGTACGCAGCTCGGCGATGTGCGCGGCGACCGTGCCCGCGTCGCCGCGCGCCACCGGCCCGGTCAGCGCCGCGTCGCCGGAGCGCAGCGCGTTGTCCAGGGCGGCGCCGAGCAGCGGCCCGAGCATCCGGGCCGGGGCGGCCACGCCAGCGGTCCGCAGCAGCTCCGCCGCCTGCGCGACGAGGGTGACCAGGTGGTTCGCGCCGAGTGCCAGGGCCGCGTGGTAGAGCGCGCGGGACTCCTCCTCGATCCACTCGGGCTCGCCGCCCATCTCGATGACGAGCGCCTCGGCGGCCAGTCGCAGCTGCTCCGGCGCGGTGACCCCGAACGAGCAGCCCGCGAGCCGCTCCACGTCCACCGCGGTGCCGGTGAAGGTCATCGCCGGGTGCAGCGCGAGCGGCAGCGCGCCCGCGCGCACGGCGGGCTCCAGCACCGCCGCCCCGTACCGCCCGGAGGTGTGCACGAGGAGCTGCCCCGGCCGCACGGCGCCGGTCTCGGCGAGGCCCGCGACCAGGCCGGGCAGCGCGTCGTCGGGGACGGTCAGCAGCACCAGTTCGGCCCGCGCGAGCACCTCGGCCGGGTCGACCAGCGGGACGCCGGGCAGCAGCGCCGCCGCCCTGGCGCGGGAGGGTTCGGAGACGCCGGAGGCGGCGACCGGACGGTGCCCGGCCAGCCGCAGCGCGGCGGCAAGGGTGCTGCCGACCCGGCCGGTGCCGACGACGCCGACGCTGAGCCGGGCCGGACGGTCCTCGGCGCGTACGGCGGGGCCGGGGTGCTGCTGTGCGTCCACGGAGTGGTGACCTTCCGTCTTCCGTTCCGGTCCGCGCTGGGTACCGGACGATGCCCCGCCATGCTACGTGAGCGCGGCACGGACCCGCCGGGCGAAGCGGCCCCGGCGCCGGGCGGCCGGACCGCTACTTGTCGATGTCGCCGACGACGAAGAAGAACGAGCCCAGGATCGCCACCATGTCCGCCACCAGGGTGCCGGGCAGCAGCTCCACCAGCGCCTGGATGTTGTTGAACGAGGCCGAGCGGAGCTTGAGCCGGTGCGGCGTCTTCTCGCCCTTGGAGACGAGGTAGTAGCCGTTGAGCCCGAGCGGGTTCTCCGTCCAGGCGTACGTGGCGCCCTCGGGGGCCTTGAGCACCTTGGGCAGCCGCTGGTTGACCGGGCCGGGGGGCAGTTCGGCGAGGCGGTCGAGGCAGGCGTCGGCCAGGTCGAGCGAGTTGTGCGCCTGCCCGAGCAGCACCTCGAAGCGGGCCAGGCAGTCGCCCGCCTCGCGGGTGACCACCCGCAGCGTGTCCTGGAGGTCCCCGTACGCCAGGTACGGCTCGTCGCGCCGCAGGTCGAAGTCGACGCCGGAGGCGCGGGCGATCGGCCCGCTCACGCCGTACGCGTGCACGGTCGCCGGGGCGAGGACGCCGACGCCGCGGGTGCGCCCGCGGAAGATCTCGTTGCCCAGGACGAGCCGGTCGTAGACGTCCATCCGGGAGCGGACGGCGGCCACCGCCTGCCGGGCCCTGCCCGCCCAGCCCGCGGGGAGGTCCTCCTTGAGGCCGCCGACGCGGTTGAACATGTAGTGCATGCGCCCGCCGGAGACCTCCTCCATGACGTTCTGGAGTTCCTCACGCTCGCGGAAGGAGTGGAAGACGGGGGTGATGCCGCCCAGCTCCAGCGGATAGGAGCCGAGGAACATCATGTGGTTCAGCACCCGGTTCAGCTCGGCGAGCAGGGTGCGCGTCCACACGGCGCGCTCGGGCACCTCCATGCCGAGCATCCGCTCCACCGCCAGCACGACGCCCAGTTCGTTGGAGAACGCGGAGAGCCAGTCGTGGCGGTTGGCCAGCACGATGATCTGGCGGTAGTCGCGCGCCTCGAACAGCTTCTCGGCACCGCGGTGCATGTAGCCGACCACCGGCTCGGCGGACGTGATCCGCTCGCCGTCGAGGACCAGCCGCAGCCGCAGCACGCCGTGCGTCGAGGGGTGCTGGGGGCCGATGTTGAGCACCATGTCCGTGCTCTCCGCGGCACCTCCGATGCCGACCGTCGTCTCCGTCATGGGCCCAGTCTGACAGCTCGGGGTCCGGCCGCTCCGGCCGCCGCGTCATCCTGCGGTCGGATACGGACCGTCACCGCGCACGCATACGCTGACGGCATGACGACGGCCACCGGCGGGGACGCCCCCGCCACCGAGCGCTGGCACCGTGTGGAAGGCGCACTGCTGCGCCTCCGGCGGCTCGTGCTGCTGGGCACCCTGCTGCCGCTGGCGGCCGTGATCTGGGTGCTGACCTGGCTGCTGACGGGCGCGGCCTGGTCCGCGTGGTCCCTCGGCGCACTGGTGCCGCTCGCGGGCGCCGGGTGGGGCTGGGGGGCGCTGGCGCGCAACTGGCGCTCGTGGCGGTACGCGGAGCGCGCCGACGACCTGCTGGTCGCCCACGGGGTGCTGTGGCGGGAGATGACCGTGGTGCCGTACGGGCGGATGCAGCTGGTCGAGGTCACCTCCGGTCCGCTGGAGCGGCGGTACGGGCTGGCCCGGCTCCAGCTGCACACCGCCGCCGCCACCTCGGACGCCACGATCCCCGGCCTGGCACCGGCCGAGGCGGAGCGGCTGCGCGACCGCCTGACCGAACTGGGCGAAGCCCGCTCGGCGGGTCTGTGAGCGCCGGGTCGCGGGACGGGGCGGGCGGGGCGCACGGCGAGGGCGCGGCGGACGAGCCGGGCGGCGGCGCGCGGACGACGGCGCGGCCCCCGTCCCCCCGGCGCCCCGAGGGCACCCGGCTGCACCCGATCACCCCCTGGCGGCGCGCCTGGGCACCGGTCGCCGGTCTGACCGTCTTCGCCGTGCAGGACTTCGAGCGGACCCGCCAGTGGTTCGACGAACTGACCCTGGGCTGGCTGCTCCTGGGCTTCGCCGTGCTGCTGCCGGCCGCCGCCGCGTACGGCTTCCTCTCCTGGTGGTTCACCAGCTACGCCGTCACCGACGCCGAGCTGCGCATCCGCACCGGCCTCGTCTTCCGGCGCGTGGCGCACATCCGGCTGGACCGCATCCAGGCCGTGGACGTGAGCCGCCCGCTGCTCGCCCGCATCGCGCAGGTCGCCAAACTGAAGCTGGACGTCGTCGGCACCGAGGCCAAGGACGAGCTGGCCTTCCTGGGCGAACGGGACGCCGTCGCGCTCCGCGCCGAACTGCTCGCACGGGCCGCGGGCATGGCCCCCGACGCCGCGCCGGAAGCGGGCGAGGCGCCCTCCCACGAGCTGCTGCGGGTGCGCTCGCGCACGCTGATCGCCGGGATGCTGCTGCTCAGCAGCGCCTGGGTGGCCCTGGCTGCCGCACTGGTCCTGCCGCTGGTGCTCTACCTGGTCACCGACAGCCTGTGGCCCACCCTGGCCGTCTCGCTGCCGCTGCTGGGCGGGGTATGGGCGAGCACCCTGGGGCGCTTCCTGACCGAGTACGACTGGACGGTGGCCGAGTCCCCGGACGGCGTACGCATCGACCACGGCCTGCTGGACCGCGAGCACGCGACCGTACCGCCGGGGCGGGTGCAGTACGTGCGGATCAGCGAGCCGCTGCTGTGGCGGCGGCGCGGCTGGGTGCGGGTGGAGCTGGAGATCGCGGGCACCACCAAGGGCAAAGGCGGCGGGGTGCTGCTGCCCGTCGCCACGCACCGGGACGCGGCGCGCGTCCTGGCCCGGGTGCTGCCCGGGGTCGACCTCGCCGCCGCGGCACGCAGCGCCACCGCGCCGCCCCGCCGGTCGCGCTGGTGCGCCCCCGTGCGCAGGCGCGGCTACGCGCACGGCGTGACGGACGCCGTCTTCGTCTGCCGGCACGGGCTGCTGCGGCGCAGCACGGAGTTGGTGCCGCACGCGAAGGTGCAGAGCGTCCGGCTCGGACAGGGGCCGTGGGCGCGGCGGCTGCGGCTGGCGAACGTCACCGTCGACCACGGCGCGAACGGCTGGGTGCGGGCACGGCTGCGGGACGAGGACGAGGCACGGGCACTGGTCGCCGCGCAGGCGGAACGCTCCCGTACGAGCCGCCGCGAGGCAGGACCGGACCGGTGGCTCACGAGGTGACGCGGTGGGGCGGTGCCGACTGGGGCGCGGCGGGGTTCAGTAGCGGCGGGCTCAGTAGAGGGGGAACTGCGAGGTGTCTATGGTCCACTCGCCGACCCTGACCGTGTCACCGAAGGTGAACGCCTCCCGGTGCTGGTACGCCGGGCCGTCCGCGCCGGGGCCGATCTCCGAGAGCACCACGCCGTTGCCGAGGCGGGGGTCGACGATGACGTAGCACGGGATGCCGATCCTCGGATAGTCGCGCATCTTGCCCGTGTAGTCGTTCTCCGGGTTGGACTTGGAGACGACCTCCATGGCGACCCGGACCTCCTTGGGGTCCACGTAGTCGCCCTGCTCGTCCAGTACGTCCAGCGGGAGCACCAGCAAATCCGGCCTGCGCATCACCCCTGCCGAGGGGTCTTCGATCTCCGCACCGCCGTGAGCGACGAGAGTGGGGTCGATGCCGTCCAGCTGACGGTTCAGCTGGCGGGCCGTGAGTGCCACGATGAATTCGTGGCGTTTGGCCGGGCTCATCATGACGATGATCTCGTCTCCCGAGATCTCCACGGCCCAGGGCTCGGGCCGATCGGACATCTCTTCCGCAAAGGTGCGCATCAGGGCGTACCGGTTGGACAACACGGGCATGGCGACACCTCTCTCCTCGGGTCTCGTCCCCTCCAGCCTACGGGCGGCGGGCCCGGACCGCGTCACCCGAAAGGGTCCCGTACGCCCGCCGGGCACACCAGCCAGGTGAAGGCGCCCAGGCCGTGCGGGTCGGTCAGTTCGGCGGCCTCGCCCGCCGCGCCCAGGGCACGTACGTAGCCCGCCGGGTCGGTGGAGGCCAGCGCCAGCGGCGGTCTGCCGCCGTGCACGCCGAGGGCGCGCAGGGCCGCGCGCTGCGGGTGCAGGGCGCCGCCGCCCGCGGCGGCGGCGCAGGCGTCCAGCGCCACGTGCGCGGTGAGGTCACGCCCGCCGTCCGGGACGGGCCGCACCTCGCGGCCGTCGAGGAAGCCGGTGAGGGTGCCGAAGGGCGGGCGGTGCGCGCGGGTGTGCCCGTAGTCGACGGCGACGGCCAGCCCGGCGTCCAGCGTCGCGACGGCCGCGGCCCAGGCCGCGTCGCGCGGGCGGCCGATCTCCGCCCGCAGCCCGGGGCCATCGGCGGGGTCACCCACTGGATCACCGGCTGGATCACCCGCCCGGGCCCCGGCGCCGTCCGCGGCGGGCGGCCACCAGCGGGCCAGCCACTCGGCGTCCGCCCCGGTGACCGGCTCGCCCAGGGTCTCCGCCCCGGCGGCGTCCACCTGGACATAGCGGCGCACTCCCCGCGCGTCCGTCTCCGCGATGTCCAGCGGCACGTTGTCGAGCCACTCGTTGGCGAACACGAGCCCGATCACCGAGCCCGGCGGCGGCAGCGAGTCCCGCCAGCCGATCCGGGCGTCCAGCCCGGCGGGGCGAGGCGCCCGCTCGACGCCGACCGCCCGCAGCCGGCCGGCCGGCCCCGCGTCCGACTCACCCAGCTCGCTCAGCACGCCGCGCAGCAGTTCCCCCCGCCCCGCGCCCACATCCAGCAGCGTCAGCTCGGCCGGGTGCCCCAGCGCCGCGTCCACCCGGGCCAGCAGCCCGGCCACGGCCCGCGCGAAGAGCGGCGAGGCGTGCACGGACGTACGGAAGTGCGCGCCCGGCTCCTCCCGTACGAAGAAACCGCCGGGGCCGTACAGCGCCCGCTCCATCGCCGTACGCCAGCCGCCTCCGCCGTCACCGCCCTGCCCGCTCACCCCGATACGGTACGGGTCCCCCCGCGAACCGCGGTGCGGCCTCCACCTTGCGGAGTATGCGGACGTGCGACGGATCGGCCGTCGGGCTGACCCGTCCGCGCCTCCGGCCTACATACGCTGGGTTACGTGCACCGTATCTACGACTTCATCCGCAGGCACCCGACCGGGGTGGACGGCTTCTGGGCTGTCCTGCTGCTGCTGACGTCCGCGGTGTGGATCATCGCCAGCGTCGAGACGCGGTTCGAGGGCTCCATGACCGAGCCGCGCCAGCAGATCGCGGCCGTCCCCATCGCCGTGGCACTGAGCACCGTCGTGGCGCTGCGCCGGCGGGCCCCCGAGCGGATGCTGCTGCTGGCCGCCGGTACGGGCTTCGCCCAGCTGGTGCTGGACGTGCAGGTGAACACGGGGAACTTCGCCTTCCTCGTGATCATCTACACGGTGGCCTGCGGTTCCGTCCAGTGGGCCTCCCGGTTCGCCCTCGTGAGCGCCTGTGTCGCGCCCAGCGCGGCCACCCTGCGCTGGCCCGCCGCGGACACGGATCAGAGCACCACCGAGGCCGTCTTCAGCTGCCTCCTGCTCACCGCCGCCTTCCTGCTGGCCTGGGTCCTGGGCGATTCGCTGCGCACCCGCCGCGCCTACTACCACCAGCTGGAGGAGCGGGCCGCCCGGCTGGAGCGGGAGCGGGAGGCACAGGCCAAGGTCGCGGTCGCCGCCGAGCGCGCCCGGATAGCGCGCGAGCTGCACGACGTCGTCGCGCACAACGTCTCGGTCATGGTCGTCCAGGCGGACGGCGCCGCGTACGTGCTGGACTCCGCGCCCGGCCAGGCGCGGCAGGCGCTGGAGACCATCTCGGGCACCGGCCGCCAGGCGCTCGCCGAGATGCGCCGCCTGCTCGGGGTGCTGCGCACCGGCGAGCCGGCCAAGGACGGCGGCGAGTACGTGCCGCAGCCGGGCGTCGAGCAGCTCGCGGACCTCGTCGACCAGGTGCGCGGCGCCGGGCTGGCCGTGAACTTCAAGATCCAGGGCACCCCGCGCCCGCTGCCCAGCAGCGTCGAGCTGACCGCGTACCGCATCGTCCAGGAGGCGCTGACCAACACCCGCAAGCACGGCGGCCCCGACGTCGGCGCGCACGTACGCCTCACCTACGGCGACTGCGAACTCGCGCTCCTCGCCGAGGACGACGGACGCGGTTCGCAGCGCGACCTGTACGAGGACGGCGGCTCGGACGGCCTCGGGCACGGGCTCATCGGCATGCGGGAGCGGGTCGGTATGGTCGGCGGGAACCTGGAGGCCGGGCCCCGGCCGGGCGGCGGCTTCCGGATCAGCGCGGTACTGCCGCTCAAGAGCGCGCACTGACCCCCGCACCCGCGCCACACCCCACCCGTCCGCGCACAGAGAACGAGGGACACCCGCATGGCGATCCGCGTAATGCTCGTCGACGACCAGGCGCTGCTGCGCACCGGCTTCCGCATGGTGCTCGCCGCGCAGCCGGACATGGAGGTCGTCGCCGAGGCCGGAGACGGCGTGCAGGCCCTGGAGGTGCTGCGGTCCACGGCCGTGGACGTGATCCTGATGGACGTGCGGATGCCGCATCTGGACGGGGTGGAGGCGACCCGGCGCATCTGCGAGGGCGGCCGGGGCGTCACGCACCAGCCCAAGGTGCTCATCCTCACCACCTTCGACCTCGACGAGTACGCGTTCACCGCGCTCAAGGCCGGGGCCAGCGGCTTCATGCTCAAGGACGTGCCGCCCGCCGAGCTGCTCAACGCGATCCGCGCCGTGCACAGCGGGGACGCGGTGGTCGCGCCGAGCACCACCCGGCGGCTGATCGACCGCTTCTCCACGGTGCTGCCCGCCACCGTGCCCGAGCCCCTGGCCCGCGGCCTGGAGCGGCTCACCACCCGCGAACGGGAGGTCCTCGGGCTCATCGCCCAGGGCCTCTCGAACGGGGAGATAGCCAAGCAGCTGGTCCTCTCCGAAGCGACGGTCAAGACGCACGTGGGCCGCATACTGACCAAGCTGGAGCTGCGGGACCGGGTGCAGGCCGTGGTCCTCGCGTACGAGACGGGGCTGGTGCAGGCCGGAGGACGCTGACCGGCCGCCGCAAGCACGCCCCTGGCCAGGCGCCCCTGTGCCGGGCCCGGCCTAGCGGAGGATGCCCTCCAGGAAGTCGCCGCCGAGGCGCGCGGCCACCGTCAGGTCCAGCTGGTGCAGCACGTACCGGCCCCGGCGACGGGTGGTGAGCAGCCCGGCCTTCTTCATCGTCGACAGGTGCCGGGAGACCTCCGGCGCGCTCATCCCGACGACCTCCACCAGCTCGCTCGTGGTGTACGGCGCGCGCGCCAGGTAGCGGGCCAGCTGCATCCGCCGGGGGTGCGCCAGCGCCTCCAGCCGCCGCTGCACCAGCTGCACGGACGCGGCCCGCGGCAGCTCCGGGGCGGCCACCGGGTACTGCACGACGGGCCGCCAGCCCGGCGCGTTCAGCACCAGCAGATGCGGCCAGCCCATCGTCGTCGGCACGAAGGTGATCCCCGGCCCGACGGCCGGGTCCAGCGCGGTGGTCAGCCCCTCGGCCAGCTTGTCGATGCTCAGCCGCCCCTCGGCGGTCAGGCTGAGCGCCGGCGAGACGGCGGCGATCGTCTCCGCGAGCCCCCGGTGGCGCAGCAGATCCGTCTTGTGCCGGGCGTCGGCGGCCAGCTGGACGCGCAGGCGGTGCCAGGTGTCCGCGAAGAACGCCTGCTCGCAGTCCTCCAGGAGGCGCCGCAGCCAGGCGCGTACGACGGGCGGGTCGGCCAGCAGGCGACGGGTGAAGTCCTCTTGGCGCGGGCCGCGGGCCGCCGCCATCTCCAGGGCCCGCTCCCGGCCGAACCGGTCGACCAGCGGGGAGGGGCCGCCGGTGTTGTATGTCGCGGAGCAGGTGAACTCCAGCGCGGAGGCGACGAAGCGCTCGTCGTCCAGCTGGTCCAGGATGTCGAGTTCCTCGGTGAGGGTGGCGCCGGGCCGGCCGTCGCGGCCCGGCATCGCGGCGAAGGTCATCAGGATGTCGGAGAATCCCGGGCTCCACAGGAAGTGCGCCTCGTGCAGCCGGTCGGCCAGGTCCGGCTTGAGCCCGGCGGCGGTCGCGGTGACCCACCCGTGCAGGCCGGGGTGGTGGCCCGGCTCCTCGAGAACGTGCAGGGCGCTGCCCAGCTCGGCCAGCGGCGCCGGGGCGAAGACGACCCGCTCCAGCGGCAGCCCGGCGATCTCGATGTCCATGCTCATGCCGCCATGATGCCTCCCGGGTGCCCGGGCCGCGGACCCGTTTGACTGCCTCCGTCAATCGGCGCGACGAGGCCGCCGGGCCCGCCGCACGGTAGGTGCACAGCCCGCCGGGCGGACCGGCGGCGCAACTCCGGAGCGAGCCGCTCCGGGCCCGTGGAGGACACCGTGAGCATCACCGCGCAGTACGCGATCGACCTGTACCGCTCCGCCCGGCACGAGACCCCGCTCCCGCCCGCCCCCGGCACCCACGACTGGCGGACCGTCCGGGAGTTGCGCGAGGCGCACCTGGAGTCCCGCCGCATCCGGATTCGTGCTCCCCGGCCGCCGCGCAAGGGGGGCGGCGGGCGGGCGCACGGCCTCCTGCGGGGCGCCCAGGGGCTCGTACGGCGGCTGGCGCGCGCCCGGCGCCACGCTCCGGTGCGAGGAGGCGGGGCAGGGCCGGGGCCGCGCGGCGCCACGTGCGACTGCACGTGACTCCCGCAGGGCCCCCGCGTGAGCAGGCGGGGGTCAGGAGAGGGCGCTGCGCAGCTCGGTGATGTCGACCGGCTCCTCGTCCCCGGGCTCGGCCAGGTCGATGACCTTGCCCGCGGCGGCGTCGGCGGGCCGCTCGGGTACGGCGGCCGGGTCGGGCTCGTCCTCCTCGGCGGCGGGCTCCTGACCGCCGCCCTTCGCCGAGCCGAAGAAGTCGAACTGGCCGGTCTCCGAGCCGTCGGCGCCCGCCGACCCGGCGGACTGCCCGGACGGGCGGGGGACGGCGGGCTGCGGGACGAGCGGCGAGGCCGTGGCGCCCGCGACGGGCGCGGGCAGCGCACGCGGCTGCGGGCGGGCCCGCGCCGACCGCTCCGACTGCCCCGACCGCTCCGGCTGCCGCGGGGACCCGCCGGACTCCGCGGGCGCGCCGGACTCCGCGAGTTCAGCGGGCTCGACGGGCTCAGCGGGCCGTTCGGTCTCCGCAGACGACGCGGGCTCCGCGGCGTCCCCCTCCGGGCCGGCCGCCTGCGCCGCCTCGCGGGCCCGCTGCCGCTCGCCGTTCCGCTTCAGGTGCCGCAGCGCCTCGCTCGCCTGGAGGTACGTCAGCGGCGTCGGCGCCCCGGAGGCCGCACGGTGGTCCGTGGCGGACACGGTGAGCGCGGGCGCCGGAGATCCGGCCTCTATCTCCAGCTGCCGCCGCCCCTCCAGGGCGTTGGCCCGCCCCGTCTCGGCCTGGGCGTACCGGCGCAGCAGCGCCGCGTGCTCGGTGCGCAGGCCGGCCAGCTCGACGCGCTTGTCGCGCAGCTTCGCCTCCAGGCCCGCACGGACCGTACGGGCCTCGTCGAGATCGCCCTCCAGATCGGCCTGGCGCTCCTCGGCCCGCCATTCGACTCCTGCCTGACGCGCCTTCAGCTCAGCCACCCGGCGCCCCGCCCCGCGGTCCCACCGGCGCGCCAGCACCGCGCCGGAGACCCCGGCCAGCGCGGCGGCCGCGGCGAAGCCGCGCAGCAGCACGGTGTCCGTATCGCCCAGCCCGGGATCGCCCACGAGCCAGGCGCCGCCCGCGCAGGCCAGCCCGAAGGCCGCGACGGCTGCCGGTGGCAGGAGCCGGTGCAGAGACGGCGAATGGCGATGGCGTCCACGTGGCATGGCCTGAAATTTACCGGGTGCACCCCGGTCCGCGACACCATGCGAGGTCAACCTTTGCTCCCTCGACACCCCTCACCACCCCTCTCCGCACGGCGCCGCCCCGGCCGGGCCCGCCCGTACGGCGCCGATCAGTTCCCGCCAGTCACCGGCGCCGGGACCGGCCCGGACCGGTTCACTCCAAGGCCCGTTTCGCCCACGACACCGTTCCCTCCACGGCCCCGCTCACTCCCGGCGCCGGGCGACGAACCCGCCCAGCACGACCAGCAGGGTCAGCAGCACGATCACCGCGTCGACCGTCAGCCGGGCGGTCGGCGCCAACGTGTTGTTCTCCTCGTGCGCGAAGTCGTACCACACCAGCACCGACTGGAAGAGCGCGATGGAGGTGAAGACGAACAACAGCCGGTTGCGCCGCTCGTCCCGCCGGGACTGGGCCATGGTGCGGTGGAAGTCCAGGATGTCGCGGAGCGACTGGAGCTGCACCTCGAGCGCGGCCCGCTCCCGGTCCATCGCCCAGCGTTCCATCGCGGCCTCCATGATGACCGCGCCCCCGTTGACCGTGTACCGGCTCTCCTCCAGCCGGACCATGTCGCGCAGCGCGAGGTCCTTGCTCAGCTTGAGCGAGACCCGGAACTCCTCGTCGATGTCGCCGACCCGCTCCCAGCGCGAGTCGTTGAGGCGGAGCATCCGGGCGGAGACGAGCCGGTTGCCCTCGTCCACCGCGATCCACTCGCACTGCGCCGCTATCGCCCCGTCCAGCACCTCCGCGACCCGGTGCCGGGGCACGTCCACCAGGGTCGTGAAGCCGTCGCCGAAGCGCAGCCAGGCATCGTCGTGTACCTTCCGCTCCACGCCGTAGACGCGGGTGGCGGCGGGTTCCTGGCCGTCCGGCGGGTTCATCAGGACGCGGTGCCACCACAGCAGGATGCCCGGCTGCATGGCGGCCTCGGCCACCGGGTCGACCAGCCCGCTGTCCAGCATCAGCTGCGAGATCCGGTCGACCCACTGGGCGACGTGCGGGTTGAGCGCGCTCACCAGGCGGCGTTCGCGGCGGTGCATCTCGTCCTTGTCGGGAACCTCGACGGTCTGCATGAGATGGCAGATGCCGCTCGGGTCGAAGCGCACCCAGACGCGCCCCGCGCCCTCGGCCAGCTCGATGGTGCCGACGGTCTTCTTGCCGCTCAGCCGGGAGCCGCCGGTCGAGGTGTGGTAGTCGAACAGCAGCGGCGAGTCGGGCTCCGAGGCGAGCACCGAGAAGTCCTCCAGCGCCTCGGTCACGGCGCTCTCCAGCCGCCGCCCGACCGCCCCGCCGAAGGTGTTGCCGCTGAGCCGGAAGCGCATCAGGAACGGAGCGATCAGCACGACCTGCACAGGCCCCCCTGTGGATTCGACCGCACGGCACCCTGCCGCCCGGACGGGGGCAAGCCTAGGGGGTGGCCCCCTCAGCGGTGTCCGAAGTGTCCGTGCCGGGGCCGCCCGGAGCCGTGAAGAGGGTCCACTCGCCGTGCCCGACGTGCTGGCCCTCGGCGCTCCAGCCGTCACCCAGCATGCGGTGGACCTGCTCGGGGGCCACGTACAGCGGCGTACCGCTGCGGAACGAGGTGCACCACAGGAGCTGGCCGCCGGGCCGGATGACCCGCACCAGCTCGGCGGGGCTGAAGACGCCGTTGAGCGCCACCACCAGCGGGACCCGGCCGCTGCCGAGCGGCAGCGCCTGCACGTCGGCCGCGAACCAGCCCGCCGCCGGCTCGCCCGTACGCCGGTTCAGCATCGGCACGTTGAGATCGCAGGCGAAGACCTTCGGCACCACCTCGGCGATGCCGGCCGTGGCCTCGCCCGTGCCGCAGCAGATCTCCACCGCCCAGGGCACCGGGCGGACGCGGCGCAGACCGGCGCGCACGGGCAGGTCGTAGTTGTGCTGCTCGCTCGTCCAGGCGCGCCACTCGGCGGACATCTCCGCGTACGAGCTGCGGAGTCCGCGCCACGCGCCGTCGTCCGCCGGGTCGCGCAGGATGCGCTCCTGGAACGACCGGCTCGGGTGCGCGGCGGCACCCAGGTCCGGCGGGCCGTCCGTGCTCGTGCGCGAGTGCGCCGCTGAGTCCACAGTGCTCATGAATACCGACAATAACGCCGGACGGCGCCCGGCGACAGGTGGCATACCCCGGACGGTACTGTCCGAGCGCTCAGCGCCGCGTAGGTCCGGACCGGACCTACGCCGCGGCCGCGGCCGGGTTGTCGTCGTCCTCGTCCTCCGGCAGCCTGCACACCCGCTCCAGGAAGACCGCCGCCGCCATCACCGCGACGCCCGTCACCACCGAGAGCCCCGCGTACAGCGCCTGGTCCCCGCGGGCGGGCAGGTCGATCTCGGTCAGCAGCAGGAAGACCCCGGTGCCGCCGTACATGCCCGAGACCAGCGCCGCCACCAGCGCGCTCGCCTGCGCGAAGACCACCGCCCGCGCGGCCATCATCGGATCGACGCCCTTGGCGCCCGGCTGCCGCTCCCGCTGCGCCCGCAGCCGGGAACGCAGCGAGAGCGCCGTCGCGAGCAGCACGGCGGCGATCGCCGCCAGCACGATCGGGGCCGCGACGGGCACGCTGGGCAGCGAGCCGAGCGCGTCCAGCATCCGGGCGAGCGCCCAGGACAGCACGGCGGCGACGGCGAAGAGCCCCGCCAGCGTCCTGATTCGCAGTTGTCTCACGAGGTCACCAACGTCAGTCGGGCAGGCTCAGTTCCAGGTCGGTGCGCGGGGTGACGCCTTCCCGGCCCAGCGCGCTCAGCAGCTGCGCCACCGCGCCGCGCCCCGGCACCTCGGCCGCCGGGTCCACGTCGTGCCACGGGGCGAGCACGAAGGCCCGCTCGTGCGCACGCGGGTGGGGCAGCGTGAGCACCGGGTCGTCGGAGACGACGTCCTGGTACGACACGATGTCGACGTCGATCGTGCGCGGGCCCCACACCTCTTCCCGTACGCGCCGCAGCGCCTCCTCGACCGCGTGCGCGCGCTCCAGCAGGGAGGACGGCGGCAGCGTCGTCCTGACCAGCACCACCGCGTTGAAGTAGGCGGGCTGGCCGGCCGGGTCCACGCCCCAGGGCACCGTCTCGTACACCGGCGAGACCGCCTTGACCCGCAGGCCGGGGGTGTCCGCCAGCGCGTCGACCGCGCTCTGGAGGGTCTCCAGGCGGTTGCCCAGGTTGCTGCCGAGGGCGATCACCGCCCGCTGCGGATTGCTCAGGGTCACGTCCGCCTCGTCGACCTGGCGCACCACGGCTGCGGGCACCGGCTGCACGGTCGGGTCGCTGTTCGGTGTCATACGCGGCTCCGCTTGATAGTGAGGGTCACATCGTCGAAGGGGACGGTGACCGGGGCCTCCGGCTTGTGGACGACGACCTCGACCTCGCGGACCGCCTCGTGCGCCAGGCAGGCGTCGGCGATGCGCTGGGCGAGCGTCTCGATCAGGTCGACGGGCTCACCCTCGACGACGGCCACGACCTCCTCGGCCACGACGCCGTAGTGGACGGTCTTGGCGAGGTCGTCCGCCGCGGCGGCGGCGCGGGTGTCCAGGCCCAGTTCGAGGTCGACGACGAAGGTCTGTCCTTCTGCACGTTCCCGCTCGAAGACTCCGTGATACCCACGGGCCCTCAGTCCGCGCAGTGCGACGCGGTCCACGCGAATCACTCCCGTCGGTCGTTCCCATCCGCCGGCCGCGGATCGTGCGGTGCACGCTGACCTGTCGAATCTACCTGCGAACCCTGACAGCGCCTGCCCGTGGGGGTCACCCCCGGGTGCCCCCGCCACAGGGCGCCGCCACCCGCGGCCGGCGCACACCCCGCTCCGGGCGGGCGCCGCCACGCGGTTTACGGCCCCTACCCGCCCGCGTCCCGCGCCACTCCGCGTTTCTGGTACCGGCGGGACCGGGGCACCGGGGCCGGAGAAGTTCCCCGGTGGGAGCCGGCGGGAGAGCGCTTAGGCTGGACGTCATGACGACCTTGCGTGGCCGGGTGGCCGATCTGCCGGAGCAGGACCGGTGCGCGGTCATGGGCGTGGTCAACGTCACGCCGGACTCCTTCTCCGACGGCGGGCGCTGGTTCGACGCGGAGACCGCCGTCAAGCACGGGCTGGACCTGGTCGCCCAGGGCGCGGACCTGGTCGACGTCGGCGGCGAGTCCACCCGGCCCGGTGCCGCGCGGGTGGACGAGGCCGAGGAGCTGCGCCGGGTGCTGCCGGTGGTGCGCGGCCTGGCGGCGGACGGCGTGCGGGTCAGTGTCGACACCATGCGCGCGACGGTGGCGGCGCGGGCGGTGGCCGCGGGCGCGCTGCTGGTCAACGACGTCAGTGGCGGGCAGGCCGATCCGGACATGATCCGTGTGGTGGCCGAGGCGGAGGTCCCGTTCGTGGTGATGCACTGGCGCGGGCAGTCCATCGACATGAACAACCGCGCGGCGTACGGCGAGGTCGTCCCCGAGGTGATCAGCGAGCTGCGCGGGGCGATGGACCGCGCCGTCTCGGGCGGCGTCGCCCCGGAGCGGATCATCATCGACCCCGGGCTCGGCTTCGCCAAGCGCGCCGAACACGACCTGGCGCTGGTGGCCGCGCTGCGCCGGCTGCGTACGGAGCTGGACCGCCCGGTGCTGGTGGCGGCCTCCCGCAAGCGGTTCCTCGGCCACGTGCTCACCGGCGCGGGCGCCGCCGCGCCGCCCCCCGCGCGGGAGCGGGACGCGGCGACGGCGGCCGTCTCGGCGCTGGCGGCCCGCGAGGGCGCCTGGGCGGTGCGGGTGCACGAGGTCCGCGCGAGCGCCGACGCGGTACGGGTCGCCCGTGCCGTCGAGGGCGCGGCGTGAGCGGCGGCGCGACGGACATCGAGGCGGTCGAGGCGGCGAACACCGCGCTGTACGACGCGGTGGAGCGCGGCGATCTCGACACCCTGGCCGAGCTGTGGCTGGAGGACGAGATCAGCGTCGTCCACCCGGGCTGGCCGGTGCTCACCGGGCGCGGCGAGGTGATGCGCTCCTACGCGCTGATCATGGCGAACACGGACTACATCCAGTTCTTCCTGACCGATGTGGAGGTCGCCGTCCTCGGCGACACCGCGCTGGTCAGCTGCACGGAGAACATCCTCAGCGGCGGCCCGGCGGAGGAGGACGGCTCGGCGGGCCCGCTCGTGGGCGGCCTGGTGGTTGCCACGAACGTCTTCCGGCGGGACGCGGACGGCGGCTGGAAGGTGTGGTCGCACCACGGTTCGCCGGTGCTGGTGGAGGGCGAGGACGACGAGGGCGACGAGGACAGGGAAGGCGCCGAGAGCTGAACGGAGGGCGCACGGGGGCGCGTTCGGCGTGACGCGTTCACCGTCCGCTCCCGCTTCGCCACGTTCGGCGCACGTTTCTCCGCTCGAGCCCCTTGCGTTGCGGCCAACTCGCCTATATTGATGCGGTATTGATCAGAGTTTTTTCCGTCCGGACCTGACCTGTCCACGAGGACCGCGCGTCCATGAGGACTGTGAGAAATGACATCTGACGCATCGCCCCGCCCGGACCTCCACCCGTCGTCCTTACGCCGCCCGGGCGCCCCCCACCCGGCCCCTCCCCGCGCCGACACCCCTCGTGCGGACACCCCGCGTGCCGCCCCTTCCCGCGCGGACCGCCGCGCCGCCGGCCGTCCCGGCGCCGGCCCGCGGACCGCCTTCGCCGTGCTGTGCGCGCTCCTGGTGACCGCGCCCGCCTGGCTGCTCGCGGTGTACGCCGCGCCCCGGTCCGCCCGGACGGCGCTGGCCTGGGGCGGCGGGGCCGCCGCCGTACTGCTCTGCGCCGCCGCGGGTCTGACCGCCTGGCAGCTGCTGGCGATCCGCAGCCTGCGCGGCCGACTCGCCGACCAGCGCGCCGAGACCGACGCGCTGCGCGAGGACGCGCTCCACTTCGCGGAGGAGACCGTACCGGCCCTGGTGGCGCGGCTGCGCGCGGGGGCGTCCGCCGACACGGCGCTGGCGACCGTACGCCCGGCGGGGCGGGACGCGGCGGTGCAGCGCCGGGTGCTGGGCACCCTGGCCGCCGAGGTGCACCGGAGCGAGGCCGCGCGCGCCGCGTCGATGGCCGCCTGCGCGAACGCGGCGGGCCGTATCCAGGCGCTGACCACCGCCATGGCCGCCGACCTGCGGGAGATGGAGCACCGGCACGACGACCCGGACGTCCTGGGCGACCTGCTGCACCTGGACCACCGGACGGCGCAGGCCGGTCGGCTGGCGGACAACATCGCCGTGCTGACAGGGGCCCGTTCGGGACGGCGCTGGGCGCAGCCCATCGTGATGGAGAGCGTCCTGCGCGGCGCGATGGGCCGGATCGGTGCGTACCGGCGGGTCCGCCTGCACTCCACGAGCACCGTCTCCGTCGCGGCGCACGCGGCCGAGGGCGTCATGCACGCGCTGGCCGAACTCCTGGACAACGCGGCCAACTTCTCGCCGCCCCATGCCGAGGTGCACGTCTACGTCGAGGAGGTCTCGGCCGGGGTCGTCCTCACCGTCGAGGACGGCGGCCTGGCCATGGGCGAGGTCGCACTCCGGCGTGCCGAGGAGGCGGTCACCTCCGCCACCGGGGAGCCGGACACCCGCTCCGGCGCCCGGCTCGGCCTCGCGGTGGTGGGCCGCCTCGCGCACAAGCACGGCCTCTCGGTCTCCTACCGGCCGTCCGCGCACGGCGGCACCGGCGTGCTGCTGCGCATCCCCCAGACGCTGATCGTCCGGGCGTCACGGCCCGCCGCCGCGGACCCGCGTACCGGCATGGACGTGCGCCCCTCGTGGGCGACGGGCGCCGCCGTCCCGGCCTCCCCTGGCGCCGTGGTGCCCGCCACCGGGGCGCCCGCCCTCGGCGGCGCCCCGGGCGTCCCAGGCGCCACGGCGGACCTGCCGGACATGGCCGGGGGCGCGTGGGAGGACGCGCCGGAACTCCCGGCCGGCCCCCACCGCGCGCACGAGCCGCAGGCGGAGCACGGCGGCGCCGTACGGTACGGCGAGGGCGGGCTGCCCAGGCGGCAGCGCGGCCAGACACCGGCCACACCGGCCACGGCGGGGCATTGGGGCACGGAGGGGCGGGTTCGCGGGCACGCCGACGAGGCGGGCCCGGCCGCGCGTACGCCGGAGGAGTCCGGGGCCCGGTTCGGCACCTTCCGCCGCGCCCTCCGGGAGCAGGCCGCTGCGGCGGACCAGCGGGACCCGGCCGGGCAGGCCGACCCGGCCGCGGGCACGACGCCGGCCCCCGCCGCTCCGCGCCCGGAGGACGATGTCCGGTGATCACCGAGACCCAGCTGGACCGGCTCCTGGAGAACCTCCTGCTGAGCACCCCGGGCGCCCGGCACGCCCTCCTGCTCTCCCGTGACGGCCTCAAGCTGTGCCGTACGACCGGACTGACCGAGGACCGGGCGGACCAGCTGGCCGCCATCAGCGCGGGGTTACAGAGCCTGTCGCGGGGCGCGTCCTTCGAGTTCGGCGACGGCAGCGGCGGGGTCCGGCAGGCGATGACGGAGTTCTACGGCGGCGTGCTGTTCGTCGTGGAGGCCGGGCAGGGCGCCCACCTGGCCGTGGTGGCGGCCGAGGAATGCGACGCGGGCGTGGTCGGCCACCACGTGAACGAGCTGGTGCGCCTGCTGAGCGACGAGATCGGCGCAGCGCCGCGGCGCTCCGCCGATCGCCTCGGTCCACCATGACCAGGCCGGGGCGCGACGAGGCACCGGATCGCCTGTACACCGTCACCGCTGGGCGCAGCCGCGCCGACACCCGGGTCTTCGACCTGGTGACCCTCGTGGTCGGGCAGTGCGACCCGGCACCGGGCATGCAGTCCGAGCACGCCGCGATACTGCGGATCTGCCGCGTGCCGACGAGGGTCGTGGAGCTGGCCGCCGCGCTGGGCCTGCCGGTCGGTGTGGTGCGGATTCTGCTGGGCGATCTGCTGGCGGCCGGGCGGATCACCGCCCGGCACCCGCGGGCGGCGGGCGTCGCCGACGGGAAACCGCCTGGTCCCGAGCTGCTGCGGCAGGTGCTCGTCGGGCTCCGCAACCTGTGAGCGGCGCGACGCGCGTACGGCGCCCGCCCCGGAGCCTGGCTCCCCGGCGGTCAGCGCCTCAAGCCGTCAAGCCGTCAGCGCGCCATGATGAGGCTCATCGCCTCGGCCCGCGTCGTGGCGTCCCGCAGCTGTCCGCGTACGGCCGAGGTGAGCGTCTTGGCACCGGGCTTGCGCACGCCGCGCACCGACATGCACATGTGCTCGCACTCGATCACGACGATCACGCCGCGCGGTTCGAGGATCTTCAGCAGCGAGTCGGCGACCTGGGTGGTCAGCCGCTCCTGGACCTGCGGGCGGCGGGCGAAGACCTCGACCAGCCGGGCAAGCTTCGACAGCCCGGTGATCTTCCCGCTGGCCGCCGGGATGTACCCGACGTGCGCGACGCCGTGGAAGGGCAGCAGGTGGTGCTCGCACTGGCTCACCACCTCGATGTCCTTGACCAGCACCATCTCGTCGTGCCCGAGGTCGAAGGTGGTGGTCAGCACGTCCTCCGGGCGCTGCCGGAGCCCGGCGAACAGCTCGCGGTAGGCGCGCGCCACCCGGGCCGGGGTCTCCCGGAGCCCTTCCCGGTCGGGGTCCTCGCCGACGGCCAGCAGCAGCTCGCGCACCGCGTTCTCGGCGCGCTTCTCGTCGAAGTCGGCTATCGGCCCCTCGCCGTCCAGCATCACCGGGTCGGTCATGTTCCCTCGTTCCTCACGCGCACGGGCGCGTTCCATAGCTCGCGCCCCCCAGGCTAGAACCTGAGGGGCGCGGGCTAAATTCCGGGTACGGGCCCGGTGCGGTTGGTCAGGCCTCCGGGCGGGGCTCCTCCACCACACTGACGGACTCGACCGGGTCGGTCGGGCCGATCTCCTTGCCCTTCTCGAGCGCCGGCGGGCCGCCGTTGGCGTTGGCCACCGACGCCGGGGTGGTGACCGGCGGCCGGGTCGAGGGCGTACGGCGCGAGGAGCCCGTCCAGGCCGGGCGGGAGGGACGCTTGACGACCGTGGCGAAGATCTCGGCGATCTCCTCCTTGTTCAGCGTCTCCCGCTCCAGCAGGGCCAGCACGAGGTTGTCGAGGACGTCGCGGTTCTCCACCAGGATTTCCCAGGCGTCGTTGTGCGCCGTCTCGATCAGCTTCTTGACCTCCTCGTCCACCAGCCCGGCGACCTCCTCGGAGTAGTCGCGCTGGTGGCCCATCTCCTTGCCGAGGAACGGCTCGGAGCTGTCGGAGCCGAACTTGATCGCGCCGAGCCGCTCGGTCATGCCGTACTGCGTGACCATGGCGCGCGCGGTCGCCGTCGCCTTCTCGATGTCGTTGGCCGCGCCCGTGGTCGGGTCGTGGAAGACCAGTTCCTCAGCGGCACGGCCACCCAGCATGTAGGCCAGCTGGTCGAGCATCTCGTTCCGCGTGGTGGAGTACTTGTCCTCGTCGGGCAGGACCATCGTGTACCCCAGGGCACGGCCTCTGGAGAGAATCGTGATCTTGTGCACCGGGTCGGAGTTCGGTGAAGCCGCCGCGACCAGGGCGTGACCGCCCTCGTGGTACGCGGTGATCTTCTTCTCCTTGTCGCTCATGATCCTGGTCCGCTTCTGCGGACCGGCCACGACGCGGTCGATCGCCTCGTCCAGGAAGTGGTTGTCGACCAGCTTCTTGTCGCTGCGCGCGGTCAGGAGCGCCGCCTCGTTCAGCACGTTGCTCAGGTCCGCGCCGGTGAAGCCCGGGGTACGCCGCGCGACCGCGCTCAGGTCGACGTCGTCCGCGACCGGCTTGCCCTTCTGGTGCACCTTGAGGATCTCCAGCCGCCCCTGCATGTCGGGACGGTCCACCGCGATCTGGCGGTCGAACCGGCCCGGACGCAGCAGCGCCGGGTCCAGGATGTCCGGGCGGTTGGTGGCGGCGATCAGGATGACGCCGCCCTTCACGTCGAAGCCGTCCATCTCGACGAGCAGCTGGTTCAGCGTCTGCTCGCGCTCGTCGTGGCCGCCGCCCATGCCGGCGCCGCGGTGGCGGCCGACCGCGTCGATCTCGTCCACGAAGACGATGGCCGGGGCGTTCTGCTTGGCCTGCTCGAACAGGTCGCGCACCCGGGAGGCGCCGACGCCGACGAACATCTCGACGAAGTCCGAGCCGGAGATCGAGTAGAACGGGACGCCCGCCTCACCGGCGACGGCCCGCGCGAGCAGCGTCTTGCCCGTACCGGGCGGGCCGTACAGCAGCACGCCCTTGGGGATCTTGGCGCCCACGGCCTGGAACTTCGCGGGCTCCTGGAGGAACTCCTTGATCTCCTCGAGTTCCTCGCACGCCTCGTCCGCCCCCGCGACGTCCGCGAACGTCGTCTTCGGGGTGTCCTTGGTGATCAGCTTGGCCTTGGACTTCCCGAACTGCATCACCCGGGAGCCGCCGCCCTGCATCTGATTCATCAGGAACAGGAAGACCACGATGATCAGTACGAACGGCAGCAGCGAGAGCAGCATCCCGACGAACGGGTTCTGCTTCGACGGGGAGACGGTGTAACCGTCGGGGATGTCCTTGCTCTGGTATTTGGTCTGGAGCAGTTTGGCGAGGTTGACACCTTGGTCACCGATGTAACTCGCCTTGATCTTGTCGCTGCCCTCGACCTTGGCCCCGTCCTTCAGCTCGAGCTTGACGATGTGCTCGTCGCCCGTGGTGAGCTGCGCGGACTTGACCTTGTCATCGTTGATCGCCTGGACAACCTGACCGGTGTCCACCGTCTTGTGGCCCTCGGAAGAGCTGACGACCTGCATCAACACGACTACGGCGAGGACGGCCAGCACGATCCACATGACCGGCCCACGGAAGTATCGCTTCACGTCCATCCACACGGAGCGCGGTGCACCCCGTCCCTCCTGCCACAGTGAGTTGAAAAAGACTGACCTTCGGACGGTACCCCAGCATTGTCACCCGGCGCCGCCGAGGACGGTCAACCGTCCCGTCCTCCCCTGCTCCAACGGCGGGACATCCGATTCCGTTCCCGGCGCCGGACGGGTGGTACGCGACGGTGGTCAGCCGCCGTAGACCCGGGGCGCCAGGGTGCCCACGAACGGCAGGTTGCGGTACCTCTCCGCGTAGTCCAGGCCGTAGCCGACCACGAATTCGTTGGGGATGTCGAAGCCGATCCACTTCACGTCGATCGCCACCTTGGCCGCGTCCGGCTTGCGCAGCAGGGTGCAGACGTTCAGCGAGGCGGGCTCCCGCGACCCCAGGTTGGACAGCAGCCAGGACAGCGTCAGACCGGAGTCGATGATGTCCTCGACGATCAGCACGTGCTTGCCCTGGATGTCGGTGTCCAGGTCCTTGAGGATGCGCACCACCCCGGAGGACTGCGTCCCCGCGCCGTACGAGGACACCGCCATCCAGTCCATGGTGACCGGCGTCGAGAGGGCCCGGGCCAGATCCGCCATCACCATGACCGCGCCCTTGAGCACCCCCACCAGCAGCAGATCCCGGCCGGCGTACTCGGCGTCGATCCCGGCAGCCAGCTCCGCCAGCTTCGCGTCGATCTCTTCCTTGGTGATGAGCACCGACTCCAGGTCGGTGCCCATGTCTTTCTCGTCCACCCGTGCCGCTCTCGCTCGATGCCGGACCAGCCGGCGCTGTCAGCTCTGCCGGATGACCAGTCTGCCACCCTGCCTGCGGGCCTCCACCAGCCCGGGCAGGTTGATGGCCTGCTGGCCGTGCCAGGCCATGATCAGCCGGTCCACCTCCTCGATGTGCCGGGCGAAGAGCGAGCCCGCCGGAGCACCGGCCGCGATGGCCGTACGGCGCAGCACGCGGCGGCGCACGGCGGGTGGCAGCGCGCGGAGGCGGGCGATGTCCAGCTCGGGTACGGGCGGCCGCGCGGCGGGCGACCCGTCGGTGGCGGCGGCCGGGGCGCCCGGGACCGTCCGTACGGAGCGCTCGGCCTCGTCCGTCCAGGCGTCCAGCGCGTCCGCGTCGTCCCGGGAGAGCCGCGCCGTACGGGCGAGCGCCTCGACGACGCCCTTGCCGAGCGCCTTCTCCAGCGTCGGCAGCGCCTCGTGCCGGACGCGGGAGCGGGTGTAGGCCGGGTCCGCGTTGTGCGGGTCGTCCCAGACCGGGAGCGACTGGACCATGCAGGCCCGGCGGGTGGTCTGGCGGTCGACGGCGAGGAACGGGCGGCGGTAGCGGCCACCGGGCCCGGACACCGCGGCCATGCCGGCCAGCGAGCGGGTGCCGGAACCGCGGGCCAGGCCCAGCAGCACCGTCTCGGCCTGGTCGTCGCGGGTGTGGCCGAGCAGCACGGCGACCGCGCCGTGGCGCTCCGCGGCGGCGTCCAGGGCGGCGTACCGCGCGTCCCGGGCGGCTGCCTCGGGCCCGCCGCCGCGCCCGACGGCCACGGTGGCGGCCTCGACGGGGTCGAGCCGGAGGGCGCGCAGCCGGGCGACGACCTCGTGGGCGCGCTCGGCGGAGCCGGGCTGGAGGCCGTGGTCGACGGTGATCCCGCCGACCCGGACGCCCAGCCGGGGGGCTTCGAAGGCGACGGCGGAGGCGAGGGCCATGGAGTCGGCGCCGCCGGAGCAGGCGACGAGGACGAGCGGGGCGGGCGGCGCGGGCCCGTCGGAGGCGGTGCCCGGGCCGGAGGGGCCGGGGGCGCCGGGCGGGCCGGGGACGCCGGAGGGCTCCGGCCCGGCAGGGGTCGGCGGTGGGTGGGGGGGCGCGGAGTGCTCGCGGAGTACGTCGTGAAGAACGCGGCGGACCGCCAGGCGTATTGCGGCGACCGCGGGATGGGGACCCATGTCCGATTCACTTCCTCGAGGGAGGTTTGGTCACACTGAGTTGGTCACGCTGGGTGGACTGATGGTGACAGAGACCGGCTGCGTCCCTGAGCATCGCACGCTGACCCGTGACTCACGGTCCCTCGGATGGGTGATTGGAGAAGCACTCGGCGGCCCTCAGTCGTTCTTGCTGTGCACCCTCGCGATCCAGTCCGCCGGTTTGGCGATCTCCGACTTGGTCGGCAGGGTGTTCGGTGACGTCCAGACGCGGTTGAATCCGTCCATCCCCACCTCGTCCACCACGGCCCGCACGAAGCGCTCGCCGTCCCGGTACTGGCGCAGTTTCGCGTCCAGGCCCAGCAGCTTGCGCAGCGCCTGGTCGAGGCGGCCCGCGCCGCTCGCGCGCCGCTTCTGGAACTTCTCCCGGATCTCCGCGACGGACGGCACCACCTCGGGCCCGACCCCGTCCATCACGTAGTCCGCGTGGCCTTCCAGCAGGGACATGACGGCGGTGAGGCGGCCCAGGATCTCGCGCTGCGCGGGCGTCTGCACCAGCTCCACGAAACTGCGGTCGCCCGCCTCCTCGCCCTCCTCCCCGGACGGCCTGGCGCCCGTCAGCGACTGGGCGACCTCGCGCAGCCGCTCCAGCAGGGTCGAGGGGTCCACATCGGTCTCGCTCAGGAAGGACTGGATCTCCCCCTGGAGGTGGTCGCGCAGCCAGGGCACCGCGGTGAACTGCGTGCGGTGCGTCTCCTCGTGCAGGCAGACCCAGAGCCGGAAGTCGTGCGGCAGCACGTCCAGCTCGCGCTCCACGTGGACGATGTTCGGCGCGACCAGCAGCAGCCTGCCGCCGCCGTCCGAGGAGGCGGGCAGCTCGCGCGTCGCCGGGGCGAAGGTCTCGTACTGCCCGAGTACCCGGGAGGCGAGGAAGGAGAGCAGCATGCCGACCTCGACGCCGGTCACCTTGCCGCCGACCGCGCCCAGCACCGCGCCGCCCGGCCCGCTGCCGCGCCGCTCCTGCATCTTGCCCAGCAGGGGCGACAGCAGCTCCCGGAACCCGGCCACGTTGGCCTTCACCCAGCCCGCCCGGTCGACCACCAGGACCGGCGGCGGCGTCTCCCCGGCGGCGGTCTCCGCGTCCGTACGGCTGCCCATGCGGGTGAAGGCGCGCACGTGCTCCTCGGACACCTTCGCGTGCCGCCGCAGCTCGGCGACGACGGCGCGCGCCTCGTCCCGGCTGACCTCCGGGCCCGGCCGCATGAGCCGGGTCGCGGTCGCGACCGCGAGATTCCAGTCGACCATCTCCACACCACCGAGGCTCGTCATGGCTTCACGGTACGTGCCACGGCCTCCCAGCGGGAGCGGACCGCCGCACGGTGGCCGTTCTCGCCGTACGCCGGGCGCAAACCACTCAGCGGCAGCCGCAGTTCGCCAGCGAGGAGGCGAGCTTGTCCAGCACCGCCTGCGCGCCGTGTGCGTCCGTCGTGCCGGTGGTCATGAACGCGAAGACCAACTGCCGCCCGTCCGCGTCCACGACGGTCCCCGCCAGGGTGTTCACCCCCGTGAGCGTCCCCGTCTTCGCCCGTACGAGACCCGCTCCGCGCGCCGCGTCCGGGTACCGCTCGCGAAGGGTGCCGGTGAAACCGGCGACGGGCAGGCCGGTGAGCACTGTCCGCAGCTGCGGGTGCTGCGGTGCGGCGGCCTGGCTGAGAATCCGCGTCAGCAGCGACGCCGGGAGCCGGTCGTCCCGGCTCAGCCCGCTGCCGTCCGCGAAGCGCGCGCCCTTGACCGGCAGGCCCAGCTTGTCCAGCCGATCGCGCACCGCCTTGCCCGCCCCGGTGAAGCTGGCCGGTGCGCCGTCCGCGAGGGCGGTCTGCCGGGCCAGCGCCTCGGCGACGTCGTTGTCGCTGTGCGTCAGCGTCCGCTCGACCAGCGACGCCACCGTCGCCGAGCGGTGGACGGCCAGCTCGTCGGCGCCCTTGGGGGCCTTGGCGGGGCGGTCCGCCGTCCCGGTGACCCGTACTCCGGCCTTCTCCAGGCGGGCGGCGAACTGGCGGGCCGCCTCGTGGGCCGGGTCGGACGCGCGGGGGGCCGGTCCGTGGCGACTGCCGTCCAGCCGCCCCTCGTTGACCATCAGCGGGGTGACGGCGGCGAGGTTCTCGTTGGGGCCGATGCTGTGCCGGACCGGGCCCGAGTAGCGCGAGGTGTCGTAGCCGACGGCGACCCGTACGGGCCCGTCGCCGCTCTTGCCGTCGCCGTCCTTGCCACCGCCGCGCAGCGCCCGTGCCGTGTCCTGGGCGAGCTGGTCCAGCTGCTTCGCGGTGACGGTCGGGTCACCGCCGCCCACGAGCGTGACCCGGCCCTCGCCCGCCCGCACCACCCGGGTCTCGATCCGGTAGTCGGGGCCGCGGGCGGAGAGCGCGGCGACGGCCGTGGCCAGCTTGATCGTGGAGGCGGGGGTGACCGCGCGCCCCGAGCCGAGGTCCAGCAGCTGCCTGCCGCTGGCCGCGTCCATCACGGACGCGGTACGCACCGGGCCCAGCGCCGGATCATCGAGCATCGGTTCGAGCGCGTCCGCCATGCCCGCCAGCGTGGGCGGCGGCGGCACGCCGGGCTCGGCGTTCTTGCCGCGCGGACCCGTGCGCTGCCCGCCGCCCAGCGTGGTGAGCACCGCGGGCGCGCTGGGCGCGGGGGCGGCGAGCGCCGGGCCGCCGGGGCCGCCCGCGGCCTCCCGGGCGGCGGCGCGGGTGCGTTCGGCCGTACGCTGGCCGGAGTCCCATGGTCCCGCCGCGGCCACCGCCGTGAGCGCGACCGCCAGTCCGACGGTGGCGGAACCCGCCGTCAGCCGCCAGGTCTGCCGCTGCTGCGCGGTGGCCGCCCGCCAGCGCCGCCGGGCCCGCCGTACGGCGGAACGGGCGGTGGCGAGGGCGGCGGTGGTTGCCCGTGCGGCGGTGTCGCGCACCTCGGACCAGCCCCTTTCGCGAGCACACATGTGCGTAGGGGACACTTAATCACCAGAACATGTGTTGATCACGGAGGAGCCTGCCTTGGAGTTCGACGTCGTCATCGAGATCCCGAAGGGGTCGCGGAACAAGTACGAGGTGGACCACGAGACCGGTCGCATCCGGCTCGACCGTCACCTCTTCACCTCGACCGTGTACCCGGCCGACTACGGCTTCGTCGACCACACCCTCGGTGAGGACGGCGACCCGCTGGACGCGCTGGTGCTGCTCGAGGAGCCGACCTTCCCGGGCTGCATCATCAAGTGCCGGGCCATCGGCATGTTCCGCATGACCGACGAGGCAGGCGGCGACGACAAGCTGCTGTGCGTGCCGTCGTCCGACCCCCGGATGGAGCACCTGCGGGACATCCATCACGTGAGCGAGTTCGACCGGCTGGAGATCCAGCACTTCTTCGAGGTCTACAAGGACCTGGAGCCCGGCAAGTCCGTCGAGGGCGCGAACTGGGTCGGCCGTACGGACGCGGAGGCCGAGGTCGAGGCCTCCCGCAAGCGCCTGGAGGCACAGGGCGGCGGCCACTGACGGGCGGGCCCGCCCGCTCCGTCGTGTCCGGCGCATGACGCCGCCCGTCCGCCCGCAGGGGCGGGGCAGGGCATGCCGCGTCCAGTGCACCGCACCCGCATCGTCCCGCCCCCGGAAGCCGAGCGCGCCCGCAAGGCGGCGGGGCCCTGCGGGTGCCCCGGGCCCGCCAGGGCCGAGGCACGGGGCCTCGCCAGGCGGCAGGTGCCCGACGCGGCCCGGCGCCGCGTCCGCCCGGTACGTCCCGCCTGGCCGGTGCCGCCGGTCAGCGCGGGATGTCCTGCTCCGCCCAGACGACCTTGCCCCTCGCGGTGCGGCACGAACCCCAGCGGCGGCACAGCATGTTGATCAGCTGGAGCCCCCGCCCGCCCTCGTCCTGGACGTCGGCGTGCTGGATCTGCGGCAGGTCCGGGCCGGTGTCGGAGACCTCGACCATCAGCCGCTCGGCGCGCAGCACCCGCAGCTGGCCGGGGCCGCCGCCGTAGCGCAGCGCGTTGGCGACCAGTTCGCTGACGACCAGTTCCGTGACGTCCGACAGGTCGGCCAGCCCCCAGAGCCCGAGCTGCTCGGTGACCAGCTTGCGGGCGGCCGAGGCGGCGGTGCCGTCGGAGGGCAGGTCCCAGACGTACAGGTCGGCGTCCGGCGCGGTCTCGTGTCCGGCGGCGATCAGCAGCACGGCCTCGTCGAAGCGGCCCTCCGCGTCGTGCTCCGCGGCCATCAGCCGGTCGGCGACCAGCTCCTGCGGCGCCATCGCGGCGGCGGTGGCGCGCAGCCGGTCGAGTTGGGTATCGACGTCCACGGCGCGGGTCTTGACCAGGCCGTCGGAGTAGAGGACGAGCCGGTCGCCGAAACCCACCGGCAGGACCCGGGGGTCGTACGGGATCACCCCGGCCCCCAGCGGCGCGCCGACGGGCACGTCCACGTACGCTGCGGCGCCGTCGGCGCCGACCAGCAGCGGCGGCGGATGCCCGGCACTGGCCAGGGTGTACGTGCCCGAGGCCGGGTCGTGCACCGCGCACAGGCAGGTGGCGACCTGTTCGTCCTCCAGGTCGCGAGTGGCCAGGTCGAGCCGGGCGAGCACCCGCTCGGGGGCGATGTCCAGGGTCATCAGCGTGCGGGCGACCGTACGCAGCCGCCCCATGGTGGCCGCGGCGGACAGGCCGTGGCCCATCACGTCGCCCACCACCAGGGCGGTACGGCCGCTGGGCAGCGCCACGACGTCGTACCAGTCGCCGCCCACGCCGTGCGCGTCGACGGCGGGCGCGTAGGCGGAGGACACGTCGAGGCCGGGTGTCTTGGGGGTGGCGCGCGGGAGCAGGCTGCGCTGGAGCGAGACGACGTGCTCGCGCTCCCGGCCGTAGAGGCGGGCGTTGTCGATGAAGACCGCCGCCTTGGAGGCGAGTTCCTCGGCGAGCGCGACGTCGGTGGCGGTGAACGGCGGACTGCCGCTCCCCCGTACGAAGTCGGCCATCCCGAGGAGCACGCCGCGGGCCATCAGCGGCACCGCCATGTAGCTGTGCACGCCGCTCTCGCGCATCTTGGCCGCGCGGCGGGGCGTGGGCGTCACCCGCCGGAAGTCCTCCGGCTCCCGCAGGTTGAGCATCACCGACTCGCGGTTGGCCAGGCACCGGTCCGTCAGCAGTGCGCCGGGGTGCACGGAGACCTCGCCGATCGGGTCGGGCTCCAGATTGGCCAGCGCATCGATGGCGGCGACCGCGACCGCGCGGGTGACGGGGAGGCCGGTCCCTTTGGCACGTTCGCCCTCCTCGCCGCGCAGCACCGCCTCCAGCAGGTCCACGGCGCAGCCGTCGGCCAGTCGAGGCACCGCGAACTCGGCCAGCTCGCGGGCGGTGCGCTCCAGGTCGAGCGTGGTGCCGATGCGGGTGCTCGCGTCGTTCAGCCAGGCGAGGCGGCTGCGTTCACCGAGGCGTTCGGCCAGGGCCGCGGCCCGGCGCCGCAGCCGGAACTGCCGGGACACCTGGGAGACGCGGGAGGCCCCGGGCGTCCCGGCGGCGCCCCCGCCGGACAGGCGCCGATCGCGGCTGCCGCGGTTCACCGTGCCGGCCTCCCGTCCCGTCCATGGACGAACTCGTGGCTCAAGTGTGGCCCCGTGGCTGAGCCGCCGCCTGTCGGGGGACGCCATGGTAGCCACGTCAGGGCCGGTATCGCTCCCCTCCGGACGTTCTTGATCCTGACCGTGACACGCCTGCCGCCGCGGCGCTGCTGTCCCGCTACGCGGCAGGCGCTTCGCCGGGTGGGAATCCGCCCGGTCAGAAGCCGCGGGTGCGTTTCGCCGCGCGGCGGCCCGGCAGCGGTGTCTCGACGCCCGGCGTCTTGATGAACAGCCGTGCCAGCTCCCCGCCGAGGTTCACCCCGATGGCGATGGCGAGCGCGAGCGCGATGGCGCGCGAGATGTTCTCGATGCCCGGGTCCATGTTGCCCTGGGCGATGTTGAGCAGGCCGAAGTAGGTCGCGCTGCCCGGCAGCAGCGGGCCGATGGCCGCGGTGATGTACGGCAGTGACGAGGCGAACTGGTACCGGGACATCAACTGCCCGAACAGGCCCACCAGACCGGCCGCGCAGAAGGTGGCGGCCACCGGGTTCAGCTCCCCCACGTCCCGCATCGCGCCGTAGATCAGCCAGGCCACACCGCCGTTGAAGGTGGCCAGGACCACGGTGTGGCGCTCCTGCTGGAGCAGCACGCAGAAGGCGAGCGCGAGCAGCATCGCGGCGAACAGCTGGATCTCCGGGCGCTCCTGATGCCGCAGCGCCTCCGGGTCCAGCTTCGCGCCCAGTTCCCCGCCGACGTAGAGCACCATCAGCACGCCGCACACGATGCCGACGATGAGGTAGATGACTTCCAGCAGGCGGGCCGAGGCGGTGATGTAGAAGCCGGTCAGGCCGTCGTGCACGGCGGCGACCAGGGCACGGCCGGGGATCAGGGCGAACAGGCCGCCGGTGATCACGGCGCCGGCCTGGATCTCGGCCGTGAAGTCCGTCTCGACCAGCACCACCGAGACGCCTATCGCGGCGGGCGGCATCGCCGCCGCCACGAACTGGTAGAACTCCGGCAGCCCGCGCCCGGCACAGAACCAGGCCAGCCGGTCGCCCAGGATCGCGCCGAGCGCCGCCAGGACGAAGACCAGCCAGCCGCCGCCGACCAGCAGCGAGGCGGCGCCGGCCAGCAGGCCGCTGGCCAGGGACAGCGCGCCCTTGCTGAAGGGGTGCCGGTTGCGGCGGATGTCGGCGAGCCGGCGGTAGGACTCCTCCAGGGTCAGTTCGCCGGTGGTGATGTCGGTGACGAGCGCGAAGACGGCCGCCAGCCGCGTGTAGTCGGTGCCCCGGCGGCGTACGGTCCGGCTGAGCGTCACCGGGTCGTCCACGAGCGAGGGCTGATGGGTCATGGACAGCAGGGTGAAGGTGACCGTCGGCTCGCAGCGGTCCAGGCCGAACGCGTGCGCGACGCCGAACATGGCCGCCTCGACGTCCTCCGCGCCCTCGCCGCCCGCGAGCAGCAGTTCCCCGATACGGAGCGTCAGGTCCAGCACGCGGGGCACCGCCGGGGCCGGACCCTCGTCCTCCTCGACGCGGACCACCAGCTCCGGGGCGGGCCGTTCGGCCAGCGGCATCCGGACCATGGTGCGCATCCGGTCCTGCCAGGGCAGCCCCGGACGCGCCCCGGTCCGGAGGAGGGGCATGCCCTCGGGCGGGGTGAAGGCGCTGCTGATGTCGACGGGCGGCGAGGCCAGCAGCCCCTCGGGGACGGCGAACTCCGAGGTGGTGTGCTCGTCCTCGGGCGGGGGCGGCAGCGGTACGCCGAGCGGCGGCGTGAACGCGCTGTGCACCTCGTCCGGATGCGGTTTGCTGTCGACGGGCTCCGGCTCGCCGCCCGACCCGCTCCGCTGCGACTCCCCGGCCACTGTCCTCCCGCTCCTCGTCTCCGTACGCGATCCCCTCGGCCGGCGGCTCCCACCAGGTCGGGCACGCGTTCAACGTTCCCGCTCCCGGACATGGGATAAACGATTCAGCCGACAGGATCGCTGTCTGCTGGCAGCATAGGAGGGTTGCACTCCGGGCGCCCGAGGGGGGCGGTGGCGCCCACGCCCCGCGCGACGCGCGGGCAGCCGCCCCAGGGCGCGGGCGTGCGCATCCGGACACCGGCGGGCTCGGGCCGCCGTCGGCGGAAGGGGCCGCGCCGAAGGGGGCCGCGTTCGCCGTGGCGACCTCGTATCGGGCGCTGACCAGGCCGGATACGCGGCCAGGACTGTCGGGGACGGGACACGGGGTGACTTCGCCGCGCCACCCCGCCACCCGTCAGGCCCACCCCCCGTCACTCCCACATGCAGACGCCCGGCATGCCCCCGCTCCCGCGCCCGGCGCTTCGCACCGGACCGGGAGCGCGTGTCCGGCCGCTCAGTCCCCCAGCTGCCGGAAGCGCCGTACCGCCGGCGGCCGGACGACCGCCCTCAGCACCGCGTGTCCGGTGACCCGGGAAGCGCCGCCGCACCGCACCGGGTTGGCGAACCCCCTGCTCGTGTAGTCAAACTTGATCACGTGTCCGTGCTGCCCGCGCCGCCCCGAAGCTTCCTGTCCGCGTACGGATTCCCCGACTCCGGTGCCAGCACGTCCGGCTGCTGCCCGGCCTCCCCGGCCATCACGTACGCGCCGTCCTCCAGCCGCGCGATGAGCCCACGGGCCCACTCCGCGCCGCTGTCCGCCGTGCTCACCCACAGCTTCATGATCTCGCCGATGTGACCCCACTCCACGGGGCTGCCCTCCGGCGCCCAGTTCTTCTCCACGTCGCCGCGCCAGCCCTCCAGCGCGGCCACCCGCTGCCGGAGCAGCGCGATCGCTTCCTCGCGGGGCAGGTCGACGATGAAGCCGACTCCGGAGGTGAGCAGGTCGGGCTTCTGGTCGATGTCCGTCAGGGAGTGGCGCAGCAGCGCCTTGTACTCCGTCTCGCCCGCCCCGGTCAGCTCGTACTCGGTACGGGGCGGGCCGCCCGCCGTGCTCGGCGCGACGTCGTGGGCCAGCAGCAGTCCCTGCTTCGCCATCTGCTTGAGCGCGTGGTAGACCGAGCCCGGCTTGGCGCTCGACCACTCGTTCGCGCCCCAGAACTCCAGGTCGTTGCGGACCTGGTAGCCGTGGGCCCGTCCATGCCGGCGGACGGCGCCCAGCACGAGCAGCCGGATCGCTGACATCGTTCTCGCGTCTCCCTCTCCCAGACCGGGGCGGGCCACAGCCGCTTGACGGCGGTGACCCGGTGTGCCCACAGCCTAACGACCCCGCCTGCCGACGCTCGCGGGTGAGGTCTCCCGGCCGTCCGGCCGCCCGGCCGTCCGCTCAGCCGAAGTCGGGCTTCGGCGCGGCGCCGGTCTCCCAGACCAACTCCAGTGCTGTACGGCCGTCGAGCGTCTCCCGCACGATGTCCGCGTGGCCCGCGTGCCGGGCCACCTCGCTGATCAGGGTGAGCAGCATCCAGCGCCAGGAGCGCGGCTCCTTCGGGTTCCACGGCGCCTCCGGCAGGGCGAAGGTGTCGTCGAGGGAGGGCACCGCGCGTACCGCCTCCTCGGTCTCGCGGGCCACCTCGGCATAGCGGGCGAGCACGCTCTCGACGGTCTCGGCGCCCTCCAGGCGGAAGCAGCCGTCCCAGTTCGTGTGATCGCGGCGCACCTCGCGCGGCAGGCCGCGGGCGTCCCGTACCCAGCCCTGCTCGACCTCCGCGACGTGCTTGAGCAACCCGGCCGGCGACAGCGTGCTCGCGCTCGGGGCGCTCGCCGCCTGCTCGGGGCTCAGCCCGTGCAGCGTCCGGCGCACGGCACCGCGCTGCGCCTCCAGGTAGGCGAGCAGTGCGGAACGCTCGTCACCCGCGGCCTCGGCGTCTACCAGAGTAGGCATGGGCATCACCCTTCGTCAGGGCCCCGGGCGGGGCCTCGCTCCCGATGACGCCCACGTTATGAAGAGTTGCGGTCAGCTTCGGTCCGCAAGGATGCGGGTCCTCCGGCCGTCGGCACCCGGCACGCTGCCGCGCACACAAGAACGCCGGGTGCGTGGGGACGCCCCCCCTCACACCCGGCGTCGACGTACGTGCTCCGCCCGGCCTTCTGTCTGCACCACAGTGCCGGGCCCCCTCAGAAGGGGAAGGCGCTGCGGCTGTGCTGAATGGAGATCCACTTGGTGGCGGTGAACGCCTCCACGGTCTGGTCACCGTTCAGCCGGCCCAGGCCGGAGTGCTTCTCGCCGCCGAAGGGGACGATGGGCTCGTCCGCGACGGTCGCGTCGTTGACGTGCACCATGCCCGTCTCGATCCGGCGGGCCACCTCGATGCCCCGCTCCACGTCCCGCGTGTGCACGGCGCCGCCGAGCCCGTACGGGGTGTCGTTGGCGACCCGGACCGCCTCGTCCTCGCCGTCGACCTCGATGAGCATGACGACCGGGCCGAACACCTCCTGCTGGAGCACCGCGGAGTCGGCCGGTACGTCGGACAGGACGGTGGGGGCGACGAGGTTGTCCCGCGTGGTGCCGTGCACCAGGGCGGTCGCGCCGTCCTCGATGGCCTGCTCGACGGCCGCGGTGATGCTCTCGGCCTGGCCGGGGTTGATCAGCGGGCCGATGTGGGTCGTCGGGTCCTGCGGGTCGCCGACCTTCAGCGTCTTCACCTTGGCGACGAACTTCTCGGTGAACTCGGCCGACACGCTGCGGTCCACGATCACGCGGTTGGCCGCCATGCACACCTGTCCCTGGTGCACGAAGCGGCTGAACACCGCGGCGTCGACCGCGTAGTCGATATCGGCGTCGTCCAGCACCAGCAGGGCGCTGTTTCCGCCCAGTTCCAGGATCACCTTCTTGAAGTGTGCGGCAGCGACGGTGGCGACGTGGCGGCCGACCTTGTCCGAGCCGGTGAAGGAGATCACGTTGGCCAGCGGGTGTTCGATCAGCGAGTCGCCGATCTCCGCGATGTCGGTGATGACGACGTTGAGCAGACCCGGCGGCAGCCCGGCCTCCTCCAGCACCTTGGCGACCAGCGCGCCGCCGCACACCGGGGTGTTCTGGTGCGGCTTGAGCACGACCGCGTTCCCGAGGGCGAGAGCGGGCGCGACGGACTTGAGGGAGAGCACGAACGGGAAGTTGAAAGGCGAAATAACACTCACCACGCCCACCGGGACGCGGTATATGCGATTCTCCTTGCCGTCCACCGGAGACGGCACGATCTTGCCCTCGGCGCGCAGCGCCAGTTGGATCGACTCGCGCAGGAACTCCTTCGCGAGGTGGATCTCGAAGGCGGCCTTCAGCCGAGTACCGCCCAGTTCGGCGATGATCGCCTCGGTGATCTCCTGCTCGCGGTCCTCGATGATGCGCACCGCGCGTTCGAAGACGATCCGGCGGGAGTAGGGATTGGTGGCTGCCCAGGCGCGCTGGTGGTGCGCGGCCGCGCGGTATGCCTGGTCGATCTCTTCGGTCGTGGCGACCGTGATCGAGGCGAGCTTCTCTCCGTTGTACGGATTGAAGTCGATGATGTCCCAGGAGCCGTTCCCGGGACGCCACTCGCCGTCGATGTACTGAAGCGCCAAGTCCGTGAAGTAGGACATGCCATTCCTTCGGGGGGTCGGAAGAGGCCGGATTCAAGTTTTGATGGCATGTCATCGTACTTCTGTTTCACGGAAGTTGGCGGAACTTCCGAAGCAGGTCACGCGTCCGGTCGGCGCAGAGACTGACTTCGGCCAACCGGTTCAGCACCTGGTCGTAGCGGTCGACTTCTTCGCGCTTGTCGAGATAGAGCGCGCTGGTCAGCTGCTCCAGATAGACGACGTCCGAGAGGTCCGACTCGGGGAAGCGCAGCAGGGTGAAAGCGCCGCTCTCGGCGGCGTGCCCGCCGAGTTCGAACGGGACGACGTGCAGCGTGACGTTCGACGCCTCCGAGATCTCGGCCAGGTGCCTCAGCTGGGCGTCGAGCACGGCACGGCCGCCGAACGGCCTGCGCAGCGCGGCCTCGTCCAGCACGCACACGAGTTGGGTGACCTGCTCGGAGAGGAGCAGTTTCTGCCGCTCCAGCCGCAGCGCGACCCGGCGGTCGATCTCGTCGTCGGGCAGGCCGGCCCGGTGGCCGCCGGCGATCACGGCACGGGCGTAGTCCTCGGTCTGGAGCAGGCCGTGGACGAACTGGACCTCGTAGGTGTTGATGTGCGAGGCGGCGCCTTCGAGGCCCACGTATGTCTGGAACCAGCCGGGCAGCACATCGCTGTAACTGTGCCACCAGCCCGCCTTGTTGGAGTCGCGGGCCAGGCCCAGCAGGGGCTCGCGCTCGGCCTCGTCGGTCACGCCGTAGAGGGTCAGGAGGTCCTGGACGTCACGGGCTTTGAAGCTCACCCTGCCGAGTTCCATCCGGCTGATCTTCGACTCGGAGGCACGGATCGAGTAACCGGCCGCCTCGCGGGTGACCCCGCGCGCCTCGCGGAGTCGTCGCAGCTGGGAGCCGAGCAGGATGCGGCGGACCATGGAGCCGCTTGAACTACTCGTCCCGTTCACGCCGTAACTCTCACTGTTTGCCGGTCTCGTGTTCATTTCGATTAACCCTCCACCCCGTACTCGGGGGGCAGTCTGCCACCTCCGGGCTCCGTTGCGTGCCCATGTGATTACACACGATCGAAAGTATCGCGTGCACGTGCATCTGCCCTTGCATCTGCCCAAGGCTTTGGGAACGATGGGGATCGCACAAGTGCACGCGGTGCTACGGAAGTTGAAGACTCTACGATCGCCGGGTCTCCAGCGTCCTACGGGGGAGCGCCGAGGACCAGGACCGATCCGTGAGGATCGGCACAGCCGCGCAAGCCCAGGAGTGGCTCGTCATGGGGACCGAAGGATCGACCGTGCTCGAGCCGTTATGGCATGGACTCCCCGCACTCGACGCCGCCGCCCTGTCCGGGGCGGCGTCCTGCGCGCTTCCCGCGCGCTACGAAGCGGTCAAGAGTGCACGGGAGTTCACGCACAGAACACTCCGCCGCTGGGAGATAGCGGCCGAGTTCGACGACGTGGCGCTGGTCGTCTCCGAACTGGTGACCAACGCGATGCGGCACGGGGTTCCGTCGGGCACGCCCCCCGAAACCGATCCGCCGGTACGCCTGCACCTGATGCGCTGGTCCGCCCGTCTGGTGTGCGCCGTACGGGACCCGAGTTCCGAGGCGCCGGAGACCCGCGCGGTGGAGGAGAGCGGCTTCGGGGAGTTCGTGGACTTCGCGGCGGAGTCCGGGCGCGGCCTGTGCCTGGTCGACTCGTTCAGTGACAGCTGGGGCTGGCACCCGCTGACGGGCATGCTGCCCGGGAAGGTCGTCTGGGCGATGTTCCGGCTCGGCCCGGGCATCTGATCCGGCGGCGCCCCGGGGCCCGCTGCGCTGCCTGGCCGCGCGGCGGCCCCGGCTTCCCCCGCGCGCCCGGCCGTCCGCGCCGTCAGCCCTGTGCCAGGTGGTCGAACTCGCCGTCCTTGACGCCCAGCAGCATCGCCTCCATCTCCGCGGGCGTGTAGACGAGGGCGGGCCCCTCCGGGAAGCGCGAGTTGCGCACGGCCACCTCTCCCCCCGGCAGCTTGGCGAACTCCACGCATGTGCCCTGCGAGTTGCTGTGCCGGCTCTTCTGCCACCGGACCCCCTCAAGGTCCCTTGCGGCCATGCCGTTGTACGCGTGAGGCACTGGAGTCTCCTGGGGGGTGGCACTGCTTGTGATGCCCGCGGGAATGCCGGGACATCTCCAACTGCCCCGGATCATAACGCTGTTCACGTGCTGATGCATGCGCTAATGCACGTGCACGACCGCGCGTCGCGAGGCCATCACAGCCGGTCAGACGGCTGCGCATATGCCAACAGCACAAGCGGAATACCCCTTGTTGCTATCAATTCGATGTGCACGCATCTGATGACGGACGGTCTGTGTCATGTCACGGGAAAAACGCGCGGCTCCCTGTTGTCGAACAGAAAGACGCAATTCACGGCCGTCTGCCTCCGGCGATCCGGCGGCGGTTTTCCGGTGCCCGCCCCGGCGGGCGGGCGGACCCGTACCCGGTGGCGCATCATCGGAGGAGGACTTGGCTGCCGGGTGCGTGTGCCGCCGAGAGGGCAGGACGCAGGCAGGACGCGGAGGCGTCCGCCGACCCCAGGAGGTGGCCGTGATGGCCGCACGGACGGCACTCGGGAAACGGACGGCGGCGCAGGCCGCGGCGGACATGGCGGACACCGCGGCGCGGACGGCCGCAGGCACCGCGGCACAGGCCGCGGGAACCGCCCGCCCGCCGGGCCGCACGCGCCGGACCGCGCACATCCTGGCGGTACTGATGGCCGCCCTGCTGCTGGGCCTGACGGCCGCCTGCGACAGCTCCGGCGACGGCTCGCAGCGCGACCCGCACGAGGGCGGCCAGGCCCCGGAGCAGGGGCGTTCACCGTTCACCGGACTGCCGGGCAAGCTCGGTCCGGTGCTGGCCGTCAAGGTGGACAACGCCCCCGGCGCCCGGCCGCCCGCCGGGCTGGGCAGCCCGACGGGTCCGGGCGGCGCCGACCTCGTCTTCGTCGAACAGGTGGAGGGCGGGTCCAGCAGGCTGCTGGCCGTCTACTCGCAGCGCCCGCCGGACTCCGTGGGCCCGGTGCGCAGCGCCCGGGAGTCGGACATCGAACTGCTGCGCCAGTTCGGGCGCCCGGCGCTGGCCTACTCCGGCGTCCGTTCCGCGCTCCAGGACGATCTGCGGCGCGCTCCGCTGCGGCGGCTGCCGCCCTCGGAGGTCCCCGCCGCGTACTACCGCTCGGAGAACCGGGCGGCGCCGCACAACCTGTTCCTGCGGCCCGCGGACGCGGTGCGGGCCGCGCCCGGCATGAGCGCGCCCCGCGACATCGGCTTCCGCTTCGGCGACGCGCCGCCGGGCGGCGAGCCCACGGCACGCCGGGAGGTGCGCTATCCCGCCGCGCGCTTCACGTTCGACTGGTCCGGCGAGGAGAAGCGCTGGCTGGTCTCGATGGACGGCGCGGCGGCGCGGGACGCGGGCGGCGAGCGGCTCGGGGCGCCGACGGTGGTCGTGCAGGAGGTGGAGGTCACCTCCTCGCGGTACCGCGATGTGACGGGGGCGGTCACGCCGTACATCAAGACCGTCGGGTCCGGGAAGGCGACGGTACTGCGGGACGGCAAGTCCTACGCCACCGAGTGGAAGCGGCCCTCCGACGACTCGGGGACGGCGTACACGCTGCCGGACGGAGAGCGCATGGCGTTCGCGCGCGGGCAGGTGTGGATCGTCTACGCGGCCCGCTGAACGGCCCGTGGCCGGAGCGCGGCAGGAGTGCGCCAGGTGCACGGCCGGGGCTGCTTGACTTGAAGTGTCCTTCAGCTCTTACGGTTCAGTCCTCACCAACCGAGGGGCGACGGACATGAGCATGGAAATGACCGCGTGGAGCGCACTCCACCACGCACGCAACGCCAAGCAGGACCGGCACCCCTTCTCCCGCGCCGCGATGGGCCGCATCATCCGCTTCGCCCGTCCGCACCACCGCAAGATCGGGGTGTTCCTGGCGCTGAGCAGCGTGCTGGCCGTCCTCACCGTCGCGACCCCGCTGCTGGCCGGCCAGGTCGTGGACGCGATCGTGGACGGCAGCGACACCGGCGTGGTGCTGTGGCTGGCCGGGGTGATCGGCGCGATCGCGGTGGCCGAGGCGGTGGCCGGCATCGGCACCCGCTGGCTCTCGGCCCGGATCGGCGAGGGGCTGATCCTCCAGCTGCGCGGCGCGGTCTACGACCACGTGCAGCGGATGCCCGTCGCCTTCTTCACCCGCACCCGCACCGGCGCCCTGGTCAGCAGACTCAACAACGACGTCATCGGCGCGCAGCGGGCGTTCAGCGACACCCTCTCCGGGGTGGTGAGCAACCTGGTCACGCTGCTGCTGACGCTGGTCGTCATGCTCAACATCTCCTGGCAGATCACCCTGCTGGCGCTCGTCCTGCTGCCGGTGTTCGTACTGCCCGCGCGCCGGATGGGCGCCCGGCTGGCCCAGCTGGAGCGGGAGCGCGCCGGGCACAACGCGGCGATGAGCACCCAGATGACCGAGCGGTTCTCCGCCCCCGGGGCGACGCTGGTCAAGCTCTTCGGGCGGCCCGAGGAGGAGTCGGCGGAGTTCGGCGACCGCGCGCGGCGGGTCCGCGACATCGGCGTGCGCACGGCCATGGTGCAGCACTACTTCATCACCTCACTCACCCTCGTCTCCGCCCTCGCGCTGGCCCTGGTCTACGGCCTCGGCGGCTTCTTCGCCCTGCGCGGCTCGCTGGAGCCGGGCGCCGTCGTCGCGCTCGCGATGCTGCTGACCCGGCTGTACGCCCCGCTGACCGCGCTGGCGAGCGCCCGGATGGAGGTCATGACCGCGCTGGTCAGCTTCCAGCGGGTGTTCGAGGTGCTGGACTTGAAGCCGCTGATCGCGGAGAAGCCGGACGCGCGGGACGTCCCGGCGGGCCCGGCCTCGATCGAGTTCGACGACGTCCGCTTCGGCTACCCGTCCGCCGAGAAGGTCTCCCTCGCCTCCCTGGAGGAGGTCGCCACGCTGGACACCCGGGGCGGCGAGGAGGTGCTGCACGGCATCTCCTTCCGCGCCGAGCCGGGCCAGATGGTGGCGCTCGTCGGCTCCTCCGGCGCGGGCAAGTCGACCATCGCGCAGCTCGCCGCCCGCCTCTACGACACCGACAGCGGCACCGTGCGGCTGGCGGGCACCGACGTGCGGGACCTGACCGCCGCCTCCGTGCGGCACACCCTGGGCATGGTCACCCAGGACGGGCACCTCTTCCACGACACGATCCGCGCCAACCTGCTGCTGCCCCGCCCGGAGGCTACCGACGAGGAGGTGTGGGACGCGCTGCGCCGATCCCGCCTGGACGGCCTGATCGCCGGGCTGCCCGACGGGCTGGAGACCGTGGTCGGCGAGCGCGGCTACCGCCTCTCGGGCGGCGAACGGCAACGGCTGACCATCGCCCGGCTGCTGCTGGCGCAGCCGCAGGTGGTGATCCTGGACGAGGCCACCGCACACCTGGACTCCACCTCGGAGGCGGCGGTGCAGGAGGCGCTGGCCGAGGCGCTGGAGGGGCGTACGTCGGTGGTGATCGCGCACCGGCTGTCCACGGTGCGGGCGGCCGACCAGATCCTCGTGCTGGAGGAGGGCCGGATCGTGGAGCGGGGCACGCACACCGAACTGCTGGCGGCGCACGGGCGGTACGAGCAGCTGTACCGGACGCAGTTCAGCGAGGAGGGCGCGCCCGGCGCGGAGCCGGCGCCGGCGGGCACCGAGCTGAGCCGGACGGCGTGCTGAGCGGCCCGGCGGGCTGACCCCCCGTCACCCGGCCCCCGCGGCGGCCTCGCCCGACCGGACCATCCCGGCGGGCGGGGCGTCCGTGCTGCCCGCACGATGGGCGGAGGGGCCGCCGGGTGGGCGGCCCGTCAGTCCGACCACCGGGAAGGACCCGATCCGCCGTGACCTTCAGCCTTGACCAGCTGCGCCGCTGCACCGTGGCCGTCGACCTCGGCGCCTCCCGTACCCGAGTCCACGTGAAAGCCGCCGGGCTCGTCGTCGACGAACCGTCCGTGGTCGCGGTCAACACCTTCTCCGGCGCGCTCATCGCGGTCGGCGCCGCCGCCGAGCGGATGGCGGGGCGCACCCCCGCGCACATCCGCGTCGTACGCCCCGTCACCGGCGGCATGGTGGTCGACATCGAGATGGCGCAGCGGATGCTGCGGGCCCTGGTGGGCGAGAAGGTGCGGCGGGCGTGGCGGCGGCGTCCGATGCTGCGGGCGGCCGTCTGCGTGCCGCACAACGCGGACCCCCTGGCGCGCCGGGCCGCTGTGGAGACGCTCGCCGGGGTGGGTGCGCGCCGGGTCGAACTCGTGGACGCGCCCACGGCCGCGGGGGTGGGCTGCGGGCTGCCGGTGGAGCAGCCGGAGGCCAACATGATCCTGGTCTGCGGCGCGACCACCACCCAGGTCGCGGTGCTGTCGCTGGGCGCGATCGTCTCGGCGGTCACCGTGCCGATGGGCGGGGACACCATCCACAACGCCCTCGTCCAGCACCTGCGCAACCACCACGAACTGATGCTGCCCAGCCAGGCCGTACGCCCGCTGCATCTCGCACTGAACGCCGGCGCCGCCGGCGCCTCGGCGCCGACCGAGGTGCACGGGCGGGATGTGGTCACCGGCCTCGCGCGCACCGTCCGCGTCGACCCGCAGGACGTACGCGACGCCGTGCAGGCTCCGGTGACCTCGCTGATCGACGCCATCCGCACCGTGCTGCACCACTGCCCGCCCGACCTGGTCGCCGACCTGGCGGAGCGCGGCATGGTGCTGACCGGCGGGACCGCACTGCTGCCCGGGCTGGACGCCCGGCTGCGGGAGAACACGGGCATGTCCGTACACATCGCGGAGGAGCCGGCGGGCTGTGCGGTGCGCGGGCTGGCGGCGATGATCGAGGGCGGCGTACGGCCGTTGACCCTGCACGGCAGCCGGTGACCCGCGGGGGCGCACCCCGCGCGTCACCGGCTGGACGACGTGCTGCCCGAGGCGCCGGCTACGGCCGGCGGGTCAGGCGCCGCTCGGCAGGCTCCCTTCCGGTTCACGGGACCGGGCCGGTGACTCACCGGCGCCGACAGCCGCGGGGGCGGCCGTGGGGGCGGACCGCGAGGTGGGCGGGGACGAGGGGATGGTGCGAGCCGATGGTGGCAGATACGGGGGTGGGGACGGACGCCTGCCGTGCCACACCGCGCTCATCGAGTCGATGCCGTAAGCCACTTCCCTGCACACACGGACCAAGGTCGTCCAGGATGCGCGCATGGGTTCCTCCAGTTGCCAATCGGGGGACGGACCCAGCTCTTCGGCTTGCTGCCGATTACTGCCGATAGTGCCTTCCACAGCCGCTGTGTGCCAGCGATTCGGGGAGCGGATTCTGTCCACTTCCTGCCAGCGCCCGAAGCCGTTCCGGCTGCGGCTTCGTACGCTGCGAAGACGCTGTTCGGAGGCGGTTTGGGCGCCTCGGGCAAGCTTCCGGGAAGGTGCCCCGAACGGCCCAGCGCGTCGCCCGCGCGCAGGCGCGCCCGGCCTCCTGCGGATCGCTCCGCGGGGGGCCGGGCGCGGCCGGGTACGGGCCGGTTCCGGCGGGCGCCGTGACCCTGCTCAGGCGGGCTCGGGCCGCGTGCCCTGCGGGGTCAGCGACCGGAAGCGGCGCAGCCGCAGGCTGTTGGCGACGACGAACACCGAGGAGAAGGCCATCGCCGCCCCGGCGAGCATCGGGTTGAGCAGACCGGCGGCGGCCAGCGGCAGCGCGGCGACGTTGTAGGCGAAGGCCCAGAAGAGGTTGGACCGGATGGTGCCCAGCGTGCGCCGGGAGAGCCGGATGGCGTCCGCGGCGACCCGCAGGTCTCCGCGTACCAGCGTCAGGTCGCCCGCCTCGATGGCCGCGTCGGTGCCGGTGCCCATGGCCAGTCCGAGATCGGCCTGGGCCAGCGCGGCGGCGTCGTTGACGCCGTCCCCCACCATGGCCACGCTGCGGCCCTCGGCCTGGAGGCGCTTGACCACGTCGACCTTGTCCTCCGGCATCACCTCGGCGATCACCTCGGAGATGCCGACCTCGGCGGCGACGGTCTCCGCGACCGCCGTGTTGTCGCCCGTCAGCAGGACCGGGGTCAGGCCCAGCTCACGCAGCCGGCTGACGGCCTCGGCACTGCCGGGCTTGACCGCGTCGGCCACCTCCAGCACGGCACGCGCCTCGCCGTCCCAGGCGACCGCGATCGCCGTACGGCCCGCCGCCTCCGCCTCCTCGGCGGCGCGCACCAGCTCCGGCGGCAGGTCCATGGCCCACTCGCGCAGCAGCCGCCGCCGTCCGACGAGGACGGCGTGGCCCTCGACGACGCCCTGCACCCCGAGGCCGGGGACGTTCGCGAAGTCCTCCGGCGCGGGCAGCGTGCCCACCCGCTCCTCGGCGCCGCGGGCGACCGCACGGGCGATGGGGTGCTCGGAGGCGTGCTCCAGCGCGCCGGCCAGCCGCAGCACCTCGTCCTCCGCGGCGCTGTGCGCCTCCCCCGCGCCGCCCTTGAGGGTGTGCACGCCGAGCAGCGTCATGACGCCGGTGGTGACGGTGCCGGTCTTGTCCAGCACGACGGTGTCCACGGTGCGGGTCGTCTCCAGCACCTCCGGGCCCTTGATCAGGATGCCGAGCTGCGCTCCGCGGCCGGTGCCGACCATCAGCGCGGTGGGCGTGGCCAGCCCCAGGGCGCAGGGGCAGGCGATGATCAGGACGGACACGGCGGCGGTGAACGCGGCGGTCCAGCCCGCGTCGTTGCCCAGCCAGAAGCCGAGCGTGCCCAGCGCGAGTGCGATGACGATCGGGACGAAGACGCCCGAGATCCGGTCGGCGAGGCGCTGCACCGCGGCCTTGCCGTTCTGCGCGTCCTCCACCAGCTTCGCCATCCGGGCCAGCTGGGTGTCGGCACCGACGCCGGTGGCCTCCACGACCAGCCTGCCGCCGACGTTCACGGTGGCGCCGGTGACCGCGTCGCCCGCGGCGACCTCGATCGGCACCGACTCACCGGTCAGCATCGAGGCGTCCACGGCCGAGCTGCCCTCGAGGACGCGGCCGTCGGTGGCGATCTTCTCGCCGGGCCGTACGACGAAGCGGTCGCCGACCGTCAGCTCCTCGGTGCGGATCGTCTCCTCGCGGCCCTCCCGCAGTACCGTGACCTCGTTCGCGCCCAGCTCCATCAGCGCGCGCAGCGCGGCGCCGGCCGTGCGCTTGGAGCGCGCCTCGAAGTAACGGCCCGCCAGGATGAACGCGGTGACCCCGGCCGCCGCCTCCAGGTAGATGTTGCCCGCTCCGTCGCTGCGGGCGATGGTGAACTCGAAGCCGTGGGTCATCCCGGGCGTGCCCGCCGTGCCGAAGAACAGCGCCCACAGCGACCACAGGAACGCGGCCGAGGTGCCGACGGAGACCAGTGTGTCCATGGTGGCCGCGCCGTGCCGGGCGTTGGTGAAGGCGGCCCGGTGGAACGGCCAGGCCGCGTAGGTCACCACGGGCGCGGCCAAGGTGAGGGAGAGCCACTGCCAGTACTCGAACTGCCAGGCCGGGACCATCGCCATGGCGATCACCGGCACCGCCAGCACCACCGCCGTGACCAGCCGCTGCCGCAGGGGGGTGAGCGCGTCCGGCGCCGCGGCCTCCGGGGCGCCGCCGGGGGCGCCGTCCGGGCGGGCCGGGGCGGGCGGGGTGGCCGAGTAGCCGGTGGCCTCCACGGTGGCGACCAGGTCCTCCACGGCGAGGTCGGCCGACGCCTCGTAGGTGACCTTCGCCTTTTCTGTGGCGTAGTTGACGGTCGCCCGCACACCCTCCATGCGGTTCAGCTTCTTCTCGATGCGCGCCGCGCAGGAAGCACAGGTCATACCGCCGATGGCGAGTTCCACCTCGTGCTGGACGGCGGGCGATGCGGTGGTCATACCGTGCTCCCTGAGTGCCGGTTGGTGCGTCCGTTACCCTCATCGTATACCCCAAGGGGGTATCTAGCCAATCGCGGTGATCCCGCTCCGAAGCGGCTTCCGCCCCGCTGAACGAGTGACACCGGGCGCCGCACCCGAAACCACACCGGGTCGTCGCTCGTGACATGGGGTGACCGCACGACGCGTACCGCAAGGATTGAGGCGATCCCCGATGGCCGACCCGCACGCCGTCACGGTGCCGCTGCCCGTGCCGCCCACGCCACCGCAGACGACGCCGATGACGCCGACGCCCGCGGCGGCAGCGGACGGCGCCGCGGACGGCACGGGCACGGGGGCCGCGTCGGCGCCGGAACCGGTCCGCGGCGCGACCGACCAGCACCGGATGTGGCTGCACATGGAGCTGATCCGGGCGGGCGTACCCCCGCACCCCGGCGACCTGCGCGCCATCGGACAGCTCGCGGAACTGGACGAGGGCGCCGTGGCCACCGTGGCGCGCTGGATTCGGGAGGCCGCGCGGCTCCCCGCGTACACCGACCCGTTCACGGAGCGCCGCACCGACGGCGCGGAGGCAGAGGCAGAGGTGGAGGTGGAGGCGCAGGCGGAACCCGCGGCGGCTCCGGCCGTGGAGCAGGCACCCTCGCGGACCCGGGCCGCCCGCCCGGACCCGCGCACCGATCCGCGCCTGGTGGGTTGGGGGCGGCAGGCGGACGAGCGGGCAGGCGGACAGCACGAAGGCCCGGCAGCTGGGCTGCCGGGCCTTCGGGTGCAGTAGCGGGGACAGGATTTGAACCTGCGACCTCTGGGTTATGAGCCCAGCGAGCTACCGAGCTGCTCCACCCCGCGTCGGTAATCAGGACTCTACGTCACTCCCGGCCCAAAGGGGAAATCGGTGGGTGACCGCCGAGCCGCCCGCTCGGCGGGACCGCCGCGGACGGCGGACCGGCCGCCGGAGCACCGTCAAGTGCGCTCCGACGGCCGGAGCCGTCACAAGGTCTGCCGGGTGGCCTCCGACCGGGCGGTCACGCCATCCGGTCCGAGACCACCCGGCAAACCCTTGCCCGCGGCACGCGGTGGGGAGACTGGATCAGACGCGCTGCCAGAGTGCGGGCACGTTCGGCGGCTCCCAGCCGGGCTGGGCCTGGTGAGCCTGGAGGCAGCGGTAGGTCGCGCCGCCGTAGGTGACGGAGTCACCGGGCTGGTAGACGGTGCTCGCCTTCCAGGTGCCGTCGCCCGGACCGGGGCCGGGGCCGGGGCCCGGGTCGCCGGTCGTGGTGAGGGTCACGCCGTAGACCTGGAGCGCCTCGTTCACCGGCTGGAAGTAGGTGGTGCCACCGGAGCGGCAGTTGCCCGAACCGCCGGAGGTCATGCCCTGGGCCTGGTTCCCGGAGATGAAGGAACCGCCGGAGTCACCGGGCTCCGCGCAGACGTTGGTCCGGGTGACACCCGAGACCGTGCCCTGCGGGTAGGTGACGCTGGTGTTCAGCTGCTGGACCGAGCCGCAGTGCCAGCCGGTGGTCGAGCCGGAGCGGCAGATCGAGGCGCCCACCTGCGCCACGGTCGAACCGGCCACCTGCTGCGGGCTGCTGTTGACCTGCGGGGTGGAGGTCCACTGGCTGTTGGCCGCCACGTAGGCGTGGTCGTTGCCGGGGAAGCTCGATCCGGCGAAGCTGCCCTGCGCCACGCGGTTGGAGCCGGTCGTGGTCTGGCCGGTGCTGCCGCAGTGGCCCGCGGTCACGAAGCCGGACTGGCCGCCCTTGGTCACCGAGAACCCGACCGAGCAGCGCGATCCGCTGCCGATGTAGTACGCCTCGCCGCCCCGGATGTCGTAGTAGGGGCGGGGCTTGACCGTCGAGCGCTTCACCGATACGGCGTCCGCCGCCACACCGGCGTCCGCGGCGAAGGCCCTCGCCTCGGACGGCTTGGAGCTGAGCAGCTCCACGGTGTTGGTGCGGACCTCCACGTACCAGACGGGGGTGGCGTCCGGTGCCTGCCGCTTCGACGCGCGGTCCAGGGCGGACTTCGCGGACTCCAGCTCGGCAAGGCTGTGCTCCACCACCTTGGCACGGGCGCCCCTGGCCTCGATCCGGGAGACGTCCGAGGCGTCGGTGGTGGCCACCGTCAGCTTCGAGGTGTCACCGCTGACCCAGGACCCGGCGAAGTCGTCCGCGAGGGCGAGCCGCAGGCTGCCGGCCGTGGCGCCCGCCTTCTGCTCGTTCACCAGCTTCGTCCTGGCCTCGGCGGCGGTGAGCCCGAGGTCCCGCTTCATGGCCTTGAGCATTCCGGGGGATATCTCCGGCGCTTGAGCGGCCGCCGAAGAGGGTGGGGATTCTGCGGGTCGTGCCGCTGCCGTGCCCGGCAGTCCGGCCAGGGTGAGTGCGCCGATCGCCACCACGGCGGAACACGCACCCATGACACGTCTGTGGAGCATGCGAGTCTCCTTGTTTCGGGGGTGCCGAAACCGTAGCCGCGGGTGCGACCGCTGGAGGAGCTATCAGTCGGCCCCTGCCCTCGCGTTATGGGCCCCCGCCAGGGCGCTGACCTGCGACGCGACACCTCGGCGGGCGGGTACGCCAGGCCGGAGCGGCAGACCGGCGGTCAGGACGGGGGTCAGGGCGAGGATCAGGACGGGGCAGAGGAGACCCCCTCGAACTCGGGATGCGCCACGAGCCACTTGGCGAAGCTGACGCTGCGCTCCGCGGCCTCCGCGTGCGCCGCCCGTGCGTGCGCGACGACCTCGGGAGCGGCCTCGGCTGCCGGGGTCCCGGAGTGCCAGCCGATCAGGTGCCGCCACTTTAACGGCACTCCGGCGAGCGGCACCGTGACCATCCCCGGCATCGGCGGGAACGTCGCCCGGCACAGGCCGACGGCCCGCCCCACCTGGACGAGGTGCACGCACGAGGCCGTATCCGTCTCGTACACCGAGGTGGGGGTGAATCCGGCGCGGGCGCAGACCGCCGCGAAGCAGTCGGCGAAGCAGCCGTCCCCCGGGACGTCCGTCCACGACTCACCGGCCAGCTCGCGCAGTTCGATCTGGGAGCACCCGGCGAGCGGGTGCGCGCTGCACAGCATCACGAACACCGGGTCGATACCGACCTCCCGCCACACCAGCCGCTCCGCCTCCGGCGGGAGGCTCTGCCCGCAGACGCCGATCAGCGCGAAGTCGACCCGGCCCTCCACCACCATGCTGGCGATCTCGCGCTCCGACCACGAGGTGTGCGTCGTCACCGGGGCCGCCGGATGGCTGTTCGCCAACCGGTCCAGTACGCCGCCGAGCAGCGGCCCGTGCGTGCCGCCGAGCCGGAAGCGGGGCATCCCCCGCGCGGCCTGCGTGAAGCGCACCGCCTCCTCCTGCAACTCGCGCACCGTCGGCAGCAGGACACGCACCCGCTCCAACACCATCTCGCCGAGCGCGGTGGCCCGCACCCCTTGCCGACTGCGCTCGAACAGCTCACCGCCCAAGGTGCGCTCGATACGCTTCAGTTGCGCGCTGAGCGCGGGCTGCGCCACGCCCAGTGCGGTCGCAGCCCCGGTAAGGCTGCCCGCCTCGGCAATGGCCCGGATCGTCTTCAGGTGCCGCAGCTCCAGATCCATGTGCCACAGCTTGGGGCTCCCCGGGCGCCCCGGCAATACACCGGGAGCCAGCTCTTCCGCCATCGGCGACGCCCACCCGCTCAGTCCGCACGGCGGCTCAGCTCCTCCCACCGCGCCCACTCCGCAGCCCGGGCCTGATCCAACTGACGCACCTGGTCGAAGGCGAGCCCGCCGAGGAGGACGCGCTTGGGCGGGTGCTCCATCGCTGCCACCTCGCGTATCACCGGGGCGGCCTTCTCCGGCGCGGCATCCACCGCGCCGCCCCACATCTCGGCCAGCTCGGCGCGCAGCGGGGCGTACTCCTCCCGCTCCTCGGTGGCGGTCAGGCCGAGCGTGAACAAGTCGGTCGCATAGCCGCCGGGCTGAAGGATCGTCACCTTCACCCCGAAAGGCTCCAGCTCCATCGCCAGGCCCTCGCTCATCGCGTCGAGCGCCGCCTTTCCCGCGGAGTAGAGGCCGACGGAGGCGAAGCCGCCGGCCGATCCCATGGACGACATCTGGAGCAGGTGGCCCGAACCCCGGGCGCGCAGGTGCGGCAGCACGGCCTGGCTGACCCAGAGGGCGCCGAAGAAGTTGGTGTCGAAGTGGGCGCGCGCCTGCTCCTCGGTGACCTCCTCGGTCATGCCGAACAGGACGCCGCCCGCGTTGTTGACCACGACGTCGAGCCGGCCGAACTCGCCCACGGCGCGCTCCACCCCGGCGAACACGGCCGCCCGGTCGGACACGTCGAGCGGGAAGGCGAAGAGCGCCCCCTCGTACTCGGCGCAGAGCGCGGCGAGGGGCGTGACGTCACGCGCGGTGGCGACGACGCGGTCGCCTTCGGCGAGCACCGCGGCGGTCAGCGCGCGGCCCAGGCCCCGGGAGGCGCCGGTGATGAACCAGACGCGGGGGCTGGTGGCGGCGTGGGCGGCGGGGTGGGCGTGGCTGGTGGCGCTGGCGATGGTGTGCACGGCACTCCTGGTGCAGAGAAGGGGCATTCCCGAATCCACGAGACGGACCGTCGCGTCTCGCTGTCGAGACCGACCTTAGGCCCCTCGGATCGCCCCGTCAAGACGGACCGTCGCGTCTCGTTGATGCGGTACGCTGAGGCCGTGCCGAACGAGAAGAAGCCCGACCCCGCGCGCCGCAGCGAAGCCTCCCGCCGCGCGATCCTCGCCGCCACCCGCGACCTCGTCAGCGAGACGGGATACGGCAAGCTGACGATCGAGGCCATCGCGGCCCGCGCCGGCGTCGGCAAGCAGACGATCTACCGCTGGTGGCCCTCCAAGGGCGCCGTGGTCTTCGACGCGTTCCTCGCTCTGAGCGAGTCCGGCCAGGGGGAGGACGAGGCGGGTGAGGGTGTCTCGCTGCCCGACACCGGCGATCTCGAAGCGGACCTCAAGGCCGTGCTGCGGGCGACGGTCGCGGAGTTCGCCGACCCGGCCTTCGACGCCCCGGTGCGCGCGCTGAACACCGAGATCATCCACGATCCGGCGCTGGCCAGCGCCTACCGCGAGAAGATAGCGGGCCCGGTGGACGAGGCGAAGAAGGAGCGGCTGCGCGCGGGGCAGCGCGCCGGGCAGCTCGACCCGGACGCCGACCTCGATCTGGTCCTCGAAGTGCTCTACGGCCCGCTGTACCAGCGCTGGCTGCTGGGCACGGGCCCGCTGACGGCGGAGTACGCGGACAGCCTGACCGAGGCGGCGCTGCGGGCTTTCGGCCCGCGATGACGGCCGGTCAGGCCTTCTCGGCGTCCTCCGGGTACCAGCGCAGTTCGACGGTGTTCCCGTCAGGGTCGAGGACGTAGAGGGACTGCGCCGTGCCGCGCGCGCCGAAGCGGCTGCCCGGACCGTCCACCACCGTGAAGACCCCCGAGTCCACGACCTCCTGCCAGTCCAGCGGTTCGACGACCAGGCAGAGGTGGTCCACGTTGGTCGCGCCCCGGGGCTGCTCCAGCAGGTCGATGATGGTGGTGGGGCTGACCCGTACGGAGGGGAACGGCACCTTCCCCGCCCGCCACTCCTCGGCCCGCACCGGCTCCAGCCCGAGCGGTCCGCAGTAGAAGGCGAGGGAGCGCTCGGCGTCCTCGACGTTGAGCACGAGGTGGTCGAAGGCGATGACCCGCATGATGGCTTCCTTCTTTCTGTCGCTGTCGCTGTCGCTGTCGCTGTCTCCGCCGCTGGCTCTGTCACAGTCACCGCTGCCGCGCGCCCGTCAGCCGCTGAGCACGACCGGTGCCGTCCCCACCACGGGCGCCGTCCCCCGCTCCCCGTTGCGGTACTCCTGCGGGCTGACCCCGCGCACCCGCTTGAACGCCGTGCTGAGCGCGAACGCGCTGCTGTAGCCGACCTCCCGCGCCACCCGCGCCACCGTCGCCTCCGGCTCGCGCAGCAGGTCCGCTGCCAGCCCCAGCCGCCACCCCGCCAGGTACGTCATCGGCGGCTCGCCCACCAGTTCGGCGAAGCGGCGGGCCAGCGCCGCCCGGGAGACCCCGACCTTCCCCGCCAGCGCCGCCACCGTCCACGGGTACGCCGGGCTGCCGTGCAGCAGCCGCAGCGCCGGACCGACCACGGGGTCGGACTGCGCCTGGTACCAGGCGGGGGCCCCGGAGTCGGGGGCCGCCAGCCAGCTGCGCAGGATGGTGACGAGCAGCAGGTCCAGCAGCCGGTCCAGCACGAGTTCCTGGCCCGGCTCGTCCCGCCCGATCTCCTCCGCGAGCAGCCGTACGAGTGCACTGTCGCCGGAGCCCGCCGGGCGGATCAGCAGCGGCGGGAGGGCGCCGAGCAGCCTGCGGCCGATCTCGCGGTCCGCCTGGTAGGTCCCGCTCAGCAGCACGGCCGAGCCCTCGGTGTCGTGGCCCCAGGTGCGCACACCCAGCGCCATGGCGTCGGTGACGTCCTCCCCCGTGCCCGTGCTGCACCGCTGGTCGGCGTCGATGACCACCTGGACCGGGGTGTCCGGGTGGTCCGCGAGGGTGTACGCGTCGGGCCCGCGCAGCAGGGCGACGTCCCCGGGGCGCAGCCGCACCGGGCTGCCGCCGTCCGGCAGCACCCACGCCTCGCCGCGCACCATCGTCGCCAGCGAGAGCGGCGCCCTGTCCTCGATCCGCAGCGCCCACGGCGGATCGAGCAGGGAGCGGAGCAGGAAGGCGCCACTCGCCTTGGGCCCGTCCAGCATTCCGGTGAAGCTGTCCATGCCCCGGAGCGTAGCCGCCTCCCCGCCGCCGTGCCGGTGCGCCCGTGGCGGCCCGGCCACGAACCTCCCGTGGCCGGGGTCGTCCACGTACGCCCAGCGCGCGAACGGGTCCGGCGCGGTGTGCGGCGTCAGGGGCCGCAGGTCCACCGGCCGCCCGCGCCGCGCGGACGGCATCTCAGGCGTCCCACGCACCGCTGGCCGCCGCGTCGCGGGCGTACTGGGCGAAGTCCTTCGGCGCCCGGCCGAGCGCGCGCTGCACGCCGTCGGTCAGGTGTGCGTTGCGGCCGTCCAGGATGAGCCGGAAGAGGTCGGCGAAGTCCTCCGGCAGCCCCTGCCGCTTCAGCTCGGTCCGGAACTCCTCGACCGTGACCGGCACGTAGCGCACCTCGCGGCCGGTCGCGGCCGACAGGATCTCGGCCACGTCCCGGAAGCCGAGCAGCCGGGGCCCGGCGAGTTCGTAGATCTGCCCGTCGTGGCCCTCGCCGGTCAGCGCGGCCACGGCGACGTCCGCGAGGTCGTCGGCGTCGACGAACGCCTCGACCGCGTCCCCGGTCGGCAGCGCCAGCTCACCGGCGAGCACGGGCTCCAGGAAGAAGCTCTCGCTGAAGTTCTGGGCGAACCAACTGGCTCGCAGGATGGTCCAGTCCGCGCCGGAGCCGCGCAGCGCGTCCTCGCTCGCGCGCGCCCCCTCCTCACCCCGGCCGGAGAGCAGCACCAGCCGCCGCGCGCCCCTGCCGACGGCGAACTCGGAGAAGGCGCCCACCGCTTCGGCGGCGCCGGGGAAGCCGAGGTCCGGGTAGTAGGTGACGTAGACCGCGCCGACGCCCTCCAGTGCGGCCTCCCAGGTGCCCGGGTCCTCCCAGACGAAGGGCGTGGCGGTGGAGCGCGAGCCGATCCGCACGGGGCGGCCCAGCGCGGTCAGCCGCTCCGCGACGCGGCGGCCGGTCTTGCCGGTGCCGCCGATGACCAGCGTGGTGCCGTGCTCGGCGGCGCCCCCCGCCGGGCGGGAGCGATCGGTGCGGACGGGCTCGGCGGTACGGGTGGACTCGGCGGTACGGACGGGCTGCTCGGTGTGCTGCGTGATGTCGCTGTTCGTCGTCATGCGTCCAGTACAGCCGCGCCGCGCGGACCGGAACATAGCCGCAGGACTCACCCGCATACGCGTGCGTCCAGGGGGTACGCGTGGCGGCGGCCGGACGGCCGGGCTTCGCCGGCCCGCCCACGAGCACTCGACTCGCCGCACCGCAATACACCCGCAAGGGGGTGAAAAAGGACCATGGTGGTCCGGTGCGCAGTGCACGTGACCATCGAGGCGAGGAGTTGTCGCGGTGACGACGACCGGCAGCACAGCGGCGGAGCTGACGGCGGAGCGCCCGGACCCGGTCCGGACGAGCCGGGGAAGGAAGGTGATCGGATGGCTGACGACCACGGACCACAAGGCCATCGGCTCTCTCTACCTGGTGACGACCTTCGCCTTCTTCGTGCTGGGCGGGGTCCTGGCGCTGCTCATGCGTGCCGAACTCGCCCGGCCGGGCATCCAGCTCCTGTCGCACGAGCAGTTCAACCAGGCGTTCACCATGCACGGCACGATCATGCTGCTGATGTTCGCCACGCCCCTCTTCTCCGGCTTCGCCAACTGGATCATGCCGCTCCAGATCGGCGCGCCGGACGTGGCCTTCCCCCGGCTGAACATGCTCTCCTACTGGCTCTACCTCTTCGGCTCCCTCATCGCCGTCGGCGCCTTCCTCACCCCGGACGGGGCCGCCGGGTTCGGCTGGTTCGCCTACGCGCCGCTGAACAGCGAGGTGTTCACCCCGGGGCTCGGCGCGGACCTGTGGATCATGGGCCTGGCCTTCTCCGGCTTCGGCACCATCCTCAGCTCGGTCAACTTCATGACCACCATCATCTGCATGCGCGCGCCCGGCATGACGATGTTCCGGATGCCGATCTTCACCTGGAACGTACTGCTGACCGGCGTGCTGGTCATCATGGCGTTCCCGGTGCTGGCCGCCGCGCTGCTCGCGCTGGAGGCCGACCGCAAGTTCGGGGCGAACGTCTTCGAGGCGGCCAACGGGGGCGCGCTGCTCTGGCAGCACCTGTTCTGGTTCTTCGGGCATCCCGAGGTGTACATCATCGCGCTGCCGTTCTTCGGCATCATCTCCGAGATCATCCCGGTCTTCAGCCGCAAGCCGATGTTCGGCTACCTCAGCCTGATCGGCGCCACGATCGCCATCGCCGGGCTGTCCGTGACCGTATGGGCCCATCACATGTTCGCCACCGGAAGCGTGCTGCTGCCGTTCTTCTCGCTGCTGTCCTTCCTGATCGCGGTGCCGACCGGGGTGAAGTTCTTCAACTGGATCGGCACGATGTGGAACGGCTCGCTCTCCTTCGAGACCCCGATGCTCTGGTCGATCGGATTCCTGGTCACCTTCCTCTTCGGCGGTCTGACCGGCGTCATCCTGGCCTCGCCGCCGATGGACTTCCACGTCTCCGACACGTACTTCGTGGTCGCGCACTTCCACTACGTCGTCTTCGGCACCGTCGTCTTCGCGATGTTCGCCGGATTCCACTTCTGGTGGCCCAAGTTCACCGGCAAGATGCTCGACGAACGCCTGGGGAAGATCACCTTCTGGACGCTCTTCACCGGCTTCCACGGCACCTTCCTCGTCCAGCACTGGCTGGGTGTGGAAGGGATGCCGCGCCGGTACGCGGACTACCTGGCAGCCGACGGGTTCACCTTCCTGAACACCGTCTCCACGGTCAGCTCGTTCCTGCTCGGCCTCTCTCTGCTGCCGTTCTTCTACAACGTGTGGAAAACCGCCCGGTACGGCAAGAAGGTCGAGGTGGACGACCCGTGGGGCTACGGCAGGTCACTCGAATGGGCGACCTCGTGTCCGCCGCCCCGGCACAACTTCCTGGTCCTGCCACGCGTGCGCTCCGAGTCGCCCGCGCTGGACCTGCACCGCCCGGATATCGAGGTGAACCCGGGCCCGGGGCCCAAGGGTCCCGCCGCGCCGCTGTCCGGGGTGACGGCCGCCGCGCTGGGCACCGGACCGCCGGGCGCGCCGGGTGAACAGGACGGGGAGACGCGGGAGGGCTAGACAGGGAGCGGATCAAGGACCACCCACGCAAGGAGCACCCGCGCAAGGAGCACCCGCGCGAAGAACACGGAACCAAGGACACCGGAGCAGGGAACGCCAGACCGAGGAACCGCCGACAGGAGGCTCACCATGACCGACTCATCCCCCAGCGCCGCGACCGGCGGAGGCCGCCCGATCGTCGTGGGTACGGACGGCTCGCCGCACGCCGAGCAGGCCGTACTCTTCGCGCTCCGCGAGGCCCAGCTGCGCGGGGTCACCGTACGGGCCGTCTGCGCCTACTTCTACACGCCGGACCGCTACGCGGCGTACGGCTGGATGACCGTCCCGGACCCGGACGGCAGCCTGTACACGCAGCTGCGCCAGCAGGCGCTGGAGGAGGTGACCAACTCGGTGCGGCAGCTGAAGGAGCGGCTGGGCGGACCGGCCGTGGAGGTGGAGGTCACGGCGGAGCCGGGGCGCCCGGCGGAGGTGCTGCTGGAGGTCAGCCAGGGCGCCGCACTGCTGGTCGTCGGCTCCCGCGGCTCCGGCATGTGGGGCAGGCTGACGCTCGGCTCCACCAGTACGGAGGTGGTGCACCACGCGCACCTGCCCGTCGTGGTCGTCCCGGCCGACAGCGAGGGTGCCGCGGGCTGAGCGCGGCGCGGCCCCGCACGGGCCGACCGGCCCGGGCGCGGTCTCGTCAGGCGCGGTCGATGTGGACGCTGGTGGACTTCACCCGCGCGGTCGCGCGCATGCCGACCTCCAGCCCCAGTTCCTCGACGGCCTCCCGGGTCAGCAGCGAGACCAGTCGGTGCGGGCCGGCCTGGATCTCCACCTGGGCCGCCACGTCGCCCAGCTTGACGGCGGTGACGATGCCGGGGAAGGCGTTGCGTGCCGAGGTGTAGGACGGCTCGTCCTCGTCCTCGCCCTGGCCCAGTTCGACGGAGAAGGCCGCCAGGTCCCGGCCGTCGATCACGCGCCGCCCGGCGTCGTCGCGATGGGTGGCGACCCGGCCCGCGTCCGCCCAGCGCCGCGCGGTGTCGGGGCTGACGCCCAGCAGGCGCGCCGCCTGGCCGATCGTGTAGGTCTGCATACGGGGCAGCGTAAGGGCTGTCCCGTAACTCCCGGTGGCTGAGGGAGCGGCGGCATGCGGCTTCGTGTCCAAGGCGGAGGAGGGAGCCAGCCTGGTGGGCTGGTGACCGACGACAACGCGGGAGACGGAGTCGCATGCCGCCGCGAGCCCGCCGGGAGAGGGAGTCGCCGCCCGCCGCCAGCCCGCCGCGAACCACGGGGCAGCCCTGAGCGGCCCCTCCCCCGGCCCGCGGCGGGCGGCGGCCCGTCAGGCGGGCACCACGTGGAAGAAGTGCGTGGGCAGCTGCACCGCGACCGACTCGTACACCTGCGCGCACACCGCCGTGCCCGGCCGGTCGAAGGTGCCCTCCGGCGGCTCCGCCACCTTGATCACCGATCGGCCCGCGTCGAGCAGCCGCGCCGCCATGGCGAAGTCCCCCACCAGCGCGCAGCCGGGCGCCACATGGCGGTGGCGGCACAGCTGCACGTCCTCGCGGGCGAGGTCACCCAGCAGGCTTCCGGCGCCCACCAGTTCGCCGTAGTAGTCCCGGGGGTTGACCATCAGAGCACGGCCGGTGCCGCCCGTCTGCTCTATCTCGTCGAAGGCGGCGAGCACCCCGGCGGTGTAGGTGCCGGTGTAGGGCAGCCGTGCCACGTCGGGGTGCCGGAGCACGTCGAGGGTGAGCGCGCGGTTCTCGGCGGTGCCCAGCCGCACCATGAGCCTGCGGTCGATGAAGGAGGCCAGGCCCTCGGGTTCGGCTTCCAGGCCGTCGGGGATCTGCGCCCAGGCGGTGACCGGCTCGATGCCGTACTCGGCCAGCGAGAAGCGGAAGTCCTCCTCCCGCAGCCGCCCCTCGCGCCGCTCGCCGGCCGCCGGGTCCTCCGGCCTGGTCTCGTGCCAGGAGCGCACCGGGCCGGTGTCGGCCCGCTGGGTGCGGAAGAGGTTGCGGGCCGTCATCCGGGGGCGCTGCTTGCCGGGCTTGAAGGCGTCGCTGAGGGTGAAGTCGAAGTGCACCTCGGCCTTCTGCGGGTCGGCGAGGTAGGCGCGGGCGAACTCCTCGCCAGGGGTGGCCGGTGTCGTGCTCGTCATTCAGGTCTCCTGAGTCGTCCGGGTCCGGTGTTCAGCGGGCATGCGCGAGGAGCTGCTCGTAGAAGGGGAGGTGGTGCTCGTAGAAGCCGCGCAGCCGCGCGTCGTTCTCGACGGTCACCTCGTACTCCCGCGCCGGGGCGCGGAAGGCGGAGCTGGCGCTCGCGTCCCGGTGCCAGCGCTCGTTCTGGCGCCACTCGGCGCGTTCGCCCGGCTGCCAGGTCAGTGCCTCGGGCAGATAGGGCAGGCCGACGCGCTCGCAGTAGTCGGCGACGACGGCGGGCGGGTCGGCCAGCAGCCGTTCGGCCGAGATGACCACGGGGCGGTTTCCCGTCACCCTCCAGGCCAGCTCGAAGAGCGCGTGCTGGTGCTCGTAGCCGATCTCGTGGCAGGCCAGTTCGGGTTTGACGGCGTGGTGGGAGGCGATCGTGCGGGCCGGTTCGCGGACGATGAAGGTGTGCGTGAAGGAGGCGATCCGCTCCGGGTGGTCGAAGAGGTGCTGGTAGTGGTATTCGAGGGTGTCCTTGAAGAACACCGGTCTTTGGGAGCCCAGTTCGGCCAGCTGGGCGAAGAGCGCGGCGGGGGTGCGTACGGTGACGGTGCCCTCGGCTCCACCGGTGCCCTCGGCCCCACCGGTGTCCGCCGCCGCGGCACCGTCCGCCGCCGGTACGGCCACCTCGCCGTGGTCGGTGAGCAGCACCAGCGGCTCGTGCACCACCGTCACGTCCCCCCGCTCGATCATCATCCGCAGGAAGGCCGTGGAGACCGCACGCGGGTGCGCCCACAGCGCGATGACGCTCACATCGACCACGCCGTGGGCCGCCGGTCCCAGCGGTGGGCGCGCAGTGCGTCCAGCAGCGCGGGGTCGAGCGCGGGCGCGGCCCCGGAGACCGCCAGGTTGGCGCGTACGTGCTCGGGCCTGCGCATGCCGGGGATGACGGTGCTCACGGCGGGGTGGTGCAGGATGAAGCGCAGCGTCAGCTCCGGCAGGGTCATCCCCTCGGGCAGCAGCTCGGTGAGCCGCTCGGCGCGGTCCACCGTGGGGCCGAGGTTCTCCGGGCCGAAGTAGACGGCCCGCCAGTCGTCCTCGGGGAAGACGGTGTCGCGGGTGAGTGTGCCGGTGAGGCCGCCCTCGTCGAAGGGGACCCGGGCGATGATGCCGATGCCGTCGCGCTGCGCGCGCGCGAACAGCTCGTCCTCCGGCGCCTGGTCGAAGATGTTGTAGATGACCTGGATGACGTCGATCAGGCCGGTGTCCAGGGCCCGCAGGCAGTTCACCGGCTCCCAGCGGTTCACGCTGATGCCGAAGCCGTCGACCACGCCCTCCGCCTTGAGGTCGGCGACCGCCCGCTGCCAGCGCTCGTCGCCGCTCCAGCGGTCCTCCCAGACGTGGAACTGGAGCAGGTCGATCCGGTCGGTGCCCAGGTTCTCCAGGCTGCGGTGGACGTACTCGCGGATGTGCGCGGCCGGGTAGACGTCGTCGAGGGTGTCCTCCGGTCCCGGCGGCCACTCCCGGTTCAGCGGCGGGATCTTGGTGGCCACCCGCAGGCGGTCCTCGCCGGTGCGGCCGGTGTGCCGCCGGAGCAGCGCGCCCAGCAGCTGTTCGCTGACGCCCCGGCCGTAGATCCAGGCGGTGTCGAAGAACGTGCAGCCGTTCTCGACCGCCAGGTCCAGGCAGTCCGGCGCCACGTCGTAGTCCCAGCCGGTGAAGCCGCCGGGGCCGCCGCCGATTCCCCACATGCCGTAGCCGATCTCGCTGACCTGCCAGCCCAGCCGGCCCAAGGTGCGGTAGTGCACAGTCGTCCTCTCTCGGAACTGTTGCTCAGCTCACGGCCGTCAGGCGGTGAGGGTCGTGCGGTAGGCGTCGAGGGCCGCCGCCAGCGGCCGTTCGCGGAGGCCGTGCCGCGCGTCCAGGGCGGTGCACGCCTCCTTGGCGAAGAGTCCGGGGTTGTCCGCCAGCAGCCGGCGGAAGTCCGGTACGCCGCCGGGCCCGGTGGCCGGGAGGGCGGTGAGCAGGCCGTGCAGCACGGCGACGGCGGGCTCGCCGTCCCCGCCCACCTCTCCCTCCGCCGCCGCCGAGAGCGCGGCCATGAACTCGGCGGGCGGCACCGTACGCAGGACGCCCCCGTGTTCCGGGCCCGCCAGGTCGAGCGCGGCGAAGTCCACGCTGCCGTCGCGGAACACGTGGTAGACGGCGCCGCCGGGCGGCTCGGCGAGGCCCGCGACCAGGCGGGCCGCGGCCTCGTCCACCGGGGTGTAGTCGGAGCGCATCGGCACGTCCGGCCGGACGCCGAGGCGGAGCGAGGCGGAGAGCAGCAGGTGGGTGAGGGCCCGCGGGTTGGGCACGCCGTTGTCGGCGGCGGGCATGACCTCGCCCAGGCGGTAGAGCGTCACCGGCGCGCCGAGCCGCCGGGCGGCGGACAGCAGCCGTTCGGCCACCCACTTGGAGCGGCTGTAGCCGCTGCTGGGAGCGGTGGCGGCGGCCGGGTCGAAGTCCTCCCCGAGGCGGCCTGGCGTGTGCACGGCGTGCTGGTCGAGCACGCCCAGGGTGGAGACGTGGTGCAGCGGCTTGGGCCGCCCGGTCAGGGCGAAGCGGAGCACCTCGGCGGTGCCGGTGACGTTGGCGGGGCGGTGTGCCCGGTAGTCCAGCAGGAAGTTGACCAGGGCCCCGACGTGCAGCACGGCGTCGCAGCGGGCCGCGTACGCCTGCCAGGTCCCGGGCGGCCAGCCGAACCGGGGCGCGCCCAGGTCGCCGGAGCGTGCCTCCAGGCGTGCGGCGAGCGACTCCTTCCACAGCCCCTGTGCGCGCAGCGTCCGTACGATCCGGTCCCGGGCGTGCGCGTCGTCGCGGGCCCGCACCACGCACACGGCACGTGCGGTGGTGGCCGACAGCAGCCGGTGCACGGCCCGGGCGCCGACGAAGCCGGTGGCGCCGGTGACCAGGACGGTACGCGGGGGCAGCGCGGCCGGGGTGCCCGTGAACCGGCCCGCCTGGGCGCACAGTTCGGCGAGGTCGGCGGGGAGGGCGGAGTCGTGTTCCATGAGCGGGGCCGCCGCGGACGCCTCCGCGCCGCCCGCGTCCTCCAAGGCCGCCGCAAGCGCGTCGGGGGTGCGGTGCGCGTAGAGGTCGGCCAGGCCCACCGCCCGTACCGCCGTCTGCCTGATCCGCAGCAGGGCGGCCAGGGCGGTCAGCGAGTCGCCGCCGCGCAGCAGGAAGTCGTCGCCGGTGCCGAAGGCGGGGAGGTCGAGGACGGAGCGCATCACCTCGGCGATGCGCTCCGCGAGCGTGCCGGTGAGGTGGGCGGACGACGGGGCGGGGCGCGCCTCCGAGGCCAACTTCCCCTCCACCAGCAGCCGCAGCGCCCGCAGGTCGACCTTGCCGTTGTCGGTGAGCGGCAGGCTCTCCAGGACGAAGCAGTGCTGCGGCACCTGGATGCGCGGCAGGGTGGACACCAGGTGGGCGCGCAGGTCCGCCGGGGTGGTGTCCTCCTCGGCCGCCGCAGCGACCACCAGCCGGTTGCGGCCGTGGCGGCGCAGCGTGAGCGCCTTGGCCTGGACGACGCCGCGGCAGCCCTCGGCGGTGGTCTCGATCTCGGCCAGCTCGATCCGTACGCCGTCCACCTTGGCCTGCCGGTCGCGGCGGCCGGTGAAGCGCAGCAGCCCGGCCTCGTCGAACCAGCCGAGGTCGCCGGTGCGGTAGAGGGTGTCGCCGGGTATCCGCGGGAAGGGGTTGGGCACGAACACCTCGGCGGTGCGCGCCGGGTCGCCCAGGTATCCGGCGCCCACGCAGGCGCCGCCGACGAGGATCTCGCCGGTGGTGCCGGGCGGCACCGGGCGCAGCGCGTCGTCGGTGATCAGCGCGTAGCAGTTGTCGATGGGGCGGCCCAGGGGGATGCGGTCCCCCTCGCCGCCGTCGATCCGGTGGAAGACCATGCCGATGGAGGTCTCGGACGGGCCGTAGCCGTTGGTGATCTCCAGGCCGGGGACGAGGGCGCGCAGCCGGTGCACGGCGTGCGGGATGATCTCCTCGCCGCCGACGACCAGTTGGCGCAGCGAGGCCACCTTGCCTGCGGCCTCGGGTTCGGCCTCCAACAGGGTCAGCAGCATGCCGAGGATGGCGGGGACGAAGTCGGTGACGGTGACCTGGTAGCGGTGGATCGCCTCGACGGTCCGCTCCAGGTCGAGGAAGTCGCCCTGTTCGGGGATGACGGTGCGGCCCCCGGTCGTCAGCGGCCACAGCAGCTGCCAGATCGCCGAGTCGAAGGTGTGGCGGCTGTTCTGGAGGACCACCTCGTCGCCGGTCGCGCCGAAGTGGCGGGACATGAAGCGGAAGCGGTTGGTCAGTCCGCCGTGCAGGTTGACCGCGCACTTGGGCGTGCCCGTGGTGCCGGAGGTGAACACCCCGTAGACCGGCTGGTCGGGGCCCGGCGACGCGGGGTGGGGGGAGGTGCCCCCTGCGCCGGGGCGCACGGTGCTGGGCGTGATCCGGTCGGCGCAGACGACGTACGCGGGGCGGACGGTGCAGACCAGCGGCCCCGAGGTGAGTACGAGCGGCGCGTCCAGTTCCGCCAGCACCGACCGCAGCCGCTCCTCCGGCCAGGCGGGGTCGCAGAGCGCGAAGGCGGCGCCCGCCTTCATCAACGCCACCATGCACAGGGGCAGTTCGAGGCTGTTGCCGGTCACCACGGGCACCACGGTGCCGGCGCCGACACCGGTCGCCAGCAGGTCGGCGGCGAGGCCGTTGGCGAGCGCGTCGAACTCCGCGTACGTCCAGGTGGTCTCCGCCGTGCCTCGGAAGGTCAGCGCGGGGCGGTCCGGGGTCCGGTCGGTCTGTTCCTCGATGAGCCTGTGCACGGGGCGGTACGGGCCGTGGTCCACGCGGCTGCCGGCGGTCTGCCAGATGGTTTCCGACATGTCTCCGAACTCTCTGCGGGTGACAGGGGGACGGCGCGAGGTGGTGGGTTCACCGCTCCTCGCGGAGGGGAGCGCGGCCACGGAGCGGGGTGAGCTGCGGGACCAGCGGGGCGAGCGCGGACGGGAGCGTGCCGCCGGTGGCGAGCGCGGCGAGCAGCGCACCGGCGGCGGGGGCGGTCTGGATGCCGTAGCCGCCGAGCCCCGCCATCCAGCAGAAGCCGGGGACGTGCGGGCAGGGGCCGAGGACGGGGGTGTCGTCGGGCGTCGAGGTGCGCAGTCCGGCCCAGGCGTGGCCGATGTGCCGGATGCCCAGGGGGGCCACCGCCTCGAACCGGTCGACGGCGGCGGCCACGTCCAGGTCGCGGGGGCGGACGTCGCCGGGCGGCGCGGGCTCGTCGTCCACCGGGGAGAGCAGCAGGCCGCCGGACTCCGGCTTGGCGTAGAAGGTGTCCGCCACGTCGGAGACCATCGGCCACCCCCGCACGTCGTGTCCGGCGGGCAGCCGGGCGAGCGCGGCGGTGCGGCGGCGCGGCACGAGGCCCACCGGGGGGACGCCGGCGAGCCCGGCCACCTCGTCGGCCCAGGCGCCGGCCGCGTTGACCACTACGGGCGCGGTGAACTCGCCCGCGTCCGTGGCCGCCCGCCAGCTCCCGGCCCGCCGGATCAGCGCACGTACCCGGGCGCCGGTCACCACGCTCCCGGACGCGGCGCGCAGGCCGCGCAGGAAGCCCTGGTGCGCGGCGTCCACGTCGATGTCGCAGGCGCCCGGCTTGTACAGGGCGCGGCCGAAGGCGTCGGGTCGCAGCGCCGGGCACAGCTCCAGCGCCCGCCGCCGGCCGATCTCGGCGGCGGGCTGCGGTGCGGTGGCGCCGGACGCGAGCGCGGCCTCGAACTCCGCGCCGGTGCCCGGGGTCTCCAGCGCGAGCACCCCGCGCGGGGTGAGCAGCGGGGCGGCGGCGAAACCGGCGGGCGGGCGCGCGTAGAAGGCGCGCGCGGCCACGGTCAGCGCACGTACGGCAGTGTTGCCGAAGTACTCGGAGAAGAGCGCGGCGGAGCGTCCGGTGGCGTGCGTGCCCGGCGCGCGTTCGGCCTCCAGGAGGACGACGCGGCCGTGCGGGGCGAGGAAGTACCCGGCGGCGGCGCCCGCGATGCCGCCGCCGATGACCAGGAAGTCGGCGGCGGCTCCGGTCGGGGTCCCGTCGGCGGCCCCGGCGCGGGCCCCCGGCGCGGCGGCGGTGCCCGCGCCCGGCGCGGCGTTCACCGCTGCCCGGCCGGGGTCGAGGGCGGGGCGGGAGGCGAAGTCGGGGGCGTGGTCGGAGGCGTGGTCGGGGTCGGCACCTCGGCCGGGGCTGCGCGGTCGCCGTCGCCATCGCGGTCGCCCCGTACGTCCCGTTCCATGGTGAGCAGGGCGACGAGCAGCGACAGCAGGGCGAATCCGGCGGCCACCAGGAAGCCCCGGCCGATGCCGTCGGCCAGGGCCTCCTCGGCCAAGGTGGTGTCCGCCGCCGCGCCGACCGTCGACCACACGACGGTGCCCAGAACCGCCAGCCCGGTGGCGCCGCCGATCTGCCGGGCCATGGTGAGCAGGCCGGAGGCGGCGCCGGAGTCCTCGTCGGCCACGTCCGCCAGGGCTGCCAGGGTCAGCGGTACGCCGGTCACGCTGAGCCCCGCGTACGTCAGCACGGTCGGCACCAGCATCCCGGTGGCGTACCCCTCGGCCTCCCCGATCCGGGAGAGCCACAGCATCCCGGCGAAGGCGGTCAGCAGGCCGCAGCACACCAGGTTGCGGGCGCCGATGAGGGCGACCAGGCGGGAGCTGGCCTTCGCGCCGGCCACGAGCAGGCAGGTCAGCGGGATGTAGACGAGCGCGGTGTCCAACGGGCTGTAGTCCCAGACCTGTTGGAGGAAGAGGGTGAGGAAGAAGAAGATGCCGAACATCGCGGTGTTGGTGAGCGCGAGCATCGCGTACGTGCCGAACCGCGTCCGGTCGGCGAACAGCCGCAGCGGCACCAGCGGTTGCCTGCCGCGCTTCTCGACCAGTACGAAGACCGGCAGCAGCACGACCGCGGCGCCGAGCGCGGCCAGCACCGTCACGTCACCCCAGTGGCCGCCCTCGGCGCCGCCGCTGATCAGGCCGTGCACCAGCAGCAGCGCGGCGAGTGTGCCGGTGAGCGCCCCCGCCACGTCGAACGCGCCGCGCCGGCGCGGCGTCTCGCCCAGCACCCGCCAGGACAGGGCGAGGACCGCGATCCCGATCGGCACGTTCACGAACATCACCCAGCGCCAGGACAGATACGCGGTGATCACGCCCCCGGCCAGCAGGCCCACCCCGCCGCCCGCCGTGGCCACGGCCGTGTACCAGGCCACCGCCCGGTTGCGCTCCGGGCCCTGCGGGAAGGTCACCGCGATCAGCGCCAGCGCGGCGGGCGAGGCCGCGGCGGCGCCGACGCCCTGCGCCGTACGGCAGACGATCAGCAGCCACGGCTCGTCGGCGAACCCGCCGAGCAGCGAGGCCGCGGTGAACACCGCCACGCCCGCCGTGAACATCCGCCGGCGGCCCAGGATGTCGCCGACCCGCCCGCCGAGCATCAGCAGCCCGCCGAAGGCGACGGAGTACGAGGCGACGATCCACTCCAGGTCGGAGCCGTGCAGCCGCAGCGAGCCCTGGATCTCCGGCAGTGCGACGTTGACGATGGTGGCGTCCAGCAGGAACATCAGCTGGGCCGTGGAGATGACGGCGAGCGCGACCGCCCGCCGCCGGGCTCCGTCCGCGGTCATCGGTGGGTGGCGTATTCGATCTCGAGACGCCGGCGCAGCGGATGGCGGAGGAGCTTGCCCAGCGAGTTCTTGGGCAGCTCCCAGACGAACTGCACCCGGTCCGGCCAGAGCACCTCGGCCATCCTCTCCTGGGCCAGATGGTCCCGCAGCTCCTCCAGGGTGGGCGGTTCGCCCTCGGCGACCACCACGGCGCAGACCAGTTCCGCGCCGGGCACGCGCGGGTCCGGGTAGCCGACGAGTGCCACCTCGCGCACGCCCCGGTGCCGGATCAGCACGGACTCGACCTCCAGGGTGGAGACCTTCTGTCCGGTGGCCCGGGTGATCTGGTCCAGGGACCGCCCGACGATACGGATGCCGCCGCGGCCGTCGTCGCGGGCCAGATCGCCGGTGTCGAACCAGCCGTCCTCGTCCACGGACGCCTCGTACACCTCGCGCTGGCCGAGGTAGCCGAGGCACTGGGAGGCGCCGCGCACCAGCAGCCGCCCGCCGCCGGCGTCCGCGTCCACGTCCGAGTCGGCGTCAACGTCCGCCTCCGCGTCCGCCTCCGGCGCGACCCGCAGCTCCATCGACGGCTCCGCGCGCCCGTCGCTGTGCCCCGCCCACCCCTCCGGGTCCTCGTCGCGGGTGACGGTGACCGCGCCGTTCTCCGTCATCCCCCACAGCGCCCGCACCGGGATGTCGAAGACCTCCCGCATGCGGGCGATCAACTGCGGCTGGATCGGCGCCGATCCGGAGACGATCTGCACCACGCTGGAGGTGTCCCGGGGCTCCTTGCCCTGCGCGTCCAGCATGTCCAGCAGGTAGGCGGGCGAGGCGTACGCCCAGGTGACGCGGTGCCGCGCGATGAGGTCGAGCAGCAGCTCCATGTCGCGGTTGGCGTCCTGCACGACGCAGGTCGCGCCCAGCAGCAGCGGCATGAAGCAGGCGTACGACAGCCCCGCCATGTGGGTGGCGAAGTTGGGGATGGAGATGACGTCGCCGCCGGTGAGCCGGTGCGGGACGGAGACCGCGAGGACCGCCGCGTGCAGGGTGTTCTGGCTGTGCACCACGCCCTTCATCCGCCCGGTGGTACCGGAGGTGTAGAGCAGCAGCGCCGGATCGTCGGGACCCAGCCGGTCCGTCTCGGGGACGCTGCGGCGCTCCTCCCAGGGCGTGCGGACGAAGAACTCGTCGAAGCCGAGCGCACCCGTCGCCTCGGCGTCGCCGCACACCACCCGGTGCGCGAGGGATGGCGGGGCAGCCTCCTGGAGGCGGGCGCCGTAGTCGATGTCCTGGAAGCGGTCGACGGTGACGCAGACCCGCGCCTCGCTCTCCCGCAGCACATGGCTCAGCTCGCGCACGTCCAGGGCGGGGATGACCGGGGTGGCCACGGCGCCCAGCCGGTAGCAGGCCAGGTAGAGCGCCGTCAGCTCCCAGCGGTTCGGCAGGTAGAGCGCGACGACGTCACCCCGACCCACTCCGAGTTCACTCAGTGCAGCTGCGAATCGCTCGACGTACAACTGGAGGTCGGCGTAACTCAGTTCGCGGACCCGGGAACGGCCCTCGTACGCGATCACCGCGGGGTGGCCGGGGCGGTCGCGGACGGCGTCGGACAGGTCGTCCAGAAAGGTGGTTTCGCGCCACCAGCCGGCCGCCCGATAGGCGGCGGCCCGGGAGGGCTCCGGCAAGACCAGCGTGTCCCACTTACCCACTGCGGCACCTCTCGAACGCGAGCGAACTCGACCTGGGCAACGCCCAACGAGCGGCGAGCCTAGGGGATGCCGGGAGGCTCGTGGAACCCCTTTGCACGGACGCTGTTTCGTCCCGCACAAGTCCCAACTCAACGCTGTGCCATACCACTTGACAACGACTTGGACGCAGGTCAGGCTCACCCGGACGGCACCTGAACGCGACTTCCGGGCAGCGCGGCGCGGAAGTTCTGGGAGGCATCGTGAAGATCGGCGTGCTCGGCTGGGACTACTCCGGCATCGATCCCGACGGCCCCCATCTCACCGACTTCGGCCGTGAACGGGGACACGAGACCTCCTTCTTCACACTGGAGGACATCGCGTACCAACCGGGCCCGAAGGGGCCCTCACTGACGCTGCGCGGCGAGCCCGCGGAGTCATTTCAGGCCATCATCAACCGGTGCAAGCTCTACGGTGACGACTGGCAGGACCGGGTCGAGCGGCTGACCATGCTCAGCAACGTCCCCGGCCCCCGCCTGTTCGACCCGGCAGACGTCTGGGTGACCGGTTACAGCAAATTCCTGATGGCACAGCGGCTCGCCGCGGCCGGGGTGCCCGTACCGCCGGTGCGGTCCGTGATGTCGCTCGCCGACGTCGAGTCGGCCTGCGCCGCGTGGGGCACGGTGATTCTCAAGCCGTCCTTCGGCTACCGCGGGATGGACGTGGAACGCGTCGAGGACCCGGGTGCCGACAAGGCGCTCGTGGAGGATCTGCTCGCCCGCTTCCCGACCCTGGTGTGCCAGCCGTACTACCCGACCGAGGGCGGCGAGTACCGGATCGTGGTGGCGGGAGAGGCCACCCCGCTCAACCTCCTCAAGCTGCCTGCCGCGGGCTCCTGGCGGTGCAAGACGGTGGAGGGCGCGAGCTACGAACGTATCGACGCTGCGCAGGAGTTGGTGGACCTCTCCCTCCGCGCCACCCGCGCCATGGGGATGACCCTCGCCGGGCTGGACATCCTGCCGACCCGGGACGGCTACGTGGTCCTCGAGGTCAACCCCGTCCCCGGCTTCCTCTCCCTGATGGGGCGGGAGCAGCACCGGCGGGTGCTGAGCGGGGTGTACGAGTGGGTCGAGCAGCGGGCCGCGGCCTGACCCGCGCGACGCGGGGCCGCCCGGCGGCCCCGTCACGGCGGCGGGGTGCGGTCGTGGCCCTTGGGCGGGCCGGGGGGCCGTACGTGCAGGGACTCCAGGAACGGCGCGTGGTAAAGGCCGGTGTCCACGGGCGCCTCGCAGAACAGGTGGCCCGCCAGGCCCCGGCCCGGCCGGGGACCGGAGTGCCCGGAGCCCGGACCGCCCGCCTGCGCGGCTCCCGCCGCCTGCCCGGCGTATCCGAGGATCAGCGTCGGGTCGCTGAGCGTGCCCAGGCGCAGGACGAGATCCGCCTCGTCACCGCCCTGCGGATCGGCGCACTCCTGCGAGGGCACCGGCCGGAAGCCCATCCCCGCCTTGAACAGCAGCAGCCCCGGCTGCGTGAGATGGCCCAGCAGGTTCGGCTCGTTCCCCATGGACACCCGGCCGTAACCGCGTTCCCGCCCGGCCCGCATCGCCGCGAGATAGAGCGGGCGAGCCAGGCTGGAGCGGCGCCACCGGGCGCTGACCGCCGAGAAGCGCAGCACCAGCAGGTCCACGGACGGGCACTCCAGCAGCAGGACGCCGCCCGCCAGTTCGTCGCCCTGGTAGGCGAAGACACCGAAGAACCTGCGCGGTCCGTGCAGCACCGCGTCCCGGTAGTCCAGTGCGAAGGGCACGCCGTGGCGCATCTCGGAGACCCGCGCCCCGTACAGCGCGAAGAAGCGGTCCAGCGAGGCCGGGGTCACCGGGTCCTCCACCACCTCGCGCAGCCCGGCCGCGGCCGTCTCGCGGCGGGCGGTCCGTACGGAACGGCGCACCGTGCGGTGGAGCCCGGCCAGGTGGGTGTCCTCGTCGGGGCCCAGCGCGGACAGCCAGGTCAGTACCGACGGCTTGTGGACGAAGCCCCGTTCGGCCAGCTCGGCCCAGCGCGCCGCGGGCGGATCGGGCAGCCGGACGACATCGACCGGCCGGTCCGCGCGCAGCCACGGCTGGTCCGCCAGCTCCCCGGGCTCGACCAGAGCCAGCGTGAGACCGTACCGGTCGACGATGTCCAACGTGCGGTCCCCCGCTCAGGCCGTCGCGGTCGCGGACTGCGGGGCGGTCTCCGGCGCGGAGTGGGCCAGCCGGCCCGCGAAGCACTCCAGCGCGCCGGACCAGCTGTCCACGTACTCGGCCACCAGCCGCTCGAACTCGGCGGCCTCCGCCTCGGTGGTGACCATCGTCGTCATGCCGGTCTCGTCATCGCTGACCTGCGCGGCGTGCACGGTCTCCGCCTTGATGTGGGCGTCGATCCAGGCGAACTGGCCGGCCTCGCCGAAGACCTTCTCGCCGTCCACCCACACCTTCGCGTACATCCGCCGGAAGCCCACGGCGATGTCCAGCGCGATGGTCTCCACCACCCGGAGCTGGACGGCGGCGCCCAGCGGGGAGTCGGCGAGCCGCTCCATGTTGGCCAGCAAGTCCGCGATGGGGGCGGGTACTTCCTCGGCGCTCCGCTGCGCCTGGCTGCCGAGGCGCGCGGCCAGCGGGGCGACGATGGTGTCGTCCCACCACACGTAGTGGATGCCGGCCGGGCCGCTCGGGGCGACCGCGCTGAACTCCGGCGCCGCGTTGTCGAGGTCGTCGCCGATGACCTGGTACACGGTCTGGAACGCGCCCAGCAGATCGCGCGTCGGCGCTTCCCGGGTGGCGAACGTACGGGCCATCGTGCCGAGTCCCGCGAGGGTGCTGAACATAAAGCTCTTCGTCATCACCCGCCACCAGACCGCGACATCAAGACCGGCCTGCGGTGCGACGGTTTCCACGCTGCGTGCATTGCGGAAGAAATTGTTGTCGGCGCGCCGCAAACGCGCCCTGTCGATCTCCTTGTCCACCCGCTCGTCGAGCGCGTCGCGATCGGCTGTGGAGAATTCAACGGCAGTGGTCATAATCGCTCCTGGTACGGGCGAGACGGCACTCGCTACTGGATTCACTACGGGTTTCACTACGGGTTTCCATATGGCACGGCAAGAGCCCGGCGCTGCGAGCGGTCGCCTTTCAGATCCCCAGCTTCTGCTTGACCTCGGCGAAGAACGGCACGTAACGGTAGTCACGGGCCACCGGGTCGTAGTCGGTGTACTGGTCGGTGAACGCGATCAGCCGCTTCCGTACGTCCGCCACCGGCTCCTGGTGTATATGCGACTCGATGGCGTGTATCTCGCCGAGGAACCGCTCCAGGACCTCGGGAAGCTCCGGCGCCAGCGAGATCACCGCGTCCTCGACCCGGATACCCCCGTGCCGCTCCAGATATCCGAACAGCAGCTGCGACGCCACCGCGTCGTAGTTGGGCCGCGGAATTCCCTCGACCGCGTAGCGCAGCAGCCGCTCGGACAGGATGTACTCGTAGGCGGTGTGCGCCTCCCGGCGCGGCAGCTTCTCGTCGCCCAGCAGCGCGAGCATCGCGGAGACGTCCACCCGCAGCTCCTCGAGCCCGGCCAGCGGCTTGTACTTCTTCGCGTCGAGGAAGTCGGGTATGGGCATGTCGCCCTGCCGGTGGTGGTACTCGTGCAGCCGCACCCACCAGGACGACGCCTGCTCGACGACGGCGTCGGGCGCGCCCTGGATCAGCGGGAAGCTGCCCTCGGCCATCACCTCGCCGATCATGCCGCGGGTGATCCGGTTGTGCCGTTCGACGAACTTGTCGATGAAGTAGAAGATGAGGTCGTCGGGGTCCTGGAAGCCGTCGATGTGGTTCTCCGGAAAGAGCGCCACCACCACCCGGGAACGGAATCCCGCCGACCTTCCGGTGATGCGCACCGGTGCCGTGTTGCTCGCATAGTGCTCGGCGAGATGCGGGTCCGCGGGCAGTTCCTCGTAGGTCAGGTAGTCCAGTGACAGCTTCGGAAAGTACGAGGCGTCGAAGAGCGAGAAGATATGGCCGTCCCGGCGGCCGTTGATGTGCTCCTTCGTCGCCCGTAGGCGCCCTCCGGGCGTGAAGGAACGAAGGTCCTCGACGAGAGACCGGGCGATCGGCTGCCGGGAGAGATATCTCGTGCCCTCGATCCGGCGTGCCAGCTCCCGCAGGGTCTCCTCGTCACGATACGAGGCTCGTTCCGGAAGCCCCTTCCGCAATGCGTCAACCTCGGCGAACACCGAGTCCATCTCGTCCATCGCACGCCCCTCCTGGCTACCCACCCAGGTCGCGACTCGGCGTACGGCACCAGCCGGTTGCATTTGCTTCCGCACCGACTTGCACTGGGTTCTCTTCCCTGCACGCTCCGCTACCGAGAATTCCGCCCCGCAAGGTGGTGACCACCGAAATCCCAGTGGCCAAGCAGGAGCCTAACCGCGCCGGTGGAGCCTGACCAGATCTCGCATCGTGGGATTCGGCAAAATGCCTTCCAGGCCCAACTACCCAGCGAAATCTGGGGGGTTACCTCCCCCGATGTCCGCCGCGCCCGCGGCCGGTCGGCCCTGCGCTGCGGGTCAGCCCTCCGGGACGGGAGTGAGGACGACGAACTCCGCGCCGGAGGGGTCGGTGCAGACGGCCAGGCGCCCGACGCCCGGGGCGTCCTCCGGCCCCAACTGCACGGCCCCGCCGTGCGCGGTGACCCCGCGCACCGTCTCGTCGCAGTCGGCGGTGGCGAAGACGGGGTGCCAGTACGGCCTGCCACCAGTCAACGTGAGGTATTCGGCGGGCACTTCGACCATGCCGCCGTGCATCCGCTCCTCGCCCGCACCGGCGGGCGTCAGCAGCGTGTACGTCCCCTCGGCGCCGCCCGGCATCGGCATGTCGGCTGCCTGCCAGCCGAACAGGCCCCGGTAGAAGGGCTTCGCGGCCGACGCGTCCGTCGTGCACAGCTCGACCCAGCACAGCGAGCCCGGCTCGTCCACCGCGACCAGCCCCGGCACCCCGGCGGCCTCCCAGACGGCGAACTCGCCGCCGACCGGATCGGTGAACTGCGCCAGCCGCCCGGCGCCCGCCACCTCCGTCGGCGGGACGCGGACCGCGCCGCCCAGCCGATCCGCCGCACCGGCGGCGGCGTCCACGTCCGGAGTGCTGAAGTAGATCATCCAGGCCGGGCGGGCCTCGTCGCCCTCCAGCGGCCCGAGCGCGCCCACCGTGCGGCCGTCCAGCTGGAAGAGGCCGTAGCCGCCCGACTCGGGACCGAACGGGGCGACCCGCCAGCCGAACACCGCGCCGTAGAACGCCGACGCCGCGGCGGCGTCGCGCACGCCGATGTCGAGCCAGCACGGCGAGCCGGGAACGAAGTCAGTCGTGATCATGATCGTTTCCCTTCAGGCGCGAGGCGCGAGGCGCACGACCGGTCGCGGCCGATGCCTCCAGCGTGGCACCCGCCCCGGGCATCCGCACGGTGAGGCGGCAGGGCCCCGCCGAGCCGGGCGACCTAGACCGACAGGTCGCCCGAGGTGTCGATGACCTGGCGGATCGCCGCCCCCGTGGCCAGCTCCTCCAGGGCCGTGTTGAGCCCGTCCAGCGGCACGGTGCCGCTGTGCATGCGCTCCACCGGCATCGCGCCGGCACGCCACAGGTCGAGGTAGCGCGGGATGTCCCGCTGCGGCACGGAGTCGCCCATGTAGGAGCCGAGCAGCGACTTCCCCTCCCCCGCGAAGGCCAGCGCGGGCACTTCGAGTGTGCGGTCCGGGGCCGGGAGGCCGACCGAGACGACGGTGCCGCCACGCGCCACCGCGCGTACGCACTCCGCCATCACCGCCGGGCTGCCCACCGCCTCGACGGCGAACTCGCAGCCGCCGCCGGTCAGTTCCCGCACCGCCTCGGCGTCCTCGGGCGCGTACGCGTGCGAGGCGCCCAGCTCCAGGGCCAGCTCCCGCTTGGCCGGGGCCGGGTCGAGCGCGACGATCGGCCACGCGCCGGCCGCCCGCGCGCCCAGCACCGCCGACAGCCCCACCCCGCCGAGCCCGTGCACCGCGACGGACTGGCCGGGCCGTACGCCCGCCGTGTTGATGACCGCCCCCGCTCCGGTGAGCACCGCGCAGCCGAACATCGAGGCGACGCCGAACGGCACGTCCTCGGGTATCCGCACGGCGGACTCCTGGGCGACCACCGCGTACGAGGCGAACGCCGAGACCCCCAGCTGGTGGTGGACGACCTCGCCCCCCGCGCCGCGCAGCAGCGAGGGGCCGTGCAGCAGGCCGCCCGCGCCGTTGGCGGCGGCGGCCGTGCCGCACAGCGCCGGACGGCCCTCGCCGCAGCGGGCGCAGTGGCCGCAGCTGGGCACGAAGACCAGTGAGACGTGGTCGCCGGGGCGCAGGGCGCGTACGCCGGGCCCGGTCTCCTCGACCACGCCCACCGCCTCGTGGCCGAGCACCATCGGCAGCGGGCGCACCCGGTCGCCGTTGACCACGGACAGGTCGGAGTGGCACAGGCTGGCTGCCGCCACCCGCACCAGGAGTTCCCCCTCGCGCGGTGCGCCGAGTTCGACCTCCTCGATGCCGACGGGGCGGGTGGTGCCGTACGGGCGCTCCCGGGCGACCTCGCGCAGGACGGCGGCGGCGATCTTCACGACCGGCCCCCCTGCCCGTCACCGGCCCCCGCGGGCGCGCAGCGCGTCACCTCGCGGTGCTCCAGCAGCGGGACGACCTGGCCCAGTACGATCCGCTGGAAGTGGTCGGAGGCGCAGTGTGCGGTGAACTCCGCCTCGCCGTCGTACTCCTCGTAGAGCACGAGCACGCGCGGGTTCTCGGTGCCCTGGTGCACCCGGTACTGGCGGCAGCCCGGCTCGGCCAGGGACGCCCGGGCCACCTCGGCGAGCAGGGCGAGGATCTCCTCCTCCCGGCCGGGCAGGCTGCGGTAGCGGGCGACGACGACGTGGGTCATGGTGCTTTTCTCCTGTTGTCGGGGCGGGACCCCGGCGCGGGTGCGGGAGCCGTCAGCTGCTCGCGGCGCAGCTGCCACAGCTCGGGGTCGGAGGTGGCCACGGCGGCGGCGCCGAGCGCCAGGGCGGTGGCGGCGTCCTCGGCCGTCTCCACGAATCCGGCGGCGACGAACGGGGTCATCGCGCGCTGGGCCGCCGCGCTCATGTGGGCGACGATCGGGGCGGGCATGAGTTCGACCAGGTCGGGCATGCCGCGGGCGATGGCGTCCGTGCTGCGGCGCAGGTTGGACCGGTCGGTCACGAAGACCTTCTGCATGGTCAGCAGCCCCAGCGGGCGGCCCTTCTCGACGAGCGAGAGCCGCGTGCTGACCATGCCGTGCGCGCCCATCGCCTTGAGGAACTCCAGCGCGCCGCGGTCCTGGGCCAGGCCGGGGCTGCTGTCGACGTTCACGAACGCCGTCTTCCCCGCCCGGCCCAGCGCGGGCACGATCTGCGGCAGCTGCCCCACCGACATCGACGCGAGGATGCACACGGAGGCAGGCGAGGCGACGAACCGCCGCAGCAGCTGCGGGCCCACGATGGAGGCGATCATCGGCACCTCCGTGAACGCCGCGGCGAGCCGGGGCGGGAGCTGGGACCGCCCCCGCGAGGCGGACGCGGAGGCGGCGCCGGAGCCGGAGCCCGGGTTCGGCGGCGACGGGCTGGGTGACGGGGAAGGGCTGGGGCTGGGGTTCACTGGGTCCTGCCTGGGGTGGAGGAGAGGCGTGTCCCCGGCACCCGCGCCTGGGGAGCGCCGTGCGGGGGACACACCCTGACCGGATCAGCTCAGCGGAGGCGTACCGAAGCGGCTCGGCAGTCCCAGCTTGCCTGGGTTCAGGATGCCCTCCGGGTCGAGTGCGCGCTTGACGGCGACGTACGTGTCGAAGCCCGCGCCGAGGGCGTCCGCCAGGTACGGGCCGCGCAGCAGGCCGCTGCCGTGGTGGTGGCTGAGCGCGGCGCCGTGCCGGACGAGCACGGCGTTCGCCGCGTCCCAGACGGCCCGGTACCAGGTGCGCCGCTCGCCGCGTTCGACGTCGCCGCGCAGCGAGAAGTAGACGCAGGCGCCGTCGGTGTAGGCGTGCGACTGGTGCGCGGAGGCGGCCAGCGTGCCGGGCACGGACTGGATGGCCGCCACGACCTCGTCGTAGAGGGCGGGCAGGATGGCCCAGGAGGCCGCCATCTCCAGGGTGTCGGCGACGAAGCCGGGGCCCGGCTCGAAGCCGTCGGAGGACTTGCCGGTGAGCATCCGGTCGTGCAGCCAGCGCGCGAAGACGGCCTCGCTGTCCAGCTCGGGGCCGTACTCCTCGCACACCTGGCGGCTCACCCGCAGCGTGGCGTCGACCAGCTCGGGGTCGCCCTCGTCGGCGATGAGCAGCAGGTTGGTGTCCTCCTGGCCGAAGTGGACCTTGCTCTCCAGCGTGTCGTACAGCCGCAGCACGGCCGGGGTGGCGCCGCGCTGGAGGATCTTGCGGCAGGCGTCCAGGCCCTGCTCGAAGGTCTCGAAGCCGAAGGCCAGCGCCTTGGCGTAGTCGGGCAGCGGGTGCACCCGCAGCCGCGCCGAGGTGATGACGCCGAGGGTGCCCTCGGAGCCGACGAACAGCTGCCGCAGGTCCGGGCCGGTCGCGGCGCGCGAGTAGTCGCCGTAGGTGGCCTTGGTGCCGTCGGCGTGGATGACGTCGATGCCGACGACCATGTCCTCGATCTTGCCGTAGCGCGTGGAGAGCTGGCCGGCGCCGCGGCAGGCGATCCAGCCGCCGACCGTCGAGAGGGCGAAGGCGGAGGGCCAGTGCCCGGTGGTGACCTGGTGGCTCTCCTGCAACTCCTTCTCGAAGAGGTCGCCGAACATGCCGGCCTGCACGTCCACCACGTTCGACTCGGCGTCGAAGGAGAGGATGCGGTCCAGGCCGCACAGGTCGAGCACGACGCCGCCGAAGACCGGCAGCGCGGCGCCGGTGACGTTGCTGCGGCCGGCCGAGGCGGTGACCGGGACGCCCGCCTGGTGGCAGATCCGCAGGACGGCGGCGACCTGGTCCTCGTCCGCCGCCTCCACGATGACGGCGTCCGGGGTCGCCGGGTTCCCGTCGGTCTCGCCGATCATCGAACCGGCCCACCAGTCGCGGGTGCGCAGCACGACCTCGGAGCGTTCGGTGTGCACGGCCCGCGCGGCGCCGCGCAGCGCGTCGAGCACCTCCTCGGACACGTGGACGACCTCGCCCTGGAGGGAGGCGGGCCCGTCGCCGGGCGGCGTGGCGTCGCCCCAGCGCGGCGGGGTGGGGGCGCCGACGACGTACTCGCCACGGCTGAAGGGGTTGGTGATGGACTGGCGGCTGATCATGCTGCTGCTCCTTCGGGTCCTGCGGGTCCGTCCAGGAGGACGGACTTCTCGTGCTGTACGGAGGCGAGGTAGTCGGCGACCTGCCGGTCGACCTGCTCGGCGGTCAGCCCCAGCTCCGCGCCGAGCAGGCGGCCGACCTCGGGGGCGGCTGCCGCCGAGGCGTCCCGGGCGAAGAGCCGGGAGCGGGTGCGGCGGGCGAGCACGTCGTCCACCGAGCGGGCCATCTCGGCGCGGGCCGCGTAGACGACCTCGGCCCGGGTGTACGGGAGTCCGGCGACGACCGGCGCGGCGAGCGCGGCGTCCTCGGCGATCAGGTCGTGCACGAAGCGGGCCTCGGTGCCGAAGCGTTCGCCGAGGTGGGCGGCGAGGCCGCCGGAGGCGGCCACGGCCTCCGCGTCGTACCCGGCGCCGCCGACCAGCGGGAGGGAGGCGGTGCGGCTGCGCGCCTTGCGGCCGAGGACGGTGAGCACCTTGTCGATCACCAGCTCGCCCATGTGGCGGCTGGTGGTGAGCTTGCCGCCGGTCACGGTGACCATGCCGGAGGCGCCGACGGTGATGTGGTGGTCGCGGCGCATGTCGAGGGTGGCGCCCTCCTTGCCGCCCACCAGGGGGCGCAGGCCGCCGAAGCTGCCGACCACGTCGTCGGGGGTCAGCTTGGTGTCGAAGGCGGTGTTCGCGCCGTCGAGGAGGAACTGCATCTCCCGCGTGGTGCAGTGCACGTCGTCCCAGGAGCCCTGGTAGTCGGTGTCGGTGGTGCCCAGCACGACGGTGTCGCCCCAGCGGGTGCAGGTCGCGCGGCGGGCCCGGCCGGGGATGGGGACGGTCACCGTGCAGTCGTTGCGGATCTTGCTCCACGGGACCACGATGTGCACGCCCTTGGCCGGGCGCACCTGCGGCCGGTGGCCGGTGTCGGCCAGGCTGTCGAGCGTGTCGGACCAGACGCCGGTGGCGTTGACGACGGCCCGCGCCCGGATCTCGACCGTCTCGCCGTCCGCGGTCACCGCCGCCCCGGAGACCTTGCCGAGGGTGGTGAAGAGCCGGTCGGCGCGCGCCCCGTTGAGCACGGTGGCGCCGAGCGCGGCGGCCGTCCGCACGAGGGTGAGGGTGAGCCGGGCGTCGTCGGTGCGGCTGTCGAAGTAGAGCAGCCCGCCCTTGAGGTGGTCGGCGCGCAGCGTGGGCGCGTGCGCGAGCACCTCCTCGACGGTGAGCCGCTGGTGCAGCTTGCCGATCCGCCAGCCGCCGACCAGGTCGTACGTCCACAGCAGGCCCTCGAACCCCTTGGCGAGCCTGGGGCTGAAGACGCCCTCCTGCTCCAGGATGGGGAAGAGGAACGGCAGCCGCTGGACGAGGTGCGGGGCGTTCTTGCGGAAGCGGGTGCGCTCCAGCAGGGAGTGCCGGACGAGGTTGATGTTCCCCTGCTCGATGTAGCGCAGTCCGCCGTGCACCATCTTCGAGGACTTCGAGGAGGTGCCGGAGGCGAAGTCGTCCTTCTCCACCAGGGCGGTGCGCAGCCCGCGCGCGGCGGCGTCCAGCGCGGCGTAGGCGCCGGTGACGCCGCCGCCGATGATCAGGACGTCGTAGGTCTCGTCGGCCAGGCGGCGCTTGGCGTCGGCGCGGTCCAGCAGCAGGGGCTCGCGGCGGGCCGCCGCGGCGGCGGCGCGCCGCGGTTTGCGGGCGGGCAGGGTGATCACATCAGCTCCAGGGTGTTTCGTTCCGTGCGCTCGGCGGTGGCCTCGGCGTCTTGGGCCTCGGCCTCGGCCTACGGACTGTCGTGCGGGTCGCGCAGGTGCCGGGCGAGCAGGGCCTGCCAGGCCGCCCGGCGTTCGGCTCGATCGGTCTCGGGGAGGGCGGGTTCGAAGACCTGCCCGCGCGGCTGCGCCTCCACGACCTCCGTGAGGGAGGACCACAGCCCCTGGCGGACCCCGGCCAGGTAGGCGGTGCCGCGCAGACTCGCGGTGGCCGAGTCGGCCACCCGCTCCAGCGGCAGGCCGGTCAGGTCCGCCTGGCTGCGCATGAGCGCCTCGCTGCCGGAGACGCCACCGCCCACGCGCAGCTGGCGGAAGGGCGCCCGCATGGTGTCGGAGACCCCGTCGATGAGGTCGCAGACGGAGTGGGCGATGCCGTCGATCACGGCGCGGGCGAGGTCCGCGCGGCTGGTGGCGAGGGTGAGGCCGCCGAGTGCGGCGGTCGCCTCCGGCCGCCAGGCGGGCGTACGGACCCCGGCGAGGGCGGGGACGAACCAGGCGGCGCGGCCCCCGCCGTCCGACGCGGGCTGCGCGGTCCGGGACCGGGCGGCCTGCTGGGCCAGCTCGCCGATCTCGGCCGGGGAGGTGAAGAAGCCGAGGTCGTCGCAGAGCCAGCGCAGCGCGGACCCGGTGGTGGAGGTGTACGCCTCCAGGCTGAACTCGGTGGTCCCGCCCTGGCGCCAGCCGGGCTGGGCGAGGACGCCCTCGATCCCCGGCCGGGGCAGCGCGGGCCGGTCGCCGGTGGCGACGTCGACGAACGCGCCCGTCCCGTACATGCACATGCCCGCTCCGGCGGTGAGGCCGCCGAGGGCGATCAGCGCGGCGTGCTGGTCGCCCATGGTGGCGGCCACCGGCAGCGGGGCGCCCAGCAGGTCCGGGTCGGTGACGCCGTGGACGCCGTCGTCCGAGAGCAGTTCCGGCAGCAGTTCGAGAGGGAAGCCCAGGTGGGCGATCCACTCCTCGTCCCAGGCGTGCTCCCGCAGCAGGTAGCCGCCGGTGGGGTTGGCGTTGGTGGCCGAGGTGGCGTGCACGGCGCCGCCGGTGAGCTGCCAGATCAGCCAGGTGTCGACGGTGCCGAAGAGCAGCCTGCCCTCCCGGTACGCGGCGGCCACGGCGGGGTGCTCGGCGATCTGGCGGGCCGCCCAGTAGAAGGGCGAGCGGCTGCCGACGGGCCGGCCGGTGCGCCGGGTGAGCACCGCGTCCCAGTCGGCCTCGTAGGCCCGCAGGTCCTGGGCGTAGCGCCGGTCCTGCCAGACGACGGCGGGGACCAGGGGGTCGCCGGTGCGGCGGTCCCAGAGGATCGCCGTCGCGCGCTGGGTGGACAGGGCCACGGCGGTGGGTTCGATGTGCCGCGCGCGGGCGTCGGCGAGGGCCTGGCGGCAGACGTCCAGGGTGGCGGTCCAGATCTCGCGCGGGTCCTGCTCGACGGACAGGCCGTCGGGGTGGCTCACCGCGATCGGGCGGTAGAAGACCTCGCCGGCGGTGCCGTCGTCCAGGACCAGGCCGGCGCGGGTGCCGGTGGTGCCCTCGTCGACGGCCAGCACGCCGCGCCGGGCGGCGGGGCGGGGGCCGGGGCCGGGGCCGGGGAACGTCTGCGTCATTGCAGCCCTTTCACTCCGAGCGGAAGAGACGGTGGGTGGGGGTTGGGGCGGCGGGTGGCGGGCGGGCGGTGGCGCCCCGCGGTGGGGCGGTACGGGGCGCCACCTGCTCGTGTCGGCTGCGTCAGCCGCGTCAGCCGTGCCGCTGGTGTCAGCGCGAGCCCGCGGGCACGTCCTCCGGCGGCTTCGGACGGGTGCCGCCCTCCTTGCCCGCGGTGATCCCGTACAGGCCGTCGAGTTCTTCGAGGACCTCGTCGTCCGGGGGCACCGGTGCCCTGGTCGGCTCCCACTTGATGATCAGACAGGTGATCATGCCCAGCAGCGGCACGACGGACAGCACGAGGAAGGTGTCGGCGAGTCCGAGCGAGTCCTTGATCTGCGGGAAGAGGTACAGGCCCGCGACGCTGCCGAAGCTGCCGATCATGCCGGTGACGCCGGTGCCCAGGGTGCGGATGTCACTGCGGTAGGAGAGCGCGGCGATCGACTTGCCGTTGGCGCCCGGACCGGCGGAGTGGCAGAGGATGAAGAGCACGGGCAGCAGGAACGCGACCGCCGTGGGCACCTTGCCGAAGGTGAGGCCCATCGCGATCAGGGCGACGAAGACCCCCGCGAAGCCGGTGGCCGAACTGATCCGCAGGCCCAGCCGGCGTCCCACGAGGGCCGAGACGACACCGCCCACGATGCCGAAGGCGTTGAAGACCATCGAGCCGATGGTGGCCTTCTCGAAGCTGTCGCCGAAGATCGTGAGGCTGATCAGCGGCAGGTACCAGCCCACGGCGAAGTACTGCATGCCCTGGGCGAGCGAGATGACCGAGGAGAGGATGGTCCGCGGCAGGTAGCGCCCGCGGAAGAGGATGCCCGCCTGCCGCAGGCCCAGCGCGGGAGGGCGGCCCGCGCCGCCGGCGTCCCCCGCGGCGGACCTGTCGCCGACGACGGCGGTGATGCCGTAGATGCGGCGCAGGTTGCGTACCGACTCCTCCAGCCGTCCCTTGGCGGCCAGCCAGGCCGGACTCTCCACCAGGAAGAGGTACTGGAAGACGAGCAGCACGGCCGCGACGACGCCCGCCGAGCCGACCGACCAGCGCCAGATGTCGTCGCCGACGTCGAAGTGGAAGAAGACCAGGGCCAGGGCCAGGTTGCTGGTGGTGGCGACGTACCAGACGGCCTGCCACAGGTTCAGCCGCCCGCTGAGCTTGGCGGGCGTGTACTCGGCCAGCAGGGCCATGGCGACGGCGAAGTCGATGCCGTACGCGACGCCGACCATCACCCGGCCCAGCCAGACGGTGGTGAAGTCGCCCGCGAAGGCGGCGAGCAGCGCGCCGGCCAGGGCGAAGACCTTCGCGATCAGCAGCGGGGGTACCCGGCCCATCCGGGTGGCCAGCCAGCCGCCGATCGGGTTGAAGAGGATGGCGAGCGCGGGGGCGGTGGCGGTGAGCACGCTGACCTGGGTGCTGCTGAGGGACATCTGGTCCGTCATCGGAGCGAGCCCGGCGCTGAGCGCCGCGTTCGAGTAGGCGTCGAGGAAGAGTCCCCCGAACACCAGGAACCAGATGAACTTCGCGCGGCCGGTGATCTTCCCCAGCCTGTCGATGAGCGCGACGACGTCGGCGACGCCGTTGACGCTCGAACGTTGTGCCATGGATTCCGTCCTTACCCAAGGACCTATCGATGGCGCAACACGGAAAAAGGCACGGCGAGACCACCGACAGGTGGTCTTCGTCTGTGCCTGCCTAACGAGCTAGCCGCAAAGCTAGGAGGCGCGCCAGGGCGTGTCAAGAGTTTCCAGAAAATATACTTGCATGCCACATCGAGCGTTTTGCCCGGCTCGCACGGACACCCCGGGCACGCGCGGCCCGCACGCGCCCGACCTGCGCGGACGGGGCATCGGGGGGACACTCGACGCGGGGGCCGCTTGCCGACCGCCCGCCCGGCGCGGGCGGGGCCGACGTCAGGAGTCGCCTGTGAAAGCCGTCCAGTACCTGAGCGTCGGCGCCGACCCCGAGGTGGTCACCGTGCCCACCCCGCGGCCCGGCCCCGGGCAGGTCCTGCTCAAGGTGACCGCCGCCGGACTGTGCCACTCGGACATCGCCGTGATGAGCTGGACCGCCGAGGAGCTGCCCTTCCCGCTGCCGCTGACCCTCGGCCACGAGGCCACCGGCACCGTCGAGGCCCTCGGCCCGGGTGTCGGCGGCCTCGTGGCCGAGGGCACGCCCGTCGCGGTGTACGGACCCTGGGGCTGCGGCGGCTGCCTGCCCTGCGCGCAGGGCAGGGAGAACTACTGCCGCCGCGCCGCCGAACTGGACATCCGTCCGCCCGGACTGGGCGCGCCGGGCGCCCTCGCCGAGTACCTGCTCGTGCACGACGCGCGCCACCTGGTGCCGCTGGGCGACCTCGACCCGGTGACGGCCGCCCCGCTCACGGACGCCGGGCTGACGCCGTACCACGCGATCAAGCTGTCGCTGCCGAAGCTGACGCCGGGCAGCACCGCCGTGGTGATCGGCGCCGGGGGCCTCGGCCACGTGGCCGTACAGCTGCTGCGCGCGCTGAGCCCGGCGCGGGTGGTCGCGCTGGACGTCAGCGAGGAGAAGCTGCGGCTGGCGCGTACGGTCGGCGCGCACGAGACGTTCCTCTCCGATGCCGAAGCGCCGGGCGCCATCCGGGAGTTGACGGGTGGTCAGGGCGCTGAGGCGGTGTTCGACTTCGTCGGTGCGCCGCCCACCGTGGCGATCGCGACCGGCTGCGCGGCCATGGAGAGCGACGTGACCGTCGTCGGGATCGGCGGCGGCGCGGCGAGCGTCGGCTTCGGCGTCACGCCCTACGACGCGGCAGTGCGCGCGCCGTACTGGGGCAGCCGGGGTGAGCTGATCGAGGTCCTGGAGCTGGCCCGTACCGGGGTGATCGACGTGCACGTCGAGACGTACCCGCTGGACGAGGCCCCGCGGGCCTACGCGCGGCTGCACGAGGGGCGCGTCAACGGGCGCGCCGTGGTCCTGCCGCACGGCTGACCGCCGCCGCGCCCCGCCGCCGCGCCCCGCCGCCCGGGCCTGGTCTTCCGGGCCTCGGTCTTCCCGGTCAGCCCCGCGTACGGGCGTAGTGGCGCAGGGCCTTGGCGCGGTTGCCGCAGCCCGCCATGGAGCACCAGCGGCGGGTGCCGTTCTTGGACACGTCGTAGAAGTGCAGGATGCAGGCGGGGTTGGCGCACGGGCGGATGCGCTCGGGGCGGTCGGCGAGCAGCCGCAGGTAGTCCTCGGCGGCCAGCCAGGCGGGCAGCCAGGCGCGCTCGGCCACCTCGGGCTCCTCGGCCGGGCCGTCCCAGCGCAGCAGCCGCCTCACCCGCCCCCGCTCCAGCACGGCGTTCAGCGCGGCGACCGCCTCCGCGTCCGCCGGGTCGGGTGCGTCCACGGCTGCCGCGAGGGCGCGCCGGGCCTGGAGCACCCGGTCGAGGGTGGCGCGGTCGGCCGGGACCCGGCGCCCGCCCAGCACCTCGCGGATCACCGGGCTGTCGAGCCAGATCGCCAGGCCGCCGACGGTCTCCAGCAGGTCCTGCGTGCCGTCGGCATCGATCCAGCGGGTGTTGAGCAGGTCCATGGAGGGCGGCTCGCCGATCAGCGGCCGGGGGTCCGGTTCGGAGGTGCTCGGCACGGCGGTTCCTTCCGGGGTCGGCGGACGGGGGCGTGGGTTCGCGTGTCCGCCTCTACTCTAACCGCTCTGATGCAGATCACTGGTTGACGTTTCCAGCATCTAACCCTTAAAGTCACTTTCAACGGTTACGGAGCTGGTCCGTAACCCCTCCCGAAGGCATGTGATCGCCCATGGGCACCGCCCCCGCCGTCCGCACCCCCGCCACCCTCCAGACCGGCCATGTCGGCCTGAACGTCACCGAGCTGGACCGCTCGCTCGCCTTCTACCGCAAGCTCTTCGACTTCGACGTGCTGGCGCAGGGCACGGAGGCGGACCGCCGCTGGGTCTTCCTCGGCCGCGAAGGCCGCCTGCTGGTCACCCTCTGGCAGCAGAGCGAGGGCGCCTTCTCGCCGGACCAGCCGGGTCTGCACCACCTGTCGTTCCAGGTGGAGACCATCGAGGAGGTCCGGGCCGCCGAAGAGGTACTACGCACGCTGGGCGCGGAGTTCAACTACGACGGCGTCGTGCCGCACGGCGAGAGCGGCACCTCCGGCGGCATCTACTTCACCGACCCGGACGGCATCCGGCTGGAGATCTACGCCCCCACCGGCGCCGACCCGGCCGACGCCCCCACCGCCGGCGCGCCCACCTGCGGCTTCTTCTGATCGGAGCAGACACCATGGCCCGCTACCACCCAGGGGAGATCGCCGTGCAGGAGCGCGCCGGGGTCACCCGGCAGGCGGGCTCCTCGCTCGGCGCCATCGGCGGGACGATCCCGCCGGTCGCCGCGGAGTTCCTCACGCGGCAGCCGATGATCGTCGTCGGGGGTGCGGACGGCTCGGGCCGCGTCTGGGCGACCCAGCTGACCGGCCCGCCCGGCTTCCTGCGGGTGGACGACGCCCACACGCTCACCGTCGACGCGCTGCCGCTCTCGGCGGACCCGCTCGCGGATGTGCTCCGGCACGTCCCCGGGCGGGTCCCGGCGGGGCCGCCGTCCGTACCGTCCGCCGTACCACCCGCCGCGCCGCCCGCCCTCGTCGGGATGATCGCGATCGAGCCCGCCACCCGCCGCCGGATGCGGATCAACGGGCGGGCCGTGCCGACGGCGGACGGCCTGCGCGTCGACGTCGAGCAGGTGATCGCCAACTGCCCCAAGTACCTCCAGCAGCGCGACTTCCGCCTCCTCACCGAGGCCGAGCACCGCACGGCGGCGGCCACCCGCACCGTCACCGACGGCACCGCCCTGTCCGCAACCCAGCAGCGCACCGTCCGGGCGGCGGACACCTTCTTCCTTGCCAGCGCGGCCGAGACGGGCGACGCCGACGCCTCGCACCGGGGCGGCAACCCCGGCTTCGTCCACGTCCTCTCCCCCACCGTGCTGCGCTGGCCCGACTACACCGGGAACGCCATGTTCCTCTCGCTGGGCAACCTCGCGGTCCGCCCCGCCGCCGGACTCCTCTTCCCCGACTGGGAGAGCGGCGCAGTCCTCCACCTCACCGGCACCGCCCGCACCCTCTGGGACCCGGCGCACGCCGAGTCGGTGCCCGGCGCGCAGCGCCTCGTGGAGTTCTCCCTGACCCACGTCCGGGAGATCACCGCCGCCTCGCCGCTGCGTTGGTCGGGGCCCCGCTACTCCCGCTTCAACCCGCCCGCCGCACCCCAGGAGGGAACCGGCCATGCAGATCAGCGTTGACCTGGACCGCTGCGAGAACCACGGACAGTGCGTCTTCGAGGCGCCCGAGATCTTCTCCTTCGACGACGACGAGTTCCTCGTCTACGAGACCGACCCGCCGGACACGCTGCGCGCGGCGGCCGAACGCGCGGCGGCGTTCTGCCCCGTACGGGCGCTCACCATCTCTCAGGCCGCGCCATGACGCCCCGTCAACTGGTCATCGTCGGCGCCTCGCTGGCCGGACTGCGGGCGGCGCAGGCGCTGCGCGCCGAGGGGTTCGACGGGGAGCTGACCCTCGTCGGGGCCGAGCGGCAGCTCCCCTACGATCGGCCGCCGCTGTCCAAGGAGCTGCTGACCACGGACGACGGCGCGCACCCGCCGTACCTGCCGCTGCCGCCGGACCTCGACGCCCGCTGGCTGCTGGGCCGCCCCGCCGTACGCCTGGACCCCGCACACCGCGCGGTCACCCTCGCCGACGGCACCGAGTTGCGCTACGACGGGCTGCTCCTCGCCACCGGCGCCGCCGCCCGCGGCTGGCCGGCGCGCCACGGCCCGCCGCCCCAGGGCGTGCACACGCTGCGGACCTGGGACGACACGGTCGCGCTGCGGGCGGCGTGTGAGCGGGGCGGGCGGCTCGTGGTGGTCGGCGCGGGCTTCCTCGGCGGCGAGGTCGCCGCCGCCGCCCGCGCCCGCGGCCTCGATGTCACCCTGGTGGAGGCCGCTGCCCAGCCGCTGGCCGGGGCGGTCGGCGCCGAGGCGGGCACCTTCGTCGCCGCGCTGCACCGGGCGGCGGGCATCGGCCTGCGTACGGGCACCCGCGTCACCGGCTTCGGTACGGCGGACGGGCCCGGCGCCGCCGGTCGGCTGACCTCCGTAGGCCTCTCGGACGGCACCCGGCTGCCCGCCGACACCTGCCTCCTGGCCCTCGGCGCCGCCCCCGCCACCGACTGGCTGGCCGGTGCTGGGCTCGCGCTGGACGGCGGCGTGCGCTGCGACCCGTACCTGCGCGTGCTGCGTGCAGACGGCACCGTGCTGCCCGGCGTGGTGGCCGCGGGCGACGTCGCGCGGGTGCCGCACCCGCTGGCCGACGGCGCCCCGGTCGCGCTCGGCCACTGGTCCCACGCGGTGGCCCAGGGCATCGCCGCCGCCCGCATCCTGCTGCGGCCCGAAGCGCTCGTGCCGTTCACCGACGTGCCCTCGTTCTGGTCGGACCTGCACGGCGCCGCGCTCCGCTCCGTCGGCCTGCCCGGGTGGGCGGAAGAGACCAGCGTCGCCGAGTACGACCTGCCGGGGCGGCGGCTGGAGGTCGCCTACCACCGGGGCGGACGGCTGGTCGGCGCGCTCACCGTGGGCCGCACCGGCCGACTGGCCCGCTACCGCGGGGAGTTGGCCCGCCAGGCGCCGGACTCGGCGGTGGTGCGCACGTAGTCGGAGAAGTCACGCGGCTCCCGCCCCAGCACCCGCCGCACCCCGTCGGACAGGTGCGCGTGCCGCCCCTGAGCCACCCATTCGAACAGTCCGCCCAGCAGTTCCGCGACGGCGACGGGGTAGCCCCGCCCGGTCAGATGCGGCACGTACTCCGCCACGGACACCGGCACGTAGCGCAGGTCCCGTCCGCTCGCGCGGGCGATCTCGCCGACCGCCTCACCGAAGGTCAGCAGGCGCGGGCCGGACAGCTCGTAGCTCTGCCCCTGGTGCCCGTCCTCGGTGAGCGCCGCGATCGCGACGTCCGCGAGATCGGCGAGGTCGACGAAGGGCTCCGGGCCCTCCCCGGTGGGCAGCCGCAGTTCGCCCTCCCGCAGGGGGTCCGCCAGGAAGTCCGACTCGTGGAAGTTCTGCGCGAACCAGCAGGGCCGCAGGATCGTCCACGCGCCGCCGGACTCCCGTACGGCCGCCTCGGTGGCCAGCATGGCCGCCGCCGCCTCGCCGTCCTCCCGGGCGGAGAGCAGCACCAGCCGCTCGACGCCCCGCTCCACCGCGAGGCGGGCGAAGTCGCGCAGCGCGACGGCCGCGTCGGGCCCCTGGGAGTCCACCAGGTAGGCGGCCCGCACGCCGTCGAGCGCGGGCTCCCAGGTGTTCCGGTCGTCCCAGTCGAAGCGGTGGGCGCTGGTGCGGGAGGCGGCCCGTACGGGGAGGCCCCGTGTGCGCAGGCCGGCCGCCACCCGGCGGCCCGTCTTGCCGGTGGCGCCCAGGACGAGGGTGGTCGGTGCGTCGTTCGGTGTGGTCATGCCGACCAGTCCAGCACCCGGTGGTGAGACGTGCGACGGCTGCGGGTCTCTGTTTGATGTTCAGCCGTCTTGATGTGCACCCGTCTCGCCCGGCTACGCTGCTCCGGTGGACGCCATCTCCGCCCTGCTGGACAAGGTCCGGGCACACAGCGCGGTCTTCACCCGTTCCCTGCTGGACCCGCCGTGGTCGCTGCGGTTCGTGGACGGCGCGCCGATCCGGCTGCTGACCATGCTCAGCGGCCGGGCCTGGATCAGCACCGGGACGGGCGAGCCGCACCTGCTCGGCGCGGGCGACGTCGCGCTGCTGGCGGGCGGCGGCCCGGTCACCGTCGCCGACACCCCCGTGACCGGCGGCGCCCCGCCGACGGTGACGGTGCACAGCGACGACCTGTGCGTCGGCGCGGACGGCACCCCGCTTGGCGAGGACCGGCGGCTGGACCACTACAGCTGGGGCACCACCCCCGACGCCCGGGACGCGGTGCTCTCCTGCGCCTACGAGGTCACCGGCGAGATCGCCCGGCGCGTCCTGTCCGAGCTGCCCGCCCTGGTCGTGCTGGGCTGCGAGGACGAGGAGGAGGAGTGCCCCGAGGTGGCGCTCGTCCTGGCCGAGCTGCGCCGGCGCCGCGCCCCCGGCCGGCAGGTGGTCCTGGACCGGCTGCTGGACCTGCTGCTGGTCTCCACGCTGCGCGAGTGGTTCGCCCGCGACGGCACCCCGGTGCCCGGCTGGTACCGCGCGCTGGACGATCCGGTCGTCAGCGAGGCGCTGCGGCTGATCCACGAAGAACCGGCCCGCCCGTGGACGGTCGGCGAACTGGCCCGCCGCAGCGGCGCGTCGCGGGCGGCTTTCGCCCGCCGCTTCGGCCAGGTCGTCGGCGAACCGCCGATGGCCTATCTGACGGGCTGGCGCCTCGCACTCGCCGCCGACCTGCTGCGCGAGAGCGGCGAGACGGTCGGCGCCATCGCCCGCCGGGTCGGCTACGCGGACGCCTCCGCGCTGAGCGTCGCCTTCAAGCGCGCCCACGCCGTCCGCCCCACCGCGCACCGGGAGGCCCGCGCGAGCTGAGGCGGGGACGCAAGGCCTTTCAACCAGCCGCCGCCGGACGGCCGTTCGTTCTGCAGGCGTCGCCACGGGGCCGACCTCCCGACCCTGGCCACACTCGCGCGGACGGACTTCTCCTCCACGCGGGACGAAGTCCGCACCGACCGGCCCGACGCATGCCCGCGCACCCTGCTCACCGCACTCGACCAGGCAAGTCGCGCGCGGCGCGCCGCTGGGAGCACCCCGGTCCGAACTCGGTGATTTTCCGTGTTTACCCGGATTCCAGCGGTCTCATGATGCCTTGACACCCGTATTGGTCTACGCCAACATCCGGATTGGACCGTACCAAGTCCCCCCTGTCACGCGTCGTCCAACTGGCGAGCCCCCGTGCGCGCCGTGGGAGGTCTCCAGCCATGGATTCGAACAGCCGCCACCAGGACGTGGCGCGGCTTGCCAACGGCGTGCTGCAACCCGGGTTCGAAGGGACCACCGCGCCGGACTGGGTCCGCCGCCGGATCGCCGAAGGGCTCAACTCCGTCGTCCTCTTCGGCCGCAACATCGTCGACCCGGAGCAGGTCACCCGGCTCAACGAGTCGCTGCGCGCGGAGAACCCGGATCTGATCATCGCGATCGACGAGGAGGCGGGCGACGTCACCCGGCTGGAGGCGTGGTCGGGGTCCTCCCGTCCGGGCAACCTCGCGCTGGGCGCCGTGGACGACGTCGAGCTGACGGAGGGCGTCGCCTACGACATCGGCAGCGAACTGCGCGCCGTGGGCGTTTCGTTGGACTACGCGCCGAGCGCGGACGTCAATTCCAACCCCCGCAACCCGGTCATCGGCGTGCGCTCCTTCGGCGCGGACACCGACACCGTGGCCCGCCACACCGCGGCCTGGGTGCGCGGTCTCCAGCGGGCCGGGGTCGCCGCCTGCGCCAAGCACTTCCCGGGCCACGGCGACACCGCCGTCGACTCCCACCACGGCCTGCCCCGCGTCGGCGCGAGCGCCGAGGAGATCGCCGCCACCGCGCTGCCGCCCTTCACCGCCGCGATGGAGGCGGGCGTACGGGCCGTGATGACGGCGCACCTGCTGGTCCCCGCGTACGACCCTGAGCTGCCCGCCACCCTCAGCCGACGCATCCTGCAAGACCTCCTCCGGGGCGAACTCGGCTTCGACGGCCTCGTGGTGACCGACGCCATCGAGATGGGCGCGGTGACCGACCTCTACGGCATCGACGGCGCGACGGTCCGCGCCGTGGTCAGCGGCGTGGACGCGGTCTGCGTGGGCGGCGAGGACGCCCGCGAGTCCACCTACGACCTGCTCGCCGGAGCGCTGGTCAAGGCCGTCCAGGACGGCACACTGGAGTACGACCGGCTGGCCGAAGCCGCGGAGCGCGTACGGCAGTTCGCCACCTGGTCCGCCGAGCGCGTACGGGCCGCAGCCGCCTCCGGCACCGGCCCGGAGCCGCAGATCGGGCTGCGCGCGGCACGCCGCGCCGTACGGGTGCTGGCCGCCTCCGGGGCGGACACGGTGCTGCCGCTGGCGGACGCGCCGCACGTGGTGGAGCTGTCGCCGACGATGAGCCTGGCGATAGACGGCGGCACGCCGTGGGGCGTCGCCGCCCCGCTGAGCGAACTGCTGCCGGGCACCACCTCGGTGCGGCTGACCGAACAGGAACTGGCGGGCGGTGACGGCCTGTTGGAGCGCTCGACGCTGGACGCCGCGTCCGGCCGGTCGCTGGTCGTCGTGGTACGGGACGCCGCCCGGCACGCCTGGATGGAGCAGGCGGTGCACCGGATGCTGGACAGCCGCCCGGACGCGGTGGTCGTCGAGATGGGCGTGCCGAACGGGCTGGCGCCCGGTGCCGTCCACGTCATCACGCACGGCGCCACGAAGGTGTCGGGCGTCGCGGCGGCGGAGAAGCTGGCCGGACGGCCCTGAGCGCGCGCGGCGTGCGGGCCGGACGGACACCTCCGCCCGGCCCGCACGCCCCATGCCCCTCCGGCTCCCGCGCGGGCGGCCCCTACTCGGCTGCCGCCGCCCGGCCCGTGCGCCCCCGGTCGTAGTGCCGCCTGGCCTTCATGCGGTTGCCGCAGGTGGCCATCGAGCACCAGCGCGCCCGGTTGGCCCGGCTGCGGTCGAGCAGGAAGAGCCGGCACTCGTCGTTGCCGCAGGGCCGCAGCCGCCCCGGCAGGTTCTCCCGCGCCCACGCCCAGGCGAGCACGGCCCGTACGGCCAGCCGGGCGTCCGGCTCGGCCACCAGCTCCCACGCCACGCCGCGCTCACCGAGCCGCGGGACCTGGTGGACGCCGTCGAGCACCCCACCGAGCACCGCCGCGGGCTCCTCGTCCGTCACGACCGCGCGGAGCCGCTCCCGCACGTCCCGCAGCCGCGCCAGTTCGGCGGCGCCGCCCGTCCCGCCGTGCGCCCGCGCCCAGCGGCGCGCGCGGCGCCCGTCAGCCAGCTCGTCCCGCTCGGTGCCGTCCAGCAGCGGTCTGCTGTTGAGGAGCGCGAGCAGCACCTCCAGGTCGGCCTCGGCCTCCACACCCCTCACCCCTCTAACCCCATCGACGACATTGACAGGTTAGCACCCGCGTGCTGTCATGACGGGAGACCTAACCAGTTCAATGACTCAAAGGAGTTAGCATGCCCGGCGTGCACCACCGGACCGCCACCATCGACGGCCGCACCGTCTTCTACCGCGAGGCGGGCCACCCCGACGCCCCGGCCGTCGTCCTCCTGCACGGCTACCCGACCAGCTCGCACATGTTCCGCGAGCTGGTCCCCGCACTGGCCGACAGGTACCGCGTCATCGCGCCGGACCTGATCGGCTTCGGCCGCTCCGACGCGCCCCCCGTCAGCGAGTTCGACTACACCTTCGACGCACTGGCCACCGTCACCGACCACCTGCTCACCCACCTCGGCGTCCACCGCTACGCGATCTACGTGCAGGACTACGGCGCCCCCGTCGGCTGGCGGCTGGCCGTGGCGCACCCCGAGCGGATCACCGCCATCGTCACCCAGAACGGCAACGCCTACGAGGAGGGCTTCCACGAGGAGTTCTGGGCACCCCTGTGGACCTACGCCGCCGACCCCCGACCCGCCACCGAGCAGCCCGTACGCGACGCGCTGAGCCTGGACGCGATCCGCTGGCAGTACCTGCACGGCGTGCCGGACCCCAGCCTGGTCAGCCCGGACACCTGGGCGCACGACCACGCGCTCGCCACCCGGCCGGGCAACGCGGAGGTGCAGCTGCGCCTGTTCCGCGACTACCCGACCAACGTCGCCCGCTACCCGCAGGTGCAGGAGTACTTCCGCACCAGCCAGGTCCCGCTGCTGGCGGTCTGGGGCCGGAACGACGAGATCTTCCTCCCCGCCGGGGCGCTCGCCTTCGCCCGCGACCTCCCCGACGCCGAGATCCACCTCCTCGACGCGGGCCACTTCGCCCTGGAGAGCGCCTTCGACACGGTCACCGGCTACCTGCGCGGCTTCCTGGGCCGCGTCCTCGGCTAGGCCCTGTCGCCGCCACCCGCCCTGGGCGGAACGTGCAGCTCCGGGGCAGGGAGGCAGGTCGCCGCTGGGTCGCCGCGGCGGAGCGGCGGCCGAGCCGTCCGGTACGGTGCGACGGGCGTCCGAGCGGCGGCCGGGGCGCCGGGGCGGCTGGGAGCGCGGGGCGTTGCGCCCCGTACGGACCGCGGCCTCGGCGACAGCCGGGACCAGGACCACCCTGCCCCGTGCTTGACGAACAGGGAGAACCCTCGATGACCCTCGAAACCCTCGCCGAGAAGTCGCAGTTCCGCCGCACCGGACGGCTGGACGAGGTGGAGGCGCTGTGCGCGGCCTTCGCCGAGCGCTGGCCCGAAGCGGTGCGCAGCTTCACCTACGGGCAGTCGGCCGAGGGGCGTCCGATGCGGGCCCTGCTCGTCTCGCGCCAAGGCGCGTTCACCCCCGAGGCGCTGCGCGAACGGGGCATCCCGCTGCTGCTGGTCCAAGCCGGCATCCACCCCGGCGAGAGCGACGGCAAGGACGCCGGTTTCATCGCACTGCGCGAGCTGCTCGGCGGTGAGCCGCCGGCGGAGGTGACGGGCGGCTCGCACATCGCCGTGCACCCGCCGCAGGGCGATCCCCTGGCACACGTCGCGATCCTCTTCGTGCCCGCCTTCAACGCCGACGGCCACGAGCGGACGGGCCGGTGGAACCGTCCGAACCAGGACGGCCCGGAAGAGACCGGCTGGCGTGCGACCGCGCACAACCTCAACCTCAACCGCGACTACACCAAGGCCGAATCGCCGGAGATGCAGGCACTCCTGGCGCTGCTGCGCGACTGGGACCCGCTGGTCTGCGCGGACATGCACGTCACCGACGGCGCCGACTTCGAACCCGACGTCTCGATCCAGGTCGAGCCGATCCACCTGGGCGACCAGCAGCTGCACGCCGCCGGTACGGCGATGCGTGCGGCGCTGCTGGAGAAGCTGGCCGCGCAGGGCTCGCTGCCGCTGCCGTTCTACCCGGAGCCCGTCATCGAGGACGATCCCTCCTCCGGCTTCCAGGTCACCGAGTACACCCCGCGCTATTCGACCGGCTACTTCCCCACCCGCAACCGCTACACCGCTCTGGTCGAGACACACTCCTGGAAGGACTACGCCACCCGCGTGCGGATCAGCCGCAACGCGATCGTCGGGCTGGCCGAGCTTCTCGCCGCGCACGGCAGCGCCTGGGCCGCCGCCGTGCGCCAGGCCGACCAGCACGCGAGCCTGCTGGGCGGCCAGGACGTCGTCCTGGACATCGTGGTCGACCGGCGGGACGAGGTCCGCGGCACCGGGGACGGCCCGCAGGGCGCAGCGGAGCCGGTGCGCACCATCGAGTTCCGCGGATACGCCTACACCCGCGAACTCTCCCCGATCTCCGGCGAACCCGTCACGGTCTACGACCCGGCAACCCCGCAGATCTGGCGCGTGCCCTTCCGCGGCAGCACCCTGCCCTCGCTCACCGTGCGCGCGCCGCGCGCCGGGTACCTGGTGCCCCGCGCGTACGCGTCCCTGGTCGCCGCCAAGCTGGACCTGCACGGGCTCGCCCACCAGACGCTGGAGCACGGCTTCGACCGCCTCGACACCGAGGTGTTCCGCACGACCGGCACGCGGTTCGCGTCCGTCCCGTCCGAGGGCCGCATGCCGCTCGTCCTCCAGGGCGACTGGCAGCCCGAGCCGCAGGCGCTGCCCGCGGGCAGCCTGTTCGTACCCATCGCGCAGCCCGGGGCCAGGCTCCTGATGACCCTGCTGGAGCCGCGGTCCCCTGACTCGCTGGCTTCCTGGGGGTACTTCAACGCCCACTTCGAGCAGAAGGAATACGTCGAGCCCTACGTCACCGAGATTTTCGCGCAGCAGATGCTGGAGCAGGACCCGGCCCTGGCCGAGGAGTTCCGGCAGAAGCTCGCCGCGGACGCGGCCTTCGCCGCGAACCCGGAAGCACGCCGCGAGTTCTTCGAGCGGCGGCACTCGTCGTGGGACACCCGCTTCGCCATGTATCCGGTTCTGCGCGTGGAGGAGGCCGTGCGGCAGAACCGTCCTTCGCAGCCGTAGGGCGTGTGCCGCCGGTGACCACCCACGGTGCGACGCTGGTGCAGCCCTCGGGTACTGCGTTCGGTCAGCCGCGGTCCTCAACCCGGGCCACGTAGACGGTGTTGGTGGCGGGGCGTTCCTGGAGCGGGTTGTCGAAGGTCACCACGTGTGCCTCCGACTCCGCGAAGACCTGTGCCAGCACGGCGCCGAAGCGGGCGTCGGGCGGGTCGTTGGACCACAGCGCGAACACCCCGCCGGGGTGCAGGCGTTCGGCCAGCGCGCGCAGGCCCGCGTCCGTGTAGAGCGAGGCGTGGCTCGGGTGCAGGACGTGCTCCGGGGAGTGGTCGACGTCCAGCAGGACGGCGTGGAAGCGCCGTCCCGGGCGCTCCGGATCGAAGCCGTCGGCCTCGCGCGCGGCCAGCGCGAAGAAGTCGCCGTGCACGAAGCGGCAGCGCGGATCGCCCGCCAGCCGGGGGCCGAGCGGCACGAGCCCCCGCCGATGCCACTCGATGACCTCCCCGAGCGCGTCCACGACCAGCAGCGCACGCACCCGCGCGTCGTCCAGCACGGCGTCGGCGGTGTAGCCCAGCCCGAGCCCGCCGACCACGACGTCCAGCTCCCCGTCCGCGGCCTCGCCCAGCGGCGCCAGCCCGAGCCGGGACAGCGCGATCTCCCCGGCCGTGAACATGCTCGACATCAGGAACTCGTCCCCGAGCTTGACCTCGTACACGTCGGCACCGGTCGAGGGATCGGCCCGCCGCCGAAGGCTGATCTCCCCCATCGGCGTCGGCTTCCAGTCGATCTCCTCAAAACGTGCCCTCATCCGGTTCCCTCTCCAGCCCTCGGTGCGCTTCGTCGTCGCCCCCAGGGTGACACTCGATACGGTCGCCCCTGCTCCGCGCGACGCGGTGCACGTCGCGCAGCGACTCGGCCATCCGGGCCGTGACGAAGCGGAGCTGCTCAGGGGTGGCCCTGCGGTCGGAGAGCAGGTCCGCGACATGGGTGAGCAGGTCGGCGGCCATCTCCAGTTGCACGCTCTCGACGTGGTCGGCCATGCGGGCGATGTGCCCGGTACCGTCGCCGAGGACGTAGCAGGGGTTGCCCTCGGGTGTGGGCCACGGCAGCAGCCGGGCGCTGCGGGCGGGCACGTCGCGGATCACACCGACACCTCCGCCCGGGGAAGCGGACGCGGTCCGAGGTCGAGGCCCTGCACGACGAGCCACAGCTCGCGCTGCCCCGCCCGTCGGCGGCGCGCCTCCTCCGCCTCGTACGCGACGAGATACGGGCGCACGAGCGGACTGTCCTCACCCCGCAGCACGGGCTCGGCGGGCGCCGGGCGGGGCGGCGTCGGCGGCGGGTCCACGGGCGGCGGCGCAGAGTCCTCCTCCCGGCCCGGCCGGTGACGGCCCCGCGCGGGCCGGAAGAGGTGCAGGAGTGCCTCGAAGGCCAGGGAGATACAGTGCGACACGTCGTCAACTCCAGTTGGTTGCTTGGTTGATGACCACGCCCCCGGACCGTGTGCAGCGGTCGCGGGGGTCTCTCGTGCGGATCACCGGCCGGGTGGCCGGATTCGTGGTGTAGCAATCCACTCACAGAGTGAGACGAGTCGAGCTACGCTGACCAGGGGGTTTCGGGTGACAGCGACTTCGTCTCACGGGAGTTGACGATGGGTAGCACCTATGGGGAATGGCTGAAAGCCCAGCGCGAGACGGCGGGGCTGACACAACAGGAGCTGGCCGACGCGGTCATCATGACCCGCTCGCACATCTCCCACATCGAAGCGGGCCGCCGCGTCCCTTCCAAGGAGGACGCCCGCCGCCTGGACCGCGCCCTCAACACGGGAAACGTCCTGAGCAGCTTCCTCCCGCAGGAGAACGTGGCTGTCGCCGACTACTTCGAGACGGCCCGCCTGCTCGAACAACAGGCCACGGTGATCCGTGAGTTCGCGTTGTCCTACGTGCCCGGCATCCTTCAGACCGAGGCGTACGCGCGTGCGGTCCTGCGGGTCAACTTCCCTCCACGGAGTGCCGAGGAATGTGACCGGCTCGTCGTCACCCGGCTGGAGCGGGCGAAGATCCTGGACGACCCGCTGACCCCGGTAGTGTCGGCGCTGGTCGACGAGGCCGTGCTGCGCCGACCTGTCGGCGGACCGGCAGTCATGGCGGAACAGATCCAGCACCTGATCCGCCTGGTCGACAGCGAGAGAATCCGCGTGCATGTGCTGCCGCTCGGCCTCGGCGCCCATCCGCTGCTCCTCGGCATGCTCACCCTCATGGAGTTCGAGGACCAACCACCGGCCGCCTACAGCGAGGGCAAGTCCATCGGGAAAGTCCACGACTCACCCGCGCTGGTCCGGCACCTCCAAGGCACATACGATCTGGCCTTGAGCGATGCCCTGCCCCTGAAGGAATCTGTCGCTCTGATGAAGAGCGCCGGGAAGGACTACTCACATGAGTGAGCGCATAATCCGGGACTCGGCCGAACTGAGCGGCTGGCGCAAGTCGTCGTACAGCAACAGCGAAGGCGGCAGCTGCGTCGAGGTTCTGGACGGCTACCCGAGCGGCGTGCCGGTCCGCGACTCCAAGACCCCCCACGGCCCCGCCCTCGTCTTCCCCGCCACCGCCTGGGCCTCGTTCGTCACGGCGCTCCGGCGCGGCTAACTCGTCGTGTTCGCCGTCCCGGGACAGGACGTGGCGGCGGTGACGCGCCCTGTGGAGGTGCACGGACAATGACGGGAGCTGCCGCCGCGCGCATCAGCGAGCCGCTCGCAGGTCTGGACGACGTCCGGTGGGAGCTGGCCTGGGACTGCGCGCGCGACGTCGACCAGGTACCGATGCTGTTGCGGCTGCTCCGGCAGGGTGACCTGGAGGCGGTGCGTCAACTCCGGGACCGGCTCGCGTTGCTGAGCCCGATCGGCCCGCACGTGAGCCCGGCGACCTCCGCGGCGCTGCCGTTCCTGCGGCGTCTCGCGCTGCACCCGCGTACCCGTGACCGCGTGGCCGTCGTCGCCTTGCTCATCCGCATCGCGAAGCACGCCGCCTGGCCGGGCCCCACGACGCTGTACGGAGCGGACATGACGCACGTCGGCGAGGAGTGCCGCAAGGAGTTGCGTGTCGCTCCAGCCGATTGGTTCGACGTGGTGGGACTCCCGGACCGCTCCTTGCGCCGGCATGCGTTTGTGCTGTTGGCGATCACCCGGGAAGACGCCAAGAGCGAGATTCGGCTGTGGAACGCGCTGCTCGACGCCGACAGCCGGGACCTGCTCGCCGAACGGGCCGTGGCTCTCGCGTACAAGGCCGCCTGGGAACCGGCCGACAGCGGCCTGCGGGAGAGCCTGGAACGGTGGCTGCTCGACGGGCCGGGCTCAGCCACGTGTGACGAGGTGCGCACCGCTTGGGACTACCTCATGTCCCCGGGCCCGCAGGACAGCGCCCGGCAGCCGCATCGGATTCCCGGCTGGATCGACGTCGGCGACCTCGCCGCCGCGCGGGCGCTGCTGGAGGAAACCGGCTGAGGGCTCTCCCGCAGGGACCAGCGCGAGCCGCGTGCGCGCGCAGCTCCCCGGCGACGTCAGTACGAGGCGACGCGTCCGCGCCGGGGCTCGCCGCGAAGGTGATGCGGATCAGGCCCCGGTGGTACTCGGCGCCTGACCGTCGTCGGCACTGCGGCGAATCGCGCCGAAGCGGTCCGGCTGTGTCGCGACCGGCGCCGTTGAGCCCGCTCCCGGAACGGAGGCCGGGGCGCCCGGGTCTGCCCCCGGGTCTGCCCGCTCACACTCTCGTGCGCCCGCGCATGTGTCAGGGCGGGCCGGCGCCCCGGTGCCGTTCCTCGCGGAGCAGCTCCGCGAGGTCGGGGAGCCGGTCCAGGCCGCGCACCGCGCGGCTCATGCGCGGGTTGCCCGCCAGCAGCCGTCGGTGGCGGTCGAGGAAGGACCAGTACCCGGTGGTGAACGGGCAGGCCCGCTCCCCCGTCCGCTCGGTGGGCCGGTACGCGCAGGGGCCGCAGAAGTCGCTCATCCGGTGCAGGTACGCGCCGCCGGAGGTGTACGGCTTGGTGGTCATCCGGCCGCCGTCCGCGTACTGGGACATCCCGACGACGTTCGGCAGCATCACCCAGTCGTAGCCGTCCACGAAGCAGCGGTGGAACCAGTCGGTGACGGCCGCCGGGTCCCAGCCACGCTGGAGAGCGTGGCTGCCGAGGACCATCAGCCGGGGGATGTGGTGCGTCCAGCCCGTGTCCCGTACCTGGGCGAGCACGGTGGACAGGCAGCGGGCCGTCACGGCGTCGGCGTCCAGCTCCAGGAACCAGCCGGGCAGCGGCGCCCTGTGCCGCAGCGCGTTGCGGCCCCGGTAGTCCTCGCCGAAGTACCAGTACAGCTGCCAGACGTACTCCCGCCAGCCCGCCACCTGCCGCACGAACCCCTCGGCGCTCGCGAGCGGCGCCTCACCCGCCCGCCACGCGTCCTCCGCGCGCCGCACGCACTCGGCCGGATCGAGCAGACCCAGGTTGAGCGAGGACGAGAGCAGGCTGTGGCTCATGACGGGGTCACCGGCGAGCATGGCGTCCTCGTACGGGCCGAAGGCGGGCAGGCGGCGGCCGATGAAGGCGCGCAGGGCGGCGAGCGCCTCGCGACGGCTCGCGGGGAAGCGGCGCGGGGCGTCCCGTCCGACGAACGACACGTCGCCGTCCCGCTCCCAGCGGTCGAGATCACGGCGCACCTCGTCGTCGATCGCGCTCTCACGCGGCCGGTACGGCGCGGGGACGTCCAGCTCCGCCGCGCCGCGCGGCGGGGGTTCGCGGTTGTCGTGGTCCAGGTTCCACCGGCCGCCGGCCGGCTGGTCCGCGTCCATCAGGATGCCGTCGCCGGGGTCGCCGCAGCCGCGCCGCACCCAGCGGTAGAAGTCCTCCTGCCGCAGCCGCGCGCCGCGTCGGCCGTCCGCCCAGGCGGTGAAGTCCGGCAGTGGGACGAGGAAGCCGCGTGGCGGCAGAACGGTGACCCGCTCCAGCGACCGGACGAGACCCAGCGCGGCGCGCGAGGTGGGGTGATGGACGGTCACCTCGCGGTCCCCGACGGCCTCCCGCAGGCCCTCCTGGTAGGTCCCGGCCCGCACGTACCGGACCCGGTCACCCAGTTCGGCGGCGCGGTGGCGCATCGCGGACAGCACGAGGTGCGCCTTCGCCCGGTGGAAGCGGCGGCGGCGGAAGACCGACCGCGCCTCGATCATCACCAGGGGCGCGTCCCGGGCGGGGCCCGCGTCGCCCGGAGTCAGGAAGTGCGGGCCGAGCTGGTCTCCGAACAGCCAGTGCGTGGTAGCCATCGCGTCCACTCTCACGCCCGGAGGCCCCTTCCGCCCGCCGGGCCGACGCGGCGGACGCGGGCCCGCCCGCGCTTCGGGGACGCCTGAGGGCCCGGCGGCCTCAGCCGCGTGGGGGCCGGGCCGCAGCGCGCCCACGCCGACGCGCCGTTCGCCCAGACGTGGCACACAACGGAAAGAGCGGCACACAGCGGCACACAACGGGAAGGGCTCCTAGGCGGTGACGCGGCGCCGGAAGAGTGCGGCGCACCGCATCCGAACGGCGTCCCCGCAGGGAATGCAGGGGTCCCAGGCCGATCGACCGCGACGAGAGGACGTGCGATGCGCCGCATGCGGGCGAAGGAATCCGTTGGTGACGACCCGCCGGACCCGTTCGCCACCCAGCCCCGGCCCCTCCCGCAGCCCCAGCCCCAGCCCGCCCGGCCGGACGCCGCCGCCGCATCCGCCGCCGTCGTCGACACCGACGTGCCGGGCGCGGTCGGCCGCGTACTCGCGGACCTGCTGGACGAACGGGTCGCCGCAGCCTCGGCCGTCGACCCGGTGTTCGCCCGGGACGTGGCCGGACGCGTCGCGCACTTCACCCTCCACGGCGGCAAGCGCATGCGCTCGCAGTTCCTCTGGTGGGGCCTGCGGGCGGCCGGGGGCGGCACGGACGCGGCGGACACGGACGCGGCGCTCCGGCTGGCCGCCGGACTCGAACTCATCCAGACCTGCGCGCTCGTCCACGACGACGTGATGGACGACTCCCCCCGGCGGCGCAGCCGCGCCTCCGTGCACGCCGACCTGAACGCCCAGTACGGGAGCGCCGGGCGGGGCGGGGCCGGCGAGGCTCCCGGCGGGCAGCACTTCGGCAAAGCCGCCGCGATCCTCGTCGGCGACCTCGCCCTCGCCTGGGCCGACGACACCGTGGCCGACACGCCGCTCCCGCCGCACACCGGACCCAGGGTGCGCGACATCTGGCAGACCATGCGGACCGAGATGGTGGCCGGTCAGTATCTGGACCTGCACGGCCAGGCGACCGGCTCCCGTTCCGCGCACCAGGCACTGCGCACCGCCTGCCTCAAGAGCGCGCACTACTCGGTGGAACGCCCGCTGGCGCTCGGCGCCGCCCTCGCGGGCGCGGACGAGCCGCTCACCCGGGCGCTCTGCCGGGCGGGCCGCTGCGCGGGCCTCGCCTTCCAGCTGCGGGACGACCTGCTGGGCGCGTTCGGCGATCCCCGCCTCACCGGCAAGCCGTCGGGCGGCGACCTGCGCGAAGGCAAGACCACCTATCTGCTGACGGTCGCCCGTGCGCGCGCCGAGTCGTCCGGCGACCGCCCCGCGCTCGCCCTGCTCGACGCCCTGCCCGGCGGCGCGCGGCACCGCGGCACCGAGCTGTCCGACGGCGATATGGAACGGGTGCGCACGGTGCTCGTCACGACAGGGGCCCGCAGGGTGGTCGAGGTCAAGATCGAGCGGCTGGCCGCGCTGAGCTCCCGTCATCTGGCGACGGCGCCCACCGTCCCGCCGTACGGCCGCCGCCTGCACGAGCTGCTGCGCAGGGTGGCGGGCGTACGGCCGGAGGAGCCGGAGGCGGCGGAGGCACCACGCGGGACACCGGGCGCGGCGCCCCTGCCCGTCCTCCTGACGACCCCGGCCGAAGGCGGCATCCGATGAGCGGCCCCAGGCCGAGGGCGCTGAAGGGCCCCACCGACCACGTCGTGGTGATCGGCGCCGGGCTGGCCGGGCTGTCCGCCACGCTGCACCTGCTCGGCGCCGGGCGGCGCGTGACCGTCCTGGAGCGGGACGGGACGCCCGGCGGCCGGGCCGGGCTGCTGGAACGCGGCGGCTACCGCATGGACACCGGCCCGACCGTCCTGACCATGCCGCACCTCGTCGAGGAGGCGTTCGCGGCGGTCGGCGACACGCTCGCCGACCGTCTCGACCTCATCCCCCTGCACCCGGCCTACCGGGCGCGGTTCACCGACGGCAGCGCACTGGACGTGCACACCTGCGCGGACGCGATGGAGGCCGCCGTCGAGGAGTTCGCGGGCGGCCGGGAGGCACTCGGCTACCGGCGGCTGCGGCGCTGGCTGGAGCAGCTCTACCAGGTGCAGATGCGCCGCTTCATCGACACCAACTTCGACTCGCCGCTCTCGCTCCTCCACCCCGACCTGGCACGGCTCGCGGCGCTCGGCGGCTTCGGCCGCCTCGACGCCCGCATCGGCCGCTACCTCGAGGACGAGCGGCTGCGCCGGGTCTTCTCCTTCCAGTCCCTGTACGCCGGAGTGCCGCCCGCCCGGGCGCTGGCCGCGTACGCCGTCATCGCCTACATGGACACGGTCGCCGGGGTGTACTTCCCGCGCGGCGGGATGCACGCGCTGCCCCGGGCCATGGCGGACGCGGCCCGCGACGCGGGCGCCGACCTGCGCTTCGGCCACGACGTCACCCGGCTGGAGCGCTCCGGGGAGCGGATCACCGCCGTGCACACCGGCCAGGGGCGGTTCCCCTGCGACGCCGTGGTGCTCACCCCGGACCTGCCTCTCGCCTACGGCCTGCTGGGGCACCGGCCGCGCCGCGCCGTCCCGCTCCGCCACTCCCCCTCCGCGGTCGTCCTGCACGCCGGAACCAACCGCACCTGGCCGGAGCTGGGGCACCACACCCTCTCCTTCGGCGCCGCGTGGAAGGACACCTTCCACGAACTGACCCGCACCGGACGGCTGATGAGCGATCCGTCGCTGCTGATCACCAGGCCCACCGCCACCGATCCCGGCCTCGCGCCGCCCGGCCGCCATCTGCACTACGTGCTGGCGCCGTGCCCCAACACCGACATCGGCCCCAGCAGCCGCGAGTGGCGGGACCTCGCGCCCCGCTACCGGGACAGCCTGCTCGCCGAGCTGGACCGCCGCGACCTCCGCGGCATCGCGTCCGCCATCGAGGAGGAGTGCGTGGTGACCCCGATGCACTGGAGCGCCCAGGGGCACGCCGCCGGCACGCCCTTCGCCGCCGCCCACACGTTCGCGCAGACCGGACCGTTCCGTCCCCGCAACCTCGTACGCGGCACCGTGAACGCCGTGCTCGCCGGCTGCGGCACCACACCGGGCGTCGGCGTGCCGACCGTACTGCTCTCCGGGAAGCTCGCGGCGGCACGGGTCACCGGCCTGGCACCACCCGCCCGGCGGACGCCCCCAGCGGCGGCCCGCACCGTCCCGGAAGGCATCGCACCATGACCGACCGTGAACTCGACGCGGCGGGCATCACCGAGCCCGCGCTGCGCGACGCCTACACCCGCTGCCGTCGGCTCAACGCACGGCACGGCAAGACCTACTTCCTCGCCACCCGCCTGCTGCCCGTCGAACGGCGGCCGGCCGTACACGCGCTGTACGGCTTCGCGCGCTGGGCCGACGACATCGTCGACGACCTCGACAGCACGGCGACCCCCGCCGAGCGCTCCACCACGCTGCGGCTCCTCCAGGACCGGCTGGAGGCCGGGCTGCGGCACGGCGACAGCGACGAGCCGGTGGTACGGGCTCTGGCCCACACCGCCGACCGGTACAAGATCGACCACCAGCACTTCGCCGACTTCATGACCTCGATGCGCAGCGACCTCGATGTCACCGGATACCCCACCTTCGACGAACTCAGCGTCTACATGCACGGCTCCGCCGCGGTCATCGGGCTCCAGATGCTGCCCGTGCTCGGCACGGTCGTGCCGCGCGCGGAGGCCGCCCCGCACGCCGCGGCGCTCGGCGTCGCGTTCCAGCTGACGAACTTCCTGCGGGACGTCGGCGAGGACCTGGACCGCGGCCGGATCTACCTGCCCGCCGACCTGCTGGCCGCGCACGGCGTCGACCGCGACCTCCTGCGGTGGAGCCGGTCCACCGGCACCCGCGACCGGCGCATCACCGACGCGCTGCGGGCCGCGGCGGACCTCATCCGCGACGTGTACCGCGAGGCGGCCCCCGGGCTCCCCATGCTGGACGCCGTGGCGCGGCCCTGCATCCGCACCGCCTTCATCCTCTACGGCGCGATCCTGGACGCCGTCGCCGACGACGGCTACGCGGTCCTGCACCGCCGCGCACGGGTGCCCCGCCGGGTGCGGGCGGCCGTCGCCGTGGACGGCCTGGCGCGGGTCACGGCGGCGCGGGTCGGCGCGGCCCGTGCCGGGGCGGCCCGTACCGACGCGGCCCGCGTCCCGGAGACGGCCGCATGAGGGCCGCCGGGCGCGGCACCGGACGGTCCCCCCGCGCAGCGCGCTCACCCCACCCGGCCCGCTTCCCGCTGAGCCTGCGCCGCGACCCCGTCCCCTGGGAACGCCAGCAGCCCACCTGGCGCGCGGCCCGCCCCGCCCTCATCGCCGACGCGCTCAAGCAGGCCCAGGCCCGCCCGTCCGGCAACTGGTACGTGCTGGGCGCCGTCCGGGAGATCACCCCGAGCCGGCCGCTGGGCCGTACCGTCGCGGGCACCGAGGTCGTCTGCTGGCGCGGCGCGGACGGGCGGCTGCGGGCGGGCGCCGGGGCCTGCCCGCATCTGGGGGCACCGCTGAAGGACAGCCCGGTGAGCTGCGGCACGCTGATCTGCCACTGGCACGGACTCGCCCTCGACGGTGCGCCGTTCGCGGGCTGGGAGCCCTTCCCCGCGTACGACGACGGGGTGCTCGCCTGGGTCCGGCTGGACCAGGCCGGGGGCGAGGAGCCGTTGGCGCGGCCGGTCGTCCCGGCCCGGCCGGACCCGGCGGCAGCCGTCGAGGCCGTGTGCACGGTCACCGGGCGGTGCGAGCCGGAGGACGTGGTCGCCAACCGGCTCGACCCCTGGCACGGCGCGTGGTTCCACCCGTACTCCTTCGTCGACCTCACCGTCGTCGGCACGCCCGGCGACGATGCGGACGGCGACGATGCGGACGGGTTCACCGTGGACGTCTCCTTCAAGGTCGCGGGCCGGGCGGTGGTGCCGGTCCGGGCCGTCTTCACCGCGCCCGGACCCCGCACCGTCGTCATGCACATCACCCGCGGCGAGGGGCGTGGCTCGGTCGTCGAGACCCATGCGACACCGCTGGGCCCGGACGCGTCCGGGCAGCCGCGCACGGCCGTCGTGGAAGCCGTGGTCGCCGCCTCTACGCGTCCCGGTTTCGCCCTCGCCAGAGCGGCGGCCCCGGCGCTCCGGCCGCTGATGCGGGCGGCGGCCGGACGGCTGTGGCGGGACGACCTCGCCTACGCGGAACGCCGCTGGACCCTCCGCAGCACCGGCCGCTTCCCGGGCTGAGCCCCGCCCGGCCGAGCTGTGCACGCTGCACCAGCCCGACGGCTCAGGCGCCCGCCAGGCGGTTGAGTGCGCGCAGGGCGGCGGACCTGCCCCTGCGCGGGACGGTCCACAGGGTCTGGCCACGCACCCCCCAGCGCTCCAGCAGCGCGTTCGCGGCGAGAAAACCCGTCGTCGCGGCCCGCTCCATCAGGGCGACCGGCAGTTCGGTGCGCACCAGGTCGCCCGCCAACGTCACGGCCGGGTCCGGGGTGCGCACACCCGGCCGGTGCGGATAGCCGCCGACCGGGAAGAGCGGGCAGTCCGAACGCCATTCGTGCCGCTGGTCGACGACCCGGGCGGTGCGGGTCTCCGGGTAGACGCGGTGCAGCTCGGTGAGCATGCGGTCCTGTACGGCGGACCGGCCCGCGGCCGGATCGACGGCGTACGCGTGCAGTTCGACGACGGAGCCGCCGGTACGGGCCGCCCAGCGCGCCGCTTCACCCTCCCAGCGGTCCAGGACGCTGACGTTGTCCAGCGGGCCGAAGCCGCTGGTCCCCAGGAAGCCGGCGCGTCCGGTGGCCACCGGGCGGTCCAGCCAGAGCCGGGAGACCAGGAAGGGCGGGGTGGTGCGCAGCCGCATGACGCGTGCGCGCCACTCCGCGTCGGCCAGCCGGGGGGAGGCGGCGACAAGCTGCTGGAGGCCGCCGGTGTCCAGCGCCAGCACGACGGCGTCGTACTGCTCGGTGCCGCCCCGTCCGCCGTCCGTGACGTCCAGCCCGCCGCCCGGTGCGGGTGCCACGCTGCGCACCGGGCGTCCGGTGCGGACGTCGGTGCCGTGCCCGGCGAGGTACCGTCCCAGCGGCTCCCAGAGCGCGGCGGGAAACGGTTCGCGCGGCACGTCGAAGAGCAGGCCCTCGCTGGAGCCGAGGAAGTAGATGTGGAACATCAGCACCAGCTCGGCGGCGGAGAGGTCGCACGGGTCGGCGAAGAAGCTCCGGGAGAACACCTCGAACGCCAGATGCTGTGCCGCCAGGGGGAAGTTGATCCGGGCGAGCAGCTCCGCGGCGCCGACGCCGTCCAGCCGCTCGTACACGTCGGGCACGCGGACGTCCAGCAGCGGCAGCGCCGCCCTCGGCCGCATCCGCGCCAGGTCGTGCCAGCCGAACGACGGGCTGAGCGCGACGAATCCGAGGGCGCTCCACGGCGGCGTACGCGGCACCCGCGCGAAGCCGTCCTGGAGGCCGCTGCTGTGCCGGAGCGGATAGTCCGGCAGTCCGGTGAGCATGCCCAGCGCGGGATCGGCCCGGCGCAGCAGCCCCCGCAGGTTGTAGTACTGCCGGAAGAAGGCGTGGAAGCCGCGGCTCATGGTGGCCGCCGAGCCGTCCGCCAGCTCCACCGGCCAGCCCGTCAGCCGGCCGCCGAGGGCGGACTCGCGTTCGTACAGGGTGACGCGGACGCCGCGTTCGGCGAGGGCGGTGGCCGCCGCCAGCCCGGCGATGCCGCCGCCGATCACCGCCGTACGGGGCGCCGCCCCGGTGACGCGCGGACGCCCGGCAGCCGGGAGCAGCACCTCGGCGCGACGGTCACGGGCCCGGCGTGGCGCGCCGTTCACCGCCCGGCCCCCGCCGCGCCGACCGTCGTGTGCAGGAGGCCGGTCTGCCAGCCGGGCACGGGCAGCGACCGCACGCGCGCGAAGCCCGCGGAGCGCAGCCGCCCCGCGAGGCGGTCGGCGGTGCCGAAGTCCGCGACACTGCGGGCGAGATGGCGGTAGAGGCGGCCGTCACCGGCCAGGGCGCCCACGGGCACCACGATGCCGCCGCAGAGGGCGGCCCAGGCCACACGGTGGAGGAGGCTGCCACTGAGCACGTACTCGTGCACCGCCAGCCTGCCGCCGGGCACCAGCAGTTCGCGCAGCGTGACGAGCAGCTTGTCCGGGTCCTCGACATTGCGGACGAGGAAGGCGGCGAGGACCGCGTCGAAGGGTCCCGCGACCCCTGCCTCCGCCAGCCGCTCCGCCCGCCCGTGGACGAACGAGACGCCGGGCGGCCAGGTCTTGGCGGCGGCCCGCTCCAGCATCCCGGGCGAGGCGTCCACCGCGACGATCTCGGCCCGCGGCGCCGCCGCCAGCAGCGCGGCGGTGGAGGCACCGGTGCCGCAGCCCAGGTCGAGCAGCCGCAGTCCGGCGCCGCCGCCCGGCAGGCCGAGGCGGCACGCGGAGCGGCGCAGCTGGGCGTGGTATCCGGGGTTGACCGCCACCAGCCGGTCGTACGTACGGGAGGCCTGGTCGAAGGCGCAGGACAGCGCGCTGCCGCGGAGCAGGGTCATCGAGACTCTCCTTCTGGTCGGTGCCGCCGCCCTGACGTTCGGAATGTACCGGTATCAGGGCGTGTGTCACCGGACGGCCGCGGAGCGGCGCGGGAGCACCGGCAGCTCGGCCACCGAACGCAGCATGGGCAGGAAGGGGGTGTGCAGGCCGATCGAGAGATCCTCGTGGAGGCGGGTGCCGCCGTCGAGGAAGCGCAGCAGCCGCTCGGTGGGCACCTCCTGGAACAGCCGGGTGAAGAAGGCGGCGCCGTCCACCCGGCCGCTGCCGAGGGCGCGCAGCAGGGCGGCGTCCATAAGCCGGGAGCGCGCCGAGTGCGCGGGCGGCGGCAGCGGCGTACGGCGCTGGTGGTACGCGGAGGCGATGGCGCGCGCCTGCCGCTGGACGGCAGCGAAGGTGTAGCCGGTGGACGGGCGGGTCGCACCGCCGGCGGTGCCGATGCGGAACACCGAGGCACTGACGCGACGGGGATACCGCGCGTCGCTCATCGGGATCACGCCCTGCTCGGTGGCGGTCGCCTCGAACCGCTCCACGCCGAGCACCTCGCGCACGTAGTGCCCCAGCGCCCGGTCGTAGCCCGCGTCGTCGAGGATCGCGGGGGAGAACTCGGTGTACTCCGCCAGCGCCTCGTACGGACTGGTCGGCAGTACATAGCCGAACGAGAGGCCGTGCGCGGGCTGGGGCGTACGGAAGTCCATCAGATCGGGCACCGCGGAGTCGAAGACGGGGTGCTCGGTACGCAGGAACCAGCCGCGGAAGTGCTGGAGCAGCCTGGTGCGGCTCGGCGGGAGCGCGTCCAGCGGGCGGGAGTCGAAGACCCAGCGGGCGCGCAGCGCCAGGGAGCCACCCCGCGCGGTGCGCCCGAGCACCTCGGCGCCGTGCGGCAGTTGGCGTACGGCGTCGACCACGGCCTCCGTCCGGCGCACCTCCGGCACGGCCTCCAACCGTGCGCCGACCAGCTCCTCGAAGCTGCGGGAGCGCAGCATCTTGTAACGCAGCGGGGCCGGATCGCCGATAATCTCCGCGCCGTCGGGGCCGCGCACCCGCAGGCGCTGCCAGGACGCGGTCAGCGCGCTGTCGTAGGCGCCGCCGGGCGGCTCCCAGAAGCACCAGGTGCGTTCCGGGGATCTGACCGGTCCCGGCGGCGCTTCGATCAGCTGGACGGCGGGGCGGCGACGGCCGGGCCGGGAGGGCAGGCACAGGTGGTGGGCGAGGGAGAGACCGGCGGCGCCCGCCCCCACGATGGCGACGTCCGTGTCGTACAAGGCAGCTCCTCGTCGTCCCGGTCGGGCGGACCGCGAACCCCGGCGGCGAGTATTCCGCACGGGCGGCCGTCCCGGAGGCAGGCGCGGTGCGGAATCCCGGAACGCCGCTGCTTCGGGGGAACGGCGCGCGCCGGAGGCGGGCCATGGCGCCTCACGGGTCGCGGCGGAGCGAGGTGGGTGGTGGCCCGGACGGCACGTCCGGCGGACGTCGGGGGGGCAGCGCTGGAGGCGCTCGTGCCACTGCATGCCGTTCACCAGCTCGATCAGTACGAGCGCGAGGTAGGGCAGGGTCAGGACGCAGGTGAGGGACGCCGCCGTGTCCCGGTCGCCGATGCGCCGGGGTACACCGGGGAACAGCTCAACTCCTGTGCGCCCGCGAACGAGCAGGGTCACCTCGGCACCCGCGCGGAGGGCGTCGTCCACGAGGGCCCGGCCCCACGGACGAGGTGCCGCCGAGTACGAGTAGGCGCATGCCGACCGACACTACCGCGCGCTCCAAGGCCCGTCCGGGTAAAGGGAATCAAGGCCAGGCCCGATAGGGTCACCGCGACGCTGGACACGACGACGCGAGGATTACCCATGGAGATGTGGACCGACGGCACCCTGGTGGTCCAGGCGTGCGAGAGCACCGGCGCTGTGCACGTGCTACGGGACTCCGCGGTGATCGGTGAGGCGAAGAGCGCACACCTGGGCTGGAAGACGCCGTTGGCGGTGGACGTGGCCTCCGACCGGATCTGGGCCGGTGAGCGGCTCCAGGAGTTCCGGCTGAGCGACGTGTCCTTGGTCGCGGACCACGCAGACCACGCGGACCGTGTCGCGCGCGTGGCCGCACTCGGCGGCGGCCGGCTGGCCGCGGTGCTCCCGCCGGTGGACGGGGTCTGCCGACTGGCCGTCGGGCAGCCGGGCAACTGGGAGCGTGACGTGGTCCTGGACGGCCTCGGCCCTGCCGCCTCCGGCCTCGCCGCCACCGACGAGCGGCCTGCCTCCCGTGCGGTCGGCGGGGACCCGACGCTGACCGCCACCGCGCACGGGCTGGTCGTCGCCGACGGTCAGCGCGGGGTCGTGGCGCACTTCTCCCCGGACCTGGAGCTGCTGGGGCTGTGGCACTCCGGCGGCGCCGACGAGGCCGAACTGACGGGCTACGCCACCCCGCGCGGCGTGCTGGTGACGGCCCGCTGGGCTGCCCGCGACTCCCGCGTGGGCTGGCTCACGTCCCGCGGGGGCGAGCATCTGTGTCACAGCTACGGCGCGTTCGCCATGCCTGCGGACGACGAGCGGATCTGGCTGGTGGGCGACTTCGAGGTGCAGCTGCTGCGACACGACGGCAAGCCGCTCGCCTCCGTTCCCGCGCAGCGCGGCCGGGTCCAGGCGGCACACGCCTCGGGAACGTCGTGCGCGATCGGCACCACCGGCTCCGTGCAGATCGCCACCGCCGGGGACGACGGGATCGCCACGCGCGCGGTGGGCGTCGGTGGTCTGACCGACCTTGTCGCGATCTTCGACGGAAGCTTCGACGCCGGTCCGCGCACGCTGGTCATGGAGGTGCTGGCCCGGCACAGCGCGGACAACGGCTGCTCCTTCCACGAATCCGGGGACGGCCAGGTGCACGTCCTGCTGCGCAAGGTGCGGCCCGGCTCGGAAGACGCGGTCGAGCAGGCGGTACTGGCCGCCGGCGCCCGCCGCGTGGACCTCGCGGACGCGGCGCGGAACCGTGAGTGCTGTGCCGGCCGGCTGGCCCCGTAGGACGCCGGCCCGCACCACCGCCGCCGCACCGCCCCCGCCCCACCACCGCTGTCCCGCCGCCCCCAACTCGTCGCCGCCGCCCACCCGTCAGGAGGCGCGGCGGAGAGTGGGAGGAGCGCCGGTGGGGCACAATGAGGGCCTACGTACAGCTACGGGTGGTGCACGGAGGATGACCGCGCAGCAGGACATGCCAGGCGCCGCGCCCGCGCACGCGCCCGAGGGCTTCCGCCGGGGGTTCCACGGCGCCGAGGGGGACTGGCCGCAACTGCGCCGCATCCCCCATCCCCCGCGCCGCGTCCCGGTGCTGGGCGACGTGCTCGGCGCGGGTCTCCGTACGCCCGTGCAGGACTCCATGGCGCTCGGCCGCGAGCTGGGGCCCATCTTCCGCCGCAAGGGCTTCGGCCGGGAGATCGTCTTCGTCTGGGGCGCGCCGCTGGCCACCGACCTGGCCGACGAGTCGCGCTTCGCCAAGCACGTGGGCCTGGGCGTCGCCAACCTCCGCCCCCTGGCCGGGGACGCCCTGTTCACCGCCTACAACCACGAGCCCAACTGGCAGCTGGCGCACGACATCCTCGCGCCCGCCTTCAGCCGCGCCGCGATGGAGAACTACCACCCGCTGATGCTGGAGGTGGCCGACCGGCTGACGGCCCACTGGGACGGCCACGCGGCGGCGGGCACCCCCGTCGACGTCCCCGGGGACATGACCAGGCTGACGCTGGAGACCATCGCCCGCACCGGGTTCGGCTACGACTTCGGCTCCTTCGAGCGCACCCGCCCGCACCCCTTCCTGACCGCGATGGTCGGCGCCCTCAGCTTCGCCCAGCGCCGCAACCTCGTGCCACCCGCGCTGGCCCCGCTGCTGCTGCGCTCCGCGGCCCGACGGAACGCCGTCGACATCGGCTACCTCAACCGCACGGTGGACGAGGTCGTCGCCGCGCGCCGCGCCGCCGACGCGAGCGGCGCCCGGGGCGACCTGCTGGACCGCATGCTCCAGACCGCGCACCCCGACACCGGGGAGCGGCTGACCCCGCAGAACATCCGCCGCCAGGTGATCACCTTCCTGGCGGCCGGGCACGAGACGACCTCGGGGGCGCTCTCCTTCGCCCTGCACTTCCTCGCCCGCAACCCCCGCGTCCTCGCCCGCGCCCAGGCCGAGGCGGACCGGCTGTGGCCTGGCGGCGCGCGGCCGGCGTATGCGGAGGTGGCCAAGGCCCGATACGTGCGCCAGGTGCTGGACGAGTCGCTGCGGCTGTGGCCGACCGCTCCCGCCTTCGCCCGCGCGGCACGCGCGGACACGGAACTGGCGGGCATCCATCCGATGCGCCGGGGCGCCTGGGCGCTGGTGCTGACCACGATGCTGCACCGCGACCCGGCCGTCTGGGGCGCGGACGCGGAGGAGTTCGACCCCGACCGCTTCGCCCCCAAGGCCGTACGCGCTCGCTCGCCGCACGTCTTCAAGCCGTTCGGCACGGGCGCCCGCGCCTGCATCGCGCGCCAGTTCGCCCTGCACGAGGCGACGTTGGTGCTCGGGCTGCTGCTGCGCCGCTACGACCTGCACGCCGATCCCGGCTACCGGCTGCGTGTCGCCGAACGCCTCACGCTGATGCCCGCCGGTCTCACCCTGCGCCTGACCCGCCGCTGACGGGCACGTAAGGGCGGCGGGGAGCCGCGGGGCGGGACGAAGCGGGTCAGGCCGCGAACATGTCCAGTACGCGCCGCCCCGGCCCGCCCTGCGGCTGGTCCAGTTCCAGGTCGCCGCGCAGCATCGCCCGCTGGAGCCGCTGGAGCCGGGGCGAGGGGTCCAGGCCGAGGTCCTCCACCAGGCGGCTGCGCAGCTTGGTGAAGGCCGCGAGCGCCTCCGAGGGGCGCCCGGAGCGGTACAGGGCGATCATGCGCTGCGCGTAGAGGCCCTCGTGCAGCGGCTGGCGGGCCGTGAGCACGGTCAGCTCGGTGAGCAGCTCCGCGTGCCGGCCCATGCCCAGTTCGGCGTCGATGCGGCGCTCCAGTACGCCGAGCCTGCTCTCCTCCAGGCGTACGCGCTCGATCTCCAGCAGCGCACCGCTGCGGATGTCCGCGAGGGCCGGGCCGTGCCACAGGTCCAGGCCCTGACGGAAGATCCGCACGGCCGCCTCGTCGTCGCCGGACTCGAAGACCCGCTGGCCCTCCGCCGCCAGCCGGTCGTACTCCAGGGCGTCCACGCTGCCGTCGGGCATGTTCAGGCAGTAGCCGCCGTGCCGGTAGACGAGGATCTCCTTGGCGTCGCAGCGGCCGGCCACGGACGCGCCGATCAGCCGGCGCAGCCGCAGGATGTAGGTCTGGAGGGTGGTGGCGGCCGTACGCGGCGGGGAGTCCTCCCACAGCTCCTCCATGAGCAGGGAGACGGGTACGACGCGGTTGGCGTGCAGCGCGAGCAGGGCGACGATCTGACGGGTCTTCGCAGCCGCCGGAAGTATCGGGGCACCGTCCTTCTCCGCGTTGAGCGGACCCAGCAGGGTGATCTCCATCTGCTCTCCAGCTGCTTGGAAGGGATCGTACGCAGTGCACGGACGAATACCGTCCGCAGTGTTCCGAAGGTCCCATGCGGCGGGGCGCGCGGAACAGTGCAGAGATCCCCGGTCCGCCATGACCCGCTCAGGGCGCGGGGTATGACGGATTCACACGCACGGGCGGCCAGTTGTGCCGGGGGCCTGAGCGGCGGGCGCCGGTCGCATAGCATTTCCACGGGCCCCAGTCGGGTGGTGCATCCGTGAGAGCTGCTGACAGAGGCGCGGGAGGTCTGTTGATCCGTATCGTGATCGCCGAAGACATGCACATGGTCCGGGGAGCTCTGGTGGCCCTGCTGGAGCTGGAGTCCGACCTCCAGGTCGTCGCCGAACTCGACTCCGGCGACCGGCTCGTCCCCACCGCGCGGGAGTTGCTGCCGGACGTCGCGATCATCGACATCGACCTGCCCGGCCTGGACGGGCTGAGCGCGGCCGACCAGCTGCGCACCGAGGTGCCCTCGTGCAGCGCGCTGATACTGACGAGCCTGGGGCGCCCCGGCACCTTCCGCCGGGCGCTGGCCGCCCGGGTGTCGGGCTTCCTGCTCAAGGACGCGCCGCCGGACCAACTCGCGGATGCCGTACGGAAGGTGGCGGCGGGGGGGCGCGTGATCGATCCGCAGCTGGCGCTCACCGCCTGGGAGGTGCAGGAGAACCCGCTCACGCGCCGGGAGATCGAGGTGATGCGGATGGCCGCCGACGGGGCGGAGGCGATGGAGATCGCCTCCCGGCTGTTCCTGTCGATCGGGACGGTGCGCAACTACCTCACGAGCGCGGTCACCAAGCTCAACGCGCGCAACCGCGTGGACGCCTTCCGGATAGCCCAGGAGAACGGCTGGCTGACCTGAGCTGACCTGGGCGGGACGGGACGGAAGCGGCCGGGCTGCGGGAGGCGCGGCCCCTGCCAGACAGGCCCTAAGGCCCCGTGCCCGCGCCCCGTGGCACCTCGACGACCAGGCGGTACCAGCCCTCCTCGTCCACCCCCGAGTCGAGCCGCCCGCCGGTCTCCTCGGCCCGCCTGCGCAGGTTGCCCAGTCCGCTGCCGCCGCTGCCCGCCGCCCCCTTCCCGAACCGGGAGCCGGACCAACCCGGCTCGGCCGCACCGTCGTTGGCCAGCGTCAACCGGACGGACGGCCCGCCCGCACCGGCCGACTCCACGGCCTCGATCCGGCAGTGCTGTGCCTTGCTGTGCCGCAGCACGTTGGTCACGCCCTCGCGTACGACCGTGGCCAGCACGGTGCTGACCCCGCCGGAGAGCCGGCCGCAGCGCAGCTCGGTGACCACCTCGATCTCGGCGGCGGACAGCACCTCCTCGGCCGAGGCCACCTCCGCCTCCAGCGACATCTCGCGGTACCCGCTGGCGACCGCCCGTACGTCGGCCAGCGACTGCCGGGAGATCTGGAGGATGCCCGCCAGCTCCTCACGGGCCCGCTCCGGCCGGGTCGTGACGAGCCGGAAGGTCAGCTCGCTCTTGAGGGTGATGGCGGAGAGGCCGAAGCCCAGCAGGTCGTGCAGGTCGCGGGCGAAGCGCAGCCGTTCCTCGGCGACGGCCATCTCGGCCAGCTCCCGGCGTGCCTCGTGCACTTCGACGACCAGGTTGGAGAGCCGGGTGAGCCCGTAGACGATGAAGCCGGTGAGCACCGTGGAGATGACCAGATAGGTGGAGTCCACCCAGCCGATGCCGGCCAGCGCCCCGGAGAGCCCGGCCACGGCCGTGACCGCGCCGAACGCCGCCCAGCAGGCCGGTGCGGCGAGGATCAGCAGGCACGAACCGGCCAGGAAACCGCCCATCCCGCCCCAGGTGATGCCGAAGGACACCATCGGCCCGAAGGTGAGCACGGCCTGCGCGGCCAGCGTGTGCCGCCCGTAGCGCTCCCGGAAGCGCTGGGCGGCAGGGGCGGGGGCGCTGTGCACGGTCTGGAGGGCGAAGAGGGCGATGCTGGAGGCGACGCAGGCCACCAGCAGCAGGGGCGACGGGCCGCTGTCCACCACGTTGAGCACGGCGATCAGCACGAAGCCGGTGAGCACCAGCAGCACGATCGCGTAGGCCAGTCGCGGGGGCAGGGTCTCCGGCTCGTGCCCGCCGCCGCCCGGTAATCGTCGCGGCATCTCCACACACTCCCCCATCGACGCCCACGTCCTGACGCCATGGTAGGGCGCGGAAGCGCGCTTGAGGGGCCCGCCGGCGCAGGTTCACCGTCTCCTCAGCGCTCCGCCGCTGCCGCCGAACGCGCCGCCCAGTCGGGGTCGTTGACGGGAACCAGCTGCTTACGCGGCGCGCCGCCGCCCTCGCTCGCCGCGCGCGGGGCCGGGCCGACCACGAAAGAACCCACCGGGGACTCCGTCCGCCAGTCGAGACCGAGGGTGGCGGCGCACACCTCGATGTCCTCGCTGCACACCGCGCAGGTGGCCAGGCCCATCGCGGAGCCCACCAGGTAGAACGTCTGGGTGAGCGCCCCGGCGTGCTTGAGCGCCAGCGAGTAGGCCAGCCCGCTGTACTTCCACGACAGCCGCTGGGAGCGCGAGGTCAGCGTGATCAGCACGGGCGGCGGGCCTTCGAGGTCGGCCGCCGCGATCGCCCCGGCAGTCATCTCGGTCGCCGCCGCAGGGTCGTCGTTGACGAGCACGAGGGCGTGTTCCTGCGGGTCGTAGTAGTGGATGCCGTCGGCCAGCCCCGTGCAGTCGCGCAGGGTCAGGTACAGCTCCAGGTCGTACGCGGCCCCGCCCGTCGGGTAGGGCCGGTCACTGACCGGGTAGCGGGTCTCGCCCGTGCCGGCGACGCCCAGCGCCCGTACCCGGGAGGTGCGGTAGAGGAACTCGCCCAGCTCGTGCAGCGTCAGCGCGGGCGACCCGTAGGCACGCTGCGAGCGGCGGCCCTCCAGCACGGTGGTGAACACCGGATCGCGCTTGAGGAGTTCGTCCAGGTCGGGGCGGGGCAGCGGTACGGAGGGACCCTTCGGCGCGCGCTTGACCGCGGGCTGCGGCGCAAGGGTGCCCGCGTGGCTGTAGGTGGCGCCGAAGTCCCCGTCGCCGCGCCCCATCACCGAGCGGGTGTGGAAGAACAGGTCGTGCGCGGTCCAGGTGCGCAGCGCCGCGTCCTGGTCCTCGGCGAAGTCGCCGCCGGGCCCGTCGGCGACCAGCACCATGCCGGTGCCGATGAGATGGGCCAGTATGTCCCGAACCACCCGGGCGTCCAGGGGCAGCCCGGCGCCCACCTCGGCGGCGGGCGAGGGCCGCCCCAGCGCGGCGACCACCCACTGGACCTCGCTCCGGTGCAGCACCACCCGGTGCAGCGACAGGGGCGACTCCAGGTGGAAGTGGTCCTGCTCCCTGCGCAGCACGGCGAACCGGGAGAGCTTCAGCGCCCGGTCCTCCGGCGGCGGCTGCGGTGTGAACTGGGCGGTGCGCGAGAGCGGGATGACGGACAGCAGCGGCTGCCCGTCCACCGCGAACGCCAGCGAGCGCACGATCAGGTGCTGGAGCCCGGAGAGCACCCGGCACCAGGTGGGGGGCCGCCCGGCGTCCACGGGCACGTTCTCCAGGTTGACCGGCCCCAGGCTCATCCGGCGCAGCGTCTCCACGAGCACCGGGCCCGGCTCCCGTATCCGCAGGTCCGACCAGCGGCCGTGCAGTTCCACGGCGTCGCTGCCCTCGGTCGTCTCGACGCGTACGTCCTCGCGCAGGGACCACAGCGTCGTGGTCTGCCCAGGGGGCGGCTGGTCGGTGTGTACGGATTCCTGCACGGCGAACTCCTGGGGACGGGCAGTGAGGGGGGTCAGACGAACAGCGGTACGGGGTTCAGCTCGGCGCGGGCGGTCGGAGCGGCCAGCCGGCCCAGCGAGACGGGGACGTCGTAGAGCCTGCCCGGCGCGAACCGGGCCCAGAAGGACCGCATGCCCGGCACCAGGACCTTCACGACGGGGATGCCGACGTCGGGCCGGGTCTGGTCGAGTACGAGCAGGTCGAGCCCGCGGGATCGTACGGCCTCGGTGACGGCGGTCAGGTCGTCGCGCAGGTCGGCGCCGGTCGGTACGCCGAGGTCTGCCGGGGTGCGTGCGGGCCCGGCGGCGGGCGCCAGGTAGCGCTGGCCCGCGAGCGTGGCGTGCCGCCACCACGCCAGCGGCTCCGGGTCGGTCAGGCCGTAGCCGCCGCCGTCGGCGCGGGCGCCGAGCACGGCGGGGAGCAGCTGGTTCAGCTCGGTGAGCGCGCGGCGCAGCGCGATGCGCGGGTCGAAGTGCGCGCCGAAGCCGAAGACGATGTCCTCGGCGGGCTTGTCGGTGCGCCGGGAGAGGGCGACGACGACGGGGATGCCGAAGTCGGAGGTCAGGTCGAGTGCCCACACCTCGCGGGCCAGACAGCGGTGCACTTCGCGGAGTTCCTCGGTCCACAGGTCCCCGAAGGCGTCGAGGTCGACGGCGGGCTGCCGGGTGCGGTTGTACCACCACAGAGCCACCGCGTCGCGTTCGACCAGTTCCAGGAAGCCCTGGAGGATGGCGTCCTCGATGCTGCTGCCCGCCGCGTTGCCGTTCGAGTCGGCGTGCACGAAGCGGCGTCCGGCGACGGGACGGCGGCGCTCCGCCATGGTGGCGAAGTAGAGCAGGGCGGTGGGCAGCAGCCACTGGGTACCGGTGGTGAGCGACCACACGGGCGTCCAGTCGACGGGGGCCGCCTCGTCGAACGGCTGGGGCACGTGCTGGAGTCCGGAGTGCGCGGCGTTCCACCGCGTACGGCCGGCGAACTGCGCGGCGTCGTAGAGCTGGCAGGCGTCCGGGTGCACGGCGCGTCCGTCCAGCTCGCGGTAGCGGGCCCGCAGGCGGGCCTCGTCGCCGTGCAGGGTGCCGGAGTAGCGCTCGACGGCCTCGCACAGCGCGCTCACCTCGGCGTCCAGCGCGGTGACGCCCTTGCCGCCGTTGACCTGGCGCAGTCCGCTGCGCAGTCCGGCCAGACCGGCCGCGCCGGAGACGGGGTTCGGGCCGGAGCTGAAGCTGTTGAGGAAGGCGGGGCCGCCCTCGACGCGGCTGATGGCGGGGACGATGCCCGACACCGGGCTGACGAGGTGGCCGTAGGCGTCCATCATCTGCTGCGCGGAGCGGGAGCGGTGGCCGCTGCCGCCGCCGGGCGCCTTGGCGCGCGAGGCCGGTACGACCGGTACGAAGGCCCGGGCCGCGACGCGGGCGGGGTCACCGCACTCGGGGCACTGCGGGCGGCGGCGCAGCCGGTGCTGCCGGGATTCGAGGCTCAGCATGTCGAAGGTGAGCACCCGGTCCTGGGCGGGGTGGTGGTGCCCGGCGAACCACTGGGCGGTCACCAGCGCCGCGAGCTGGAGACCTGCGGCCTGGGTACAGGGGATGCCGGCGGCGGGCCGGTGCACCGGCCCGGCGATGCCGAGCGCGGCGCCCACCTGGAACTCGATCCCCCGGTGCAGCCGCAGCGGGTGGGCCAGGCAGGACCAGCAGGGCCCGGCGGCGGGGCGGAAGACGGGGCCTACCCAGACGGTGGCGCCGGAGGGCTTGGCGAGCAGCCACGGACGGCCCGCCGCGCGGTGTTCGGCGTCGATCTCGGCGAGCTCGGGGGCGAGGTAGTCGTCGCACAGGACGACGGTCAGCGCGGCGCCGTCCCGGGCGGGGGGCGCGCCGGGGGCGTGAGGCGCGGGTCCGTCGACGACGGCCAGGCCCGAGTCCCGCAGCGCCCGCAGCGCGGCGGCGCCGTCGAACCCGCCGACGACGCGCAGTTCCGCCACCGCCTGGCTGGTACGGGCGCGGGTGGGCTGGCCGTCGAACCCGGCCAGCTCCCAGTACGCCTCCGCCGCGCTCAGCTCCGCCCCGCGGCAGCCGTGCTCGCGGTACTCGAGGAAGCCTGCCCGTTCCAACTGGGCAATCAGGTCCTCCAGTTGCTCCCTGGGCAGCGGCGTCGGCGCGTCCCGCAGGAGGGCCGCCAGATCGCGGGTGCCGTCCAGCAGCGGGACGACCGCCTCCAGGTACGGGGCCCGCAGGGCGGTCACGCCGTGCTCGGAGATCAGGTACGTGGCGTCGTCGGGCACCACCTCCGCGCGGAGGTGGCGCCGGAAGCCGATCAGCTCGCTTCTCATGACGAGGCGTGGGGCGTGTAGCAGAGCGAGAACATCGCGGGGGACTTGGCGGGCGCGGTGAGGATCTCGATAACCAGTTCGCTGGACTCGTCCTGCGGCAGACAGGTGCTGAGGTGATCCTGGGGGGTGCTCACGGAGCGGTTCTCCTGTGCGGCGACGGGGCTGGTGCTCATCATGTCGGGCTCCTCCCTCGGCGGTGCATCCCTGGTGGATGCCCACAGCATGCTCGGCCGCCCGTCCCCGCCGACAGTGCCCGGCTCATCGGCCGCGTATGAGGAATTCACATCCCCTCCACGGACCGCCCGAGCGGTCCAGCGCGGGTCCATCGGCCGTCCAGGGGTCCGCGCGATGGTCGGCCGCAACCATCCGAAGGGGGAGAGAACATGGTGGCCACCGCACGGACGACGGAAGTGGAGCGCACTCTCGACCAGTTGCTGCGCTGGTGCTGCGAGGCGGCACCGCCCGCCGGGGCACGGGCCGGGGTGTTCCGGCTGCTCGTCGACACACCCGTCGGCACCAGGGAGCGGTACGTGATCACCACGGACGACGGCTGCTTCCTGGAGTCCGCCGCACCGCACGCCCCGAACTCGACGGTGGCGCTGAGCCAGCGCGACCTCACCCGGCTCGCCCTGGGTGAGCTGCGCGGATCGCTCGCCTTCGCCACCGGCCAGGTGCAGATCGAGGGAGACATCTTCTTCGCGATGACCTGGCTCGACCAGCTGGGGCGGAGGCCGCGATGACCCTCCTCAGCGACGGACCCGTACCGGCGGGCCCCCCGGCGCCGCTGCCCGCGCCCCCGCCGCCCCCGCCTCCCGCGCCGCCCCGCGCGGGCGGGGCGCGGCTGGCCGAACTCCGCGAGATCAAACAGCGGGTTCTCGACGGCCCCGACACCAAGGCCACCGAGCGGCAGCACGCGCGCGGCAAGCTCACCGCACGCGAACGCATCGGACTGCTGCTGGACGCCGGCTCGTTCACCGAGACCGAGGGACTCCGCCGCCACCGCGCCACCGGCTTCGGCCTGGAGCACAAGCGGCCCTACTCCGACGGCGTGATCACCGGCTGGGGGACGGTGCACGGCCGCACCGTCTTCGTCTACGCGCACGACTTCCGCATCTTCGGCGGCGCGCTGGGCGAGGCGCACGCGCAGAAGATCCACAAGCTGATGGACCTCGCCGCCTCGGCCGGAGCACCGCTGGTCAGCCTCAACGACGGGGCAGGCGCCCGGATTCAGGAGGGCGTCACCGCGCTGGCCGGGTACGGCGGCATCTTCAGCCGCAACACCCGCGCCTCCGGGGTGATACCGCAGATCTCGGTGATGCTCGGCCCGTGCGCGGGCGGCGCCGCCTACTCCCCCGCGCTGACGGACTACGTCTTCATGGTCCGCGAGACCTCGCAGATGTTCATCACCGGCCCCGACGTGGTGCGCGCCGTGACCGGCGAGGAGATCACGCAGAACGCGCTCGGCGGCGCCGACACGCACGCGGCCACCTCCGGCGTCGCGCACTTCGCGTACGACGACGAGCCGTCCTGCCTGGAGGAGGTGCGCTTCCTGCTGCAACTGCTGCCGCAGAACAACCGGGAGCTGCCGCCCGCCGAGCACTCCGACGACCCGGCGGACCGCAGCTGCGACGCGCTGGCCGACCTGGTGCCGGAGGACCCGGCCAGGCCGTACGACATCCGGTCCGTGATCGAGGAACTCACCGACCACGGCGAGCACTTCGAGGTCCACGCCGCCTGGGCGACCAGCGTGGTGTGCACGCTGGCCCGGCTGGGCGGCCAGGTGGTGGGCATCGTGGGCAACCAGCCGTCGGCGCAGGCGGGCGTGCTGGACATCCACTCCTCACAGAAGGCGGCACGCTTCGTGCAGACCTGCGACGCCTTCAACATCCCGCTCGTCACGCTCCTGGACGTGCCGGGGTTCCTGCCCGGCGTCGGGCAGGAGCACGACGGCATCATCCGGCACGGCGCCCAGCTGCTGTACGCGTACTGCAACGCCACCGTGCCGCGGATTCAGGTGATCCTGCGCAAGGCGTACGGCGGCGCGTACATCGTGATGGACTCCCGCTCGATCGGCTCGGACCTGTCCTTCGCCTGGCCGACCAACGAGATCGCCGTGATGGGGGCGGAGGGCGCGGCCAACGTCGTCTTCCGCCGGGAGATCGCCGCCGCGGCGGACCCGGAGGCGGAGCGGGCCCGGCTCATCCAGGCGTACAAGGACGAGCTGATGCATCCGTACTACGCGGCGGAACGCGGGCTGGTGGACGACGTCATCGACCCGCGGGACACCCGTCGGCTGCTCATCAGCTCGCTGCGGATGCTGCGCGCCAAGCACGCCGACCTGCCGAGCCGCAAGCACGGCAACCCGCCGATGTAGCGCCGCGCCACTTCCCTCAGACCTCCCGAAGGAGACCCGATGAGCCACACACTCCCCTGGTCGTCCGGCCCGGCCGCGTCCCGGTCCGGCGAGGGCCAGTTCGTCGTCATGGCGTCCCGCCTGAAGCTCAAGTCCCTCTTCCGCGTGCCCCGCTTCTTCCTGCTCTCGCGCGGCGTGCTGGAGCAGGTCAAGGGCTCCCCGGGGGCGGTGGGGGTCTCCTTACGGGCCGACCCCTGGGGCCGGACGTTCTGGACGCTGTCCGCCTGGGAGAGCCGCAAGGCCCTCCAGTCGTACATCACCACGGAGCCGCACCTCTCGGTGATGACGAAGCTCAAGCCCGCGATGCGGGAGTCGCTCTTCGTGTCGTGGAAGCAGGACGCGTGGGCGCTGCCGTCCTGGGAGGAGGCCGACCGGCGCCTCGCCGAGCAGGAGCGGGCCCAGGCGGAACACGGGCACGGCTGACGGCCGACCCGCCGGAACGCCGGACAGCCCGGGACGGGCCGCCCGGCGTTCCGGCGTTCCGCCGTTCCGCCGATCCGGCGGGTCGGCGGGTCGGCGGGTCGGCGGGTCGGCGGGTCGGCGGCAAGGCGGCTAGGCCGGGTCCGCGAAGAGCGCACGGACCAGTTCGGCGAACCCGGCCGGTGAGACCCCCCGGTGCCCGGTCCGCAGCGCGAACCGCAGGTGCCGCCGCTCCGGTCCGGGCGCGTCCGTGAGCACCGGCGGCAGCAGCGCCGCCGGCGTACCCGCCGCCAACTGGGCACCGGTGCGCAGCAGTTCCAGGCCGTGGCGGCGCAGCGGTCCGGGCAGCCAGTCGAGTACGGGGATTCCGATGTCGTAGGTTCCGCCGTCCGCCGACCGCGCCCCGGGCCGGGCGAGCCGCCGTACGCACGGCGGGGCTTCGGCCAGCTCCTCCGCCAGCAGCGGCACGGTGTTCCGCGCGCGGCTGAGCACGACGAGCGTGTTGCGCCGCGCCGCCAGCCGCGCGGTGAGCGCGGCGGCCTCGGCGGGGCCGGGCCAGATGCCTGCGGAGCGCCACCGGCCGGGTGCCGGCCTGCTCCAGAGCAGGCGGCGGGCGTCCTCGAAGACGACGAGCGTGGAGCCGTGCCGCTCGACGGGCGCGGCGGTCCCCGCGGTGGGGTCGGGGTCCGCGGTGGAGTCGGGGTCCGGTGGGGGATTGGGGCCGGGGTCTGTGCGGAGCGCGTTCTCGTACACGCTGTCCCTCCCTCGTCGTACCTGTTCCGGCCGGCAGATGGTCTGACGTGCCGTCAGTTCGTGCTGCCCGGGCCCGTTCCGGAAGGCGCCGGGAGCGACACGGGCCGGGCCGCGGTCACCCGGGCGAGGGTGCGCAGTACGGCGATCCGGCGCGCCGCTCCGCGCCGCCGCGCCGCCGGGTCGGCGCGGGCGGTGGCGGCGGCGACCTCGGCCGCCCGGTCCAGGATGTGCCGGGCGGCGTGCGGGTCGGGCCGCCCATGGTCCGCGCGGGCCCGTTCGCCCAGCTCCGCCATACGGACCCGGGCGCGGGCGCGCAGTTCGGCGATGCGCGGTCCGCGCGCCGCACCGGACACCGTGCCGGACGCCCCGCCGAACGCCCCGCCGGACGCGCGGGACGGCAGCGGCCACAGCGCGGGGCCGAACACCAGCCGGGCCGTGCCCCGGCGGGGCCGTACCCGGCCCTTGGGCAGGATGCGGTCGCTGCCGTAGGTCATCGCGGGGACGACCGGCAGGCCGGTGCGCACCGCCAGGTAGAAGGCGCCGTCGTGGAAGGGCAGCAGTCCCTCGCCGGCCCAGCGGGTGCCCTCGGGGTACATGCACAGGACCTCGCCGCGGTGCAGGACCTCCACCATCGCGCGCAGCGCGTGCCGGTCGGGCCGGGCGCCGTCGAGCGGGATGCAGCCGACGCCGAGGCGGACCGCCCGCCGGAGCGGGTGGCGGAAGTTCTCCGCCTTGGCGGGGAAGTGGACGGGTGCGCCGCGCGCCGCGTACAGGACGGTTTCCAGCAGGTAGTGGTCGAAGAAGCTGGGGTGGTTGGAGACCACGAGGACGGGGCCGCTCGCCGGGATGTGGCCGAGCCCCTCCACCGCGTCCACCCTGGTGCCCGCGACCCACCGCCGGACGGCGGTGGTGAGCGCGTCGCGCGCCGGGAAGGTCCTCCGGTGCGGGTCCATGGATCGGTCCTCTCCCTCGGGACGGAGACAGGAACGGAGACGGGAACGGGACGGGGCGCGGTCCGGCCGCTGCCGCGCGGCGGCCGGACCGCGGCGCGCACCGTCAGGCGGACACGGCCTTCGCCCGGCTCGGCTCGCGGACGGGCTGTCCCGGGCGCGCCGCCGCCTCCTCCTCCCGTGCCTTGCGTTCGGCCTCCAGGGCCTCCGGCAGCGCCAGGTAGCGGCCGGTGAGCCCGGCGACGAGCAGGCCCACCAGGACGACCAGGTAGACCCACGTCAGGACGTTGCCCCAGCGCACGTCGCCCGCGAAGCGGAGGAGCGCGGCCATCGACAGCACGCTCAGCGTGACGTCGGTCAGGAACCCGGCGCGCATCCGGTGCAGGTCGTGCTCCCACAGGGCCTGCCAGGCGCCCGCGCCGAAGGCGAAGAACCAGGCGCCCAGCATCCGCGCGTCCAGCGGCTCCAGCTGCCAGGCCCAGGCGTCGCCCACGGGACCCGGCGCGATCCACAGGGCGAAGGCCAGGCCCCACAGGACGGCGCCCATGACGGCCGTCGGGATCGTCACGTCCGCCCGCATCGGCGCGGGGCCGCGCGGGTCGCGGACCTTGGGCGCGCGGTTGTGCACCTGGTAGACGGCGAAGCAGGTGAACGGGAAGGCGGCCAGCGAGGCCAGCCACAGCCAGGTGAACGCGCGGGCGAACGCCGGGCCGTCGGTGAAGTGGAACTCGTCCGCGTAGAAACCGGTCAGCAGCAGTGCCGAGACGAGCAGCGTGATCGGTGCGAAGACCGTGCCGCGGGCGCTCGTCCAGTCCTTCTCGCGGAGCGTCAGCAGGAACATCGCGCAGGCGCCCGCGTATCCGGCGCCCAGCACGGCCGCGCTCAGCGCGGAGCCGGTCTCCCAGGCGAAGTGGTCGCCGGTGGAGGAGCTGAGGAAGTAGAGGGGGACGAAGCAGGCCACGCAGTGCAGGAGCACCGGCCAGAAGAAGAGGCTGCGCAGCCGGGGGTGTACGGGCCGGGCGATCGGCTCCGCGGAGCGGACCGGTGCGGTCGGGCGGGTCATGGCGGTCACCTCGTGACGGAAGAGTGGTCGGACGGTGCGGTGGGGGTGCTGCCGGGGCGGAGCAGGCGCAGGGCCAGCCGGGCCTTGCGGGCGAGGTCCACCCAGGACGCGTAGCTGAAGCCGAGGCGGTAGCCGCCCGCGGTGGCCGGCGGGATGCGGTCCAGCGGTACGGCCGTGCCCTGTGCCAGCGCTTCGAGCTTGGCGAGCAGTTGCGCGTAGCTCGGCGCGGTCAGGTAGCCGGTGCCGGGGTCGTCCGGTGAGGCGGAGGCGGCGGGCCGCGGGGGCTCCTCCTCGGCGGGGGGACGGGGCTGGTCCTCGTCGTCGGGCACGTCGTCGTCGCGGCGGATGCGCAGCGCGTAGCCGTAACCGCTCTCGATCTGCGGGAGTTTGACCCGTACGAGGTCCTCCGCCGCGGGCTCGCGCATGCCCGCGACGACCTCGGCGGCCCGGATGGCGCCGTCGGCGCCGTAGAAGAAGGGCACGCCGGGGCGGTGGACGGGGATGTCGGCGTCGGCGCAGCCCACACCGTCGATGACGGCGAGGACGGTGTCGTCCTCGGTGACGCGGTCGAGCGGCTTGATGACGAAGAAGGCGGCGCCCTCGCCGGGGATCAGGCCGGCCACGTCGTGTCCGGCCTCGGCCAGGCGACGTTCGAAGAGCTTGGTGAACTCCGGGGTGAGGTTGGCGTGTACGCCGCCGACGAGCGCGGTCCCGCACTCGCCCTGCTCCAGGTTCCGCTTGGCCAGGCCGAGCGCGGTGCCGAAGGAGCAGAGGTCGTCGTCGATGACGACGCCGGGGCCGCGCAGGTCGAAGATGTTCTGGATACGGCCCGCAGTGATGTTGTCCATGTAGCCGGGCAGCGCGTTCTCGCGGATGGGCGGAATGTAGCGGTGCACCTCCTTGGTGTAGCTCTCCACCAGGGCCTGCCGGGTCGCCTCGTCCAGCGCCCGGTAGGCGGGCACCTCGGACAGCGCCCGCTCGAACTCCACCAGCCGGATGCGGAAGTTGCGGATCAGGCCCGCCTCCAGGCCGCAGGTCGCGCCGACGAACACGCCGGTGTCCACGCGGTCCCCGGCGGGCACGCCGTACTGCTCCAGCGCCTGGCCCGCGGCCATCACGGACAGCAGCTGTGCGCGGTCGAGGTCGGCCAGGATGTTCGGCGGGATGCGGTAGGTCTTCCAGGGGAAGTCGAGGTCGGTGACGACCCCGCCGCGCCAGGTCCCGTCCGGGTCGTGGAGGGCGGCGGCGTCGGGGTGCCAGCGGTCGGCGGGGAAGCCGGAGACGCCGGCGCCCGGCGGGCGGTCGGCGGCCAGGGCGGCGGCGTCGCGCGCGAAGGGGGTGACGCAGCCGATGCCGAGCACGGCGAGCGGCGCGTTCGCCGCGCGGCGGTGGCGCTGCGCGTGGCCCTGCTGGCGCAGCGCGGCGTCGGCGTGGTGCACCGGGTCGTACTGCTCGACGACGATGCTCGTGTTGACGCCGCCGAACCCGAAGGCGTTGGACAGCGCCCGGCGCGGCCGGCACTCCTGCGGCGCCTGCCACGGCTCGGCGGCCACCGGCACCCGGAACGGCGAGCCGGGCAGGGCCATGTCGGGCTGCGGGCTGGTGAAGGCGTGGGTGGGCGGCACGGTCTCGTGCGCGAAGGCGAGCAGGATCTTCAGCAGGTTGGCCATGCCCGCGGCGGAGAAGGTGTGCCCGGTCTGCGCCTTGACGGAGCCGAGCAGGATGGAGGCGGGCGGGGCGTTGCGCCCCTCGTAGACCTGCTGGAGCGAGGTGACCTCGACGAGGTCGCCGGTGGAGGTCGCGGTGGCGTGGGTCTCGATGTAGTCGAGTTCCTCGGGCTGGGCGTCGGCCAGTTCCAGGGCGCGGCGCATGGCGCCGACCTGGCCGCGCGGGGACGGCGCGTAGATGGCCTTGCCCTTGCCGTCGCAGCGGGTGGCGACGCCCCGGATCACCCCGGCGATGGTGTCGCCGTCTCGTACGGCGTCGCTGAGCCGCTTGAGCAGCACGGTGCCGGAGCCCTCGCCGTTGATGAGGCCGCTGGCGTCCGCGTCCAGCGGCCTGCTGCGGGTCGCGGAGAGGCCGCCGATCTTGGCGAAGCAGACGTTGCCGGTGATGTTCATGTTGCCCTGCACCCCGGTGGCCAGGACCATGTCGTGGCTGCCGTCCTGGAGGTACTTGACCGCCGTGTCGATGACGGTCAAGCCGGAGGCGCAGGCGGCGTCGCCGATCGCGGCGGGGCCCGGCAGGCCGAGCACCCTGGCGACCGCCTTGGCGACGCTGACCTGGAAGACGTTGGCGGCGGGCGAGCCCTCCGCGTCGTACAGGCGGCGCCGTACGGCCTCCGGGAACCCGCTCTCGATGGCGGCCCGCACCTCCGCGGGCAGCCGCTGGAACGGCTCGCCGTTCCGCAGGTGGTGCAGCACCTCGGTGTGGCGGGAGGAGAGGGAGGACTCCATGACGGCCTCGTCGCCCAGCATGTTGCCGACGAAGAGCGCGGTGTCGGTGGTGCTCAGCCGGCGCGGGGTGTACCCGGCCATGCGCAGCGTCTGGAGCACGGTGTCGAGCACCATCAGCTGGGTGCGGTTGAAGTCCCGTACGGCCTCCCGGCCGACGCGGGCGAGCTGGTCGAGGCCGTCCGGGCCCCGGTAGTCGTCGAGGAAGCCGCCCCAGCGGCAGTACGTCTTGTCGGCGACGGAGCGGTCCTCGTCGTGGTAGTCCCGCCAGTCCCAGCGCTCGGCGGGCGGGGTGCCGATGCCGATGCGGCCTCCCAGGATATTCTCCCAGAAGGTGTCGGCGCTGTACGAGTCGGGCGGGAAAACGCAGCCGTAACCCACCACGGCGATCGGGTCGAAGTCCTCGAAGTCAGTCCCAGACACGGAGCTGCCCCTTCTGCTGGTGGCCGACCGGGGCCTGCTGGGCCACGGTGGCGATGGCGAAGATGTGGTCGGTGATCCGGCCGTAGCGGACGGCCGCCCCGGCTCCGGGGTCGGTGTCCGGCGGCAGGACGAGGTCGAACAGTGCGGCGGCGGTGTCGGCCTCGCGCAGCCGGGCGGTACCCCAGCCGGCGGCGAAGCCGACGCCGTACGCCTTGAGCAGCGCCTCCTTGACCACCCACAGCGCGGTGGCGCGGTGGCGGGCGGCGAAGGCCGGGAAGACCGCCTCGGCCAGGGCGGTTTCGCGGTCGGTGAAGACCGTGCGGCGCAGCGTGGGGCTGAACTCCCGCAGCGGTTCCACGTCGACGCCGACCCGGCCGCCGCTGACCAGGCCGCACACCGCCAGGCGCAGGGTGTGCGCGAGGGAGATGTCGGCGAGGTGACGGCGTACGGGCCCGGCCAGGCGCGGCGCCCCGGTGCTCAGCGCGGGCTTCCCGGCCCGCCCGCCCGGCTTGCCGCCCAGTACGGCGAACTCGCCGGGCGCCGCCGGGTGCCCCCGCCAGTCCAGCGTGAGGCACACCAGCCGCTTGGCGGCGACCCGCCCGGCCAGCCACTCCATCCGCCGCTTGGGTACGGCGATGCGGGCGAAGACGGGCAGTTCGGCGGGCCCCAGGTAGTGCGCCGGGTAGGCGACGGGGTCCGCCGCATAGTCCTCGCGCACCCGCTGGATGGGGAGCCACTCGGCGGCCACGGTGCCGCCGCCGGGCAGCGGGGTCGCGCTGCCCGGCGGGGCGGCCTCAGCCCAGGAGACTCGTAGGGCCTTCATCGCGTCCTACCTGTGCCACCACGAGGTCCGAGATGTCGCAGAGCGTGCTGCCCGCCGCGTCGAGAATCCTGGTGCCGATCCGGAGCCCGCCGGGCTTCCCCCGGGTGTCGGGGACGAGCGTGGAGTAGGTGTGCACCGTCTCGCCGGGGAGCGGTACGCGGTAGTAGTCGATCGCGGCGATCGAGACCGGCACGACGTGCGAGCCCAGGTGGTGGTAGGCCCACATCAGCGCCGTCCGCCAGGCGTTGTCGATGACCAGGGGCAGGGTACGCAGCCGGGGGGTGGCGGCGGTGGAGAAGAGGCCGCGGCCGGAGGGGACGGCGATCTCGCCCACCATCTCGCCGTCCTCGATGTCGCCGACGAAGCCCGCCCGGCGCAGGTGGCGGAAGGTCGGGCCGAAGGTGATCTGGTGGTGGGTGCGCGCGTAGAACCGCTCCAGGTCGAGTGCGGTGGCGCCGTCCAGGAGCCCGGGGAGGGAGCGGTCCGCCGGCGGCGGGGCGGCCGTACGTCCGGCGAAGAGGTAGGTGCCGCGCGAGTGGAGGCGGCCGGACTCCAGGACGCGTCCGTCGGCGGCGACGAGGTCGGAGTGGATGGCGGCCCGTACCTGGCGGGGGGTGTCGGCGCCGGCCTCGATGTCCGTGTCGGCGTCCGTGTCGGCGTCCGCCTCGATGCGCAGTTCGAGGGGGAAGTTCGGCAGGTGCTTGACGAACTTCAGGAACTCGACGTCCCGCGCCCCCACGACCGTGCGCCCCGGCGCCAGCAGCCCGGCCGCCTGGACGTGCGCCTCCATGTGCAGCACGCCGGGGAAGGTGCCGGCGCCCTTGACCTGGTGGTCGCCCAGATAGCGGTCGGCACGCGGGTCGAGCCGCTTGCGCGCCCGCACCCGGTGCTCGGTGCGCTCCGTCACCCGGTCCAGGAGCGGCAGGCCGATCCGGTCCCGGACGCTGCCGTCGGGGCCCACGGGGTGGGCGAGCCCGGTCCTGGCGGCGTCCATGGTGGCGTCCTGGCCGCCGTAGCTGTTCTTGCCGATCTCCCCGAAGACGAGGACCTCGGGGTCGTCGCCGCCCTGGAAGACCTCCCGGGCGAAGTGCTGCACGCCCTCCTCGACGCCGATGTAGTGCAGGCCGCGCACCTCTTCCTGGACCTTGCGTACGGATGCGGTCGCGGCCATCCCCACGTCGGCCCAGCCGGTCCAGCAGAGCGTGAAGACCCGGACGTCCGGGCGCCGCCGGGCCAGCAGGGCGGAGAGCTTGGCGGCGAGGTCGGCCCCGGCCGTGTAGTCGACCTGGCCGTCCATGCCGAAGCGGCCGAGGAAGGAGCCGAAGAGGCAGACGAACTTCAGCTCGTCGTCCTTGACCGCGTGCCACAGGTGGTGGGCGCCGTCGGCCTTCACCCGTACGACGTGGCGTGCGTGGTCTAGGGGCTTCTTGGGCACCGTGGCGACGGACTCCAGCCCGGCGGCGTGCACGACGCCGTCGATGCGCCCGTACCTCTCCCGTATCCCGGCGATGGCCGCGGCCACCTGGGCGCCGTCCGAGACGTCGCACACCTCGTACGAGGAGAGGGGGTTGAGGGCGCGCAGCTCGGCCAGATTGCGGGAGAGAGTGCGGGAGTTGGCGAGGCCCTCGAAGCGCTTCATGGCCGCGGCCGGGGTGAGGGCGGGGTCCTCGTTGCGGGCGCGGCGGACCCAGTCCCCGCGCAGCGCGGCGAAGGCGGCGTCGTCCAGGGCGGCGGGGTCGAGGCCGGTGGGGCCGGTGCCGGCGGGGCCGAGGGCGGCGGCGTGCTCTGCCAGGGCCCGCCACTGGGCGCTCTCCTCGGCCGGACGGGTCCGGCCGAGCACGACCACCCGTACGCCCGCGAGGCGCGCGACCTCCTTGGCGCACTCGTAGGTGATGCCGCGGGAGCCGCCGGAGAAGACCACCACGCTGCCGGGGTCGAGCCGCAGCGGCTCCTGCCCGGGGCCGGTGCGCAACTCATGCGGGACCACCTGGACGATCTTGCGCAGGCCGCGCACGTAGCCGACCTCGACGCCCGGTTCGGCGTCGGTGGTCAGCTCGGCGAGCAGGGCCTCAGCCGTACGGGCCGTGCCGCCATCGGTGAAGTCGACCACCTTCACGCGGGTGTCCGGTAGTTCCAGGTCCAGGCTCTTGGCGAAACCCGCGGTGAGCCCGCCGAGCGGGTCCATCGCGCCGTCCGCCTCGATGCCGAAGACCCCGCCGACGCGGGTGGCGGCGAAGTAGCCGCCGCCGGTGCCCGCCTTGGCCAGGTCGGCGAAGTACGCCTTTGCGGCGAGGAGGTTGACGGTGAAGTGCTGGTCGGCCTCGGCGCTCCAGTCGGCCGCCGGAAGGTCGAAGGAGGTGGCGGCATCGGCGGCGGACGCGGGGCCCGCGCCGTAGGGGTGCAGGTTGAGGACGGCGTGGACGCCGGACGCCGGACGGGCCTCCACCAGCGCGCGGGACAGCGCGGCGGGGTCGCAGAAGTCGGCGTGCGAGGTGCGCCAGCCGTCCAGGGCCGCGCCCTCGGGCGCCACCACGGACGGTACGGCGCCCCGTTCGGCCAGCAGCGGCAGGACCGCGCGGGCGAGGCTGGTGTCCGGGCCGGTGATCACCACGACCGCCTTGCCGTCCAGGGGGACGGCGCGGGCGCCGGGGTGGTCCAGCGGGCTCTCGACCGCCAGGGGTACGTAGCGTCCGGCGACGCGGTCGACCGTACGCTCCAGGATCGCTGGCAGGACCGGTCCGGCGGGCGGGGTGCCGGGTATGTGGCTCTCGTCGGAGCCGTCGTCGGCGGTGGAGTCGCCGGCGCGGGCGGAGCGCGGGCCGCGTCCGGTCGAGGCGCGGAGTTCGGCGACGAACGCGGCGATCTTGCGCAGGGTGTTCAGTTCGGCGGTGTCCAGATCCTCCACCACCGGCAACGCGAACTCCTCCCGCACCGCACCCAGAATCTCCGCCTGCTTCACCGAATCGATCCCCAGATCCGCCTCCAGATCAAGATCCGCCTCCAACAGATCCGCCGGATAACCCGACTTCGCCTCCGCCACCTCCCACACCACACGCTCCACCTCAGCCACCTCGGCAGCCGACGGCACACCCGACGGCACCACGGGCTCAGGCTGTACGGGCGCCGGGCGCTGGGCGGCGCGGAGTTCGGCGACGAACGCGGCGATCTTGCGCAGGGTGTTCAGTTCGGCGGTGTCCAGATCCTCCACCACCGGCAACGCGAACTCCTCCCGCACCGCACCCAGAATCTCCGCCTGCTTCACCGAATCGATCCCCAGATCCGCCTCCAGATCAAGATCCGCCTCCAACAGATCCGCCGGATAACCCGACTTCGCCTCCGCCACCTCCCACACCACACGCTCCACCTCAGCCACCTCGGCAGCCGACGGCACACCCGACGGCACCACGGGCTCCTCGGCGGGCGCGGCAGCAGGCTCGGCGGCGGGCTCAGGCAGTACGGGCGCCGCCGCCGCAGGCACCGGCACCGGCACCGCCGCCCCGCGCGCCGCCTCCACCAGCTGGTCGAGCAGGTGCCCCAGCGGCGCGTCCGCGTCGGTGGAGACGGGCGTCCCGGACAGGCCCAGATGCGTGCCGAGCGCCACGGCCAGTTCCGCCCGTACCCGGTGGCTGAGCCCCAGGCCGGCTCCCATCAGCTGGGCCGGGTCGAGGAGCCGCACCGGGTAACCGGTGTAGCGCGCGGCGACCTTGAGGAGCCCGGCCTTGGTCTGGGCGGCGGTCTCCCGTTCCGCGGCGGCCTCCGGCACTGCCTCCTCCCGCCGGTTCCGCTCCGACGTACGCCGCTCCCCCTCCGCCGCGCGCAGCCCGTGCACCTCGGCGAACGCGGTGAAGCGGCGCATGCTCTCGACGGCGCCCAGGGACTGGATGTTGGTCGGGCTGACCAGCACGTCCTGGTCGGCGAGAATCCGTTCGGCGAGCCCGGAGAGGATCGACCGGGGCCCCACCTCCACGAAGGTGTTCACGCCGCTGTCGTGGAGCTGCGTGACCAGGTCGTGGAAGCTGAAGGGCGTGACGAGCTGACGGGCCAGCAGGACGGGCAGGTCGGGCACGTCGTGCTCGGTGTAGAAGTCCCCGATGACCGTGGAGAGCACCGGGGTGCGCGGCGCCCGCCAGTCCAACTCGGCGAGAGTGCGCTCCAGTTGCGGTACGGCGTCCTCCAGCAGGTCGGAGTGGAAGCCGTGCGAGACCCGCAGCCGGGTGGCCTTGATGCCCCGTTCGGCGCAGAGCTGCGCCGCGCGGTCGATGGTGGCCGAATCGCCCGAAAGCACCGTCTGATCAAGGGAGTTGACGATGCTGCGGGTGATGTAGCCGCCCTGTCCGCGCATCAGCAGCAGCAGCCGGGCGAGCTGCTCGCGGCTGCCCTCGCTGTCGGTCTGGAGGCTCAGCATGCCGCCCCGGCGCTCGGCGGGTACGGCCTTGACCGCGCGGCCCCGGCCGTGCACGGCGCGTACGCCGTCCTCCAGTGAGAGCGCCTCGGCGGCCACCAGAGCGGCGATCTCACCGAGGCTGTGCCCGATGTGCACCTCGGCGCTGACGCCGAGGTGTTCCAGGAGCCGGTGCACGGCGATGCTTCCCGCGAAGATCGCGGGCTGCATGACCTCGGGGTCCAGCAGCTCCTTGGCCGGGTCGTTGCCGCCCGAGGTGAACACGCGGCTGGTCAGGGTGTGCCCGGCCAGCGCGCGGTAGGTCTCGTCGATCGCCTCGAACGTCTCGGCGACGACGGGGTGTTCGGCGATCAGGTCGGCGAACATGTCGGGGTACTGCGCCCCGTGCCCGGGGAACAGGAAGGCGCTGCGCAGCTGGGCGCCCGGGGCCCCCAGGTAGACGCCCTGGGCCTGGAGGGCCCTTCGCTGCGAGGCGGCCTCTTCGCCGCGCCGGACTTCGGTCTCGGTGATACTCACGTGGTTCTCCCCCTCAAGCCAGTACGTCGTGCCGCCGTGCGGCGTCACCCAGAAGTTCGACCGCGCGGTCCACGTCCTCGGTGGTCATCGCGGCGGTGACCGTCGCCCGGAAGCGCGCTCGCCCCTTGGGCACGGCCGGGAAGATGGCCCCGGAGACGTACAGGCCGTCGTCCATCAGCTCCCTGGACATGCGCAGGGCGGTCTCGTCGTCACCGATGAGGATGGGGATGACGGGGGTGACGCTGCCCATCACCTCGAAGCCCAGCCGGATGAGCCCGGAGCGGAAGCGCATGGTGTTCTCCCAGAGCTTCTCGGTGCGCCAGGGCTCGCGGCGCATCAGCTCCAGCGCCTTGAGCACGCCGGCCACGGTCGGCGCGGGGAGGCTCGCGTTGAACATGTAGGCGTGCGCGGAGTGGCGCAGGTACTCGACGAGGTCCGCGCCCGCCGTGACGAACCCGCCGACGCCGCCGAGGGTCTTGCTGAAGGTGCCCATGGTGAGGTCGGGGACGATGCCGTAGTGCTCGCCCGCACCCCGGCCGTGCTCGCCGAGGAAGCCGGTGCCGTGCGCCTCGTCCACCATGAGCATGGCGCCGTACGCCTCGGTCAGCCGGTGGATCTCGTCCAGCGGCGCGATCTCGCCGTCCATCGAGTAGACGCCGTCGACCACGACGAACTTCTTGGCCGCGTCGGCGTTCCGCTGGAGGACGTACTCCAGCTTCTCCATGGAATTGTGCGCGAAGATCTTGACGTTGCCCTCGGCCAGCCGGCAGCCGTCCAGGATGCTCATGTGGTTGAACTGGTCGGTGATGACGACGGTCTCGTTGTCGCAGAGCGCTGAGATGGTGCCCAGGTTGGCCAGGTAGCCCGAGCTGTAGGTGATCGCCGCCTCGGTGCCCATCCAGTCGGCGAGCCGCTCCTCCAGCTCCAGGTGGAGCCGGGTGGTGCCATTGTTGAGGCGGGCACCGCAGGCGCCGGACCCGTAGGTGTCCAGCGCCTCCTTGACCGCCTTGTTGATCTCCGGGTGTCCCACGAGTCCCAGGTAGTTCCCGCTGGTCAGCATGATGACCTCGCGGGTGTCGATCTCCGACCGGCCGCCGGGCGCGGCGGTGAAGGGCTGTTCGAAGGTGTAGAAGCCGCTGTCCTTGAGCCCCCGGATGCGGTCGTTGACGGACGCGAGGGTCCGGGCGTACTCATCCGTGATCATTCGTGATTCCCCTCTCGGTACGTCGCGCACCGCGCTGCGGATCTGCGGTCAGGCGGTGGCGACCGTCATCCCGACAGAGCGGGGCCCACGGCGTGCGGATACGCCGTGCACGCGCCGTGCACGCCGTACGCGCCCCGGCGCTACTCCGGGGCTCGGCGGCGGGCGAGCGCGGGTCCAGTGCGCGGCTACCCGGGTGTGGGACGAAGGACGTCGACAGGTCCCCACGGGGAGGACCGAAGGAGGATCGCCGTGGTCGAGGCGAAGACCGTACGCAGCCGGGACGGCACCATCCGCGCCACCCACACCGTCCGTGCCGCACGCGCCGCAAGCACCGCCCGGGCCGCCGGCTCGGCGGCCGAACTGGTCGCGGGCTGCCGGGCCGGTGACCCGGGCGCGTGGGCGCGCTTCGTCCAGCGCTACCGCGCCACCGTCTGGAAGGTGGCCCGCTCACACGGGCTGCGGCCCGCCGACTGCGAGGACGTCTGCCAGCTGACGTGGCTGCGGCTGGTCGAGAACATCGGCTCGCTGCACGACCCGGCCAAGGTCGGCGCGTGGATCGTCACCACGGCGCGCCGCGAGGCGCTCAAGGTGTCCGGCAGCGGCGTCAAGTACCACCTCGTCGAGGATCTCTCGGACTTCGCCCAGGAGACCTGTCATCAGGCGACACCGGAGGAGACCGCCCTGCGCAGGGCGGAGGGCGACCGCGCCCGCAACGCCTTCCGCCATCTGCCCAGGCGCCACCAGGCCCTGCTGGGCCTGCTGCTGTCCGATCCGCCCCTGAGTTACGACGCGATCAGCGCGGCTCTCTCGATGCCGCGCGGCTCCATCGGTCCCACCCGAAACCGCATTCTCCGGCAAGCCAGGGACTTCCTGCGCGACATGTGAGAGGACGCACCATGAGTGCCCAGACACAGGGCCATCCTGTCCGTACCTTCGTCATCGCCGCCGTGGCGATGTTCATCACCTCCCTCGACAACCTCGTGGTCACCACCGCGCTGCCCGCCATCCGCGAGGACCTGAACGCCGGGCTCGACGAACTGGAGTGGACGGTCAACGCGTTCACCCTGACCTTCGCCGTCTTCCTGATGACCGGCTCCGCGCTCGGCGACCGCTTCGGCAGGCGCCGGCTGTTCATGGTCGGCGTCTCGATCTTCACGCTCGCCTCGGCGGGCGCCGCGCTCTCCACCACCGCCAACGAACTGATCCTGGCCCGCGCGGTCCAGGGCGTCGGCGGCGCGATCGTCGTCCCGCTGACCCTCACCCTGCTCTCGGCGGCGGTGCCGCCCGCCAAGCGCGGCGCCGCGCTGGGTGCCTGGGGCGCGATCGCCGGACTGGCCATCGCGCTGGGCCCGGTGGTCGGCGGCGCGATCGTGGAGGGCGCGTCCTGGCAGTGGATCTTCTGGATCAACGTGCCGCTGGGCATCGTGCTGCTGCCGCTCTCCAAGGTCTGGCTCGCCGAGAGCCGGGGCGCGAACACCAAGCTCGACATCGTCGGCACCGCCCTGCTGAGCGTCGGACTCTTCGGCATCGTCCTCGGCCTGGTGCGCGGCGGCGCCATCGGCTGGACCTCGGGCGAGGTGCTGGCCGGGTTCGTTCTCGGCGGCGCGCTGGTGCTGGCCTTCCTCGTCTGGGAGAACCGCACCGAACACCCGATGCTGCCGCTGGGCCTGTTCCGGGGCCGTGCCTTCGCGATGACCAACCTGGCGTCGCTGATGATGTACTTCGGTATGTTCGGCGCGATCTTCCTGATCGCGCAGTTCCTCCAGACCGCGCAGGGCTACTCGCCGCTGGAGGCGGGGCTGCGCACGCTGCCGTGGACGGCGATGCCGATGGTCGTCGCACCGATCGCCGGGCTGCTGTCCGACCGGTTCGGCGGACGTCTCATCCTCACCGCGGGCTTCGTCCTCCAGGCGATCGGCCTCGGCTGGTTCGCGCTGGTGGCCACGCCGACGGTCAGCTACGCGACCATCGTCCCGCCGTTCCTCATCCTGGGCGTGGGCATGTCGCTCTTCTACGCCCCGGTGGTCAACATGGTGTTCTCCTCCGTACGGCGCGACCAGGAGGGCATCGCCTCCGGCGTCAACAACTCCGGACGCGAACTGGGCGGCGTGCTCGGTGTCGCGGTGCTGGCCGCGGTGTTCGCCGCACAGGGGAACTACGAGTCGCCGCAGGGCTTCGTCGACGGAGTCGTCCCGGCGGTGTGGGTCGGCGCCGCGGTGGTGCTCGCGGCCGGTGTCGCCTCGATGCTGATCCCCGGCGGTCTGCGCCCGGTCGGCGCCCAGGGCGCGGCCCCGCAGGGGGACGAGCCGCAGGAGGACCGGCCGCGGGCGGCCGGGCCGGACGACGTACCGACGGCGGCGGAGGCGGAGGTGGCGGAGGTGGCGGCGGAGACGCCCTCGGACGGGGCCAAGCAGGTCCAGGCCGTGTGACCGGCCCGGACCCCTCGACCGGGCGGCCGGCCGCTCCGTCCCCCGCGACGCCGGCCGCCCTACCCGTCCGACCCGCCCGTGGAATGGGAGATGCCATGGCTCTGGAAGAGACCCTCTGGAAGATCGTCAGCGGCTCGCCCACCGCGGAGGAACTGGCCGCTCTGACCGCCGTACTGAGCGCACTGCACCGCCGCGCCGCACACCGCGCGGACCCCTCGCCCGCCGTCCCGTTCGCCCACTGGTCGCACGCGTCGGTACCGCCCACGGGCGGCTCCTGGCACATCGCCGCGGCGGCCTGAAGCCCCGGCACGGCCACGGCGCCCGCTCCGTCCCCTCACGGGGGCGGGCGGGCGCCGCCGTACGGGCGCCGGGCGACCGGGGCGGTCAGGCGGCGCGCCTGCCGGGGAAGCCGTGGGTGCGGGCGGCGAGCACCACGGCCAGGACCGGGACCAGCAGCAGCAGGATGCTCCACGGGAAGGACGTCGTACCGAAGGCCCCCAGCAGGACCCCTCCGACGACCCCGCCCGCCGCCATCGCCGCGTTCCACAGGGTGACCAGCATCGCCTGCGCCGCGTCCGCCGCCTCGCCCGCCGCGTCGCCCGCGGCCGTCTGGAGGAGGGTCGGCGCGCCGCCCCAGCCCAGCCCCCACAGCGTCACCGCGACGTAGACCAGCACGGGGCTCCCGGCGAAGACCGCCAGGATCGCCGCCGCCGCGCCGACCAGCAGCGTGCTGGCGAGGGTGAGGGTGCGCAGCCTGCGGTGGATGTGCACGCCGACGATCCAGATGCTCAGCATCGAGGCGGCGCCGAAGACCAGCAGCACGACGTCGGTGGAGCCGCCCATACCGAGGCGGTCCAGGAAGGTGGCGATGTAGGTGTAGAGGATGGTGTGCGCCAGGACGAAGACGAGTGTCACGGTCAGCACCGGCGCCACCCCGGGCACCGCCAGCGTCCGCAGCACCGGGGTCCGGCCGCCCTGCCGGGTGCCGGGGTGGTCGGGGACGGTCGCCGTGATCCAGGCGAGGACGACGACGGCGAGGACGGACATCAGCCCGAACGTCACCTGCCAGCCGAGCAGTTCGCCCAGGAAGGTGCCCGCGGGCACGCCCAGCGCCAGTGCCACCGGGATGCCGGTCATCACGATCGCGATGGCCCTGCCCTGGAGGTGTACGGGCGCCATCCGGCGGGCGTACCCGGCCAGCAGCGCCCAGGCCAGCCCGGCGGCCACCCCGGCGGCGAAACGGGCCGCCATCGTCAACGGGTAGTACGACGAGACCGCGGTGACGGTGTTGGCGACGGCGAAGGCCGCCATCGCCGTCAGCAGCAGCCGCTTGCGCCGCCAGCCCGCGGTGGCGGCGGTGAGCGGGATCGCGGTGAGCGCCGTGCCGACGGCGTAGATCGTCACCGACTGGCCCATCGCCGCCTCGCCCACCCCCAGGTCGCCGCTCATCGCGGGGAGCAGTCCGGCGGGCAGTGTCTCGGTCAGGCTGGTGAGGAAGACGGCCGTGGCCAGCGCCAGCAGCGCGGGTAGCGGGAGCCCGCCGTCCGCCGCCGGGCGCCGCCCCGTTCCGGCGCGGGGGGCCTTGGTCGTCGTGCGGGTGTTCGGCATGACGGGGGTGCCGCCTTTCGCGTGGTGGGGTGGGCAGGTGGCGGGGGGTTTCCGGCGCCGCTGTCGGGACGACTGTGCCGGTGCGCGCTTCGGGGACGCTGAGGGTGCGCTGACGGCCGCGCTGACGGACGTACCGGCCGACCAGGGTGCGGGCTGTGTACGGTGCACTCATGCGGTTCGGGGTACTCGGTCCACTCGCGGTATGGGACGACGCGGGGAAGCCGGTCAGGGTCCCCGAGGCGAAGGTCCGGGCGCTGCTGGCCGGTCTTCTGGTGCACGAGGGCCGCCCGGTCTCCGCCGACCGGCTCGTCGAGGACCTGTGGGGGCGCCGGCCGCCCGGCAAACCGGCCAACGCGCTCCAGGCGAAGGTCTCCCAGCTGCGCCGGGCAATCGGCCGCGACCGCGTGGTGCACCAGGCACCCGGCTACGCACTGCGCCTGCGCGACGCCCGAGCGGAGGCGGGAGCCGCGGCCGGCGCGGTGGACGCGGCCGACGTGGTGGACGCGGATCTCTTCCGCGCCCTGGTCCGGCGGGCCCGTCCGGAGGCCGACCCCCGGGTGCGCGCGGCCCTGCTCACCGAGGCGCTGGAGCTGTGGCGCGGGGACGCGTACGCCGACTTCGCGGACGAGGAGTTCGTCCGTACGGCGGCCCGGCGGCTGGCCGAACAGCGGCTGGCCGTCGTGGAGGAGCAGGCCGAGGCCCGGCTCGAATCCGGCGACCGCACCCTGCTTACCGGCGAGTTGGCGGACCTGGTGGCCCGCCACCCGCTGCGGGAGCGGCTGCGCGCCGTGCAGGTTCGCGCCCTGTACCTGGCGGGCCGCCAGGGTGAGGCGCTCGCCTCGTACACGGAGCTGCAGGAGCGGCTGGCGGACGAGCTGGGCGTCGACCCCGGCCCGGAGCTGACCGCGCTGCACGAGGCGCTGCTGCGCCAGGACCCGGCGCTGGGCCCGGCCGCCCCGGGCCGCGCCCCGGCCCAGCCCGTCGACGCCCCGCCGCACGCGAACCTGCCCGCCCCGCTCACCCCGCTGATCGGCCGCGACGCCTCACTGGACGCGCTCGGCCGTACGCTCGCCGCCCACCGGCTGGTCACGCTCACCGGCCCCGGCGGCGTCGGCAAGACGCGGCTCGCGGTGGAGGCCGCCACCCGGCTCATGCAGCAGCCCGACGGCGGCGTCCCCGACGGGGTCTGGCTTGTCGAACTGGCCGGTCAGCGCGGGGGCGTGGACGAGCTGGCGCAGGTGGTCTCCGCCGTGCTGGGCATCCGGGACGACGCGCCCTCCGGCCTCCCCGGGCTGGGCGGGGCGCGCGCCGAGCCCGCCGACCGGCTCGCCGCCGTACTGCGCGAGCGTCACACGCAACTCGTGCTGGACAACTGCGAGCAGGTCGTCGGCCCGGCCGCCGAACTCGCCGCGCTGCTGCTGCGTGCCGCGCCCGGCCTGCGCATCCTGGCCACCAGCCAGGAGCCGCTGGGCCTGACCGGTGAGGCGGTCTTCCTGGTGGAACCGCTGGAACCGGCCGACGCCGCCCGGCTGTTCGCCGACCGCGCCGCGGCGGCGGCACCCGGCTTCGGGACGGACGAGGCGGCGCGGGAGGCCGTCGCGGAGATCTGCCGCCGCCTCGACGGCATCCCGCTCGCGCTGGAACTCGCGGCCACCCGGGTACGCGCCCTGGGCGTGGGCGAGTTGGCCGCCCGGCTCGGCGACCGCTTCCGGCTGCTCACCTCGGGGCAGCGGGGCGCGCCCGCCCGCCAGCAGACCCTGCGCGCGATGATCGACTGGAGCTGGGAGCTGCTGAGCGCGCCGGAACGCGCCGTGCTGCGCCGCCTCGCCGTACACCGCGACGGCTGCACCCTGGAGGCCGCCGAGGCGGTGTGCGCGGGCGAGGGCGTCTCCCCCGGCGAGGTCCTGGACCTGATCACCCGGCTGGTCGGCCGCTCCCTGGTCGTGACGGCCTCCCCGAGCGAGCGCCCGCCGACCGGCGGCGGCCCGCGCTACCGGCTGCTGGAGTCCGTGGCCGCTTACGCGGCGGAGCGGTTGCACGAGTGCGCGGAACTCGACGGCGTACGGGAGCGGCACCTGCGCCATTACCTGGCGCTCGCCGAACGTGCCGAGCCCGAACTGCGCGCCGCCGGGCAGCGCGAGTGGCTGGACCGGCTCGACGCGGAGGCGGCCAACCTGCGGGCGGCGCTCGACGAGGCGCTGCGGCACCCCGGCAGCGGCGAGGCTGCCCGGCTCGCGCGGGCGCTGGCGTGGTGGTGGCTGCTGCGCGGCCGGCTCGGCGAGGCGCACCGCGCGCTGTCGGCCGTAGTGCACGCCGCTCCGTCCGACACCGCCACCGCTCCCGGTACCGGCACCGTCGAACTGGCCCTGCTCCGCGATGCGTTCGTCCTGCTGACCGGCAGCCCACGCCCGAAGGCCGTACGGGTGGCGGCGGCCCGGCCCGAGACGGCCGGGGACGCCGCGCGGCACGCCCGCGCGCTGTGGCTGTACGCGTACGGCCTCTTCAACGCGGGCGGCCCGGCCGCCGGGGAGGCGGTCAACGCCCTGGCCCTGGAGCACTTCACCGGCGCCGGGGACCGGTGGGGCACCGGCGCAGTCCTCGGTCTCCGCGCGATGCACGCCCTGCTGCGCGGCGACCTGGCCGCCCTGGGCCGCGACGGGCTGCGCAGCGCCGAGATCCTGCGCGAACTCGGCGACCGCTGGGGCGAGTTGCAGACCGTGCAGCCACTCGCCGCGCTCGCCGAGATCAAGGGCGACTACGCGGAGGCCGCCCGGCGCCAGCAGGAGGGCCTGCGCATCGCCCGCGAACTGGGCCTGGGCGCGGAGGTTTCCGTACGGCTCTCCGGGCTCGGCAGGCTGGCCCTGCTCGCCCGCGAGTGGCGCCGCGCCGCCGAACTGCACAAACGGGCAAGCGAATTGGCCGCAGCCCAGGGCTTCACCTACGGCGTCATCCACGCCCGGATGGGCCTGGCCCTGGGCGCCCGCCGCACCGGCGATCTGGACGGCGCCGAACGGCAGTTGCTGCGCATCCGGGACGGGTACGCCGAGGTCTCCTCGGCGGCGGGTGACCATCTGCTGCACGCGGAGCTGGGCTTCACCGCCGAACTGCGCGGCGACGGCGCCCGGGCCACCGTCCACCAGCTGCGCGGCCTGGAGATCGCCCGCTCCCTCGGCGACCCGCGCGCCCTGGCGCTCTCCCTGGAGGGCCTCGCGGGCGCGGCCTTGTGCTCCGGCACCTCGGACGCGGCGGAGGGCACCCCCGCCGGGCACGCCGCCCTGCTGCTCGGCGCGGCGGACGCGGCTCGGCGGAGCGTCGGCGCGCCGCTGCCGCCCGCCGAACGCGCCGACGTCGACCGGATCACGGATGCGGCCACCGCCGCACTGGGCCCGGCCGCCTTCGCCGCCTCCTTCACCTGCGGCGCCGCCCTCTCCTCCGCCACCGCCGCCCACACCGCGCAGAGCGCGGCCCGGGCCGCACCCCAGCCGCCGCCCCCGTAGCGCCGGGACGCGCTCCGCTTCCGGCATCCGTCGGCGGCAGCTGCTTGACAGTAGTTATATGCACATGCAAGATTATTCCCACGAGCCGGAGCACCGAAGACGGCAACACGGACAGGATTTGCATGCATGTGCAGGCAAATTAAGCAGAGACACATCAGGCACAGACGGCGTAGGAGGTGGACTGCTCATGCGGGCTGACAGAAGCGAGTGGGCGGGCGACGCGCCCGAAGCGGTGCGGCTGAGCTGTCGCACCGTACGCCTCCAGGGGCGGAGCGCCCGTACCAGGACTCCCCCGCCCTGAGCCGGGCCCGACGGCAAGCAGAACGTCCGCCCCGCAGCGTCGCCCCCGACGCCCCCTCACTCCCCTTCATCCTCATTCATCCTGATTCACCGCAGAGAAGGACCTCCCATGCACTGGCTCTACCTCGCCATCGCCGTCGCCTTCGAGACCGCCGTCGCCATCGCCGCCGGAAAGGCCGAGGGCTTCAAGAACCGCAAGTGGACCGGCATCACCCTGCTCAGCGGGGCCGCCGCGACCTTCTTCCTCAGCAAGGCGCTGCTGACCTTCGACGTCGGCGTCGGCTACGCCCTGTGGACGTCCGTGGCCGGTGTCGGCATCACCGTCCTCGGTGCCCTGTTCTTCGGCCAGCGCCTGAACTGGAACAAGGCGATCGGCATCGCCCTCGTCATCGGCGGCGTCGTCGGCCTCCAGCTGAGCGGTTCCGCCTGAGCCCGGCCCCGGCCTCCCGAACCCGGCCCCTGCTCCGCCCCCAACGCATCGCAACGCCTCGCACCACCCCGCAACGCGCACCCACCTGACGACCTCCCCACGTAAGGACTCATCTCCCATGTCCCACGCACCCCGGAGTTCCACCAACGCCTGGCTCATGCTCGTACTGGCCGGAGTCTTCGAGATCGGCTACGCACTCGCCGTCGGCGGCAGCGAAGGCTTCACCATCCTGACCTGGTCCCTGGTCGCCGTGGTCTTCTTCCTGCTGACGCTCTACTCGCTGAGCCTCGCCCTGCGCTCGATCGACGTGAGCATCGGCTACGCCGTCTGGGCGGGCATCGGCGCCGTCGGCGCCGCGGTCTTCGGCCCGCTCTTCTTCGACGAGACCCTCACCGTCGCCAAGGTCGCGTGGCTGGCGGTCATCATCGCCGGGGTCGTCTGGCTCAAGCTCGCCGACCGCACGAAGCCCGAGCCGGCTGCCGTGACACGGGAGCCGAGTCCTGTCGCGGACCGGGCCGAGGCGCTGCACGCCTGATGTGTTCCGGTGACGCGCCGCAGGCGCCCGCCGCCCCTCTCCGACAGGGGCCGCGGGCGCCTCCGGCGTGCCCCCGCCGTTCCGCCCGGGGCGCCCCCGGGGCGGTCGGGGCGTCCAGAGCGGTCAGGGCATCATCGCGGCGCCCCGGGCGGGGGTCGCCTCGGCGCGGGCGATCACGGACGGGACCGCGATGCCCGGCAGGAGCAGGTTCCACATCTGCTGGGTGCGCTCGGGAAGGTCCTTGCGGCCACTGGCGACGTTGGAGTACATCTGCATTCCGGTACAGGCGGAGACCACGAACTCCGCGACCGCGACGGGATCGATGCCCGGCTGCAACTCGCCTTCCTCCCGCGCCTCCCGCAGGTACTCCGCCATGATCCCGCGGAAGTCCGCGTACGGATCGGCGTTCAGCGCGCCGCTCGCAGAGGCCTGTTCGTTCGTCAGCCGTACGCCGGCCCGGAGCAGCGGGTCGCGCTGGAGCTGCCACGACCACACGAGGGTGAGGTCGATGAGCCGCTGCAGGCCCCCGGCCGCGAGCAGCGGGACGATGGTCCCCGGCTGGCTGTTCATCACCGCCTTGGCCAGGTTCTCCTTGGAGCCGAAGTGGAAGTAGAGCGCCCCTGCCGTCACACCGGCGCGCTGGAGGATGCGGGTGATACTGGCCCCCGCGTAGCCGAACTCGTCGAAGACCTCCGCGGCTGCGTGCAGGAGCACGCGGCGGGTCTGTTCGGCCCGCTCCTGTTTGAGTTGCGCCATCTCGGCCCACCTTTCCAAAACGAATGCTCTTTACGTTATCCGAGTCGGGCCGCACTCCAGCCGTGTCCGCTGTGCACGGCTTCGGCCCGCTCTGCGCCTGGATCGCCCCACGAGCGCGCTTCCGCGTGCAGGGAGCGACTCAGCCGCACCTCTGCGTAGCAACACCTGGTGGGCGGCCCGCCCCGCGACAGGTCAACGCCCGGCAGACATGCCGAAGTCGTCCGAGATCGGCAAGTAGCAGCGGGATGCTGTGCCCCGGCGTCCCGGGGCTGCTGCCATGGAGTGGTTGCTTTCCTCCGCGCAGAAGGGAGATCCCGCAGGATGCGCACCACGACACTGGGCAGGGACGGGCCGGTCGTCGGCCGGCTGGGGCTGGGGGCGAGGGCCCTTTCGCCCCGCCGCGCCCCGGCGCTGAGAGGCAGGCGCAAGGCCGTCTCGCTCGTCCAGGAGGCGGTGGACCTCGGGGTCAACCTCGTGGAGACGGCCGGCGCCTACGCGGCCGGGGACAACGAACGGCTGGTCGGCGAGGCCATCCGCGGACGCCGGGACGAGGTGGTGCTGTGCACCGGCGGCGGACTGCTCGGCGGTGCGGACGGCGTGCTGCGCCCGGCGGGCGGTCCGCGGGAGCTGCGGGACGCCGTCGACGAGAGCCTGCGCCAGCTGCACGTGGACCACGTCGACCTCTACCTGCTGCGCGGCGTCGATCCCGGCGTACCGCTGGAGGAGAGCTGGGGTGCGCTGGCCGAGCAGGTCTGGGCGGGCAAGATCCGCATGCTGGGGCTGCCCGCCGTCACCGTGCGGGAGGCCCGGGCCGCCGAAGCCGTGCACGAGGCGGCGGCGATGGCCGCGGAGGTGTCGCTCTTCACGCGCCGCGGGCTTGCGGACGTCGTCCCGTACGCGGTGGAGCGCCGGATCGCGCTGCTGGCAGGCGCCCCGCTCGGCCGCGGTCTGCTGGCGGGCGCGCCGCCCCGGTCTGCGGAGTCCCGGCCCGAGGAGTCCCGGCCCGAGGAACTGCCCCCAGGCGGCTGGGCGCGCGCCCAGCCCCGCCGCGCCCCCGGAACCGTCCGCCACAACCTGGCGCTCCTGCGGGCCGTCGCCCAGGTGGCCGCCCGGCACGGGGTCACCCCGGCACAGGTCGCGCTGGCCTGGCTGCTGCGGCTGGGCGAGCACGTGGTGCCGCTGCCCGGCACGAGGGTGCCGGAGCATCTGGCGGAGAACCTCGGCGGCGACCGGGTCCGCCTGACCGAGCAGGACCTGACCGAACTGGAGTTCCTTTCCCGTCCGGCAGGCGCCTCCCCCTCGTGAGCCGGACCCGGCTCGCACCGCACTCCGCCGTCCCCGCCCTTCCCTCTTCTCTGGAGTCCTCCGCATGACGACCTCTCTCGCACCGCACGTCCGCCCCCGGCCCCAGCCGCAGCCCCAGCCGCGGGCGATGACGACGACCGACGTCCACGGGACCACGGCGCCCGGCTTCGCCTCCGTACGCCACGTCTTCGAACGGGCTTGCCGGGAGGCGGGCCCGCCTGGTTCCCAAGGGGCCGCGCTGGCGGTGGTACGGGAGGGCGAACTCGTCGTCGACCTGTGGCACGGCACCGCCGACCCGGTCACCGGGGCGCCGTGGACGGGTGACACTCTCGCGCCGGTGCTGACGGGCTCCCACGGGGTCCTGGCCACGGCGGTCCTGCTGCTCGCCGACATGGGCGCGCTCAGCCTGGACCGGCCCGTCGCCGCGTACTGGCCGGAGTTCGCGGCGCACGGCAAGGGCGCGGTGACGCTGCGGGACGTGCTGACCTTCACCGCCCGCCTCCCCGGCATGGCGCCGGGCCTCGATCAGCGGGACGTCGAGAACCCGCGCATGATGGCCGCGCTGCTCGCCATGCACGGCCTGGAGGACGACCCGCGGGCCGACGGCGTGCTGCACGGGCCATGGACCGCCGGGTGGATCGCCGCCGAGGTGGTACGCCGGGTCGACGGCCGCGCGCTCGACCTGTTCTTCCTGGAGGAGATCGCGGGCCCGCTGGGCCTGGACGTCCATTTCGGCCTGGTCACCGACCAGTTGCCGCAGACCGCGCGGATCTCGTACGACGCGGACTTCACCGCCCGCCTCCAGGCGGCGGACGGCGGCCCGGCGGACCTCTTCGAACGCGTGTGGCACAACCCGTCCCCCTTCCCCGCGGACGCCGGGGTGTGGAACGAGGCCCGGCGGCGCCACGCGCTCGTCCCCTCGCTGGGCGCGTACGCGTCGGCCCGCGGCCTCGCCCGGCTCCAGGGCGTGCTGGCCGAGGACGCCGTACGGGCCCCGGGCGAGCAGCCGCTGCTGCTCTCGCGGCGCACGCTCGACCAGGCTCGGAGCTTCTGGGCCGAGGGGCTGGACCCGCTGCTGGGCGGGGTCAGCGCGTACGGCGAGGGCGGCCTCCGGCTCCTCGGCGAGGGGAGCCATCCGGCCGTCCGCTCGGGCGCCTTCGGGCACCAGGGTCCCGGCGGCGTCGCCTATCAGGCCTGGCCGCAGGCCAGGGCCGGGGCCGCCTGGGTACGCGGCCGGCTGACGGCGGACCTGGACGCGCGGGTCCTGGAGGCGGCGGCGGGCGCGGTGGCGGGGGCAGCGGCGTCGCGGGACGCCTGAGCCGGGCCGTAGCCGCTTGTGACCTCGGCAAGTGGTCGTCGTCTCACGCAAAAACATAACGAGCATTCTTTTTATTTGCTACTGTGCCCATCAAGCTCATCGACGCCATCTGGAAGGGACCCGCTGTGACGACGACGCACCAGATGCCCGACATCGTGGCGGGCCGGCCGCCAAACGAGCTGTCCCGGCGCCTCTTCGGCCATCTGCACCGCTCCGACCAGCAGCGCTGGGGGCACGTGTACCTCCAGGGGCTGCTGCGGACGGAGGGGAAGAAGACCGTGCGCCGGATGGCGGCCGTCGTGACCGGCTCGGAGGCGGCGTCGGCGGCGCTGCACCAGTTCGTCAACGCCAGCCCGTGGCCGTGGGCCCCGGCGCGCGGCGAGCTGGCCCGCTGGGCCGCCCGATCGCTGCCGGTACGCGCCTGGACGCTGGCACCGGCGGTGCTGCCCAAGCGCGGCAGCTGCTCGGCCGGGGTGCACCGGCGCTTCCTGCCGGAGACCGGGCGCACCGTCAACTGCCAACTGGGCCTCGGCCTGTTCCTGGACGCCGGGCACGCGCACGTACCGGTCGACTGGCGGCTCTTCCTCCCTCCCCGCTTCACCAGCGACGAGGCGGTGCGCGACCGGGCGAAGATCCCCGCGACGGCGGAGGCCCAGCCGCTGTGGGACCACGCCCTGCACCTGGTCCGCGAGATGACCTCCCGGTCGGACGGGCAGGCGGCGCCGGTGGTGGCCGACCTGACGGCCCTGTGCGACGTCGTGCCGCTGATCCGGCGGCTGCACGCCGGCGGGCACGCCTTCGTCCTCGCCCTCCCGGGCCAGACCACCCTGGCCGAGGCGGAACTGCCGCCCGGCGAACGGGAGTCGGTACGCGGCCTGCTGCTGCGCCGGGGCATACGGCACCCGGCGGGGGCGGGCCGGCAGGTCCTCTCGTACGACACGGCGGTGCCCGGACCGGGCCCGGACGGCGAGCGCGGTCACGGGACAGGCCGGCTGCTGGCCGAGCGGGACGCGGGAAGCGGGCGCCCGGGGCGGATCTGGCTGACGAACATCACCGACCGCCACCCGGCCGAACTGCTGGAGCTGGCCCGATCCCCCCAGGGGGCGCAGGATGCGATCCACCGCATGGGCGAGGACTTCGGCCTCCTCGACTTCGAGGGCCGGTCCTTCCCCGGCTGGCACCGGCACATGACGCTGGTCTCGGCGGCCTACGCCAGCAGCACCCTGGAGGACGCACGCACCGACTCCTTGCTTGCGCCTGCAAGCGCCTAGCCCCGTACGGGGACCCTTCGATCGATCCCGACCCTCCCCAGATGATTGCATGAACATGTATCTTGGGTGTTCATCTCAGTCGATACGGGGAGCCGCTCCATGACCGTCCAGCAGCAGCCGCGCGCCGCCTCCGACCAGGCCATGTGGGAGGCCGTCCTCGGCCTGCACGCCTTCGTGGAACGCCAGCTCGCGCACGCCTTGCAGCGCCGCTACGGCGTCGGCCTCTCCGAGTACCGCGCACTGGAGGCCCTCACCCAGGCCGAGAAGGGCGAGCGCCGCATGCAGGAGCTGGCGGACCACATCGGCCTGAGCCAGAGTTCGGTGACGCGCCTGGTCGGGCGGCTGGACAGCACCGGCTACGCCCACAAGGACTACTGCGCCGACGACAAGCGCGGCGTCTACGCCGTCATCACCGACGAAGGCCGCAAGCACTACCAGGACGCCCGCGCCACGTACGCCGACGTCCTCAGCTCGGCCCTCAACACCGCGAGCAACGACGCGCAGTACGCCCGCGCCGTGCAGGCGCTGCGCAGCGCCGTCTGACGCCTACCGGTACCGGGCCGCCTGCGCGCCGTCCCCTTCGTACGCCGGGTGGGGGCGGGTGTTCCTGCGGGCGTTGCGGAAGGTGGCGTATCCGGTGGTTTCCGTGGGGTGCGGCGCGGCGGCGGGCGGGGCGTCGTCGGGGGTGCGGCAGTCGGGGCACAGCTGCTCGTCGCTGCCCGGCGGTGGGGTGAACAGGCGGGGCTGGATGTGGCGGGTCGGGCATTCGCGCATGCCGTGGATACGCGGCGCGGGTTTCGCCGGAGGTGGCGGCGGGGTGTCCGGGAGGGCGTGTTCGAGCCGCCAGCGCAGGGCGCCCAGCGGGGTGCGGGCGTGGCGGAGGCCGTCGGTGAGGGTGTGCCGGATGTGGGGGTGGGTGAGGCCGCTGTGCAGCCACCTGGCGGCCAGGGGAGCCCAGTGGCGTGCTGTGCGGGCGGGCATGGCCAGGCGGGGGTCCAGCTCGGCCAGGGAGAGGAGCAGCGTCTGCGCGGCGGCGAGCACGCCCGGCGGGGGTGCGGGGGTGGGTGGGGTGGTGTTCTTCCCGGTGTTCTTCTTTGGTGGACGGCCGACGGACCGGGGGCTCGGCTGACCGGCGGCCGGTGGGGCGGCACCCGGCCGTACCTCGGCCGCCGTGGCGGCGGGGTGCGGGGCGTCGCCCGGTGCCGGTGACAGTCCGTCGCGCACCGCGAGGGCTTCCCCCGCGTCCAGTGCGGTGCTGGAGACGAGCTGGACGGTACGGAAGCGTCCGCGCTCGCGGCGGGTGCGCCACTCGTGGAGGTAGCCCTCGCGCCGGAGTTGGTCCTTGGCCCGCTGGAAGGCGGTCCGCTTGATCCCGGCTTTCTCGGCCGTCGCGCTCAGGCACTGCCGCTCTCCGGCGGGCAGGGAGAGCTGCCAGGCCAGCAGGGTTTTCGCCTCCGGTGAGAGGCGGGGGTGGCGCAGGATGGCGTGGGGGATCTGCGCGAAAGCGCGCGTGGGAGCGATAACATGCCGAAGCATCGTGGGGACTCCGTGGTCCTCGGGGTGTAGGCCCTCGGGTGGTGCGCTAACACCTCCGGGGGCCGCCTCATGTCCGTGATGAGGCAACCCGTTCAAGACGGCAGGCTACACCGCATGTGACGATGCGACGATCTCCCCTCGCCCAGTGTGATGATCAGCCTGGAAGGGTTGGGCGGCCCGCCCACGGCGAGCCCCGGCTCACCCGCTCGCGGCCGGGCCGTCCGGACGCGCGTCGCGCTGGGCGGCCATACGGCGGCACAGCTCCGCCGTCTCCGACTCCGGCAGGCGCTCGAAGCCCTCTTCCGTGATGACCGACACGATGGGGTAGATGCCCCGGGTGAGGTCGGGCCCGCCCGTCGCGGAGTCGTCGTCGGCCGCGTCGTACAGCGCCTGGAGCGCGGCCAGTGCCGCGTCGGTGCGGGACATGTCCTGCCGGAAGAGCTTCTTCAACGCGCCCCGGGCGTAAGGAGAACCGGAACCCTCGGCGTAGAAGTCCGCCTTCTCGTACGGCCCTCCGGTGACGTCGTAGCTGAAGATGCGCCCCCGGCGCCCCTCGGACGCCCTGCCGTCGTACCCCACGAGCAGCGGCACCACCGCCAACCCCTGCATCGCCTGCCCGAGGTTCTGCCGGATCATGGACGCCAGGCGGTTCGCCTTCGCGTCGAGGGTCATCGGCGAGCCCTCGATCTTCTCGAAGTGCGTCAACTCGACCTGGTAGAGCCGCACCATGTCCACCGCGAGGCCCACGGTGCCCGCGAAGGCGACCGCCGTGTAGTCGTCGGCGGGATGCACCTTCTCCAAGTCGCGCTGCGCGATGACGTTGCCCATCGTGGCCCTGCGGTCGCCAGCGATCAGCACGCCGTCCCGGTAGGTGAGGGCAAGCACCGTCGTACCGTGCGGGAAGCGGTCGGAGGCCGCCCCGGCGCCCGCCGGAAGCCCGCCCGTGCCCGGGCCGGTGCTCGGCCCCGTGCTCAGCATCTCCGGGCGGTGCGCCGCCAGGAACTCGGTGAAGGAGGAACCTCCGGGGGTGAAGAACTCCGATCCCAGGCGGCCGTCGGACTCGTTCCAGATCATGCCTCTCCTCACACCGGTGACCGGGTATCTCCCACTACTACCAGAGGCGGGAAGGCGGGAAACGCCATTCCCGGACAGAGCGGGCCGGCCGCCAACCTGCCGGGCAATCAAGCGCGTTCGCCGCGCCCGTGTCACACACGCGGGGCGGGCGGTGTCTTCATGCCGTACAGACACTCTTCCCAGGAGGACACCATGGCGCTTCGCCTGACGAAAGCCGAGCTGGCCGACGAGATGCGCGAGGGCGCGATCAAGCAGTTCGGCGCCGTGCCCGTACCCCTTGAGGTGACGGCGCACAACCTCAAAGTCGCTCAGGACTCAGCGGAGTTCGGGGGCAGGGTGAGCGCGTGGGACGGCGCGGACGAGGGCCTCAAGACGTTCGCGCACATGGCCGTCGCGGCACAGGTCGGCTGCGGCTGGTGCCTCGACGTCAACTACTTCCAGGCGCTGCACCAGGACCTGGACCTGGCCAAGGCCAGCCAGGTGCCGCGCTGGCGGGAGTCGGAGGTGTTCACGCCGCTGGAGCGGGACACCCTGGAGTACGCCGAGGCCATGACGCACACGCCGCCGACCGTCACCGACGAGCTGTACGCGCGCCTGCTGGAGCGGCTCGGCCCCTCAGCGATGGTGGAACTGACCGCGTGCATCGCCTTCGCCAACCTGTCCACCAGGAACAACGCGGCGCACGGCATCGAGTCGCAGGGCTTCTCCGCCGCGTGCGAGGTGCCGCTGGCGGCACGTCCCGAGAACACCGGCGCGGCGTCGACGGCATGACCGAAGATCCCTTCGTCACCCATCGCAGCCTGCTGTTCACGGTCGCCTACGAGCTGCTCGGGTCGGCGGCCGACGCGGAGGACGTGGTGCAGGAGTCGTGGCTGCGGTGGGCGGGCATCGACCGCTCGCAGGTGCACGACCCGCGGGCGTACCTCGTACGGACGGTGTCCCGGCAGGCGCTCAACCGGCTGCGCACGCTGTCGCGCAGCCGCGAGGAGTACGTGGGCGAGTGGCTGCCGGAACCGCTGCTGACCAGCCCGGACGTCGCCGAGGACGTCGAACTCGCGGAGAACGTCTCGATCGCGATGCTGACCGTGCTGGAGACGCTCGGGCCGACGGAGCGGGCGGTGTTCGTGCTGCGCGAGGTGTTCGAGCTGCCGTACGGCGAGATCGCCGAGGCGACGGGCAAGTCCGCCGCCGCGGTGCGGCAGATCGCACGGCGGGCACGCTCCCACGTGGCGGCCCGGCGGCCGCGGGTGCGGGTGAGCCCGTCGGAGCAGCGGGCCGTGGTAGACCGCTTCCTGCTCGCGCTGCGCACCGGGCAGTTGCAGGAGCTGATGCAGCTCCTGGCACCGGACGTGGTCATGATCGCCGACGGCGGCGGGCAGGTCGCCGCCGCACTGGCACCGATCCACGGGGCCGAGGTGGTGGCGAAGCTGCTGGCGGGCGCGCAGCGGAGGTCGGCCCAGCTGGCGACGGCGGCGGTCTGGCTCAACGGCGGTCCGGCCTGCCGTATCGACTTCGACGGCGAACCGGCCGCGGTGAGCCTCACGAGCATGGGCGGACGGATCACCCGGATCTACGTGGTGCGCAACCCGCAGAAGCTGACCCGGCTGGACACACCGGCCGACCTCGCGCGGTAGGCACGCGGCGGGGCGCCAGGCGAAGGGTGGATCATCGAGGTCAAGCACGGAACAGGAGCCACCCATGGCCAGTACGTCCCAGACCCCTCCCCCGGCCCGCAGCGGAATAGCGAACGGCCCGGACCGGTCAGACCGGCCAGACCGCCCGGCCCGGCCCGCCGGCCTCGACGAGGCGCCGATGCGCCAGGCGCGCAACTCCGCCGCCTTCTGGGCCGCGGTCGGCAAGGCACGGGGCCACGAGGTGATCCGCCACCGGGACTTCCTCGCCGTCGTCGGCGACGAGCGCGCCGGGACGCGGTTCCTGCTTCAGCAGCCCGCCCTCGGCACGGGCACGCTCGCCGAACTGACCGGACTGGCCGCCCGTTCGCCCGGCCCCGTCGACGCCGAGGACCCGTTCAGCTCGACCGACCTCAGCCACCTGCGCATGCGCAACTGGCAGATGCCGATCATGCTGCGCCCGCCGGGCCTCCCCGTCGCCGCCCCGGCGATGGAGGTGACCCGGGTGCGGCGGGCAGCGGAGCTGGAGGCGGCCGAGCGGATCGTGATCACGGGCTTCGAGCTGTCCAGGTTCCTGCCCCACCGAAGCGGCGAGAAGTTCCCCGCGACGCTGCTCGAACAGCCCGGCGTGGACGTGTACCTCGCCCTGCTCGACGGCCAGGCCGTCGGCGCCTGCGTCAGCGTCGCCGACCAGGGGTTCGGCAGCTACTACTGGGTCGGTACGTCCCCCGAGCACCGCTCGCGCGGCGTGGGGCGCGCCGTCATGCTCGGCTCGCTCGCGCCCCTGGCCCACCTGCCGGTGACCCTCACCGCCTCCCGCCTGGGGAGACCGCTCTACGAATCCCTCGGCTTCACCACCGCGGCCCCCTCCACCTGGTGGTCCTCCACCTCCTGACCACCGGGGGGGTCCAGGCCCCTCCGGCCTGGGGAGCCGGGTTGTGCCGGGTCGAGGGCGTGCGCAGAATGACGGCGTGGCTGATCTGCTCTGGGATGACGTGCGCTCCCTCTTCGACCCGGACCTGCTGGGCACGCTGCCGGACGTGCATGTCCCGGACTGCTCGAGGGAGGACTGGCAGGCGTTCCTCGGCCTTGTCGATGCGAAGGGCTGGAAGTACCAGTACTCCGAGGACGAGATCGAGGTGCTGCTGCCTCGTGCGGAATCCGTGCTGTCCCGCCTGGCGGACACCGACTACCCGCACTTGCGGGTCTGGCCGACTGCCGACGTGTCGGTGATCCTCCGCTTCCTCGACGACCAGGTCATCGAATTCGACGTCGACCTGCGGGAGTTGCAGGGCCAAGAGCGGCTCGATGTGTTCTGCGGCTTCCTCCGGGACATCGGGCGGCACTTGGGCAAGCCGGTCCTGATGGGTGCCGAGGCCGACCACGGCCGTCCGGTGCTCGGCTTCGACGTCGAAGCCGATCGCGTCGTCCTCCTGGCCGAGCCGCTGGTCACGTAGCCTCGGGCCGCTCCCGGCACGCGCCCAACTGCCGCCCGGGGGCGGGACCGAACCGACTCCCGGCGTAGGCGGGCTCCTCTCTGACCTCGCTAAGACTCTTATGTGCCTGCAATCGTGCGGCTGCTTTCCCGAGCGCGAGCGGATGTGCCTGCTGACCGACTACGACGTGCTCGTGCTCGACCGCGATCTGCCGGTGCTGACAGGAGATGAGGTGTGCCGACGCCTGACGGGCCTGACGGAGCGCCCCCGGGTACTGCTGCTGACGGCGGCCGGCGGAACCGAGGACAAGGTCTACGGGCTGACCGAACTCGGCGCCGACGACTACCTGGCGAAACCCTTCGACTTCGCCGAACTGGTGGCCCGTATCAGGACCCTGTACCGCCGCGCGGCCGATGCGCCGGACACGGTGCTGCGATACGGCGGCATCCGGCTGAACCGTGCACGCCGCGAAGTGTTCGCCCATGGCCGTCCGGTCGACCTCACGCCCAAGGGGTTCGACGTCCTCGACGTACTGCTGAAGTCCCGTGGCGAGGCCGTCTCCCACCGGGAACTCCTCGGGGCGGTCTGGGACACGAACATCGACCCTCGCACCAGCCGCGTCCGCGCCATCGTGAGCAGGCTACGGAGAAAGCTCGGCGGTCCCAGCACGATCACCGTCGACACCGGAGAAGACGGCCGACATCTCTGTGAGCAAGGCCCCCGTGGTTCCGGACGACACGGCGTCGCCGGCCGCGCAGTGGGAATCGGCTCCTCCGGAGGAAGCACCGTCGTCGACGGAGCCCGACCAGGGACATACCCGGCCAGGTACGGCCGACGACACGGGAAGCGAGGCAATCGCCCTGGTCAGAGAGACCGTGCACACCGTGCAGACCACGGCGCTCCAGCAAATGCTCTTCTGATCGGCCATCGGCCTGGTCCTCATGACCATCGTCGCCGCACTGACCGGCAGATGGCTGGCGAGCCGGGCGCTCCGTCCCGTCTCCGCGGTCACCGAGACGGCGCTGCGGATGAGCGAACAGAGCCTCGACCGGCGGCTCGGCCTGAGCGGCCCGGACGACAAACTGCACCAACTCGCGGACGCCTTCGACTCCATGATGGACCGCTTGCAGCGCTCCTTCGACAGCCAGCGCCGCTTCGTCTCCAACGCCTCCCACGAACTGCGCACCCCACTCGCCGTGCAGCGCGCCACTATCGAGGTCGGGCTCGCCGGTCCGCTTCCGGACGATCTGGCGGAGACCCGCGAGGACCTGCTCACCACCAACCGTGAGGCCGAGCAGCTCATCTCGTCGCTGCTGCTCCTGGCGCGCAGCGACGACCGTGGGCTGGAGCGCACGGAGGACGTTGAACTGACGGACGTGACCGAAGCGGCCACGGCCGACCTGCGGCACCTCGCCAAGGAGAAGGGACTCACGCTGCGCACGGAGTTCGACGCTCCCGCGCGGATCAGCGGCGAGCCGGTCCTGCTCCGCCATCTCATCGCCAACCTGGTGAGCAACGCGCTACGGTACAACCGGCCCGGCGGCCGGGTCGAGGTGACGCTGCACGGCAAGACGCTCACCGTCACCAACACCGGACGACCGGTCGACCCCGAGCGTGTCGAGGGTCTCTTCGAGCCACCTGACGGAACCGGCAGACCGGGACCCACTCTGTGCCACGGCGATAAGAACACACTCTGCATTTCGCTTCGCTCGCTTACCGCGCTGAACACCCCAGCGGGATGGAATGAATTCACCGAGCAAAGCAAGGGCACCACGCCAGCTCTTTCACCGGACGACGTACCGCTCGTCCGCCCACTCATTCCCCAGGAGGATTTCATGCGCAAGAACCGGGTCATCGGCTTTGCGGCAGCGGCAATCATGACTCTCGGCCTGACGGCCGGCGTAGCATCCACGGCGGGCGCGCTCTCAGGCAGCGGGGACGGCTCCGGCAGCGCGAAGCCGGACGAGCAGTCCGGCAGCACCGCGCCCGCAGGAAAGGCCGGCGCCACGCACGGCGACAAGCCCGAGGGCGTCGCCGTCCAGCTCACCGAGGACAGGGTGCAGCTCCGGAAGCTCACCGAGGAGGAACTGCAGAACTCGGACGGCGCGAAGCCGACCAAGCTCTCCGTCGAGGCCGGTGCCGTCGGCGGAGGAAATCCAGAAAGTAACCCTCGGACCGGCCTGTCGATCTCCCGCGGGGGATGAGGTGTCCTGGATTTCCCGGCTCCGCGCGGGCCACCGGAGATCCAGGACAGCCCTCGGCTTCGGCGATTGTCGTCATTCGATTCGGGCTGCATCGTGCATCTCCGAAAGACCTGCCAGGAATTGACTCGCGCCGTATCGCATACGACGAGTGCTCGGGACATGGTCAGTGCCCGGTTGTCCGGATGCGGCACGAGGAGGCGGGTCTGTCAAGCACTCGACTATCGCCCAGAACACGAAAAGCCCCAGGTCACACGGCATGCAACCTGGGGGCTTTGTCGGAGCCGCCTGGGGGAGTCGAACCCCCGACCTACGCATTACGAGGGCCCGCAAGATCGTGACGGGTGGTGATCCGTGATCACGGTCGGTCCGGTTTTGGCTGGTCAGAGGCTTCTCGGCCTCGACCGGCATGACGTCCGGTCCAACGGGTGCTGCGCTGTCCGCTCACGCAGCGCTCACGCAGCCGTGTCTGCCAACATCCGAGATGCAGCACTGACTTTCACCGGCGCCGACGGCTGTCCGGTCGCCTCCCCCCCCTCACGGCTGTTGGCGACGATCCACGCCACCCCTCCCAGAGCACACGCAACGATTCTGACCAGAAAGGACAGGAGTCGGCGCGGGACGCTGTCAACGACCAGGCGAAAGCCATCGCACCGGCCTTCCAAAGCCAGCTCGGGCGGTGTCGTGTTCTCACCGCCCGACGAACGAGTGTTTCAGGGAGCAGTGAGAACCACCGTTGTGCTGAGGCACGAGTCCTCCAAATCGCCGATGCCTTCCTCAGAGACGGAGCGCGGGAGCAGACCGAGCGAGCGATCTTGTGGGATGACGATGTCTCCGATGCCTTGGACGCCCTTGAAGCATCCCCATGACCGGCGCTGAAGATGCGCCCTCTGCCCTTGAGGGTCTTCGAGAAGGGTGAGACGCCCAACCGTGGCCTCCTACCAGTACTGGCTGGCCTACTCTGGGCGCTCAGGAGGTTACGGGGTGAGGGACACACTGCTCAGAGAACTGGCCGACAGAGTCAGGGTCTTCGGTAACAGCGGGGTGCCCGATGTCGTACTCGACGGTGCGGGGGTCAAGGCCGCCGGAGAACTGATGGCGGTCGCGGGCGGAGCCCTGGACGAACGAGGGGCGGTGGACACCGACGTCCTGCACACGGTCGCCGCGTACCACTGGGCAAGGTCTCTCGCCCACGATGACGTTGCGCTGTCGACTGCCGACCACAAAAGGGCGATGCATGTCTTCGGCCTGCTGTATCTGGTCGATCACCGGCGTGTGCCCCGCGCGTTGTGGTCCGAGCTCACCGAGGAAACCGGACACGATCCGTGGCAGGACCCTGTGGACCATGCAAGCGATCTCGTACTGGATACCGAGGAAGGCGGCGATCCGTCCGCACTCGACGAGGCGATAGCCCTGCTTCACAGCTCCCCTGCCAGCCCCTACCGCGACACCACCCTGGGCCTCGCCCTCCGCCACCGGGCGGTGGTCGCCGACCGCCCGCTCGCCGACCGGCTGGCCGATGCTGACTCCGCCGTCGAACTGCTCACCCTTGTGGCCGCGCTTCCCGAGGAGTCACCTACCCGGCGGGCCCGACGTCGGGTGAGCCTCGCGGGCGCCCACATCCAGCGATTCGGGCTCTCCGCCGACCCCGCCGACCTCACCGCGGCGGAGTCCGCCGCGCGTACGGCGTTCACCGAGGCGGCGGAAGACTCCGCCGAGCAGGCTGACGCGGCGGCAAGCATCGGCGTGTCCCTCGGCTTTGGTGCTGAGGAGACATCCCTTCCGGAAGCCGTCGGCCTGCTACGGGAAGCCGTCTCCTGGCTGCGCCTGGCGGTCGATCTCGAGACGGCCTCGGGACGGGAATCGGACCACCGCACGAACCTCCGCAAGGCAATGCGACTCCTCCTCGGCCGTACAGTTGTGGGCCCTGAGGAGGAGCGGGAAGGTGAGGTCGCAAGAGCCGCCCCGGCGCTCGCGTCAGGCAGTGCGCGCCAGGCCCGGGCCCTCGCCGAGCTGGGCTCGAAGATCGTCGCGCGGATCATTCCGGAGGCCGAGGCGGTCCGTCGTGCCGTGGACCCGGCCTTCGCGCTCTCGTGGGAGGCCGTCGACGCGGTGGTGGCCGGTGCCATGGGCCTCGTCGGCTCCGGTGCGCCCCAGGACGCAGTGCCCGCGCTCACCCTCGCTCTGGAGGCCGCCTCTGCACGGTGGGGAACGGTGCCCGAGAGCCCCTGGTGGAGGGCTGCCGACGCCTATGTCGAGGCCGCGCGTCTGAGCCTGGTCGGACGTCCCGACGGGATGCTGTTCCGCCGCGCCCACGACGCCGTGCAGACCCAGATCGAAGTACTGCACGAACGCGACGCGACCGACGAGCTCGCCGAGACCCTCTTCGCCGCCGGACTGCTGCACCTCAGTCCGTATCTCGGCGAAATGCTGGGGATGCCCTTCGACAGCGCGCTCAACGTCTGGCGGGACCGTCAGGACCGTTATCGGTCCCTCTACCCGGACGACCCCCGCCCACGCTGCGGGACCGGACATGCCGTCCCCCGCGGAAGCTGCGGCGGCCGCGGTCGAGTACCTCCGGGATGCCGCGGATCTATCGTCGGGGCATGCGCTCGGGCGAGTTCTCAAGTCCCTGGCCGAGGCGCTGTCCTTCCTCGCCGGGATGCGGGAGGAGTCGTACGACCGGGAGATCCTGCTAACAGCCCGGAAGGCGTTCGACGTCCTGGACCCGCGGCGCGATCCACTGGGCCGTCTGTACACACTCCGCATCCTGTCCCTGTTCGGCGAAGTCGCCCTTCCGGACGGACTGCCCGGCTTGCTCCCCGTCCCCCTTTCGGCCCTCCGGGCGCGACAGGGCAAGCACGAAGCCTCATGTGTCTTCGCCGAGGCACTCACCCTCGCCGACGAAGCCCACCGGCTCGACCTGCAGGCCCAACTGCTCGACGCGGCGGACCGCGAACTGCCGGATCTCTCGCTGGACTCCCACCGTCGACTGCGCTGGACGCGCGAGGTGCACTGCCTCGCCGACGACCGGCTGGCCTGCTTCCCGGAGCCAGCGCCGGTAGACGCAGTCGCCGTCGAGGTACGGTCCCGCGCAGTAGCCGAGGGGTGGTCCGCCGCGGAACTTGCGGCGACGTTCATTCATCTCGCCGCCCATGCCGATCCGGCTGAGACAGGTGACGCCGCCCGCGATCTCATTGAAGAAGCAAGACGGTTGGAGCCGGAGCTTCTCCTGCGGCACGCCGACGCGCTGCACTACCTCGACGCCGTACTCGCTCACGACCTGGGTGTGCGTGCAGAGAGGCAACAGGAACCGGAGGCCGCCGCCCGTGATTTCGCATCCGCCGCCTTCCAGTTCAGCCTGTGCGGTCAGATCGATCTCGCCCTCGCCTCCCTCGATGCCGGGCTGGGGTGTGCCCACGCCTGCGACTCAAGGTCAGCCGACCGAGCGGCCCACGCGCTGGTCCCGGCGTCCGTGTTCCTGCGCCACGGGACGGACGAGACGGTGGACTGGAAACTGCGGGACCTCTACCAGTCGCTGACCTTCAAACTGACCGACACCACGGCCGACTTCTCCGTGTTGTCCGCAGTGCACCAAGCCGCGAAAGGCATGGACTTCACCATCGCCGCGGGACACTCGGGCCCACTGAAGTTCACGCCCGCTCTGGGCCGGATCCTCGACCGCGCACAACTCGGCGAGGCCGCGCTGCCCAGCCCGCTCCCCGACTTCGAACTGCCCGGCGGAACCGAGACTGCCATGCTGTTCTACCTGGGTTCCGGCGAGGCTGAATCGGACATCGATGCCGAGGCCGAAGTACGCAACCTGCAGCGTGCCGCCGATCGCAGAATCAGCCGGGAACTGCGCGCGTCCCGGCAGCCCGCACACCTCCCACTACTGCACGTCGACGAAATCCAAAGCCTGCTGCCCGATGAGACGGTACTGCTCTCGCTCTTCCTCAGTCAGGTGCGCCACCAGGGCTCGGCCAACCCTGTCATGGCCCTGCAAGGGCTGGCGGTGACGCGTGAGGGGCTCTCCTGCCGCACGACGGTGTTCCCGGACATCGAGGGCGGACTGTACCGGGTGTTCAAGGCCGGCCACACCCTCAACGTGTCGCACGCAGCCCCACAGATCGCGGAACTGCGCCGTGAGATCACCGCCGACCCACTACACCGCCAAGTGACGCGCACCGCCCAGCGAGTCCTCGCCCACGACTCCCGCACCTACCTGGCCGGGTTCACCGATGCCCTGCCCTCCTGGCTCACCGAGGGCAAGACCCATCTGTGCATCTGGCCGAACGGTCCGCTCCACTACCTTCCCTTCCACCTGCTCTCCGCCGACGGCCGCCCGGTGGCCGACGACTGGACCGTCACCCAGGTGCCCAGCCTGTCCTTCCTCAGCCGCCCGGGCCGGCCCATCCCGCCCTCACAACGTCAGGCGTTGGCCGCCTTCGCGTTCGACAGCGGCGGCACGGACTCCCTGGAGGCGCACACCGCACGGATTTCCGCCTCGATGGGTGGCTCCGCCCCGGTTCTGGGAACGGCGGCCACGCCCCGCCGTTTCCTGGAGGCACTCCCCGGAGCCCGCTACGTCCATGTGGCGGCCCACGGGTCGCACAACGAGTGGGCACCCTGGTATCAGTGCCTGTACCTGTCACCGGATCCGGAGAACAGCGACGACGGCAGGGTCTTCGCCCACGACATCCTCAGAACCGACCTGCGCGGCGTGGAACTCGTCACCATGAGCGCGTGCGAGTCGGCCCTCGGCCGTTTTGACATCAACGACAACCTGCACGGCCTGCCCGCCGCCTTCCTCTTGGCCGGTGCCGCCGCCATCGTCGGCTGCCTCTGGCCGGTCGCCCCCGATGTGGCCACCGGATTCTTCGGCACGCTGTACGAACGGCTCGCCACTAACCCGGATCGGCGCACCGCGTTCCGGGCAGCCCAGTCCGTGACCCGCGCCCGCCACCCCGCCTACCGGGACTGGGGCGCCTTCTGTTTCATCGGCGACTGGCGCACGACCACCGATTCCTCCCAGGGAGCCACCGCATGACCCCGCTCGACCTGCCGACCGAGGCGACAGCGCCGACGTACGACATTTACCTTGCGCCGACGGTCCTCCTGCATTCGTCCGACCCCCTGCTCCCGCTGAGAGAGCGGATCTCGCTGGGCACCCCCGTCGTGCGGCCCCTGACCACCGCGCAGGCCGCCGAAGACGACGGGAACTGGGCGGACTTCCTGGAGTCGCAGGCCGGTCAGTACGACTACCTCCTCCTCAGCCTGGTCTGTACGTTCCGCCCCTCTCCTGACGGAACTCCCTTCGTCGACGCAGGCATCGGTATCCGGTTGGAGGCTCCCGGCGAGCCGGCCGACCGGCAGCCGATCGCATGGTCCATCTCGCCGAAGAAGCGAGCCCTCCCCGTGCCCCCCTCCTCCACCCAACTGAAGCTGACCGCCAAGCTCATGCTCGTTGAAGCCGGTGTGGAGTACACACCGGAACAGGGCGGTCGTGAGGAGTTGTTCGTGGTCGGCATGGGCGAACGCGACAGCGACCCGGAGTGGCGGTTCAGCGCCACCGCCAGCACACCCCTGGTCGGCGACGAGTCACTCACCCTCATCGTCAGGGTCCCCGCCGACGTGCCGGCACTGGCCCACATCACCTTGGCCGCGACGGTCAAACAGCGCCGTCTCGGCCTGATCCCCTACCGGGCCGCACTCCCCCCTGCCCTGCGGACCATCGACTTGCGATGATCGCAGCGGAGGAGCTCAGCACGAGAAGTCAATGCGTGAGAAGTCCCCGATCCCACAAGACAGTAGTCGTCAAGCTACTGGCATACAACGTCCGACGGCAGGGGTACATCCCCTAGGCAGAGGTGCTGGCGAGGCATTTTCGTCACACGTCCAGGTGATTCGTGGTGTGCTGTTCCGCGTGGCTTTCATCATGAAGAACAGCACCCCGGCGGCGGGCGCGGAGTCGCCGATGGCCCTGTTCGAGCAGTTGAAGGGTCGCCCTGGAGCACCGGGCGATCTCCGTGCGCGTCAGCGAGGCGTCCTGTGCGCGTACATGGAGAAGCTCGGGAGCAAGGAACTGGCGTTCGAGATGCCCACCGGGTCGGGGAAGACCCTGGTGGGCTGTCTGATCGCGGAGTGGCGGCGTCGCAGCAGGAACGAGCGTGTGGCCTACCTGGCGCCGACCCGACAGCTTGCCCAGCAGGCCGCCCGGCTAGCAGAGCTCTACGGCGTCCCGACTGTGGACCTGACCGGTCCACACAAGGAATGGGCCCCTGCCGCGAAGCAGCGATTCCTGCTGAAGCAGGCTGTGGCCTTCGCGACGTTCAACGCGGTGTTCAACTTCAGTCCGAAGATGGCGCCGCAGGCCCTCGTCTTGGACGACGTGCACGCGGCAGAGAGCCCGGTTGCCTCCACTTGGAGCGTGCGCATCCAGCGCGACCGGGAGAGCACGACGTATGACCAGGTCGTCGAGGTGCTCACAGGTTGCGGTGCCTTCAGCGCCGCCGTCGCCAGGCGGCTGCATCACCGCACAGCGGGCCGCGTGTACCTCGCGGGCGTCGCCGAAACGGCGTTGGCCGCTTCCAAGCTGGAACAGGTTCTGGAGCGCGCTCTGGAGCACGAGCCGCAGTGGCGGTTCGCCTACGAGAAGCTGGGGCACAGCGGCCTGGCGGCGTGCCTGGTCTACGCGAACAGCGACGAGGTCTTCATCCGGCCGGTGGTCCCTCCCACCCTGTCGCACAAGCAGTTCGAGGACGCTGCCCAGCGCATCTACATGTCAGCCACCCTCGGCGACGGCGGAGAGCTGGAGCGCGCCTTCGGACGACGGCGGATCGATCGGATCGAAGTAGACCCCGCCGCTCTCGCCCCCGATACGGAAGACGACAACGGCGAGGAGGGCAACGGCCGGCGCTTCTTCTGCTTCCCTGGCCTCACCCCCGGCCTCGACGACGGCAGGCTTCCCGGCTTCGTGCGCGGACAGATCGACGCCTTCGGCAAAGCCCTGGTGATCGCCCGCAGCGACACGGAGCGCAAGCAGTTGGTCGAGGCGGTGGCTCCGGCCGGCATGCCGAAGTGGGCTACGGGCGAGTCGGACGACGCTCCCGACGAGTTCCGCGATGCCAAGCGCGGGCTGCTGGCCGCCGCCAACCGGTACGACGGGATCGACCTTCCCGGCGACACCTGTCGGCTCGTCGTCATGCACGGCTGCCCCACCGGTGCTCACCTGCAAGAGCGGTTTCTCTACGAGAGCCTGGGGGCCGACGCGGTACTCAACGAGCGGATCCGCACCCGACTCATCCAAGGAGCCGGAAGGGCGACCCGCGGCAGCGAGGACCGCGCGGCGATCATCATGCTTGGCCGCGACCTGGAGCACTTCTGCGCGACCCACCTGGACACCATGCCCGCCGAGATCCGCGCGGAGATCAAATTCGGCCTGGAACAGGAGGGCTCCTCAGAGGTCGACCTACGGGAGGCTCTCGCTACCGTCTCCGCCGGGGATGACGACTGGACCAAGGTCGACGAGTTCGTCCGTGATCGCGAGCAGACCGATGACCGGCCACACCGTGTACCGGAGGGCACACCCCAGTTGCAGGCCGCAGCCCGGTTCGAGGTCGAGGCTGCCAACGCGGCGTGGCACCACAACTGGGAACAAGCCGCGGAACGAGCACGCAGGGCGATCGAAGCGCTCGCCGGCGGCGACGGCCACTACCGTGCCCTGTGGCAGTACCTCGCCGGGGCCTGGGCCGTCCTGGCGGCACAAGGCGCAGGTGGGACCCATTGGGTGGGAGTGGCGGACCGGTCCTTCGACGACGCGCGCGTATCCGCGCAGGGGACGCAGTGGCTGAGCGAGTTGAACCTCGAGGCGGCAGCCCTCCTGACTCCGGACAGCCAGGCCGAGGAGACCGCACCCGATCCTCTCGACGAGTGGGTGATCGACCAGATCACCGGCCACGCGCTGCGGACCAGCATGAAGCCGCTGCCGCCGGAGCAGAAGATCAGGGACGGGCTGTGGCAGACCGACAGCACCCTCTTCGAGCACGGCTTGACCGCACTGGGCGAGCTGATGGGGGCCGACGTCCTGCAACGCTCCTCCGCGGACTCCGAGCCCGACTCCGTGTGGATGTTCGGCGAGCACTTCTGGCTCGCGATCGAGGCCAAGTCCGAAGCCACAGGCCCCAAAATCGCTTCCAGAAAGGTACGCGAGGCACTGACACACCTGAACTACGCGGCAGGGGTAACCCACCGCGAGGTCCCCGAAGGGTCGGTGATCCTGTTCGTCACTCCCCAGACGGATGTGGCCCATGACGCCAGGCTGGTCGCCACCGACAGCCCACTGTTCCTGGTGGCACCCGAACCGATCCAGCAGATCGCGGAGCGAGTACTGGGCGCCTGGGGAGCGATCCGGGCCCAGACCAGCCGGCTGACGCCCGCAGAAGCCCGGCCCGTAGTCGCAGACCTCCTCAGCAAGCGACAGGCTCTCCCCAGCCAGTGGCTCGCCATGGTGACCACCCTCCCGATCACCATGGCGTAGCGCATGGTCGCCACCCCGGCAGTGCCGCCGCGCCAAACGGCCTCGGCGGCGGATGTCGGGCCTGGGCCGCTACGGTTTCCGGCGGAATGTTCCTCATCCGGCTCGCCCTGGTCCTCGGCCTCGCGTTCGCCCTCGTCGGGCCAGCGGCCGAACGGTCTGATGCGGCCCGAGCCTTCGGCTCCGAGTACGCCCGGGCCCTTCGTACGGTGCGGCGCCGGGATCACGCATCCTCCCCCTCGCGTCTCGGGCCTGCGCGAGCAGCGCCGCCAGACGTCGTTCGTCTGGTCCTCGGCTGTTCAACGGGCGTGTGCAGCACGTCGTCGGTGGCGGGGCCCGCGACGCCTTCTCCAGCTACAGCAACGTCGAGACTCCCGTTCGCCACGCTGTGGTGACCGTGGCGGTCGGGAGAATCCGCGCATCCAGCCGAGATCGTTCGCAAGCTGGTCCTGCACACTTCCTGACTGGGCTTCAGGGGGAGCCGCCTGGGGGAGTCGAACCCCCGACCTACGCGGTTACCCGCAAGATCGTGACGGAGCCTGCCGGGCAGTGCCACCAGATCTCGTTTCCCCTGGTCAGAAGCTTGTCTCCTTGATCGGCATGACAGCTCCTCCCCCTGGTGCCACCCAGTCCGCTCACGCAGCGCGCACGTAAGTGAGCCGCCTGAGGATCGCGAATCCGCAGGTCCCCACTGTCTCCCATGAGCGACCACCCGTACGTGTGATTGCACGTGGCGTGTTCCCGGTGTGAGCTGTTGCCATGCATCGCTGGTCTCCCCTGAACGAACGACAGCGCGCTCTGCTCGGCCAGATTGCGAGCGACAAGAAGTCCGAGGAGTCCTGGGAACCCGGCGAGTGGCGCTCCGCCTACGCGCTGCGCGACCGCGGGCTGCTGACGATCAAGCGCAGTGGGGGTTCGGTGGATGCGCGCGTCACCGAGGCGGGCAGCTTCTACGTCCAGCACGGCCATCATCCGGACGACCCCGCACACGCCGGAGAGAAGAAGATCACCAAGGGCCAGGAAGCGGGCAGTGCGCGAGCCCGTTCCTACGCCGACAGACCACTCGCACTCGCCCGTCGGAGCAAGGCGAAGGAGCTCGTCCAGCGACTCGTGGCAGACGGACGAGTCACCATCACTGAGCCCGACGAGGACACGGTGACGGAGTGGCGCCGCGTGATCGACTATGCGAAGCGCCATGGCCTTGTCCCCGACGGCAGACGCATCGAGAAGCTCCGCATGTGGAATCGCGACCTGCAGATCTCTCTGATCTCTGGACCACACCCCAATTCGCGCCGAGAGCGGTCGGACGAGGCTCCGCCGGTCCGCGTCCCCGCTCAGTTGCGTTCCCCGCATCCGGTCGTGGCTGCGCTGGACAAGGACAAGGGCCGCCTCGTCATGCCTGGCCCACTCCGTCGTCGTTCGCTGCTGATTCTCCAGGGTCTCGCCGCCGAGGCAGCACGTCGTGGGCACACGGTGAAGGATCACGGCGTTGCCGCCCGGCACCACGACCGTGCGTACACGTACAACGGACGGCACTACCCATCCGGATACTCCCGGCGCGAGGGCGAACTGGACTTGGTCGTGAGCGGCTTCAGCTACACCGTCACGATCCAGCAGGAGTCTCCCCAATCCACCGATTCGGAGCGCTCGAAGCGCCTCGAGATCGAGCTCGGCGGCAGGCGCCACGCGCGGCAGTTCCGCTGGGCTGATCGCAAGCGCTGGGTTCTGGAGGACATCCTGGGAACCGTCCTCCGGGAGGTCGAGACCCGCGCCGTGGAGGACGCGCAACGGAAGGCCGCCGAGGAGCGGGCCAAGGCCGATCGCGAGGTCCGCTGGCGAGCAGCCATGGGGACGGCGAAGGAGATGGCTGTCCAGGAGCAGTTCGCCGAGGTGATCCGCGCACAGGCTCGCCAGTGGCAGGAGGCGGCGGACCTGAGCAGGTACTGCAGTGCTCTGGAGCGCCGACTGGAAACGGCAAGCGGAGAAGATGACGCAGAAGTGGCCTCGGCGCGACGGTGGCTGGTCTGGGCACGCGACTACGTCCAGAGCCTCGACCCGTTGGCGCGCCTCCCTTCCATGCCCGCCGCTCGTGAACCGAAGCCCGAAGAACTGGCGCCCTACCTGAACGGTTGGAGCCCGCACGGCCCCGAGGCACACCGGGGGTGGCACGCGTTCTGAGAACAGATACCACAGGATCATCCACCGGGGACGCGTGAAGACATCCGAGTCGTGACCGCGAGAGGTGGAGCCCATACTCGCCGCCTCCTCCCGACCGACGCCAGTCTCAGCCCCGTTCCAAGGAGATGCGAGTGCGCCGAACCCCAACCCCCGTTCAGCGCTGCTCCCGTAGCATTTACTGACGATGGGGGGTGTGTCGCCCGAAGCGGACGAACGCACGCAGCAGTCCCTCTGAGCCAAGGAGCGCGTCCACCCGGTTTCACCGAGCCACTGGGACGGTTACGCTCCGAAGGAATATCGTCACGGGGAAGCAGAGCCGGGCCCATATGAAGTACGACATCGCCGCCCCCGAGCCGGCGGGCATGGTGGCCTCGCTCAGCTCGCTGGGTTACTCGCTGCCGGCTGCCGTCGCCGACCTCGTGGACAACAGCATCTCCGTCGAGGCCCGGACCATCGACGTGGAGTTCACCTGGGCTGGCTCCAGCTCCTGGATCGCGGTTGTGGACGACGGCTGGGGCATGACCGCCGAGGAGCTCGTCACGGCCATGACGGTGGCCGCCCGCGGCCCCGGGACGCTGCGCTCGGCCACCGATCTCGGCCGATTCGGAGTCGGCCTCAAGTCCGCCTCGTTCTCCCAGGCCAGGCAGCTCACGGTGAGCTCGGCCAAAGGGAGTGGGCAGTGGCACACCCGGACCTGGGATCTTGACGTCGTCGAACAGTCGGGCCAGTGGCGGCTGCTCCACGACGCGGACACCGACACCATGACCGTACTGGGCAGGCTCCGGGGGGATTCCGACCATGGCACCATCGTTCTCTGGCGGCGGCTCAACGGATACCACGCCGCGGATGTGAGCACGGGTGACGAGGGCACCCAGAAGCAGTTCTACGCCGAGGCGACGCGCACCGAGTCACACCTCGGCATGGTCTTCGCTCGGTTCCTCACCGGTACCCGGCGCCGTGACCTGCGGATTCGCGGAACCACAGTGGCACCCTGGGATCCCTTCCTGCGCAACCACCCCTCGGTACAGCCCCTCCAGCCGGAGGAACTGCCGCTGGGTGACAGCTCGGTTCGAGTCGAGGCGTTCATCCTGCCCGGCTCCCACCGGCTCAGCTCGGAGGAGTACGCCCAGGCAGCCGGTCCCGAAGGCTGGCTCGACCAGCAGGGCTTCTACGTGTACCGCCGGAACCGGCTGATCCTCGCCGGTGACTGGCTGGGGCAACGCGGAATGCGCCGTGAGGAGAAGTACAACCTGGCGCGCATCGCTGTGGACATCCCTGCCGAGACGGACGCCGAGTGGAGCGTCGACGTGAGGAAGTCGAGCGTCGTCCCACCCGTCGCTCTCCGGCCGCATCTCAACCGCATCGCGCGCAAGGCCCGGTCGACCGCGGCGGACGTGCTCCGGTACCGGGGACAGGTCGCAGCCCGCACTCACGGCGATCCGCTGTCGTACGCATGGCTCGTACGCCGCCCCGAAGGCAGAGTCACCTGCAAGATCAACCGCAGCCACCCACTGGTCCAGGCCGCTCTGCGACCGGGCGGCAACACCAGCGCCGACGTACGTGCGTTGCTCCGTCTCCTTGAGGAGACGATCCCCGTCACGGCGCTGCGCGTCGTGCACGAGACCGACAGCAGTGACGACCCGGAACCGTTCGGCGGTCCGGGCCCGGCTGACGACGCGGCGGTCGCAGTGGCACAGCGCATCTACGAGTCCCTGATCTCGGGTGGCCGTTCCCCGTCCGCCGCCAAAGATCGGCTGCGGACCATGCAGCCCTTCGACCAGCTGCAGGGTTTCTGGAGCAGATGACGCATTGTCAGTGGCCGTCCCTACGCTCCCAGACATCGACTTCGTCCGACCGGAGGTTCCACGTGAGCGACGTTCCCGACGATCCCATGGCCAAGGCCCGGCGCTTGGTTCTCAGTTTCCTGCCCCAGGACCGGCAGCCGAAGTCCGACGAGGTGTACAACGCGGTCAACGTCATCTTCGGCATGATGGCCGCGCAGGGTGAGTCCATCGACCGGGACGTGCTCGTCAAGGAGATCGAGGCCCTGACCGCCGTCTTCCAGGAGCGGTCCCTCGCCCTCACCGAGGGCGAGGGCCACGAACCATGGCTGCCCGAGGCGAAGAACGACCGCGACTGGGACTTCTGGGAGCGCTACCGCAGGTACCTGGAGGACGTGGTCAACCTCCCGCCGTGGGTCGTGCGCCGGCTGGACCAGAGCTCGGACGACGTACTGAGCCAGCTGGAGGACCCCCACCGCCCGGGTCCATGGCGCCGCAGGGGCCTGGTGATCGGCCAGGTGCAGTCGGGAAAGACCGGCCAGTACATCGGGCTCACGGCGAAAGCGGTGGACGCCGGCTACCGCTTCATCGTGGTGCTCGCAGGCATCCACAACGACCTCCGCAGCCAGACCCAGCTCCGGATCGACGAGGGGCTCCTGGGCTTCGACACCCAGAACCAGAGCCGCTCGGACGAGAACGGGCGTTCCCGTGCCATAGGCGTGGGCAAGATGCCGCTGGTCAAGAAGCTCAAGATCGCCTCACCGACCAACAGCGGTGAGAAGGGGGACTTCGGCCTCGCGACGGCGAAGGCGATCAACTTCCCCCTGGGGGACTTCCCCGTCGTCCTCGTCGTCAAGAAGCACTACAAGATCCTCGAGTACGTACGCCAGTGGGTGCTGGACGTGCACGGCGTCGAGGACGAGAACGGCGACAAGGTCATCAGCGACCTGCCTCTGTTCGTGATCGACGACGAGGCTGACAACGCCTCCATCAACACGGTGCGTAACCCCGAGGCGGACCCGACCAAGACCAACGCGGCCATCCGCAAGCTCATGAAGAGCTTCGACAAGTCCGCGTACGTGGGCTACACGGCCACGCCGTTCGCCAACATCTACATCGATCCCGAAGCGGACAATGCCAAGGCTGGCGAGGACCTCTTCCCCGCCAGCTTCATCCGCAGTCTGCCGTCCCCGTCGAACTACCTGGGTCCTGAGCGGGTCTTCGGCCTCCAGGTGGAGGATGAGGACGAGGACGACGTGCAGGCCCTGCCGCTCGTCCGGCACGTGGACGACAGTGACGCCTGGCTCCCCTCCGGTCACAAGTCGGGTGACGTCCCCGCCGGAGACCTCCCGAAGTCCCTGCGCGAGGCGCTCCTGTCGTTCGTGCTCTCCTGCGCCGTCCGCCGGGCCCGGGGGCAGACGAAGGTCCACAACTCCATGCTGGTGCACGTCACCCGCTTCACCGCTGTGCAGAATCTGGTGCACGAGCAGGTCCAGGACCATCTGCACCTCGTCGTGGACATGGTGCGGGACCGCTACGGGAAGGGGCCCGAGATCCGTGCCGAGTTCCGTGACCTGTGGGAGAGGGACTTCGTCCCGACCACGGACTGCTTCGAGGCCGAGCAGGCCGAGCGGCTGACCTGGGAGAAGGTCTCCGACCAGCTCCTTCCGGCCCTCCGGAAGATCCAGGTCAAGACCGTGAACGGCTCCTCCAAGGACGCCCTCGACTACTACGACAACCGCAGGAACGGCCTCTCGGTGATCGCCATCGGAGGGCAGAAGCTCTCCCGCGGCCTCACCCTGGAGGGACTGACGGTCAGTTACTACCTGCGGCCGTCGAAGACGTACGACACGCTGCTGCAGATGGGCCGGTGGTTCGGCTACCGCCCCGGGTACGAGGACCTGTGCCGCCTCTACACCATGCCGGCTCTGGAGGACGCCTACGTGGAGGTCACGGCCGCCACCGACGAACTGCGCAGGGAGGTCGAGGAGATGGCGACCCTCGGTCTCACCCCGACACAGTTCGGTCTCAAGGTGCGGGCCTCCTCTCTGGGCCTCACCGTAACCGCGGCCAACAAGATGCGGCAGAGCACGAAGATCATGCTCAGCTACTCGGGCGAGGGGCCGGAGACCGTGATCTTCAATCTCGTGAAGAGCACCGTGGAGCGCAACTACCAGGCCCTGGAAACGCTCGTCCGTCGCATGGACGGGATCACCAGGCCCGTCCCGGCCGAAGCGCCGAACGGCAAGATCCGATGGGACGGTGTGCCGGCGGAGATCGTCTCCGAGTTCCTGACCTCCTACGAGACCGACCGCATGGCGCAGCGCGTCCGGCCGAGGCTCATCGCGAAGTACGTGGATCAGTGCACGAGGGTCGGCGAACTCGCCAACTGGACGGTCTGCCTGGTCGGCAGCACGACGTCGGAAACACCTGAGGAAGTCGCCGGGCACACGGTCGGCCTCGTGACGCGTAAGGCACTCAATCCCAGGTTCAGGGACGAGGGTCGGTACACGATCCGCAGGGTACTCAGCCCGCCGGACGAGATGATCGACCTCGACGACGACCAGAAGAAGGCGGCCCGAGAAGCCGCCGCGAAGGTCGCGAAGCTGCAGGACAAGCAGTCAGCTCCCAAGACTCCGGCCGGCCCGCACATCCGGCGGCAGCGGCGGACCGACCAGGGGCTGCTGCTGGTCTACCCCCTCGCGGTGTCGGACGCGTCCGACGCCGGTCAGAAGACCCCCCTCGTGGGGTTCCAGCTGAGCTTCCCGCACTCCGAGTACCAGTCCAAGACCGAGTACGAGGCCAACTCCGTCTGGCTGCAGGAGGACATCTACACCAAGGATGAGGAGGAGGACGAGGCGTGACGGTCACCGACGTCACCGAGGGCGAGTGGCAGGAGCTGGAAGGTCCGCAGGACGTTCCGGGTCGCTCCAGTATCCGCATGTACCCGGATTCCCCGCTCGACATCTTCCTCTCCGTCTCCCACCCCGGTCGGCAGCGCATGCTGGTCCTCCGTGCGGACGCGCGCTCCGCCGACCCCGTCGTACGGTCGGTCGGCCGTCTGCCACGGGCTGCCGGGATCGAGATGAACCTGTGCGCGGTCTCCCGCCTGGAGTACGAGCTGCAGGTGATCCTGACCGAGAACGCACTTCGGGAGGTGTTCAACCCACTCGTCGCGGACGTGGCAGCCACCGCGCAGGCGGCTTCGGGCGCTGCTGACGCCCTGACCGCCGCCGTGGCGCGGTTCGGCCGGTGGCAGGACCTCCTGCGTGCCGTCAGCACGAACGGACTCAGCGCCGAGGCGCGGCGTGGGTTGTACGGCGAACTCCTGTTACTGGGAGACACCCTGATCGCGGAGCTCTCCCAGTCCGAGGCAGTGGACGCCTGGACCGGTCCCACGGGGACCAACCAGGACTTCCAACTGTCGGACGTGGCCATCGAGACCAAGGCCAGCACCGCCAAGCGACCCCGGAACATTCGGATCGCGAGTGAGCGGCAGCTGGATGGCACGGGCACACCTGCTCTGCTCCTCGCCCTCGTGCAGCTGGACGAGCGGCGAGGTGGGTCTGGCGAGAGCCTGAACAGGCGGGTCGATCGCATACGGGAGCAGCTCACCAACCCCGCCGCTCGAGCTCGCTTCGACGGACTGCTCATCCAGGCCGGCTACCTGCCGGCTCATCGGGACTGCTACGACGAGCCCCGGTTCAGCGTGCGGGACCTGCGCTTCTGGCATGTGCGAGATGGTTTCCCCAGGCTGACCGAATCCGATCTCCCCGAAGGGGTCGGCGACTGCTCGTACCACGTGAGCACCTCGCGGCTGGACGCCTTCCGCGCCCAGCTCGACGAGGTGCGGGAGATGATCGAGGGATCCCATGGCTGAGCTGGACTTGGACGAGTTCTCCCGCGGCTTGGTCGCCGACGTCCAGGCGACGGCCGACGCCGAGGGGACGACCACCCCCGAGGCGTTCACCAGGCGAGTCTTCGAGGACCTCGAACAGGCCGGCGTCGTGTCCAACACCTTCACCGCCTACCACAAGGCACACGGACACGAGGTCCACGGCTACGGGATGGGGGAGTCGGGCGAGTCTCTAGACCTGTTCGTCACGGACTTCCACCTGGCGCCGCTGGAGACCAAGCTCACCAAGGCACAGACCGAGACGTTCTTCAGACGGCTCCTGACCTTCGCGGCCCGCTGCCGCGAAGGGCTGCAGCAGCACATCGACGAGTCCTTCGACGTGTACGACATGTGCGCGGCGGTCGAGAAGTCCCTCACCGAGGTGCAGCGGATCAGGCTCTTCCTGCTCAGTAACCGTGTCAGCACCTTCACCGAGGTGCCGGTGTCGGACCTCGACGGTCTCCCCGTGACCCACGATGTGTGGGACCTGGCCCGCCTGCACCGTCACGCGACGTCGGGCTCGCTCGGCGAGCCGATAGTGGTGCCCTTCTCCCCTCCCCTCCCCTGCGTCGCCGCGCCCTCCTCGGAGGAGGACCACTCCGTCGCCTTGGCGGTGATATCCGGACAGATGCTCGCGGAGCTGTACGCCGAGTACGGCACACGGCTCCTGGAACTGAACGTCCGTTCCTTCCTTCAGACCCGTGGCTCGGTCAACCGCGGAATCCGGGAGACCCTCCTGCACGCGCCGGGCCGTTTCCTGGCCTACAACAACGGAATCACCGCGACGGCGTCGCAGGTCGACTTCGTGACGGGCCCGACCGGCGAGCCCACCCACATCTCCCGTATCCACGGCCTGCAGATCGTGAACGGGGGCCAGACGACTGCCTCGCTTCACTACGCGCTCACCCGTGACAGGGCCGACCTGTCCGACGCGCGGGTGCAGATGAAGCTGACGGAGGTGGCTCCCGACCGGCTCGCCGAGATCGTTCCGAAGATCTCGGAGTACTCCAACACTCAGAACCGGGTCACCCAGGTCGACTTCAGTTCCAACCACGACTACCACGTGGAGATACAGAGGATCACCCGCTCCCTGTGGGCCCCCGCTGCGGACGGCAGCGGTCAGGAGACGCACTGGTTCTACGAGCGTGCGCGCGGCCAGTACACGGACGAGCTGGCGAAGGCCCGGACACCTGCACGGCAGCGCCAGTTCAAGAAGCTCAACCCTCCGAAGAAGAAGTTCACGAAGGCGGACCTCGCCAAGTTCGTCCACTCCTGGCACCGCCTCCCGTACCTGGTCAGCCGCGGGGCCCAGAAGAACTTCGTCGAGTTCATGCTTCGCGTCGAGGAGGCCCCTCCCCGGGTCGACCTCCAGTACTGCCAGCGGTTGATCGCCATGGCAGTCCTGTTCAAGGCCGTTGACCGCATCGCCGCCATCCACGGTGCCGGCAGCCACAAGAGCATGATCACCACCTACACCACGGCGCGCCTCTCCCTGGCCACGGACCGCCGGATCGATCTGGACCGGATCTGGCGCGACCAGGCGGTGACACCCGTCTTGGAGTCCGCGATCCACGACCTGTGCCCCAGGGTCATGCGGGCGGTGACCACCCCGCTGGAGGGGAACCATGTCGGGGAGTGGGCCAAGAAGGTGGCCTGCTGGGACGCGGTGTCCGCGGTCCCCTGGACAACACCGCGCGCTCTGTCGACGGAGCTGCTCGACAGCCCGCTGGACGAGGCCGCGCTGTCCGGCGGAGCCGGGACCGAGTCCGGAGCGGCAGAGGAGGCGGCGCTGGTCCCCGCCGACGAGTGGTACGCGATCGAGCGCTGGGCCAAGGAGACGCGCGCCCTCGAACCGTGGCAGCGGCAGCTGGCGCAGTTCGTCGGCAGGCGACTCGAACTGGAGCAGGAAGTCCCCGAGGTCCAGGCCGTCCAAGCACTGCACACCCGCATCGAGGCACTACGTCAGGGGTTCAACCCGGCCCCTTAGGAGACGAGTCCAGGCGCTGACGACGGCCCGGAACCGGCACACCACGCGGTCAGAGAGCCCCCTTCTCGACCAGGTCCCTGACCGCGTCCCCGGCGCGCCGCAGCACAATGCGCCCATCACCGTCGCTGAAGGCGACCAGACCTGTCCCCGGCGAGAGACCGGCCTCTGCCAACAGTCCCAGCGGCAACTCGACACGGCCCTGGTCATCGACACTGACCTCGGCTGGTTCACGAAGCATGAGGAGAGTGTGGCACCCTCCTCCCGGAGGACGTCGACAGGCTGGGGCTGGGATCGTGGCCGAAGCAGGTGGAGTGGCACCGGGGAGACAGTGGGTCTCCACCGTGAAGGGCGAACACCTTCGCGGTCGACTCACGAGGAACACCAGGCCCGAAGTGGCTCTCAGGAAGGCCGTACACCGACTGGGCCTGCGGTTCCGCCTTCAGCGCCGGATCGCCCCGCGCTGCACCGCCGACTTCGTGCTGCCGAGGTACGGAGTCGCCGTCTTCGTCGACGGCTGCTTCTGGCACGGCTGTCCGGAGCACTGTCCTGAGGAGTTCCAGGGCCCCAACGCGGCTCTCTGGCAGGAGAAGATCGCAGCGAACAGGGAGCGGGACAACCGTAATACCGCGGAGGCCACGGCAGCCGGTTGGACCGTGGTGCGGATCTGGGAGTGCGCGATCCGGCGTGACACGGATGGAGCTGCTCGGCGAGTGGCGGCCGTGGCCCACGAACCGGAACAGGCGGGCAGCGTCCGCTCACGTGGCGCAACGAGTCAGAGCACGCGGACGCGAGGGTGAATCCCGACGAAGCCGATGAGGGATCCGCCCCAGCCACGTCGAAGGCAACGTATGGTCGCTCAGCGACCGCTCTCCACGCCTTGGAGCAGGCGATCGTGAGGCGCCGAGAAGCTTTCGACGCCCTGCCCGCCCCAACGTGGGTTGAGGGACTCGACGAGAGACTTGAGCACGTCGACGAGTACTGAGGGGCGAGTTACTCCCCTGCGACGGCCAGAGTCAGCAAGTCGTCTGACAACTCTCGACGACGAGCGCAGTGAGCAACGAGCGGACAGTCTGAACATACGGGTTGGGTGTCCCGGCACAGATCCGAACCGATGAGTCGGATCGCCGCCATACGCAGCGGCGCATCGTTCCCCGCACCCACCAGCTTCACTAGGTTGACACGTCCCTCACTGAGCCGATTCGCGTGATCTTCGTCGGCGCCGTTAGCCCGCGCCGCAACTCGCAGGGTCCCCGTCCCGACCAGCATAAGGTCCTCGCCGATCAGCAGCATGTACAGGGCTTCCTCGGACGGCTTCATGGACAGCTTGCCTGGCACCTTGAGCTTTTGGTCCAGCCGCCAAGCGTTCGGCTTGTCGACCAGTGGCGTCAGGCGGTCCACTCGCGCGCGGGCGGGCTTCGTGGGTGCCGCCTCGACCAGCTTCCTGAACGTTGTCGAGGTCAGGGTCTTCGACTTCCTGACGATCTCCATGATGTCCGCCATGGCGTCCGGCCTGACCTTGGCGCCGGACAGTATGGCCACGACGGCTGCATGGAGCGGCACTGGCTCCTCACTCGGGAGCTGATACCAGTCCGCGCCGGCCCGTCGTCGTTCCGCCCATTCGGTGAGAGTGTTCCGGATCTCCCGCCATCGCGGCTGGAGCCCGGACGTACCGTCGGAGCCGTCGTCTGGCTTCAGCACCTCGGCAGCGGCCTTACCCAGCAACGGGGGCACAGCATTGCCAATCTGCCGGAAGGCGTCACTCCGGGTACCCGCGAACCGGAACCGGTCCGGGAAGGTCTGCACGCGAGCAGCCTCGCGCACGGTCAGCGTCCGCAGCTGCTCCGGGTGGATGTACCAGTAGCCATCCTTGGCGATGTGGGCCGTAATGGTACGACTGAGTTCGTTCCAGGCCAGCTTCTTGTACCTGTCCGTGTACTTGTTTGGGTTGTACCGCTGGTACTGCTTCTCCTTCTCGCCCAACTTCTCGTGCAGCTCGGAGTACTTCGTGGTTGAGTCCATGACCTGGAAAATCCGGTAGTCGTCCGGGCGGACCCTTCGGGTCATGTGGTCCCAGATCACACCGCGGGTCGCTCCGTCCCGCATCTCCTCCGCGAAATCCGAGATCTTGCGCGGCTTGCGGTAGCTCAGCTTTCGCTGCCCGACCCGCTCGGTGGCGACGACCTCCAGCTCCGGTAGGTCGCCGATCGCGTCACGCAGCGTGGTGCGCCGCCCGTCGGGCTCACGCCAGGTGAAGTCTTCGACGTCCCTCCTGGCGAGGAGGATGAGGCGTTTCCGGTGCTGCGGAACGCCGTAGTTCCATGCGTCGACCAGCCGCACCTGCGTCGCGTAACCAAGTTCTTCAAGCTCTTCCTCGATAGTCCGGATCACGAAGAAGTCGTCATGGAGCCCCATGTCGGGAACGTTCTCCATGAGAACCGCCCGCGGCCTGATCCGCTTGACCATGTCCAGATAGGCGCTCCACAGCTCCTTCCGGCGGTCCTCCGGATCCCGCCCGTGGTTTCTCACCAGGTCACGGATCTTGTTGCGCCCAGCCCTGCTGAAGGGCTGACACGGAGGTCCCCCTGCGACAAGATCGATCTTCGCGGGCCCAAGGATCGTCTCCAGCCTGTCCCGCTCCGCGGGGTCACCAAGATCCATCCGCAGGCTCATGCCGGGGAAGTTGGCTCTGTGGGTCTCAAGTGCGCGCTCGTCAGTGTCCACGGCAGCGGCCGTGGACCATCCAGCCCGCTCGACGCCCGCACTCAGACCGCCAGCACCGGAGAAGAGGTCGATGGCCAGGCGCCTACCCTTACCGAAACTCTCCAGCCAGTCCTGGAAGGACTCCGGAGTGCAGCTGTGAGGGTGGGAAGGCAGCTCAAGGCAGTCACTGCGTTCAAGAGGTACTTCATAGTGCCCCTTACTCACAGCACAATCCTCCGTAACGCGTGACATGAACGAGCACCAGGAGAACACAGACGCGCTGGTGAAAGCAAGGTTTTCCGCAGGTCTCCCAACCGGATGTGCAGAGCGGGCGGTCGGTGTTTCTCCGATGCCAGCCACGGTCATCGCAGGTCCTCCGACCCGCGGCTTCGAATCGTTGCTCTGTGCCCCAAGGTGATCGATCATAGTGGAAGTCACCGTCAGCGCGTGCGCTTAGGGCGGGTGTGACGCGACACCACCTGCCCGCCGTCATGACAACGACACAACACCGGTGAAGACACGTTCGAATCAGGAACGTGCGCTTCGAGGCAACACCTGGGCCGACTTGGCCCCAGAGCCCTGCCCTTCCGGTTCGAGCTTGCTTCGCTCACCTCGCCGAAGGCCACGCGCGCCAAGGGCGTGGAAATGGCGCACGTCGGCTCAGAGGTCGCGCGGAGGCCCGACGCCCTGGCGCTCGATCGCCTTGACTACGAGCCGGCTTCCGGCTCCGCCCCATTTGGCGTCGGCGCCCAACTGCGGTGCGGTCTCATCGGCTGCGTGGTTGTCCGGGCCTCTGCTCGGACTGCTGCCATTGCGCCGGCATCGCGCACTGCAGGGACCGTGCTGCTGTGACCGCTGTCGCCCGATCATTCCATGAGGATCACCTCGGCGAGCAGGTCTCCGAGGGGGTCGTCGAGGGCTTCGGCGAGTGAAGTGGTGACCGAGAGACGGCCGAGCTCGATCCGGATCGAGGGCCGACCGACGCTCGTCCGTCCACCTAACCTCGCGGGCAGGGTCATACGTGCCGATACCGGCTGGAACATCGACGTGATGTGGCTCCCAAGAGGCGCCGTGACCCGGTTCCTCCCCGCCGGTACGATCTTTCCGCCCTAATGCGCCGAAGGAGCAGGGGTGACGCAGGAGAACGCAGACGAGCGAGCGCGGGCGTCGCCACGGCGATCGTCGTCCATGAGGGCCGTGTGCTCATGGTGCGGCGCCGCGTCAGTGAGGGTCAGCTCTCCTGGCAGTTCCCAGCGGGCAAGATCGAGCCCGGCGAGAGCCGCGAGGACGCCGCCGTGCGCGAGACGAAGGAAGAGACCGGTTTGGAGGTGGCAACCGTCAAGCTTCTCGGCGAGCGGGTCCATCCGAAGACGGGCCAGCTGATATTGAACACGGCCTGCGAGGTCGTGGGCGGCGCGGCCTACGTCGCGGACACCGGCGAGCTGGCCGAGCTCGTGTGGGTAGCCCTTGCTGACATCCCCGCCTACATGCCATATGGGCTCTACGAGCCGGTGCAGCAGCACTTCGATACAACTCTGGGATAACTCCTCGGCTGGACGGGCTGTATCGGGATCTACGTTCGGCGCGCGATGCCCTTCGCAGCCGTTCTGCTGTCGGCGGGGGCGGTTGTTCCGCCCTGCAGTGGCGGCAGGGCCAGTTGGCCGCGTGCAGACGTCGCGCCACCCGTTGGCCGTTCTTCGGTGGTGGTGCAGAGGCGGTGTTCAGTTCGCGCTGGGCGGCAGCAGTGGGTGAGGTGCGTCGATGAGGCGGATCGCTTCTCCGAGCAGGGGGGCGAGCAGGTGGCATTGGGCCGTGTCGAGGGAGCGGGGGACCTCCCGGAGTAGGAGCATCGCGGTGTGCCGGGCCAGGGCCGTGAGGTCCTGGTCGTGGTGGGCCGGGTTGGTCATGCGGTGGAAGGCGTGGAGGGCCGGGGTAGTCCAGCCTCTGGTGCGTGTCGGGTTCGGTGGCGGGTAGTTCAGGGTGAGAGCGGACGGGCTTGCCGTCGCCTCACCGTGTGCGGTGGTGAGGAGATCCTCGACGTGCCACCAGCCGACGAGGTGGCTGATCATCATGCGCCAGTCCTGGTGGAGGCCGGACCACTCCCAGTCCACCAGGTGCCAGCGTCCCTCATCGTCAAGAAGGATGTTGCGCGGCTGCGGGTCGCCCTGGCACGCAACGTGGACCGCAGGCGGGGGGATGCGGCCGAGACGTTGGAGGAGTCCTTCGAGGGGGCCGTGGTCGGAGCCGTTGACGAGCACATGGGCCCACAGCGGCACCTCCAGCCCCTTCATCTGGAGGGTGTGGCGCAGCCCGGCCGTGCCCCGCCGCCAACGCAACGCGTGCTTCCGGGTCGCCTGCGCCGGATGGAAGCCGGGCCGCGCGGAGTCCTCCCACACCTGGCTGAGGGTGGTGACGACGTCCTGCCACACGTCCGGGGCGGGGCCTTCGGCGCCGTGGCGCTCGACGGAGTCGGCGAGGGTGGTGGGGGACGGGCAGCGCGTGACGAGCGTGTCGGTGCCCTGGAGGTTGCCGGCGAAAAGGACCTCGGGTAGGCGACGTGGGAAGTACGGCTCGATGCTTTCGCGTGCCGCGGCCTGGGCGCTGGCCGGGACGCGCGGTTGGAGTGAGGTCTTGACCGCCAGGAGGTCACCGCTGGGCTGTTGGACGAGGCGGACGGTCGCCCCCGAGGAACCGGTATGGAGGGTGCGGATGATGCGGGCGGTGCGGAAGCTGCTCAGCTCCCGCACCGGTAAGCCCGAAGCCATGATCCTCCTGAAAGTGGTGTGTCAGGTCGGGAGGGCTTCCCTGCTCTTGCGGGAGCGCTCGGCCTTGCGGCGTAGCTGGTTGTAGGCCCCGGTCAAACCCATGGCTTTGCGGACGTCGAAGACGACCTGCTGCACTTCGCGGCGGGTGCGTTCGGTGCCGTCGACGATGATCTCGTCGACGAGTCCGCTCTGGCTCTCGTAGTGGGCGCGGCGTTCGCGCATGGGGTCGAGGTAGCGGTTGACGGCGGCGGCGAGTTTGTCCTTGACCTCGACGTCCCCGACCGTCCCGGCCCGGTAGCGGCCTTTCAGGTCCTCGACTTCCGCGCGGTTGTCGTTGAAGACGTCGTGGTAGATGAAGACGGGGTTGCCCTCGACGGTGCCGGGGACGTCGGCACGCACGCGGTTGGGGTCGGTGTACATCCCGGCGACCTTCTTGCGGACCTCGTCCTCGCTGTCGGACAGGTAGATCACGTTGCCGATGGACTTGCTCATCTTGCCCTGGCCGTCGGTTCCCACGAGCGTGGGTACGTCGCTCTCCACGAGGTCGGGGACGGGGAAGATCTCGCCGTAGAGGTGGTTGAAGCGGCGTGCGATCTCGCGGGTTACCTCGACGTGGGCGTGGTTGTCCTTGCCGACGGGTACCACGTGGGACTTGACGCACAGGATGTCGGCGGCTTGCAGCACCGGGTAGCCGAGCAGGCCGTAGGGCATCTCTTCCTTGTGTGCGTCGCGAGCCATGTCCTTCAAGCTCGGCACCCGCTCCAGGCGCGGCACGGTGACCAGGTTCTGGAAGAGCGTGTTGAGCTCGGTGACTTCCGGGACCGCCGACTGGAGGTAGAAGGTGGCGCGCTCCGGATCGATGCCGGCGGCGAGTTCGTCCAGCACCATCTCACGTGCGTTCGCGGAGATCTGTGCGATGTCCTCGCGGGTGTTCTTGGTGGTCAGCATGTGCAGGTCGGCGATGATCAGGAAGGTCTCGTACTGGTGCTGAAGCTTCACGCGGTTGGCGAGGCTCCCCACGTAGTGACCGACGTGCAGTCTTCCTGTCGGACGGTCTCCCGTGAGCATTCGCTGGTCAGTCATGAGGGTGAGCGTGCCTTTCGCGTGATCGTCACAGACGGAGTCGGTCAAGGCGCTCATTGTCACCCCCGGCCGCCTGCTGGAGTACATCCAATACCGGTGCATGCACGGGTTGTCGACGAGGTGCACCTGCATCCAGCCAGATGGCCCTCGCCCAGCGCTGCCGTCGAGGTCCTCGCCTCGCCTGTCTCCAATGCGCAGGTGAGGGGGGCTGGCCAGGTGCCGGTCCCTCTTGACAACACGCTCGCCTTACTCGGCGCGTGGCGTACTTCGAGCTGCCGTAACAGCGTGGTGAGCCGGTCGTCGACCTGGTGGTGGCGTGCCCGCGGCCCGGACCCCCTCGACGACGCTGTCGGCATGCTCGTCCTTGCACTGCCCGCACAGCACCTGACCGCTCCGGCAACGCTCCAGAGCCGACTGTGCAGTGGTGCGCGAGCACGCCAGCTCGATCATGGCGAAGGCGGAGCAGCGCACAGGGTCGCCGCCGAGGTCCCGCTGTGCCTGGGCGGTGTGCCGCCCTCCGGTCACCGCGCGCCGGAACTTGCGGCGGATGGTGGCCTCGCCGTCGTCGCCGAACACCACCGATGCCTCGTCATGCACACTGCCCCGTTCGCCTGCGCGGCGCAGACTGGGGAACAGTCTGCGGTACAGCAGTGTGGGCGGCGGTCTGCCCGTCGCACGGGCGAGGCGGGGCAGCAACGCGGCGTGCGGCGCCTGCAACGCGTCCACCAATGCCACTCCACCGCCGGGGGCCTCCTCCGAGCTGTGCAGGTAGAAGCCCAGCATGGCGGCCAGATCCATGAAGACGCTCGCCGGGGTGCTGTCGTCCCAGCCGTAGAGCCGCCGCAGCTTCTCCACCCGTAGCGCGTCGAGCGCCTGGTGCTGCACCTGCCGCAGTGCGGGGCCCTCCCGGCAGACCTCCATCTCCGGCGGAGCCGCGGCGTAGTGCTCGACGGCGGCTCGGAATTCCTCGATCATGGAGCCGGCTGCGGCCGAGTCGAAGACCAGCAGTCGGCCGCCTGCGGCAGCCAGCCGTGCTGCCGTACGCGCCAGTCCCAGATGTCCAAGGTGCAGCCGGTCCCCGGCGAATCCGACACGGACCGGAAATCGCTGCTCCGGTCCGGCCGCCCAGGCGCCGACGTCGAAGCGCTGCCACGCCCACACCTCGTCCGGCTGGGGGAACTGGTCCCGCAGGGGCCAGCCGTCGCGGGAGACGGGACGCAGGGCGAACTGCCTTACCCGTTTCTCCTCTTGCTCGGCGGTCCGGCTACTACAGGTGGCGTGCCAGGCGTTCAGGGAAACCTCCTTCACCCTGTCGTCACCCCTGCCCCAGGCTGCTCGCCCTCGGCGATCCGCAGCACGACAGCCCGTGCCTGCAACTGCTCGCGGTGCGGGGCGTGCGTGTCCGTCTTCGCGAAGTACGTGTCAGGGAAGCTGGCATCGGCCCGGTGACACACCGCTCCGAACGCCCAGAACCGGGCGGCGCAGCGGGCGCGCTCTCGCGCCGGATCACCGACGGCATGGCGGCCTGTGTAGGACCAGCGTCCGCTGCGGCAGGGCGCGATGTACCCAGCGGTGCGCAGCGCCTGGACATACACGCGGCGTTGATGCCCCCAGACGCGTCGCCACAGCTCTCGGTCTCGGGCCAGCCGCGCAAGGTATCCGGCGAAATCCGGGTACAGGTCCAAGAACGCCAGGTAGCCGTGGGCCAGCAGCTGGTCCTTGCTGTGCAGGGTCTGGCCGCTCTCCGCCGCGATGGCCTCCGCCAGAGGAGCCAGGAACCGAGCGGTGCTCTCAGCTAGACGCCCCTCATTCAGCGGGCCGTCGGTGAGGAAAGGGCTGAACAGCTTGAGGGTGAAGTACCCGCCGAAGCGGCGCTCCAGACCGTCTGCCCTCAGGTCCTGGTAGGAGAGCACATAGAGGGTCACGGGAGTCGTTCCCCAGGACCCGTCCCGGCGCTGCGGAGGGTGGTACGCACTGCCGTCGTGCAACAACAGCGCATCCACGTCACTTCCACCGCGCCCCTGCCCCAGCGGCATGCTCCCGTAGAACACCCACTGCCTGCCGCTGTACGGCACATCGGTGACGGCTGGTTCAAGTGCTACGACAAGACCGGACATCCTGTCCTCGAACGAGGGGTCGAGCACCTGGTCAACGTGCTCCCTCATCGCGTCAGCCACGCTTCTACCTCGCCCAGCCAGCGCCCTTCGGCATCCGCCAGCACACTGGGGATATTCCGTGTACGGGCCGCGCTCACATTCCCCGGCTTGTCGTCTACGTACAGCGCCTGCGACCGCTCCGTGCCGCCGCGTAGAGCATGTTCGAAGGCGGCGGGGTCCGGTTTCAGCAGCCCCGTACGGCTGGAGACGCACACCTCATCGGCATAGCTGAGGACGCCGGTGGCGTCGAGACGGGGCAGGAGCCACTCGTGGCGGTGGTTGGAGAGCACGACGAGTCGCGCGCTCCGTGTCCACGCCGGGAGGCGGCGTACGGCGGGCATCGCGCACATGGCGGTATTGAGGATCGCTCGCCACGAAGGCAGTGGACGTTCTGCCCCGCAGGCGGTCGCGAGGTCCCGCCAGAAAGCGTCCTCCGCCAAGCGGCCACTCCACAGCTCGTCCCGGAAGCTCTCCTTGAACACCGAGGCCACGAAGTCTGAGGACACGCCGCACGAGGCAGCGACTGCCGCGAACAGGGGGCGGGTCGGCTCCCCCAGCAGCACCCCACACGCGTCCAGAAGCAGCGTTGGGCGTGCGTCTGGGCTCGGCCGGTTCACGGCAGCACCCAGCCCTTCCATGACCCGGTCACGGATACGTGACCCCTCCGGAGAGCGAGCGAGTCAACACAGAGCGTGCGGTTTCTTGGCCGGAATTCATCCCTTGCACGCGCCACTCGTGGGGGCCGCAGCGCAGCTGCTTCTCGCATGTGGTGATGCACGACGCATAAGCGCTGATCACGCGGAAGCTGGCTCAGCCGTCGGTATCCGCGGTGATGGGCCCGCGGGCGAGGGGCACTTTGATTTCGCCCTTGAATGGGGCCGCGGTGGGGAATGCGGGCCAGGTCCAGTTGCTGTGGTCGCATGGAACGGTTCCTTCGGGTCAGGCCGCGAGAGCGGAGGCAGGGGCCAGTGCCCGCCTGAGGGCGGGAAGGTGGAAGGTGGCGAGAAGGGCGGCGTGGTCGGAGACCTCGCGGACCCCCTCGTTGTCGAGGACTTCCAAGCGGGTGAGGGTCTGGGCGATGGCCGGGGTGGCATAGAGGCGGTCTATGCGCTGTGGCGGGCCCTGGTCGGTGCGGGTGAGAGAGGCGGTGGGAGTGAGCGCGTCAGGCTGGCCGAGGAGGGTTGCGGCGTGGTGACCGAGTTCGGTGAACACCGGTGACCGTCCATCGTGATCGCCCGCGAGGATCTCGTCGGGGGCGGTGTCAGAAACCCGTATGCCGTCGCGTTGGTGGGTGCGGTGCTCGAAGTGGGAGCGGTCGCTGACCACGGACCAGTCGGGGAGCGGCGCCTTCTCGTGCTGAGGCCGATGGGGGTAGGAGTTGCAGTCGCCGCCGAGGATGGCGGCCATGCCGGGCTTGCCCAGTGTCGTGAGGCGTTTGGCCTCGCCGGCCCGTCGGGCGGGGTCGAAGGAGCACAGGTGGAAGGAAGCCAGCGACAGTTCACCTACGGCACCCTTGAGGCGGATGACCGGGTTGCACGCCGGGTGCCACATGGCGGTCGTGTGCGTGAAGCAGCGAGTGGTGGAGCACAACGTGGGGTCGAGGTAGACCCCGGTGGGGTTGGGGGACTCCGGTGTAGCCGGAGCCAGGTGCGCGGTGAACGGCGGCCTGCCCTGGCCGCCGAGCCGGGCGGCTTCGGCCCACAGAGCGCGACCACCGTGCTGGTGGGCGTGAGTGAGTTCCTGCCTCAGCACCACATGCGGGCGCAGCAGCGTCAGGATGTCCATGGCCAGATGCCACCGCTCATTGCCGCCGTCACGGTCGGTCCCGTTGTGGGCCACATTCCAGGACACGACACGGAACTCTTCGGACGCTGAGGGCATCAGTGCCTCTCCCTTTCCTTCGCGGTGAACCGTGGTGGGGCTGCCAGGTGCTCTCGGCAGCCACGTGGGACCCGTCTGCCGATGCCGGGGGAGGACACCGGCAGACGGGAGCTTCAGCGGCCGATCTGGCGTGCCAGGTCGGTTGTGGTGCAGTCGGTGAGTTGGCGAACCATCTGGGAGGCCAGCACCCAGCGGGAGCGGGAGTCGCGGTAACCGAAGACCGCTTGGTGTTCCTCGGGTGTGACCGCCTCCAGGCCCCGGCGGGAGTCGTAGCGGTAGCGAGCGCCGATCACCCCGTACAGACGAGGCAACCCCGCCCGCACCGCGACGTGACCCCGGGCCAGGAGAGGGCACAGATCGACCGCGAGGCGGGCGCAGCCCGGACACAGCGGGGGATGCGCGGTCAGCATCCCCTCCGGCCACTCCGGCGGCACACTGCCCTCGGCTGCGGCCGGGAGCGGGAGAAGGAACAAGTAGCCTTCGCGGGTGCGCTCAGCGCGATGGGCGCACACCTGGCAGCGCAGGCCGGTCATGGTTTCCCGCTGACGTGAAGGATGCACCTCCTTGAACTGCGGCTTTCCGGCCGGGCGGCCAGAAGGGTCCCGGGTCTGGGAGCAGCGGCCCCACAGCACACCCCTCAGATCACGGTCCCCCGCCACCTCCGCCCGGTAGCACAACCCGGCGCCCCCCGGCAGCACGCTCAGCATGGACTCGGACGCACCCTCCTCCCCCGCCCGGCGCGCAACGTAGGGGATGAGCGGAGGGTGGGCGGCGTTGCTCACGCGGCTGCTCCCGTCCCAAGCACGCCTGACCGGTGCGGGGCGATGACGGTCCCGTCCGGCAGCAGTTCCCCGGTGTCGTCGAAGAGCAGGACGCCGTTGCACAGCAGGCTCCAGCCCTGCTCAGGGGCGCACGCTGCCAGGTGGGCTGCCTCCCGGTCAGAGGCCAGGGCTGATGGACACGAGGGACGATGCGCGCACATGCGGATCTCCGGTCGCAGGTTGCGTGGGTGGGGAGGGCAGAGTGCTGGAGGCCGGGCGGTGACTCGGGAGAGGCGATTTCGGGCTGTGCGTCGAGCCGGAGGGTGGCCAGCGGTGCCACGGGGGGAGGTGCGCTGGCATCTCCGGCCCGACGCGGTCTCGGAACGGAGCGAGGGTGATCGGTTGTCGCCGAGCGACCCGGAATCCGGATCGATGAACGGATTGGTGTGTACGGCCGCAGGGCCGGCTGGCCCCGAGGGCCGTGTCCGTCGATGGGTCACTGCGTGGACTCTCCGTGTCGTCGCTCGGGTAAGCGCTTTGGGGCGTAGGCGGGTCGGGGGTCGGCTTCAGTGCACGTGGAGGCGGCGGCCGGCGGAGGGCGTCGCGCCCGTCGTGTCCCGGCTGGTGTGCTCCTCATGGAGGATCAGGGCCCAGACGTCCTTACCGGCGGCGTGAGAGGAAACCCCGAAGTCGTCTGTCAGGGAGCGAAGCAGCGGGATGCCGCGGCCGTTCTCGTCATGGAGGGAGGGGTTCACGTCCCGCGGTCGGCGCTTGTCGTGGTCCCGCACGTTCACGCACAGACCGCTCGGTACGCGCTGGACGAGGAGTTGAGCGCTCTTGCGGCCTGACGCGTCCGGAGCGACGTGCTCAACGACGTTGGTCAGCAGTTCGTTCACGGTGACGAGCGTCCGGTCGCACAGGTCCTCAAGGTCGGTGCCCCACAGGCTCAGGTGGTCGGCGACGATGCGCCGCACCCGCCACAGCGCGCTCGGCGTCAGATGTAGCCGCATGTCGAGCTGGCCCGGGAGGCTGTTCGTCGCGGCTCGCACGGCAACGTCCTGGACAGCGGGTTCGGCGAGTTGCTCCATCGCAGTTCCGTCCGTTCTGCCAGAACCCCGTCGGCGAGGCTCAGTTGCGGTGTGTACTGATTGCGAACCGGTCAGCAACCATTGAGGCAGGACAGAGCGCGATCGTGCAGTAGCCCGATGCCGAGAGGTTCACGTATCGGCATCACGTATCCAGGGGCCGAGGAATGCCACAGCCAGAGAAGCAGCTCCATCCGGAGGAGTCCCCGCAAGCGTGGTTCGGAGCCGAGCTCCGCCTCCGTCGGAAAGCACACGACAAAATGTCGGCCCGCCAGCTCGGCAGACTCGTGCAGGCCAGCGACGACGTGATTCTCGCGATCGAGAAGGCCACGTACCCGAGCTGCCAACTGGAGCTGGTGAAGCGGCTCGACGCTGTCCTGGAGACGGGCGGAGTCCTTGAGAGAGCGTGGCCCATGGCGTTCGGCGATGCCGGGAAGAAGCGGGCTGATGCCGACAGAAAGGCCGTGCGCCCGGCGGACCGACCTGTCCAACTCGCGGCAGGCCGCATCCTGGATGGTGACGAGTCAGCACCACTTGCGAGGAGACCTGAGCCCGTGGACCGACGATCCCTCCTCCAGGCCGGGGGCCTCGCCGCCTTCGTCCCGACGGACCTCGTGCACCTGCTTTCACCGCAGACGCAGGGGGAGCCTCCCGCCACCATCCGGCCACTCGACATAGAACAGCTACGCGGAATCGCCAGCAGCATCCACGACTGGGACAACGCCTACGGCGGTGGCGGGATGGTCCGTGATGTCGCTGCCCGTGCCATGCGCTGGGCCGCTGGCCTGCTCCACGCGGAATGTGCCGATTCCCTGCGCCCGCAGCTGTTCGCGTCCGTCTCCCGCCTTGGCATCGCGGTGGGCGCGAGCGCGTTCGACTCTCACGCCCACGACGACGCTCGGCGGACGTTCACCTTCGCAGCCGACTGCGCTGAGGAAGCCAGAGAGTGGCACCTGCGTGCCAAGACGTACAGCCTGCTGTCCCGCCAGGCATCCTCTCTCAGCGACGGCGACGAGGCACTGACCTTCGCGGAGAAGGGGCTCGTCCGCTCCGATCGCATCACGGCCACGGAGCGCGCCATGCTCCAGACGGCACGCGCCAGAGCGTTCGCGAAGCTGGGCAACGTCAAAGAGACGATGACGGCGGTGGGACTGGCCGATGACGCCTTCTCCGACTCCCGACCGGACGAGGACCCGCCCTGGATGGCCTACTACGACCGCGCTCAGCACGCCGGTGACACCGCGCACGCGCTGTTCGATCTCGCCGTCCTCGCCGGGCAGGACCCGGGCCAGGCCCAACGACGCTTCTCCGACGCCGTCAACGGACACGATCACGCCTTCAAGCGGTCCAGAGCGCTCTCGCGTACCAAGTTGGCCTCGCTCACCATGGCCAAGGGCGATCCCCGTGAAGCTGCCCGGATCGGTCACAAAGCCCTCGACGAGGTCGGGCGCCTCACCTCCAAGCGGGCAATCGACGACCTGCGGCAGCTCGGACGGTTCGCGGGCGCCCATCCCGGAATCACCGACGCCCGTGACCTGCGCGAGCGGATCGCCGGTACCGTGAAGTCATGAGGACATCCGGTGCCTCGGGTGCTCGCAGCGTGCTGGAGAGGGCATGTGCGGCAGTCGGTCTTGACTCGGGCGAGGCGGAGCCGGTCCGCATCGCCGAGAACGAGACCTGGCGCCTCCCAGGCTCTGTGATCGCACGGATCACAAGGCCCGGCCAGGGCAAGGCTGCCCTCCGGGAAGTGCGCGTCGCCCGGTGGCTGGCGCAGCACGGCATCCCGGCGGTACGGCCTGGACCGGTCGATCAGCCCGTCGACATCGACGATCGGTCCGTGACGTTCTGGGAAGAACTCCCTCCCTACGAACCCGGATCGATGACCGACATCGCCGCGGTCCTCAAGCGTCTCCACTCGCTGCCACCCCCTGAGTTCGGCATCGGCCACCTGGACCCGTTCGTGCGCGTCGCGGAACGCGTCACCGAGGCGACGACGCTTCCCCAGGGCGACCGGGACTGGCTCACCAGCCGCTGCACCGAGCTGGAGGAGCAGTGGCACCGCCGACCAGTCGGCAAGGCCGATTCCGTCGTGCACGGAGACGCCTGGGACAGGAACATCGTGCGGACCGCTGGTGGACCCGTGGTGATGGACCTGGAGCGATTCTCGATCGGCCCTCCCGAATGGGATCTGGTCTCCACCGCGGTGAAGTTGACCACGACCGGTGGCGTGAGCAGGGACGAATACGCCGAGTTCTGCTCGGCCTACGGCACGGACGTCACGCGCTGGGAGGGTTACGCGCTCTTTGCCGGAGCCCGCGAGCTTCGGATGGCGACCTATGCCGCGCTGCACGCCGCCAGCAACCCGGACTGGCGCCGCCAAGCCCAGCACCGAGTGGACTGCCTCCGTGGGCGACTGGGGCCGAGGCCCTGGCAATGGACGGGGATCATGTAGCTTCCGCCGAGCCTTGGCTGGCCTGGACGATGTCGGCTGATGCCGTACACCCTGACTTCACAGGCAGGACGGAAGCGAGGGCGGCCACCCACGGCCCTGGTGCGTACGCCGAACACCTATCGGCGTCTTCCGAGCTGCTGAGTGGTGGGTACGGCGGCCGGTACGGGCTGGGTGCTCGACAGCTGCTGAGCAGTGGCCTGCTCCGGGATGGTCGTGCGTCGGCGGGCAGCTTCGGCGCGGCGGTTGGGGATGGGGTTGCGGCTGGTGTGCTGGATGCGGGTGATCAGGACGCGGGCGGGCTGGCGGGCGGTGTGCAGTTCGCGCTGGGCGGCGGCCTCCTTGAGGAGCCGGTGGGGTTTGTGCCCGCCTGCTTCGGCGTCGGCGAGGACCGTGGCGAGGGCGGGCCAACTGGGGTCGGTGAGGATGCGTTCGGCGTGGTCGGGAACGGCTGCGCGGACGTCGTTGGCCAGGGTGCGGCGGGCTTCTTCCTTCGGTCGGCGGTGCTCCAGTTCGGTGAGCGTGGGGGCGAGTGCGTGATCGGCTGCGGCCTGGAGGTGCTGGAGGGCCCGGCGGGCGGCGTCGGCCTGGTGGGCGTGGTGCTTCGACTCGTGCCAGCGTCGGGCGAGGATGGTCGACCAGACGAGGGCTGCCAGCAGCGCGGCGAGGGCGCTGCCGTCCCGGCCGGTGGCGGTGTTGACGATGTCGCGGGCCGCGATGCGCACAGCGTCGGCGGCGCGGTCTTCCGCCTGGATCTGGGATCGCTGGGCCCGGGCGAACGCCTTTGAGGCGGCTCGGAGTTCTGGGCGCAGGTTCTCGGGCGCGTTCTGTGCCGTGGCCTCGATCAGTTCGCCGAGGGCTGTGACATGTGCCTGGGCCCGCGCGTCTCCGCCGGTATCTCCGTCACTGGTGGTGTCGGGGAGTTCGACCTGGAGGGTTTCCAGGGCGTCGGTTGCCCGGTGCCAGACGGTGGTGGGCCGGTGCGGCGGGCGGTGGGGTGTTCCTCCGGCGCGCTGGTCTCCAGGCGAGCCCTCAGCTTGGGCAGGGTGAGGTCAGGGGCGATCTTCCCGCCGGGGTGGAAGATCTGTTCGCCGTCCTTGTTGAGGTCGTCGGGGCGACCGACGGCATAGCCGAGGAGGTCTCCGGAGGGGCCGCGGCGGGATTTGACCGCAAGGCCGTCGGCTTCCAGGTAGGCGAGCAGTTCCTCGGCGTTGGTGGCGTGCGGGATGGCTGCGCGGATGCGCTCCTCCAGCCACTGCTGGCTGGTCTGCTCCCAGTCCAGGCGCTTCGCCTTGTGCATCTCGGCCTGGGTCGGTCGACGGGTTCTGGTGCGGTCGCCCTTCTTCAGGCGGCGCAGGCCGTAGTCCTTCTCGATTTCGCGGCATGCGTCGCCGACTCGTATGCCGCTGTCGTGGAGCTTGGGTCGCCGGCCGTCTTCGCGGACTGTGGTGGCGAGGATGTGGATGTGGTCGTCTGCGTGGCGTACGGCGATCCAGCGGCAGGCCAGGTCGTCGCCTTCGGGGGCGATGCCGGCGGCGGCCACGATGCGCTGGGCGATCTCGCCCCACTCGACGTCGGAGAGGTAGCGGTCCTCGGGAGCCGTGCGGACGGGGCAGTGCCAGACGTGGTCGGTGATCTTATTGCCGAACTCACTGTTGCGCAGCCGTACGGGCTGGTCGAGGTGGTGCGCGAGCTGGGTGAGGGTGGCGTTCTCGCCGCGGCCGGGGTCGGGCATGCCGAGCATCGCGAAGGCGGCGACGATGTGCGGGTCGAGGTGCTCGTCGTCTCGGCCGGGCCCGTAGAGATAGGCGAGGAGGCCACGGGTCCTTGTCCCCGCTGCCTTAATGGCGGCGATCACGCGGAGGCTTCCTCGTCCGGGGCAGCGGGCCGACGCAGCGCCTCGGCGATCAGCTCCAGCATGTGGTGGAGTTCGTCGAGGCGCTGGCGGATGTCTGGCGGGGTGAGGTCGCTGTTGAGGGCACGGACGATCTGGTTGATGTTGACGCCGACGCGGTTGAGCTGGCGCAGGACCTGGGCGCGGAAGACCTGGGTGCGGCGGCGGTCCTCGGACAGCGGGAGGTTCGCGGTGAACCGGCCGGTGACGAAGGCGAGGACGATGTCGGCGGCGAAGCCGGATTCGCCCTTGTAGCCGTGTTCCGAAGCCAGTTTCTGGAGGCGGTCGCGTTCCTCGGGAAGGAAGCGCAGGGGGCGACGCGTTCGACGCGCTTGTCGCCGGTGAAGCGGCGGATCGCGGGGCGGACGTTCTTCACGACGGGCTCGCCTGTCGTGGGCTCGGCGGTACGGGAGGGGCGGAGGATCTCGCGCTGAGCGGCGTGGAGTGTGTCCGGGTCGGGGCCACCCTCGGCCCCGGCCTCCGGGCTCGGCGCCCCCTGGCGCTGGGCCGTCTCCGCCACCCCCGGGGCGGAGATCCCCGAAGACCGGCCTTGAGTCGGACTCGGGGTACTACTGGCTCCGCCAGGGGCAGGCCGTCCGAATGCGCGGCGCAACCGCCCCATCAGGGTCGTGGTCGTCAGCGGCAGCGGCTCGTCGGGGCTTCCCTCGGGGTGGTGCTGGTCGTGCATCACGGGCGTTCTCCGGGGAGGGCTGGAGGGCAGGCGGTTGCAGAGGGCCGGGGGCTTGGTGGGGAGACGGCCGGGCCCCCGGTCCACAGGTGTGGATAGCGGATGGCGAAGGGGTGACCGGGTGACCGGAAGGGTTCCGGTCACCCAGTGGGGCAGGCGGTCAGCCGCTGGCGGCAACGGTGATCCCGGCGGCTTCGAGTTCCGGCCGGAGGATCTCCATCACCTCGGTCTGCCGTTCGCTGCCGATCGTCAGCTCCCTCGCCTTCACGGCCTTTCGGAGAAGGTTCCGGGAGAGCTTGCGGTGCTCATAGGCGGCGGCTCGGCCGATCTCCGCAAGCTCCTCGATCGTGGCCTTGGGCGGGCGGCCACCACGCGGCCTGCTCTCCGAAACCTCGGAGGATGGTTCCGAGGGAGGGGTGCATACGGCGGTCGGGGGCTCAGCGGGGTGGACAGCTGCGGCCGGCGGCTCGGCCGGCCGGATAGGCACGGTGACCGGTGGTTCCGGCGCCTGTCCGGAACCTGCGCCCGGGTGGGCGGCCGGGCCGTCGACGAGCTGGTGAACCTGTCGCATCAGGACACCGAAGGCCAGCAGCGCGGCTGTCGGGGGAACAGCGGCGACCACGTAGTCGAGCCAGGGCACGGCGCCGGCGTCGCGGGTACCGCTGACCCCGGCCACATTCAGCGCGATGGAGCCGACCGATCCGATGGCGGTCACGCCTATGGCCCACCGGTCGGTGATCCGGCGTAGGCCCGCACGGAGCATGAGCAGCTCGCCCGCGACGATGAACGTGTCCAGCGTGGCGGGCCAGGCCCAGCGGCGCACTGGGGAGTCGCCCAATCCGTGTTGCCCGGCGACCTCGGCCAGATGTGCGTACGAGAGCCAGAATGCTCCGGCGGTGAGGGCCACGATGACGGCGCCTGCTGCAATCACCACGGACCGCTCGGCGTCCTGCTTCGTCATCGCGACCGGCCTTCGCCGGGTCGGCGAATCGGCGGCTTGCGGCGCTCGGGATGAAGCGGGGGTTGGGTGGTCAAGTGCGGATACTCCTGGGGTAGTCGTGGGCGGTGTCTTGGCAGTCTTGGCCGTTGCATGTGCAGGTCAGGGCCGTTACGGCAGCGGCCTCGGACCTCTGTCTCGGCAGCCCTGTCGGCGTCTTCCCGCCGGGGTCCCCTCCGGTGTGACCCTGACCGGCCGCTACAGCGCCATTGCGGCTTCCGTCTCGGCCGACAGGGCCGTGAACTGCGGTGATACGGCAGAGACCCCCAAGACGGTGGAAGACGGATCTGGGCAGCGTCTTGCGCGGACAGCGTGCCGGTCATGATCGCGTTGCCGTCTTGGCCCCGGCTGCCGTCTTGGCCCCGGCTGCTGTCTTGACCGCGTGCCACTTGACCTGCGGCATCACGTCAGGGACGGCAAGTACGGCAACCGGGGGTGCGAGGTCTCAGCCCTCGCTGGGTGCGGGGGCGGCGTCGACGGGGTGGACGGTGGGGCAGTAGCGCCGCCAAGCGTCGAGGAACTTGTTGCGCATGTACCCCTTGCGCTGCGTTCCGTCCGTCATACGTACGTTGCCGGACTTGATGCCGAACTCGCGCAGCATCGCACTGAGGTCACGGGCGGTCAGCCCGCTGCGCCCCCATTCCGCCCAGGGGCTCTCGGGGTCCTGGCGTAGATGGTGGAGGAGTTCCTCGGTGGAGAGGCTGTCGACCTCACGCTGGGCGGCGAAAACCCGGCGGATGTCGGCGAGGATCCGCGCACCGCTGGGGTGGTCCTCCTCGGCTGCCACTTCGGCGGCGACCATCCGCGCACATGCCGCGCGGGCCCGGCGTGGCCAAGACTCGGCGGCCAGGTCGGCGACGATCACCAGGGGCTCCCAGGTGTCGGCCGCGCGGTCCTCGACCGGCAGCTCCGGTTCCAGACCCGCGGCTTCATCGAGTAGCGGCCTCGCCCAGGCGGCGATGCGGTCGCGAAGATCATGCAGCGCGGGGATGTCGCGGCGGGAGCGGAAGGGCTTGACCTTCTCGCCCTCGGCCCTACGCCGCATACGGATCACCACCGACCTGTCCATGACCGTGTCGGGCAGGTCGCCGATCCCCGCGAGGGCCGCCATCGCGAAGGTGGCGAACCGGTGCGGGGTGTGATCGTTGCCGACGACCCGGGTGACGAACCGGTTGCGTTGGTGGCCCGCGTTGAGCAGGCCGCGCATCTCCTCGTTCTTCTCCGCCTGCTTCGGCGTGTCGAAGATGGTGTCCGCCTCGTCCACGAGGAGGGTGGGTGGCTCCTCGGTAATCGAGCGGAAGACCGCCGCCGGTGTGGGGTTGATCGTGAGCATCGGCTCATGCACCGTCTCGGTCAGCACGTCCAGCAGTCTCGACTTGCCGCACCGCTTCGCCGGTCCGACCACCGCGAGCCGTGGCGCGTGCTGCCACGCGGGCTGCAGATGTGTCGCCGCCACCCACAGCGTGACCGCGTCCAGTGCCTCCGCCGAAGGCAGGATCACGAACTTGGCTATCTGCGACCGCAGTTCGTCCAGCAGTTCCGAGCCGTCCGTCGGCTCGGGATCAGGCTCTACCTCCTCATCCGCAGGCCGGTCCGTCGAGAGCGGGTCTGAGGTACTGCCGTCGGTGGTCGCGCCGACTTCATCTGCGTGGCAGCCAGGTCTGCCGGGAGTGGCGACCGGCGGCCACGAAGTCTTGCTCGGCTCGGAATAGGGCTCGGGTCCGGCAGGTTCCACAGGGCAGCTCCTCGTCTGGCGGTGGCGGGCTTGCGCGCCCTTGCCGCCGAGTTGGTTCTTCACGGGCCGTTCGGGGTTGCTGGGGCCTCCGGCGTTGCGCCGCCGGGGGCCCGTCCCCTTCTCGCGGGCACCAGGCCGTCGCGGGGGAACACGGACCGTACGTCCATCCCCGGCAACAGTCCAGCGCTTCTGTGTCAGCTCAGCGCAGAACCGCCTGCTACGGTGCCGCCCCTTCAAGCCGCCATCCCCAGCAGGCCGAGCAGATCCGCGGTCACGACCCGATAGGCGTTGCCGAGCCGCAGCACCTTGCACGGGTACGCACCCCGCTTCGCCAACTCGTAGCCTTTGCTGCGTCCGAGCCCCAGCGCCCGGTTACTTGTGTCCAGATCAATAGCCACCGGAAGGGCCAGCAGCTCCTCCCGGCTCATCCCCTTCGAGCCCTTCGCGGGTCCGGCCGTCGCGTTTTCGCGCATGCAGTGCGTCCCTTTCAGCACAGCCCTCGGCGAACGTGGCCCTCACGTTCGGCTCCAGGCGTCTACCAACCATCTTCGGGAAGCTAATGTGTCTGTATGACACAGTGCAGTTTGGATGCTGATGAGGACGACGTCCCGGAGTGGGCGGACCGGGTCAAGGCCAACGTCGCCGGCGAAGTCCGGCGGAGAAGGAGGGAGATGGGGTGGAGCGCGCAGGAGCTGGCGGACGCGTGCGAGCGGCTCGGTCACCCCATCCCGCGCAACGTGATCGCCAACATGGAGTCGGGGCGCCGGGCCAACCTCCCGCTGGTGGACGTCATGGTCCTGGCCGCGGCCCTGGACACGTACCCGGTCTGCCTGATCTTCCCGGTCGGATACGTCGAGCAGACCCAGGAACTCCCCTTCCACGACCTCATCCCCACCTGGGACGCCCTGCGGCGCTTCACCGGCGAGCAGGAGGTGTCCATGTACGACGCGGGCCTCGTCCCCGAATTCGAGCACCACGCCAGCCTCGTACGCACCGCCCTCGCCTCGCTGGAAGAGGAAGAACAGGCACGGTTCACCACCAGGACGGCAACCACCCGCGCCCAGCAGGAAGAAGCCGAGCGCAAGCGAACCAAGTACGCCGACCAGGCCACCTCCGCCAAGTACACCCTTCGCCACCTACGCCGCGAACTCCGCGAGGAGGGCGCTACCCCACCCGACCTGCCACCCGCACTGGGCGACGTCGACCCACCAGAAACCGAACCCGGAACCACCCCGGAGGAACGCCTTTGAAGGGCTCCACCTACCGCCGCTGCTCCTGCCGCGACCCCAAGACCGGCAAGGAACTCGGCTCCTCCTGTCCCAGGCGAAACAGCAGGAACCACTGCACCTACTCCATACGCCAGGAGCTGCCGCCTCACGAGGACGGCCGCCGACGCTCCTTCGCCCGAGGCGGGTACGGCAGCCTCAAGGCCGCGCAGGCCGATCTCGACCACGTACGCGCCCTGCTCGGGCTCGCTGACGGCGACGACCCCGAGGGCGTTCAGCTGATCGCCGAAATGCTGGCCGAGGTCAGCCGCGACAAGCTGCCCGTCCCCGACGTGGAGGAGACCCGGCGGCGACTCAAAGCCGGGCAGGACTTGGTCGGCAGCCTCACCGTGGGCGAGTGGCTGGACAGGTGGCTAGCGGGCAAGCGCATCCGGAAGTCAGGCATCAGCCGCTACGAGACCGACATCCGGGTGCACCTCAAGCCCCGCATCGGCGGCCGGCGCCTCGACCGGCTGCGTGTGAGCCACCTCAGCGAGATGTTCACCGCCATCGCCGACGCCAACGCCGAACTCCTGGAGCAGAACGCCCAGCGGCGCGCGGCGGTAGAAGAGCTTGCGACCATCCCGTGGAAGGGCGCAAGGAACCGGGCCCGCCGCAAGGCCATGAAGGCGGCGATCGCCGCGATGCCTCCCTTCCGCCGCGTCACCGGGCCCTCCACGCGCCAGCACATCAAGGCCACGCTCCGCGCCGCCCTGAACGACGCGATCGGCCAGCAGATCATCACGTTCAACCCGGCAGCCCACGTCGAGATCGACCCCGTCCGTCGGCCGAAGGCGCTGGTGTGGACGGACGAGCGGGTCGCCAGGTGGCAGCAGACCGGCGAGAAGCCCTCCCCCGTCATGGTCTGGACACCGGAACAGACCGGCGCCTTCCTCGACTTCGTCGCCGAAGACCGCCTGTACGCCATGTGGCACCTGATCGCCTTCCGCGGCCTGCGACGCGGTGAGACGTGCGGGCAGCCCTGGTCGGAGACCAACCTCGACCGGCACTCCCTCACCGTGATCGGCCAGCTCGTACAGGACGGCTGGGAGGTCGAGGCGTCCGAGCCCAAGACGGACAGCGGCTTTCGCGTCGTCGCCCTCGACGACGACACGGTCCGCGTCCTCAAGCGCCACCGCAAGCAGCAACAGGCCGACCGCGTCGAGTGGGGGTCAGCCTGGGTGGAGACGGGTCTGGTCTTCACCCAGGAAGACGGCTCCTGGCTGCACCCCGGCAAGGTCACCGACCTCTTCGAACGCCTCGTCGCCGCCTCCGGCCTCCCGCCAATCCGGCTCCACGACCTCCGCCACGGCGCGGCCACGCTCATGCTCGCCGCCGGCGTCGACGTCAAGATCGTGTCCGACACCCTCGGCCACAGCGACACCCGGATCACGCGGGACATCTACCAGAGCGTCCTCCCTCACGTCGGCAAGAACGCCGCCGAGGCCACCGCCAAGCTGGTGCCGCTCCAGCGGAAGGCAGAGGCGGAAGAGGCCGCGCGCAAGGCGGAGAAGGCCCGCAAGAAGGCCAAGCGAGCCAAGAAGGCGCAGGCCGAGGGCAAGAGGAAGAGCAAGCGAAAGAAGTCCAAGCAATAGGGTTCGCGGCTCCTCCGTGCACGGAAGCCACCTTCGCAGCATCTCGACCGCCGCCCCTGAACCATCCGGAAAGACTTGGGCACAAGATCGTTACCGAGATCGAACGGGCCTACCGCACCGGCGCCCCCAACGAAGCCGACTGGGCACCGATTGACCCATCCAGTGCTAGACCGCCTTGAAGCCCGCCGCGGCCCTCTGAGCATGAGACTCGACCTCATCCACGCATGCAGCAGTCCCCTACTTCCCCGGCCGCGAGCCGACGGGACCACCGGAGATGCGACTTCCCCCACTGCAGCGCGACCTCTCCTATAGGCTTTCCGAGTCAGGTGACGGCCCTTCAGAACGGGTGGTGGATGTCCACTGTCGACGCTGCTCTGCGTGAGATCGAAGGACTGTGCAGGGCCGTCAAGCCTGACCAGGCGCAGGATCTGGCCAACGGGTTGATAGGGAGCCTTCCCATCCATGACCTGGCCGAGTGGGAGGCCCGGATTCGGACCGTGTTCACACACGCATTCCTGAAGAAACGCCGGAACGCCCTGCTGGCCCGTCTCGACGAGAAGCTGCACGGGCCGCCACCCTCGGAGGCGCTGGCGCCCGAAGAGTTGGCGCAGGTCGAGACCGCAGAGGAGGGCTGGCTGGAGGAGTTCCTTGAGGCCCTCCAAGATCTCAGCGACCGGCACATCTTCCAGTGGTCTACCTATTACCGGAACCGCCTCGCCGAGGATTTCACCTCCTTCCTAGACCGTCTGGCGGGCCAGGAAGAAGCCAGGACGCTGCTCCCAAAGATCGCCCTCGCCCTGTCCGGACACGCGCAGGACATCTTCCAGAAGGGCTTCAACTATCAGATCGGACAGGGCGAGTCTGAGCAGTACGCCCTGGTGAAATCACTCAATGGCCTGCAGCGGTTCCTCGACCTGCCTATCGAGTTCTACTCCACGCGCCTGCCCACCGCCATGGACCTCGAATCAGCACGCGACCTCCGCGCTCTGAACTCCTGCATGCTGTTCAGCATCATCGTGGGTTACGCCCGAGTCGACTTCGGCAACCTCACCGGGCGGGACGTCCTCCTGGATCACACACGGGCCTGGTTCCACACGCTGCCCTTCCTTGTCATGGACGATGTGCTCCTACTCCAGCAGCAGATCGGCCGCAAGCACGTTATTCACGGCCTGCTGAGCAGCGTCCTGCCTACCGTGTCAGCGTTCGATCGGTTGGGCGTCAATCGCCAGCACGTACCGCTGCCGGCCCTGTCCCAGTACTCCCTAGCGGAGCAGCGACTCGACATTTCTCTCCGCCCGTCCACCCGGTCGCCATACCAGCAAATGATCGAGGTGCAGTGCTACCTCGACGGTGGCTATGTCAACCGACGCGACCTGGAGGAGGCCCACAGGCGAGGGGTCGCCGTCATCGTGGCGCCGCTTCCGTCCGACCTACGGGCCTTCATCGAGCAGGACGGGCGGCTGAGAGAGGCTGTCGTCGTCCCAGGGGAGCCCGCCTCCGAGTCCATCGCACAGACACGCGACCAGGTACTCGAGCTCCTGGTGGGCCGCTCCTACCGGCAGGGCACCGCGTCTGTGCGCAACCAGCGCCTCCAGGTCAACCTGGCCCGCGACTTCCCGCTGGAGGAACCCGGCAAACTCAGGTACTACCGCGTGCACCGGCACAGCGTGCACGATCTACTCCGGACCTTCGAGAGTCGCAACGGTGTTCGACTCTGGTGCAGTGTGCGGCGCAGCGGCAAGACCACCGCTGGCTTCGATCTCGCCTCGACGACCGGGGAGGCGGTCGTGGTCAGCCAGACCTGCTCCTCCACTGGTGAACTCGCCAACGACGGCGACTGCTACGAGCGTATCTGCGACGCCCTAGACGAGGGCCGTCGGATTCCCGGCACGTTCTTCGCGCGGCTGGTCAACCACTGTGCGGACGGCGCGGCGCCGGACAGCAGGCGCACAGTGTTCGTCCTCGACGAGTACGAAACCCTCTTCGGGGTCCTTGAACAAGCCCTAAGGCGTGACCCCGGCATGAGGTACACGGTGGTCCAGCCCCTTCTCAACCAGATGGTCCAGTTCGCCAGGGAAAACCTTCTGGTGTTCCTCGGGCAGCAGCCTGACGCACATTTCATCTTGATGGAACAGAATCAGCTCAGTCCGTACGTCCGTCAGGATCCCTTCCCGCTGTTCGCACACGAAAGCGGCTCGGAGGACAGCGAGTTCGCCCGGTTCATGCAGAAGGTGCTGAGCCAGCAAGTGTCCCTGGACGCAGGCTTCATCGACTCTGTCTACGCGGAGACGGCTGGCCACCCGTGGCTCACCGTGAACCTGCTTCGCGACTTCGTCGACTTCCTCATCAAGCAGGAACGGCGTCAGTCCGACCTGCACCTCAAGCAGGAAGATGCCACGGAGTTCGCCGAACTGCGGCTACGCGTGAGCCACATCGCACGCAGCCGGGAGTACGAATTCTTCCGGAGGGCGGCCTCCGAGGCGATGGGTGAGCGTCAAGGCACGGATACGGTATGGCTGCGCTCTGTGTACCGCTGTCTGAGTGAGATCGTTCGCGCTTCACCGGAGAGCATGCGATGCAGCATGAACGACTTCACCGAAATCGTCGCGCGGCTCGGTCCGAGTACCGGGATCACCGCGGACCGCCTGCTGTCCAGTGCAACGGAGAGCAACTTCCTCAACCACGACGACGAATGGGTCTGGCCCAAGATCCGTCTGCTGGGCCGAATCGCCGCGACTACCCAAGGAGAAGTGGCCGCATGATCCCTACGACCTTCGCCGACGAGCAGCTCCCACCAGGCCGCCTTGCCGCCGAGATCAGGGACCGGCTCGCCGCGTCGGACAGTGAGCTCAGCGGGTTCTGGTTCCAGGTTCGCGAGAACCGGGCCGACTACGCCCGAGAGGTACAGGAACACCTCGCGGGCCATCCCGTCGTGGTCTTGGTGGTGCGCAAGACCCGCTTCGACAACACCAATGCAGTACTCGACGATTTCGTCGAACTGCTCCAGAACAACCAAGAGGCTTGTGAAAAGCACCTGATCGGCAACGACACCTCAGACCGGCGGGCAGTGGTCCTGCTGGCGCGCAGCACTCTGGATTTCCCCCAAATCTCCTCCCCGGTCAGCCTCCCGGTTTGGTTTCCGCGACTCGGCGGCCGACTGGCCACGGTCATGATCGAGGACCTCACCTGGCGCATCGCCTGCCCTCTCAACTCGGAAGAAGCTTCCGTCGACCAGCTCTGCCACCTCATATTTGCCCTGGAAGGGGCCATGCTGGAGCGGCTCCAGTCGGTGCACGCGCGGAACAAGTCGGTAACGGCCAGTTTCTGGGACCGGGTGAAGCGCGACGAGGACACGTACGGATCCTTTGGTGACTTCCTCGAGAGTGTACGACACGCACGACGCGAGGTACTCAACCCGTCCTCATACCGTCCCAGCGTGCGGCACGGCAATTCCCTGCTGGCCCGCATCTGGGGCAATACGCAGGCTACCTCCCCCGATGCCATAGGCCGCCTAGCCAAGGCCCTCGCCCGCGCCCTGGCACTCCCCAACGGGCTGGCCCTTCCCTGGCACCGCAGCATCGTTGCCGTTCTGGTCCGCCCCAACACCCCTACCACCCCAGACCCTCAGACCCTCTTCACCACCAGCCTACTGACCACGGTCCTCGCCACCTGTCAACTGATCACGGCTGCCGCGCACGCCGATGCCTACCCCAGCTACCCGATACCCCTGATCCGCTCGACATCCTTCGACCTCCGCCAAACCCTGGCCGACGCCAGGCGGACCTTCATCACCCTGGACCCATACACGGGATGACCGAGTCCTGCCCGGTGTCCCCCTTGGTGGGCCGAAGGAATCCCGAAGTGGGATACGGGGTGATCGCCATGGGACATGGCCTCCTTACTCGATCACCATGCTGCGATGACGGTTAGGCAGGGCTCAGGATTGAGTCGGGGTAGGTGGCTACACCGACCGGCAGGACATGAGGCTCGCAGAGAACCTTCAGTAGAGCGCTATCGCATCTACGACGACGGCTGGTCCCGCGATATAGGCATGGACGTCCTCGGACGGCAGATTTAGCTGCAGCTCACTTACTACATCTCTCACGACTTCGTCGATTTGAGTCATGAGCGTGCGCCGCATCATGTGTTCCCAGCCGTGAAGTAGCCATTCCTCGGCACCAAAATACCCTTCGTCACCTCCTGGGATCAGCCGCCTAATGCTTCCGAGAACGCGAACATCACCCTCGACCCTGTTGGCTGACGCGTCATCGATGAAGTGGTCAGGTCGCACGTTGATGTAGACCTTGTGCGGCAAGGATGAATCCGCCAACTCCAACAAGATCGGAATGGGGAGCAGCTCATTCCTCAGGTAGACCTGCCTGAACTGCTCGACAACTGGAAGGTCATCGGCACTGAAGTTGAGGATGCTGTCCAGGTCCCCTTCCGCAGCCTCCATGAGTCGACGAAAGATAAAGAACATCTTGCCGGCCAGACTCGCTGCGGTGATGCGTGTGCGTCCTTCGATCTCAATGAGGGCATCTCTTGTGAGAGCTGTATCACCTTCTGGGTTGACCGTGACTGCGGACTCGGCGATCAGTGAGTCGATCACCTTGCTCACCGTGGCGAGTTCCCTCGGCTGCAGGCTGTAGGTCGACTGGCGCTCTACATCGGTACCCACAGAGGCGTCCAATCCAAGGCCGGAGATGCTGGCTTTTCCGCCTCCGGACCTCTTGCGCACAGTCTTCTCAACGACCTCCGCCTGGCTGGGCGCTATGGGAATTTCGTGGTACTCCGCCTGAGCGAGCAGAGTTTCAGTGTCGAGGTAGATGGGTGACCGCAGTGCCATAGAGAAGAGTGTCGCACTTTCCTCTGACAACGAGAGATCGCGAGCTGTCGGTTGCTATGTGCTGCGTCTTCCGACTGTCTGGGTTCGGCCGCCCGGCGATTCATTGCAGGCTGTTCCTGGTGGGCGACACTGGGTCACGAAGCTCACGCGCTCACGCATCGCTCACGCAAGCAAACCGACGGCACCACAGACGTGAGAGGTGTCGCGCCCTGAGCAAGCAAAAACCCCAGGTCACGGGGTGTGTGACCTGGGGTTTGGTGGAGCCGCCTGGGGGAGTCGAACCCCCGACCTACGCATTACGAGTGCGTCGCTCTGGCCGACTGAGCTAAGGCGGCTTGCTGGTGCTCCGGCAAGCGGGCGCAGCGGGAACAGTTTACACAGGTCTGCGGGGTGGTCCGACCGCCTTTCGCGGGGGGGCGCGCGGAGGGGCGTGCGGGCGGGGTCAGGTGCAGCGCTTGCCGTCGTCGGGGGCCTTGCCGTCCAGGAGGTAGCCGGTGATCGCGGAGTCGATGCAGTCGTTGCCCATGAACGCCGTGTGCCCGTCGCCCTCGAAGGTCAGCAGCCGGGCCGAGGACAGCTGGCCCGCCAGGCCCTGGGCCCAGATGTACGGGGTGGCCGGGTCGCGGGTGGTGCCGACGACGACCATCGGCGCCGCGCCGTCGGCCTCGATGTGATGCGGCTCGCCCGTGGGCTCCTGCTGCCAGTAGGCGCAGCCCAGGGAGGCCCAGGCGAAGCCGCGGCCGAAGACGGAGGACGCCTTCTCGAACTCGGGCACCGCCTTCTCCACCTCCTCCGGGCCGGAGAAGGCGGGCGGCAGGTCCAGGCAGTTCACCGCCGGGTTGGCGAACATGATGCTGCCGTAGCTGCCGTCCGGCTCCCGCTCGTAGTAGCCGTCGGCCAGGGCGAGCAGGCCCCTGCCGTCGCCCTTCATCGCCGCCGACAGCGCCTCGCGCAGCTGCGGCCAGAGCGCCTCGGCGTACATCGACTGGATCACGCCGGTGGTGGCCAGCGACTCGGTGAGCGTGCGCGGCCCGCCGGTGGCCACGGGCTTGGCGTCGGTCTTCTTGAAGAAGGCGCTCAGCCTGGCCGCCGCGTCCTTGGCGCTCTTGCCGCCCAGCGGGCAGTCGGAGCGGCGGACGCAGTCCTTGGCGAACGCCTCGAAGGCGGTGTCGAAGCCGCCGGTCTGCTGCACGTTCAGCTCGTGGGCGGTCAGCGAGGGGTCCATCGCCCCGTCCAGTACGAGGCGGCCGGTGTTCTTGGGGTAGAGCCCGGCGTAGGTGGCGCCGAGGAAGGTGCCGTACGACGCTCCGTAGTAGTACAGCTTCCGGTCGCCCAGCGCCGCGCGCAGCACATCCATGTCGCGGGCCGCCTCGATCGTGGAGACGTGCCCGAGCAGGCCGCCGGAGCGCTGCTCGCAGCCCTTGGCGAAGCCCTGGTACGCGTCGACCAGCGCGTCCGTCTCCGCGGCGTCGTCCGGGGTCTGGTCGACCCGCGTGTAGGCGTCCATCTCGCGGTCGGAGAGGCACTCGACGGGCTCGCTGCGGGCCACTCCGCGCGGGTCCATGCCCACCAGGTCGTAGCGCTCGCGCAGTTCGGCCGGGAAGCCGATCGCCGCCGCCTGCTGGAGGTAGTCGATCGCGGAGCCGCCCGGACCGCCCGGGTTGACCATCAGCGAGCCGATGCGCTCCCCGTCCCCGCCCGCCTTCTTACGGGAGACCGCGAGCTCAAGGCGCGCGTCGTCGTCCGGCTGCTCGTAGTCGAGCGGGACCCGCAGGGTGGTGCACTGGAAGCCGGGGGCTCCGCAGTCGCGCCAGGTGAGCTTCTGCTCGTAGTAGGGCGCCAGCTCGGCGGGGACCTTGGCGGGAAGCGCCTTGAGCGGCTCGGCGCCGCCGCCGGGCTCGCGGGTGGTGGTGGGGGCGGCGTCCTTGCGCCCGCCCTCGCCCTCCGAGTCCCCGTCGCCGCCCCCGGACGAGCAGCCCGGGACCAGCAGCACGGCCGCCACCAACAGGGTCGAGGTCGTCCGGAGGAGTCGCCTGGTGTCCATTGCGCCCAATCCCTAGCAGTGCGGCACCGTACAGGCGCCGGAGGCGTCGCGCGTGCGGGGTCTCATGATCGCTCACGAGCGTATCCGGACGGGGTGTCAGCCCGCCCGTAGCGACATCGCCAGTGCCTCGACCGCGAGCAGCGGCGCGACGTTCCGGTCGAGGGCCTGGCGGCAGTCGAGGATGGCCTCGATACGCCGCAGCGTGTGCTCCGGTCGGGACGCGGCGGCGAGCCGCTCCACCGCCGGCCGGACCTCGTCGTTGGCCAGCGCGACGCCAGAGCCCAGCTGCCGCGCCAGCACGTCGCGGTAGAAGCTCGTCAGGTCGGTGAGGGCCAGGTCCAGGGAATCGCGCTGCGTCCGCGTCGCGCGCCGCTTCTGGCGGTCCTCCAGCTCCTTCATCGCCCCCGCCGTCCCGCGCGGCATCCGCTTCCCCTCGGCGCCGCCCAGCGCGGCACGCAGCGCCTCCGTCTCCTGGGTGTCCCGCTCGTCACCGGCCTGCTTGGCGTCCTCCGCCGCGGCGTCGACCAGCTCCTGCGCGGCCTTCAGCGCCTCCCCCACATCTGCCACCCGCCCCGGCAGCCGCAGCACGGCGGCCCGGCGCTCCCGCGCCCGCTCGTCGGTGGCGAGCCGGCGGGCCCGCCCGATGTGGCCCTGCGTGGCGCGGGCGGCGACGGCGGCCGTCTCCGGCTCGATGCCGTCGCGCCGCACCAGCACCTCGGCGACGGCCTCCACGGGCGGCGTACGCAGCCCCAGCGTGCGGCAGCGCGACCGGATCGTGGGCAGCACGTCCTCCGTGGAGGGCGCGCAGAGCAGCCAGACCGTACGGGGCGCGGGCTCCTCGACGGCCTTCAGCAGGACGTTCCCCGCGCCCTCGGTGAGCCGGTCGGCGTCCTCGATGACGATGACCTGCCAGCGCCCGCCCGCCGGAGAGAGCTGGGCCCGGCGCACCAGCTCCCGGGTCTCCTTGACGCCGATGGTGAGCAGGTCCGTACGGACGAACTCGACGTCGGCGTGCGTGCCCACCAGCGTCGTGTGGCAGCCGTCGCAGAAGCCGCAGCCGGGCCGGCCGCCGAGCGCGCGGTCGGGGCTGACGCACTGCAACGCCGCCGCGAAGGCGCGCGCGGTGGTGGACCTGCCGGAGCCTGGCGGCCCGATGAACAGCCAGGCGTGTGTCATGGACGAGCCGCTGAGCGCGCTCCCACCGGCGGCCGGGGCGCCGCCGGTGGCGTACGCGTCCGCGTCCCGGGCGGCGGCGGCCAGCTGCGTGATCACGCGGTCCTGCCCGACCAGGTCGTCCCATACCGGCATGGCTCTCCCGACTGCGTACGCCGCTGCTCCGCTGCTCCACGGCCCGGACACGCCGTACGGACCGCACCGGACCCATTGTGCGCGACGCCACTGACACACCGCGCCGCGCACACCGCGCCGCACCGGCGCCCGGCCCTGCGGTCAGCGGCGGCGGCGCCCGTCCTCCGCGCCGTCCTCCGCGCCGTCCTCGCGCCGCTCCTCGTCCGCGTCCTCGCGCGGGCCGAGCAGTTCGTCGGCCAGCGTCGGCATGTCGTCCAGCGGGGTCTCCTCGGCCCACTCGGGACGGCGCCGCCGCGCGCCGGGCTGCGGGGTGCCGCCGCCCGGCACCGCGTCCTCCGGCAGCTGCGGCAGCTCCCGGGTGCGCTCCGCCTCTCCCGGGCCCTCCGGCCGCACGGCCGGCATGACGGTCGTCTCGTCCTCCTGCGGGGCGACGCGCGGGATCTGGACGGTCTGCGCCGCGTCGGCGTCGGTCTGCGGGCGCGGCACCTCCTGGGTGCTCTCGGCATCCGAGTCGTCCGGTCCGCCGACGACGGGGATCTGCGCCGTGGACGCGTTGTCCGGGTGCGCGCGCTCACGCTCGGCCGCCTCCGCGGCTGCCGCCTCGGCCCGGGCCGCCTCCACCCGGGCCGCCTCGGCCGCAGCGGCGGCTGCCGCCTCCGCCTCGCGCTCGGCCGCACGGACCCGCTCCGCCCGGAGCAGCGCCTCCTCGGCCTTGCGCTGCTTCTCCAGGCGCCGTTCGTTGGCCTCGGCGCGCAGCCGGGCCTCCTCCTCGGCACGGCGGCGCAGCCGCTCCTGCTCCTGGCGGCGCTGCTCCTCCTCGGCCTCACGCCGCTTGCGCTCCTCCTCGGCGCGCAGCCGGGCCTCCTCGGCCGCCTGCCGAGCCTCCTCGGCACGGCGGGCCTCCTCGCGCTGCCGCTCCAACTCGGCCTCGCGGCGCTTGCGCTCCTCCTCCTCTGCGCGCAACCGGGCGATCTGCGCCTGCCGTTCGCGCTCGAGGCGCTCCTCCTCGGCCTTGCGCGCGGCCTCCTCCTCCGCCAGCCTGCGGGCCTCCTCCTCGGCCGCGCGGCGCGCCTCCTCGCGGGCCTTGATCTCGGCCTCGGAGAGCGGCAGCACCTGGTCGAGCCGGTGCCGGACGACGGTGGTGACGTCCTCCGCCTCCTGCCCGGCGTCCACGATGAGGTAGCGCGCGGGGTCGGCGGCGGCCAGCGCCAGGAATCCGGCGCGCACCCGCTGATGGAACGAGTGGGACTCCGACTCCAGCCGGTCCGGCGCCTCGGTGAAGCGCTCCCGGGCCGTCTCCGGCGAGATGTCGAGCAGCACCGTCAGGTGCGGGACGAGGCCGTCCGTCGCCCAGCGGGAGATCCGCGCGACCTCCGTCGGCGACAGCTCGCGGCCCGCGCCCTGGTAGGCGACGGAGGAGTCGGTGTAGCGGTCCGAGACGACGACGGCGCCGCGCTCCAGCGCCGGACGGACCACCGAGTCGACGTGCTCGGCGCGGTCGGCGGCGTAGAGCAGGGCCTCGGCGCGGTCGGAGAGACCGGCCGAGGAGACGTCCAGCAGGATGGACCGCAGGCGCTTGCCGATGGGGGTCGCGCCCGGCTCTCGGGTGACCACGACCTCGTGGCCCTTGTTCCGTATCCACTGGGCGACGGCCTCGACCTGGGTCGACTTGCCCGCGCCGTCGCCGCCCTCGACCGCGAGGAAGAAGCCCTGCGCGGCGGGCGCCTGGGTGGGGCCGGAGCCGCCGAAGGCGTCCCGCAGGTCATGCCGCAGCGGCACGCCGGCACGGTCGTCCGCGCGGCCCAGCAGGAGCGCCGCGACGGGCAGCAGCAGGGCGCCGACGAGCATCAGGGTGAAGGCGGCGCCGCCGTGCGCGAAGACGAAGGCGCCGTTCTCCATGCGGTGCGGGCCGATGACCCCGGCCAGCAGCGGGGCGATGACGGCGGCCAGCGCGATCGAGAGCCGGACGACCGCCTGGAGGTGCTCCGTCGTACGGGGCACCCGGAACGTCTCGGTCTCCTGCTCGAGCAGCGTGTGCCCGGTGTGCGCGGCGACGCCGGCGGTGATTCCGGCAGCGAGGACGAGCGCCAGCACCGTCGCCGGATCGGGGGTGAGGCCGGCCGCCAGCAGCACGATGCCGGTAACCCCGATGGCCAGGGCGAGCAGCCTGCGCCGGGAGAGCGCGGGCAGCGTACGGGGCGCGAGGCGGATGCCCGCGGCGGTGCCGCCCGTGAGCGCGAGGACGAGCAGCCCGAAGCTGACCGGGCCGCCGCCCAGGTCCGCGGCGTGCAGCGCGGCGAGGGAGACGGCGGCGGCGATGGCGGCGGCGATGGCCGCGCAGGCGACGACGAAGAGCGGGAGGGAGCCGGTGCGCCCGCGGTCCGGGACCTCGCCCGAGCGGGGGCGGCGCAGCCCTTCCAGCGGCGAGCGCGGGCGCGGCGTCTCGGTCTCCGGCAGCTCCAGGAAGTAGAGGACGGAGAGCGAGGCGGCGAACAGCCCGGCGGCCACGTAGGAGGCGAGGGCCACCTGGTGCGTGTCGAACCAGTCGATGCCGGCGCCGAGCAGGTTGCTCACGAGCGTGACGGCGACCAGCGCGGCGGCGGCGACCGGGAGGGCGACGAAGCCCGTACGCAGCCACAGCCGCCGCAGGGCGTCCTGATGGTCCGGCAGGGGGCGGACGGCCGCACCCTCGGGGGGCGGCGCGGGGAGCAGCGCCGGGGCGGCGCCGTCCTTGGCCACCGTCCAGAAGCGCTCGGCGACGCCCGTCACGAAGACGGTGACGAGGAGGACGGCGAAGGCGCTCGACGGGGTCCAGTCGATCCACAGCGGGGCGATGATGAGGGCGACGGCACGGAAGCCGTCGGCACCGATCATCGTCCAGCGGCGGTCGAGCGGGCCGCCGGGTGCGGTCAGCGTGGAGAGCGGGCCGAGCAGTACGGCGCCGAAGAGGAACGTCGCCAGCATCCGGGTGCCCAGGACCGCCGCGACGGCGAACGCGAAGCCCTGGTAACCGCCGCCGAAGACCGCCTCACCGCCGACGAGCGGGGCGAGGTCGGCCGCTTGGAGCGCGAGCAGCAACAGCACAAGGACGGCGAGCGCGTCGCCGATCCCCCCGGTGAACTGGGCGCTCCACAGCCGCCGGAGCGGCCCGTAGCGCAGGAGTGCCCGCACGGCGCGCTCACGGGACTCCGCAGCGAGGGCGTCGTCTGCGGCGGGCCCGCCGGGGGCCACGCCTGTTGGCTGCTCTGCACGCGTCATCCTGCCAGCGTATAGCCAGCCGCCGACACGGAGCGGCCCCGCCCGAACAATTGGGCGGGGCCGCGGCCGGACCTGCGCGGACCGTTCGACGGGCTACTCGGGCGGACTACTCGGCCGGCGGGGCCTCGCCTGCGGCGCTCTTCGCCGCGGCCGTCTTCTTGGCGGGGGCCTTCTTGGCAGCGGTCTTCTTCGCCGCCGTCTTCTTGGCCGCAGCCTTCTTCGCCGGGGCCTTCTTGGCGGGTGCCTTCTTGGCAGCGGTCTTCTTCGCCGTCGCCTTCTTCTTGACCGGCCCCTTCGCCCGCTTGTCGGCCAGCAGTTCGTACGCCCGCTCGGCGGTGATCGTCTCGACCTCGTCGTCCCGGCGCAGCGTCGCGTTGGTCTCACCGTCGGTGACGTACGGGCCGAACCGGCCGTCCTTGACGACCACCGGACGCTCGCTCGCCGGGTCGGTGCCCAGCTCCTTGAGCGGCGGCTTGGCCGCGGCCCGGCCGCGCTGCTTGGGCTGGGCGTAGATCGCCAGCGCCTCGTCCAGCGTGATGGTGAAGAGCTGGTCCTCGGACTCGAGCGAGCGCGAGTCCGTCCCCTTCTTCATGTAGGGCCCGTAGCGGCCGTTCTGCGCGGTGATCTCGGTGCCCGACTCGGGGTCCGTACCGACGACGCGGGGCAGGGACAGCAGCTTGAGCGCGTCCGCCAGCGTCACCGAATCGAGGGACATCGACTTGAAGAGGGAGGCCGTACGCGGCTTGACCGCGTTCTTGCCCGTCTTCGGCGTGCCCTCGGGCAGCACCTCGGTGACGTACGGGCCGTACCGCCCGTCCTTGGCGACGATCTGCCGCCCCGTCTCCGGGTCCGCGCCCAGTTCGAAGTCGCCGCTCGGCTTGGCGAGCAGCTCCTCGGCGTAGGCGACGCTCAGCTCGTCCGGCGGGAGGTCGTCGGGCACGTCGGCGCGCTGGCCGGGCTCGTCCGGGTTCTCCGACGGCTTCTCCACGTACGGGCCGTAGCGGCCCACGCGCAGCATGATGCCGTCGCCGATGGGGAACGAGGAGATACCCCGCGCGTCGATCGCGCCGAGGTCGGAGACCAGTTCCTTGAGGCCGCCCAGGTGGTCGCCGTCGCCGTTGCCCGAGTCGGCGGCCGTTCCGGCGGCTGCTCCGGCGGTGCCGGGGGCGTCCTCGCCCTCGCCGACGCCGAAGTAGAAGCGCCGCAGCCAGGGCACCGACTCGGCGTCGCCGGCCGCGATCTGATCGAGGTCGTCCTCCATCTTGGCGGTGAAGTCGTAGTCGACCAGGCGGCCGAAGTGCTTCTCCAGCAGGCCGACGACGGCGAAGGAGAGGAAGGAGGGCACCAGCGCGGTGCCCTTCTTGAAGACGTAGCGGCGGTCGAGGATGGTGCCGATGATCGAGGCGTACGTCGAGGGGCGGCCGATCTCCCGCTCCTCCAGCTCCTTGACCAAGGTGGCCTCGGTGTAGCGGGCCGGGGGCTTGGTGGCGTGCCCGTCGGCGGTGATCTCCTGGGCGCTCAGCGCGTCGCCCTCGGTGACCTGCGGGAGGCGGCGCTCGCGGTCGTCCAGCTCGGCGTTGGGGTCGTCGGCGCCCTCGACGTAGGCCTTGAGGAAGCCGTGGAAGCTGATGATCTTGCCGGTGGTGCTGAACTCGGCGTCCCGGCCGTCCGAGCTGCGCCCGCCGGCCTTCACGGTGACCGACTGGCCGGTCGCGTCCTTCATCTGCGAGGCCACGGTCCGCTTCCAGATCAGCTCGTAGAGCTTGAAGCGCTCACCGGTGAGGCCCGTCTCGGCCGGCGTGCGGAAGCGGTCGCCGGAGGGGCGGATCGCCTCGTGCGCCTCCTGCGCGTTCTTGACCTTGGCGTTGTACGTACGCGGCTTGTCCGGCAGGTAGTCGGCCCCGTAGAGCTGGGTGACCTGGGCGCGGGCGGCGGCGATCGCGGTGCCCGAGAGGGTCGTGGAGTCGGTGCGCATATAGGTGATGAAGCCGTTCTCGTACAGCTTCTGCGCCACCTGCATGGTCACCTTCGCGCCGAAACCGAGCTTGCGGCTCGCCTCCTGCTGGAGGGTGGTCGTGCGGAAGGGGGCGTACGGGGAGCGGCGGTACGGCTTGGACTCGACCGAGCGGACCGAGAACGCGGTGTCCGCCAGCGCCGCGGCCAGCCCGCGGGCGGCGGCCTCGTCCAGCTGGAGCACCCGCGCGGTGGCGCTGGCGCTCTTGAGCTGCCCGTCGGAGCCGAAGTCCCGGCCCTGGGCGACGCGCCGCCCGTCGACGGCGGTCAGCCGCGCGCCGAAGGTGCCCGGGTCGGAGGCGTCGCCGGTGCGGCCCGTCGCGAAGGTGCCGGTCAGGTCCCAGTACTCGGCGGTGCGGAAGGCCATCCGCTCCCGCTCCCGCTCGACGACGAGCCGGGTGGCCACGGACTGGACCCGGCCCGCCGAGAGCTTCGGCATGACCTTCTTCCACAGGACAGGCGAGACCTCGTACCCGTAGAGGCGGTCCAGGATGCGGCGGGTCTCCTGGGCGTCGACGAGCTTCTGGTTCAGATCGCGCGGGTTGTCGACGGCGGCGCGGATGGCGTCCTTGGTGATCTCGTGGAAGACCATCCGGCGGACGGGGACCTTCGGCTTGAGTACCTCCTGGAGGTGCCAGGCGATGGCCTCGCCCTCCCGGTCCTCATCCGTGGCCAGGAAGAGTTCGTCCGACTCGGCCAGCAGCGACTTGAGCTTCTTGACCTGGTCCTTCTTGTCACTGTTGACCACGTACAGCGGCTCGAAGTCATGGTCGACGTTCACGCCGAGGCGGGCCCAGGGCTCGCCCTTGTACTTGGCCGGCACCTCGGCCGCGCCGTTCGGAAGATCGCGGATATGCCCGACGCTGGCCTCGACAACGTAGCCGGGGCCGAGATAGCCCTTGATCGTCTTGGCCTTGGCGGGCGACTCTACGATCACGAGTCGGCGCCCGCCGTTCGCGGTCTCGCTGGTCGGGGACAACTTCGCTCTTCTCTCCGGTCGGCATCGGTGTCGCTGTGTCGCTGCGGAGTGTGACGGTACCTCCCGCCCCCATGTCAAACGGGAAAAGTCCACAACGCCACTCGAACGGTAACCCGACAACCGCCATTCCTGCCGCCTCGAAGACCGGACGCGGTCAGGCGGAGAGCAGCATCCAGACACCTCCGACGGCCGCCAGCACACCGAAGCCGCCGGTCAGCGCCACGGCCAGACCCGGCGGCACCCCCTCGGCGACGGGCTCGTGCCGCCACGCGCGTGTCGCCGTCCACAGCAGCAGTCCGGCGCCGAAGGCGGCGAAGGACGCTCCGGCCAGGACCGCGGGTCCGCTTTCCATGCGGGCCACCCTGGCACCCGCGGTGGACGTACTCACGAACGCCGGGTGAACGCTACGCCGCCGCCGGGACCGGCAGCAGGAAGCCCTGCTCGACCAGGAGCCGGATCGCCTCCGGCGTACGGTCGCGCAGCCCGACGGGGTCCTCGCCGAGGAGCTGCGCGATGGCGTCCAGAATCCGGCCGGCCGGCAGTGACCCGTCGCACACCCCGGCGAACCCCGCGCCGACGGTGTCCACCTGGGTGGCGCGCCGCATGCCCCGGTGCTGGCGGAGCACGACGTGCTCGGGGTCCTCCGCGCCGGGCAGTCCGACCTGCTCCTGGACCACGTGGTCGGCCAGCTTGAAGTGCCAGGCGAGCAGCGCGGCGTCGTCGGTGCCGCGCAGGAAGTCCTGCCGGTCGAAGTGGGCGCGTACGACCTCCCCGAGCGGCTGCTCGACGGAGTGCGGCCACTCCTCGGCGATCACGGACGGCTGGGCCGCGTCCGTCGCGCGCAGCGTGATCCAGCCAAATCCGACCGCCTTCGTGCCACGTGACGCGAATTCGTCCAGCCAGGCGTCGTAGCGGGCCGCGTAGTCGGCCGGGTCGCAGAGGTGGTCGCCGCCGTCGCGCAGCCACAGCTCGGCGTACTGCGTGACGTCCTGCACCTCGCGCTGCACGATCCAGGCGTCGCAGCCGCCGGGCACCCACGAGGACACCCGGTCCCGCCAGTCCTCGCCCTCGCGGTGCTCCCAGTTGGCGAGCAGCTGGCAGTAGCCGCCGGCGGCCAGGTGCGCGGCGGCCTGCTCGACGAGGGTGCGGCACAGGTCGTCGCCGCTCATCCCGCCGTCGCGGTAGGTGAGCCGGGCACCCGGGGAGATGACGAACGGCGGGTTGGAGACGATCAGGTCGTAGCCCTCCTCGCCGGCCACCGGCGCGAAGAGCGGGCCCTGTCGCAGGTCGGCCTCGGGCGCGCCGGAGAGCGCCAGGGTGAGGCGGGTGAACCGCAGGGCGCGCGGATTCACGTCGGTGGCGGTGACGCGGGTGGCGTGCTGGGCGGCGTGCAGGGCCTGGAGGCCGGAGCCGGTGCCGAGGTCGAGCACCCGGGCGACGGGCGTACGTACGGTGATCCCGGCGAGGGTGGTGGAGGCGCCGCCGACGCCGAGGACGACGTCCTGGCGGGGCACGCCGGAGAGGCGCGCGGCACCGGCGGCACCTCCCGCACCGCCGACGGCGCAGCCGAGGTCGGAGACGATCCACCAGTCCTGGCCCTCGGGGCCGCTGTAGGGGCGGATGTCGACGGTCGCGCGGACGGGGGCTGCGGCGGAGCGGGGCGCGGTGGTGTGCGGGGGCTCGGCCGCGTCGGTGAGCCAGCCGCCCGCGAGCGCCTCGTCCAGCGGCAGCACGGCCCGTACCCGCTCGCGGCTGACGGGCTGCTGGAGCAGGAACAGCTGGACAAGCGTGGCCAGGCGCCCGCCCGCCCGGGTGGCGCGCAGCGCCGGGACGGTCTCGCTGCGGGCGAGCGCCGTGTAGGCGGGGGCGCCGAGCAGCTCCAGCAGTCCGTCGGCGGTGAATCGGGTGGCGAGCAGTGCCTCGCGCAGTCGGCGGACGGACTCGGGCCTGGGCTCGGGGAGCGGGTGCGTACTCACGGCATCCATTGTGGCGCGCGGGGCATGTTCGGCGCCGGGGCGCACCGGGAAGGGCCCGCCACCGGGCACAGGGGGCCCTGACACGGGGCGGGCGAGGCGGGAACTAAGGCACTTCCGGGACGGGAGGAAGCGCGGCGCGGCGCGGGCCGACGGGGCGTCACGCGCCCTGCGTGGCCCCCGTGGACGGCCTCTTGCAGCCCTCCTGCTTGGCCATCGCCTTGCCCAGGTCGCCGGACTGGAGCTTCTGGAGCGACTCGTCGCCGCTCTTGCCGAGCTTGCCGAGTTTGGTCGCCAGCTCCGTGAGCCCGGAGGCGAAGTCGGCCTGGTCCTTGGTGCTCATCTCGTCGACCGTCGTCTTGAGGCCGGCGTACTCCTTGGAGAGCCCCCGCAGCTCCTTGACCGCGTCCGTCTGGAGCTTCTCGCCCTTGTCCACGGGCGGCTCGCCGGCCTTGTCGACGGCGTCGGCGAGCGCCTTGTACGCCTCGGAGATGTTCTGGAAGGCGGCAGAGTCGATCTTCTTCACCTCTTCGGGTGACTTCTTCTGCTGGGACGCCTCGTTGATGGAGGCGTTCGCCTTCTGGATCTTCGTGACCTGTGGCTTCACCTGGTCGCAGACCTTCTTGGCCCAGTCGTCCGTCTTCGCGTCGCTGTCGTCGCTGCTGCAACCCATCAGCGCCAGTACGAGTGCCGCACCGCCGGACAGTGCGGCCGTGAGCTTCTTCTTCACCGGATCGGTCCCTTCCGTGGCTCTTCCGGCCCGGAACTTACACGCCAGGCGGCCATCCACGGAGAGTCGGGCGAGGCTTCTGCTCCTAGTTGCGCCATTTGCGCCACCCTACGGCGCTGCCGCCCTGCCACCCGACCCAGGCAGACCGAAGGGTGGGCGGGGACGCCAACGCGCCCCGCCCACCCCGACATTACGGCTGGTCAGCCAGCCGGCTGACCGGTCTCGCTCAGGAGGCGGCCACCGGGTCGCCGGACTTGGCCACCCGCTCGGTGTTGTCTTCCTCACCCACCGAGATCCCGCGCCGCTTGGAGACGTACACCGCGCCGACGATGATCGCGGCGGAGAGCAGCGCGATGACCGCACGCACCCCCGCGCTCTTGTCGTCGCCGTAGCTGAACTGCACCACGGCGGGGGCGATCAGCAGAGCCACCAGGTTCATCACCTTCAGCAGCGGGTTGATCGCCGGTCCGGCGGTGTCCTTGAACGGGTCGCCGACGGTATCGCCGATGACCGTCGCCTCGTGGGCCTCGCTTCCCTTTCCGCCGTGATGGCCGTCCTCGACCATCTTCTTGGCGTTGTCCCAGGCACCACCGGAGTTGGACAGGAAGACGGCCATCAGCGTGCCCGCGCCGATCGCGCCCGCGAGGAACGCGGCGAGCGCCCCGACTCCGAAGGTGAAGCCGACGCAGATCGGCGCGAAGACCGCGAGCAGCCCTGGCGTGGTCAGCTCGCGGAGCGCGTCCTTGGTGCAGATGTCCACCACACGGCCGTACTCCGGCTTCTCCGTGTAGTCCATGATCCCGGGCTTCTCCCGGAACTGGCGGCGCACCTCGAAGACGACCGCCCCCGCCGAACGGGACACTGCGTTGATCGCCAGCCCGGAGAAGAGGAAGACGACGCTGGCACCCAGCATCAGGCCCACCAGGGTGCTGGGCTGGGCGATGTCCAGCACTTCCAGCATCTCGGCCGTGGCCGCGCCGACGCTGCCCAGCTCCTCGTCCAGCGCCTTGGACAGCTCGATGCGGTACGACCCGAAGAGCGCCGCCGCGGCGAGCACGGCCGTGGCGATGGCGATGCCCTTGGTGATGGCCTTCGTGGTGTTGCCGACCGCGTCGAGGTCGGTGAGCACCTGCGCGCCCGCGCCCTCGACGTCACCCGACATCTCGGCGATGCCCTGCGCGTTGTCCGAGACCGGTCCGAAGGTGTCCATGGCGACGATGACGCCGACGGTCGTCAGCAGGCCGGTGCCGGCCAGGGCGACCGCGAACAGCGCCAGCATCAGGGTGCCGCCGCCGAGCAGCATGGCGCCGTAGACGCTCAGGCCGATCAGCAACGCCGTGTACACGGCCGACTCCAGGCCCAGGGAGATCCCGGAGAGGACGACCGTGGCCGGGCCGGTCAGGGACGTCCGGCCGACGTCCCGTACGGGCTTGCGGCTGGTCTCCGTGAAGTACCCCGTCAGCTGCTGGATGAGGGCGGCCAGCACGATGCCGATGGCGACCGCGAGGACGGCCAGCACCTGCGGGTTGCCGTCCTGCGCGAGGATGTCCTCCGGCGCGCCGTCCAGGTCCGCGTAGCTGGACGGGAGGTAGGTGAACGCCGCGATGGCGACGAGCACCAGCGAGATCACCGCGGAGATGAAGAAGCCGCGGTTGATCGCGGTCATGCCGCTGCGGTCGGAACGGCGCGGCGCGACCGTGAAGATGCCGATCATCGCGGTGACGACCCCGATAGCCGGGACCAGCAACGGGAACGCGAGGCCCGCGTCGCCGAAGACGGCAGTGCCCAGGATCAGCGCGGCGACCAGCGTGACGGCGTAGGACTCGAAGAGGTCGGCGGCCATGCCCGCGCAGTCGCCGACGTTGTCGCCCACGTTGTCGGCGATGGTGGCGGCGTTGCGCGGGTCGTCCTCGGGGATGCCCTGCTCGACCTTGCCGACGAGGTCCGCGCCGACGTCGGCGGCCTTGGTGAAGATGCCGCCGCCGACCCTCATGAACATCGCGATCAGTGCGGCGCCGAGACCGAATCCCTCCAGCACCTTGGGCGCGTCGTCGGTGTAGACGAGCACGACCGCCGCGGCGCCGAGCAGACCGAGCCCGACGGTGAACATGCCGACGACACCGCCCGTACGGAAAGCGATCTTCGTCGCGGCATGCGCGACCGCGGTGAGGTCCTTGGCAGGCTCACCCGGTGCGGGCGTCGCCTCTCGGGCCGCCGCCGCCACACGCACATTGCTGCGCACTGCCAGCCACATGCCGATATAGCCGGTGGCCGCCGAGAATCCCGCACCCACCAGGAAGAACAACGAACGGCCGAGCCGCTGTGTCGAATCGTCCGCCGGGAGCAGGAAGAGCAGGAAGAAGACCACCACGGCGAATACGCCGAGCGTGCGCAACTGCCTGGCCAGATAGGCGTTCGCGCCTTCCTGCACCGCTGCCGCGATCTCCTTCATGCTGTCGGTGCCCTCGCCGGCGGCGAGTACTTGCCGCACCAGCACCACGCCGACACCGAGGGCGGCGAGCGCCACGAGCGCGATCACGATCACGAGACCGCGGTTGCCGCTCGTCAGTACGGCATCAGCGAGGTGCTGGTGCTTCTGAAGTGGGCTGATATGCCCTGCCATTCGTCCTCCTTGACGTTTGGCACATGGGCGCGCGCAAGCACGCTCAGGCGTCCTGCTGCAAAGATGGTGGACGGATTCTAGGTAGCGCCTCTAGATCAAAACAGAGCGCAGCAGCAGGAATTCGCCGCCAGACAGCGAAGATCGAATGGAGTGAGCGTGAAGAATTCCCCCGTTAGAGGGGGGTCGCCGAATTGACTCGGCCAGTAAATGATCTTTTTAACGATCAATCAGAGAGGTGTCAGGGGAGTACCGGAGCGGGCGTCGCAGGCCAGCTCATACGGATAATCCCGCCCTTCTCATCTGCGGTGATCTCGACATCGTCGACCAGTCCACTGATCACGGCGAGGCCCATCTCGCCTTCGGCCCCGTCGGCGTCGGCGGCACGGCCGGAGGTCTCGCCACGGGCCCCGGGCACGAGGGCTCCGGTCGATCCGGGCGCTTCGTCGCCGACCTCGATGGAGAACTTCTTCTCGTCCTCGATCAGCGCCACCCGCACCGGGCTGTCGACGCCGTTGCTCATGTGCAGGCCCACCGCGCGCGAGCAGGCCTCACCGACGGCGAGGCGCACCTCGTCCAGCACGGCCTCGTCGACCCCGGCCCGGCGCGCCACAGCGGCGGCCACCAGCCGCGCCGTCCGCACATGCTCGGGAAGCGCGCTGAAACGGAGTTCCACGGTGGCCATGCCATCCCCCTCGGTCTACGGGTGATCTGCGGATGTGCATTCATCTGTGCGTCCACGGACGCCAGGCCCTCGCCGGGGCCCGGCACCCGCGCTTCCGGTGTCCGGTCCAGCCGTCCGGCCCGGTGGCCGGACCGGACGGCGGGGTACGTCAGTCGGTGGCCGACACGGCATCGTCGACCGAGCCGTGGATCGGGAACACCTTGGTCAGACCGGTGATACGGAAGATCTTCAGAATGCGCTCCTGGTTGCAGACCAGGCGCAACGAGCCCTCGTGCGCGCGCACGCGCTTGAGCCCGCCGACGAGCACACCGAGACCGGTGGAGTCCAGGAAGTCGACGCCTTCCATGTCCACGACGAGGTGGTAGCTGCCGTCGTTCACCAGCTCGACGAGCTGCTCGCGCAACTTGGGCGCGGTGTATACATCAATCTCGCCACCGACCTCGACGATCGTACGATCGCCAACAGTACGGGTCGACAGGGACAGGTCCACGGATCCTCCAGCACCTTGCTATCGAGCGGTCCGCCCCTGGGGCATCCCCTCTGGGGGCTCCCCTCCTGGGGTCTCCCGCCCGAGGCGGGCGACGGCAGGGGACGGATCGGCAGCCGCAGAAGCATTCAATCACTTACCAGCAGGCATGCACGACGCCTTGCGGCCATTGTCCATCAGGCTGGTGACAGACTCGGTGCCGATGGCCAACCACCACCAGCCGCTGACCGTGCTCGGCCGCCTCGCGGCCGGGCCCGAACGCGCTGCCCGCATCACCCATACGGAGCATGTGCCCCCTCGGGCCGGACGCCATGCGGACTGGCCTGTTCAGATCCGGCCGGAAGTGATCGATGCCGTGCATGCCAGCGGTATCGAACGCCCCTGGGAACACCAGGCGCGCACCGCCGCTTACGCGCTGGGCGGAACCTCGACCGTCGTGGCGACCGGCACCGCCTCCGGCAAGTCCCTCGCGTATCTCGTGCCGACGCTGAGCACCCTGCTGGACGGCTCCGAGGCACCGAACGGCCGCGGCACCACGGCCCTCTACCTCGCCCCCACCAAGGCGCTGGCCGCCGACCAGCGCCGCGCCGTCACGGAACTGGCCGCGCCGCTGGGCACCGCCGTACGCCCCGCCGTCTTCGACGGTGACACTCCGTTCGAGGAACGCGAGTGGGTTCGACTCTTCGGCAACTACGTGCTCACCAACCCGGACATGCTCCACCGGAGCCTGCTGCCCGCCCACGCACGCTGGTCCTCCTTCCTGCGCGCGCTGCGCTACGTCGTCGTCGACGAGTGCCACACCTATCGCGGCGTCTTCGGCTCCCACGTCGCCCAGGTTCTGCGGCGGCTGCGCCGCGTCTGCGCCCGCTACGGCTCCGACCCCGTCTTCCTCCTCGCCTCCGCGACCTCCGCCGACCCCGCCGAGGCGGCGTCCCGGCTCACCGGGGTGCCGGTCACCGCCGTCACGGAGGACACCTCGCCCCGCGGCGAACTGGTCTTCGCGCTCTGGGAGCCGCCGCTGACCGAACTGCGGGGCGAGCGCGGCGCGCCCGTCCGCCGTACGGCCACGGCCGAGACCGCCGAACTGCTCACCGACCTGGCCGTCCAGGGCGTCCGCACCGTCGCCTTCGTACGCTCGCGGCGCGGCGCCGAGCTGATCTCCCTCATCGCCCAGGACCGGCTCGCCCAGATCGACCGCGACCTGCCCGGGCGGGTCGCCGCCTACCGGGGCGGCTACCTCCCCGAGGAGCGCCGCGCGCTGGAGCGCGACCTGCACTCCGGGGCGCTCCTGGGCCTGGCTGCCACCACGGCACTCGAGCTGGGTGTGGACGTCTCCGGCCTGGACGCCGTCCTGATCACCGGCTATCCGGGCACCCGCGCCTCCCTGTGGCAGCAGGCGGGGCGCGCCGGGCGTACGGGCGGGGGCGCACTCGCCGTCCTCGTCGCCCGGGACGACCCGCTGGACACCTATCTCGTCCATCATCCCGACTCCGTCTTCCGGCACCCGGTCGAATCCACCGTGCTGGACCCGGACAACCCCTACGTACTGGCCCCGCACCTGTGTGCCGCGGCCGCCGAGATCCCGCTCACCGAGGCCGACTCGGCGCTCTTCGGCAGCGAGGCCCCAGGCCTGGTACGGCAGCTCGAGGAGCGCGGGCTGCTCCGACGCAGGGGCGCCTCCTGGTACTGGACGCGCCGCGAACGGGCCGCCGGGCTCACCGACATCCGCGGCAGCGGCGGCAGGCCCGTCCAGATCGTCGAGGCGGAGACGGGACGGCTGCTGGGCACGGTCGACGCCGCGGCGGCCCACACCAGCGTCCACGAGGGCGCCGTCCATCTGCACCAGGGGCGCACCTACGTCGTACAGCGGCTGGACCTGGCGGATTCCGTCGCGCTCGTGGAGGAATCCAGCCCGCCCTGGTCGACGATGGCCCGGGACACCACCGCCGTCGCGGTCATCGAGACCGACACCGTCGTCCCCTGGGGGGAGGGCAGCCTGCGCTTCGGCTCGGTCGAGGTCACCAACCAGGTCGTCTCCTATCTCCGCCGCAAGCTGACCACCGGCGAAGTCCTGGGCGAGGCGAAGCTCGACCTGCCGCCGCGGACGCTGCGCACCCGCGCCGTCTGGTGGACCGTCACCGAGGACCAGCTGGACGCGGCCCGGGTCGGCCCCGAGATCCTGCCCGGCGCGCTGCACGCGGCCGAGCACGCGTCGATCGGGCTGCTCCCCCTCTTCGCCACCTGCGACCGCTGGGACATCGGCGGCGTCTCCGTGCCTCTGCACCCCGACACCGGGCTGCCCACCGTCTTCGTCTACGACGGCCACCCCGGCGGCGCGGGCTTCGCCGAACGGGCCTTCCGCACGGCCCGCGAGTGGCTCACGGCCACCTGCGAGGCGATCACCTCCTGTGAGTGCGAGGCAGGCTGCCCCTCCTGCATCCAGTCGCCCAAGTGCGGCAACGGCAACGACCCGCTGCACAAGGCCGGTGCGATCCGGCTGCTCCGGCGGCTCCTGGACGGAGCCCCCTGACCGCCCGCCGGCCCGGCTCCAGCGCTCCGCGCCGACGGGCCCCGCACGGGAGCGCGCCCGCGCGGCGTACGGACCGGCGCTCACGCTCGCGGTGAGATCGGCGATCTCGCCCGCCACCGAGCAGCGGACCAGCCGGGCGTCCTGGGCCTCGGCCACCCGCCGGGCCGCACCGCACGCCTCGGCGGTGCCCGCCAGCGCGCGGTCGGCGGCGGCCAGCGCGGCCATGTCCGCCGCACCCGCGACCCGGTGACGCGCACTCACCACCTGACCGAGTGCCAGCAGCGCGCCGAAGACCGCGCACAAGCCCGCCGCGCACAGCGCCACCCACACCGATGCCGAACCCCGGTCGCTCCGCCAGGGGGGCGGTGCCGCCAGTGCTGCGGGCCGAACGGCCGCCTCCGGGTTCACCGGGCCTCCTCGGGCCGCGCACGCTCGGGGGACCGGTAAGTCTCCGCCGGTTGCCTCCGCTCGCCGGGCTGCCCGCTAGTGGCCGTCGGTTCCGCCATCGCCACCACCTCCGCGCGCAGCGGCACGGCCAACAGGGCCGGGCCCGCCGACTCGGTCCGCACCCGGACCCGGATCAGGCCGCGCTCGCGGGACAGCTCGACCACCGCGCCCTCCGGCGCCGCGGACCGCGCCGCGCGCACCACCGCGTTCCCCGGCTCGCCCCGCGCCGCCGCCCGCGCGCCCGCCCTTGCTCCGTCCACACACTGGACCAGGGCTGCCGAAGACATCAGCCCCCACAGCAGCATCCCCAGCAGCAGCACCAGCGACGGGATCGCCACGGCCGTCTCGGCCGTCACCTGCCCCCGGTCGCCATACCCGTCAGCCGCCCGCATGGAGCGCCTTCTCGATCAGCCCCTGCAACGCGCCACGGACGGCGGCGCTGGTGAGGATCTTGTAGAGCACCGCCGCGAAGGCGCACGCCGCGATGGTGCCCACGGCGTACTCGGCTGTACTCATTCCGCGGTCGCCGCCGCCCCGGGCGCACCGCAGCAGGTGCCATCGGCTTCGCGCGGCCCGGCGTACTCGCCCCAGCATTTCCCGTCCCCCTCATACATCCGTTTGTCGGTACTGCGGTGTCGGTACTGCTTTGTCGGAATCACGCCCGGAATCACGCCGGGAATCCCGCTCCCGGGACGCCGCTGCCAGCCACGCGCCCGTTCACAGCAGCGAATCGGCCAGGCCGAGCACCACGGGCACCACGCCCACCGCCAGGAAGGCGGGCAGGAAGCACAGCCCCAACGGCCCCGTGACCAGAACGGAGGCCCGCCGTGCCCGCGCCGCCGCCGTACGGGCCCGCCGCGCGCGCCACTCCCCCGCCAGGCGGGACACGGGCTCCACGGCGGGCACCCCTGTCGTCGCGGCCCGCTCCATGCAGCGGCCCAGGCCCTCATGCCCGGCGAGGGCGCCGAATCTCTCCCAGACCACGCCCGGGTCGCCGCCCAGCCGCAGTTCGGTGGCCGCCCGCAGCAGCCGGTCGCCCAGCGGGCCGGGCAGCGAGTGGCCGACCGCCGCGGCGGCCTCTCCCGGTCCCGAGCCCGCCGCGAAGCAGGCGGCGAGCAGTTCCGCCGCCAGCGGCAGCTGTGCGGCCGAGACCTTCGCATCCCGCCGCGCCGCCGTCGCCAGGCGCTCGCCCGCGCGCCGCCGCAGCCAGCGCCCGCCGGCGTAGGCCGCGGCGCAGCCGCCGAGCACGCCCGGCACGCCGCCGACGACGATCACCCCGAACGCCAGCACCGCCGGCACCGCCAGCGCCAGCACCCCGCCCGACCGGAGCGCGGCCACCGCACGTCCCGCCGCACCGCCCGGCCTCCTCCCGCGTCGGCCGGCCGCCGAACCGACTTGCTCGGGCAGCTTGGTGACCAGCAGACCGTGCATGCGCCGACGGCGCTCCAGGTCGCGCCGCCAGGCACACAGCGCGTCCAGGGCGCAGACCGCGGCTGCCGCAGCCGCGAGCGCTGTCCACAGGCTGGGGACGGACCCGCCAGTCATGACGGCCCACCGCCCTCGGCCACTCGCACCAACCAGGCCACCCACGCCAGCCCGGCCCACTCCAACAGACCGCCGACCGCAAGACAGATCACTCCAGGAGTGGTGTGCAGCAGCACCCGCAACGGCTCCGCACCCATGACACTGCCCAGGAACAAGCCGAACAGCGGCAGCACCGCGAGGACGACGGCGGTGGATCGCGGGCCCGCCAGCTGGGCCCGCAGCTCCTCGCGCTGGTCGAGCTCCGCCCGCAGCGCACCAGCCACCCGCTCCAGCCCCGTCGCCAGCCCGGCGCCACCGTCGGCCGACACCTGCCAGCAGGCGGCTGCCCCGCGGAGCCCGTCGGCACCGGGCAGCATCGCCGCCGCGCGCAAGGCCGCCGGTACGTCGCCGCCGAAGCGGGCCGCCGCCAGCAGCGCCGAGCCCTCGTCTCCGAGCGTCGCGGCACCGGCTCTGAGCAGGGCCTGCCCCGGCAGCAGCCCCGCTCTCAACTCGCCTGCCACTGCGGCACACAGAGCGATCACGGCAGCCTCGCGGCGCCCCGCCGCACGCTGCCTGCCACGGACCGTCAGCCGGCGGCGGACCAGCGGAACCGCCGCGGCACCGGCGAGTGCCGGGAGCGGTGACGCCGCGAGCAGCGCCAGCACGAACCCGCCCGGCAGGCACCACCACTCGTGCCCGACGCGTCGCCGCAGCCGGGCCCGCAGCTCCGCGGCCCGCGCCGAGCGGGCCGCGCCAGGCGGCGCCCCGACGCGGCCCTCCAGCACCACCCGGACCCGCCGCTCCCCGGCGCGGTGCCCGGTGACCAGCCAGGCCGCCGCGCCCGCGCAGAGCATCGCGACGCCGACCGGCAGCGGCTGCGCGGCCACACCCGCGACGGCCGCACCGCCCGCGACTCCCCCGGCCGTCATCCCGCACCTCCGCCCCTGCGCGCGCAGAGCCACTCCAGGCGCTGGCGGCCACGCCGGGCCACGAACCCCTCCGCGCTCCACAACGCGGCCGGGACCGTGCTCACCAGCCCGTTCCCGTCGCGCTCCAGGACATGGATCTCGGCGATCCGGCGGCGGCCCGTGCGGTCCCGCACGAGATGCACCACCAGATCCAGCGCGGCGGCCAGCTGACTGTGCAGGGCCGCACGGTCCAGCCCCGCCGTCGCGGCCAGCGCCTCCAGCCGGGCGGGCACGTCGGCCGCGGCGTTGGCGTGCACCGTGCCGCAGCCGCCCTCATGGCCCGTGTTCAGGGCGATGAGCAAATCCGTCACCTCGACGCCCCGGACCTCGCCGACCACCAGCCGGTCGGGGCGCATCCGCAGGGCCTGGCGCACCAGGTCCCGCAGTGCCACCAGGCCGACGCCCTCCTGATTGGCGGGGCGCCCCTCCAGCCGCACCACATGCGGGTGGTCGGGGCGCAGCTCCGACGAGTCCTCGGCGAGCACGATCCGCTCGTGCGGGCCCACCAGACTCAGCAGGCTGCTCAGCAGAGTGCTCTTCCCCGACCCCGTCCCCCCGCTCACCAGGAAGGACAGCCGGGCGTCCAGCACCGCCCGCAGCAAGCGGTCGCCGCCGGGCGGCACCGTCCCGGCCGCCATCAGCTCGGCGAGGGCGAAGGCGCGGGGGCGCACCACACGCAGCGAGAGGCAGGTCGAGCCCACGGCGACCGGCGGCAGCACCGCGTGCAGCCGCGTGCCGTCCGGCAGCCGCGCGTCCACCCAGGGGTGCGCGTCGTCCAGCCGCCGCCCGGCCGAGTTGGCCAGCCGCTGGGCGAGACGGCGCACCGCTGCGGCGTCGGGGAAGCGGACCCGCGTCCGCTCGAGGCCGCCGCCCCGGTCGATCCACACCTGGTCCGGCCCCGTGACCAGGACGTCGGTCACCTCAGGATCGGCCAGCAGCGGCTCGAGCGGCCCTGTGCCGACCAACTCGGAGCGCAGCGCCTCCACCACCCGCAGCACCGCGCTGTCCCCGAGCAGGCGTCCCTGGGAGCGCAGCGCCGCCGCGACCCGGGCCGGGGTCGGCTCGGCGCCCATCTCGGCCAGCCGCATCCGCACCGCGTCCAGCAGCGCACCGCCCGCGCCGTGCCGCTCGACCGGCCCGCCCCCGATCGCCCGGCTCCCGATCGCCCTGTCGACGGCCCTGCTTGCCCGGCCCACGTCGCCCGCCTGCGCGCCACTCACGCGGCGACACCTCCGCCTGCGACGCCGCCGGCCAGTGAGCGGTCCCAGAACTCGCGGCAGAAGCGCGCCAGCGCGCCCCCCTCCTCGGACCCTGGCGGCCGGCCGCGCTCGACGGCTTCCAACAGACCTGGCTCCCACGGCAGTTCACCAGCGAGACTCAGCCCCAGCAGGGCGGACACCTCGTACTCGTCGAGCCCCGGGCCGTACCCGCGGGCGCCTCGGCCCTCGCGCACACCCGGCGTACGGACCACCGCGCGCAGATCGCGCAGGACCATCCGGGCGCTGGAGGCCACCCGGTGCGCCGCCGCCACCGCGCGCAGTTCGGCGGGCACCACCAGCAGCCCGAGGTCGAGCTGCGCGAGCGCCTCGGCCACCGCCTCGTCCATCCGGCGGGGCAGATCCACCACGACCACGCCGCCGCGGCGCCGGGCCGCGCCCAGCACGGACCTCATGGCCTCGCCCGGGATCAGCACGGAATCGCCACGGTCCCAGCTGAGCACGCTCAAGTCGTGCGACCTCGGGAGCGATTCCTCGAGCGCGGCGCCGCCCACCCGGCCCCGCGACTCCGCGAACGCCGGCCATCGCAGTCCCTCCGTCCGCTCTGCGCCGAGCAGGACGTCGAGGCCGCCGCCCAGCGGGTCACCGTCGATCAGGATCGTGCGCCGCCCCTGGTGTGCCGCAGTGACGGCCAGGGCGCAGGCGAGGGTGGAGGCCCCGGCACCGCCACGGCCGCCGAGCACGCCGACGGTCAGCGCGGGATCTCCGAGGCCCTCGGCCGCGTCGGCGATCCGGCCCGTCAGCCAGCTCTCCGCATCGGGCAGCACCACCACGCCCTCCGCCCCGATCCCGGCACCGCGCTCCCACACACCGGAGTCGTCCGGATTCCGGCCGACCAGCAGCACCCCGGACCGCCGCCGGGTGGCCGGCGGACGGCCACCGCCCTGGCCGAGGCCCGACGAGACGCCGGCGCAGTCGTCGCCCACCAGCACCAGTGGCGAACGCTCCCAGGAGGCCGCGCCACCCCACCGGGCCCACTCCACCCGGTCCACCGGCGCGCCATGCGCCACTTCCGCCTCGGCGCCCGCTGCCGCACACAACCGCAGCAGGTCGTCGAGGAGCCGCTCGTCCTCCGTGACAATCAAGATGGTTTCGGCCACGCTCCAACCCCCTTCACGCTTCGGATACCGGCTCCGCAAACTCCTGCGGACACCGCCGGAAATCACGATGCGGCGAACCGGAAAAACTTGGGGATCATGGTCGAAATCCGTGGACAACTCAGCAGTTGTGGATAACTTGCTAGCTCATACCGGTGACTTCCGGAGAGCAGCCCGCTGATTACGCCCAGTTACGTATTTACTGGTCCCAGCGGCCCGGCGCGACGCGGCCAGGTGCGGCCGCGGAAGGGAGGGGAGTGCCGACTCAAGAGCCAAAAGGCGTCCGGACATGCGACGACCCCCGCCGGGGGGGAGAGCGGGGGTCGTCCCCACGGCCGACTCGGGGGGGGGAGGAGTCGGGCCGGGTTAGCACGGTCGCGAACGATCCGTGACTTCCATGGTGTACCCGAGAGCCTTCTCAAGCAAACCACCGCGCCCTAGCTTACGCCGAATGGTGGGCGCCTATGCTCGCAGTTGTGGAAATCCAGTCGCTGCCCCGTACGGCTGCCTTCTTCGACCTGGACAAGACGGTCATTGCGAAGTCGAGCACGCTCACCTTCAGTAAGTCCTTCTACCATGGTGGCCTGATCAATCGCCGGGCCGTACTCCGTACCGCCTACGCCCAGTTCGTGTTTCTGCTCGGCGGCGCGGATCACGACCAGATGGAGCGCATGCGCGAGTACCTCTCCGCGCTCTGCAAAGGCTGGAACGTCCAGCAGGTGCGGGAGATCGTCGCCGAGACCATCCATGACCTGATCGACCCGATCATCTACGACGAGGCCGCCGCCCTCATCGAGGAGCATCATCTCGCCGGCCGGGACGTCGTGATCGTCTCGACCTCCGGCGCGGAGGTCGTCGAGCCGATCGGCCAGTTGATCGGCGCCGACCGCGTGGTGGCCACGCGGATGGTGGTCGAGGACGGCGTCTTCACCGGCGAAGTCGACTACTACGCCTACGGCCCCGCCAAGGCGGACGCCGTCAAGGAGCTGGCCCGCTCCGAGGGATACGACCTGAGCCGCTGCTACGCGTACAGCGACTCGGCGACCGACCTGCCGATGCTGGAGGCGGTCGGTCATCCGCACGCGGTGAACCCCGGACGGGCGCTGCGCCGGGAGGCGCTCGCCCGCGACTGGCCGGTACTCTCCTTCTCCCGGCCGGTGCGGCTCAAGCAGCGGCTGCCGTCCCTGTCCATGCCCTCGCGCCCGGCGCTGACCGTCGCCGCGGCGGCGGTGACGGCGGCGGCGGCCACGGCGGGACTGGTCTGGTACGCGAGCAGACGCCGCGCCCGCTTTGGAGTCATTTGACGCGAAAAGTAAAGTTCTCCGACGAGGGGTTCCGCTCGCCCCCTCATCGGGGTACAAAGGAATCAACGGCCCGCGAGACCAGCGGCATCCGAGAGGATCCTGTTTCACGCACCAGGCCCACGGACCGGAAAGCATGAATACCGGGAACCCACGCGCAGCCGACCCGCGATTCGGGCCAGTCGCACCAGGTGACGGGCGAAGTCCCGACCTGATGGACGATATTTCGTGCACGCACTGGTAACCCGGTGGCCATGCCAGCGGCGGTACCGCGTCAGGAGCGGTGCCGCCGCAACCTCGTGAGGGCACGCCCCCGCGTGCCGCGGTCGGCGGCTCACGCACGGCCCGCCGAGTGGTGCGCTACGCCGCTCCGCGCTGCATCGCCTCGCACACCGCGGTGCTCTCCCGCGCGCCCAGCTCCACCGCGCGGCCGCAGTGCGCGATCCACTCCGCCACCCCCTCCGGCGCCCCCGAGGCGTAGCTCGCCAGCGCACGCGCGTACGCCTCGCCGCCCGGCTCCGCGTGACCGACCTCGGCCGGGCACACCGACTTCGGGTCCAGACCGCTGCCCACCAGGACGATCCGCTCCGCCGCACGGGCCACCACCCCGTTGTGCGAGACGAAGGGCCGCAGCACCGCCAGCTCTGCGTGCACGATCGCCGCGAGCACCAGCGCGGGCGCGGTGGAGCCGGCCACCACCAGGCGCGAGAGCGCGTCCAGCCGCGCCGAGACCTCCTCGGCCGACGGCAGCGCGACGGCTTGGCCGCTCGCCGCCTCAGCACTCGCCACCTCACCGCTCACCAGCTCATCGCTCACCGTCTCGCCCGCGAGCCGGGGGCGACCCACCGAGTCCGCGAGCGCGCCGCCACCGCCCGCCGCCACCAGGTGCAGCCTGGCCAGCACGCGCAGCGGCGACTGCCGCCACACGTCCAGGAGTTGGCCGCTTTCGGCGGTCACCCGCAGCGCCGCGCCGACCGTACGGGCCGCGTCCTCGGCGCCGAAGTCGCTGCGGCGCCGGACCTCCTCCAACTCCCAGTCCGCGCCGTCCAGCGCGGCCGAGGCGCGGGCGCCGCGCAGGGCCGCCTCCGCGGTGACCTCGCTGCTGCGCCGCCGCATCACGCGGTGACCGTAGACGCGGTCCACGGACTTGCGCACGCTTTCCACCGCCTCGGACACGCCGGGCAGAGCAGCCAGCGGTGCCAGCGGATCGGCGGGCGCGGAGGAGCCTGCGGGACCGAGGGGTTCGGCGGGGCCGGCGGGGTTGCTCATGCGTATGACCCTACGCATCCGCCCAGGCGCGCAAGCCCCTCGATCGAGTGGTCTTCTTCACTCCGCTTCGCCACCCTCCGCGCCCGCATGACTACGCTGACGAACATGAAGATCGCTTTCGTAGGCAAGGGCGGCAGCGGCAAGACCACGCTGTCCTCACTGTTCATCCGCCGGCTCGCCGCCCAGCAGGTCCCCCTGATCGCGGTCGACGCTGACATCAACCAGCATCTCGGCGCCGCCCTGGGCCTGGACGAGGCCGAGGCCGCCGCGCTCCCCGCGCTGGGAGCCAGACTTCCGCTGATCAAGGACTATCTGCGCGGCGCCAACCCCCGGGTCACCTCCGCCGAGACCATGATCAAGACCACCCCGCCGGGCGAGGGCTCCCGGCTCCTCCGCATCGACGAGGACAATCCCGTCTACGACGCCTGCGCCCGTACCGTGCCGCTGGAGGGCGGTGACGTCCGGCTGCTGGCGACCGGCCCGTTCACCGAGTCCGATCTGGGCGTCGCCTGCTACCACTCCAAGGTGGGCGCGGTGGAGCTGTGCCTCAACCATCTCGTGGACGGGCGGCACGAGTTCGTCGTCGTCGACATGACGGCGGGCAGCGACTCCTTCGCCTCCGGGATGTTCACCCGCTTCGACATGACGTTCCTGGTCGCCGAACCGACCAGGAAGGGCGTCGCGGTCTACCGCCAGTACAAGGAGTACGCGCGGGACTTCGGCGTCGCCCTGCGGGTCGTCGGCAACAAGGTGCACTCCCCCGACGACCTCGCCTTCCTGCGCGCGGAGGTCGGCGACGACCTGCTGGTGACGTTCGGGCACTCGGACTGGGTGCGGGCCATGGAGAAGGGCCGCCCGCTCCCCTTCGGCGAGTTGGAGAGCGCGAACCTGCGCGCGCTGCGCACACTCCAGGACGCGGCCGACGCGGCGTACGCGCGGCGCGACTGGAACCGCTACACGCAGCAGATGGTCCACTTCCACCTGCGCAACGCGGAGAGCTGGGGGAACGCGCAGACCGGAGCCGACCTGGCGGCGCAGGTGGACCCGGGCTTCGTCCTGCACGAGGCGCGCTCGCCCCAGCCCGCCTGACGCGCCGGATCAGGACGGGCGCGACGCGTCGGACGCGTCGGGCCCGGTCGACACGGCGGGCCCGGTCGACGCGGCCGGCGCGCTCGGCGCCGTCGGCGCGGCCGGGTCGAGGAAGGTCCGCCAGCCGCGCGCCGGCTTCTCGCCGACCTGGAGGGTGCGCAGCTTGCGCAGAACCTGCGGGTCCTGCTCGTCCAGCCAGTCGACCAGCTGCCGGAACGAGACGCAGCGCACGTCCTGCTTGCCGCACACCTCCTTGATCACGTCCTCGACGGCGTCCATGTAGATGCCGTCGTTCCACTGCTCGAAGTGGTTGCCGATGATCATCGGTGCCCGGTTGCCCTCATAGGCCCGGGTGAAGCCCTGGAGGAGGCCCTCGCGCATCTGCCGCTCGTAGGCGGGGTGCATCGCGGGCGGTCCGTTGACGGTCTTGGACTGGTTGGCGAGGAAGTTGTAGTCCATCGCCAGCGTCTCGAACGAGCGGCCGGGCATGGGGATCTGCTGGAGCGGCAGGTCCCACATCCCGCCCTCCTTGCCGGGCCAGACCTGGGTGCCGTTGCCGCTGGAGTCGTAGCGGAAGCCCATCTTCCGCGCGGCGGGCAGCAGGTTGGCGCGCCCCTCGAGGCAGGGCGTCCGGCCGCCGATGAGTTCCTTCTCGTAGTCGAAGGGCAGCGCCTCCAGATCCTTCCAGCCGGTGGTCGTCTTCCAGTTCTTGACGAACCACTTGGCCTGGCTGATCTCGCTCTCCCACTGCTCCGCGGACCAGCTGCCGACACCCTCCGGCCCGCAGAAGTGGCCGTTGAAGTGGGTGCCGATCTCGCTGCCGTCGAGCCAGGCCTGGCGCAGCTGGCGGAGCGTCGCCCGGATGTTCTCGCCCCGGAGGTAGCCGATGTCGGAGGCACCGGGCGAGCGGCCGGGCGCCAGGTAGCGCTGCTGCTCGTCCTCCGGGAGCAGGTAGATCCCGCTGAGGAAGTACGTCATCGAGGCGTCGTACTTCTTGCCCAGTTCGCGGAAGCGGGAGAAGAGCGCGTTGCCGTCCTCGCCCGCGCCGTCCCAGGAGAAGACGACGAACTGGGGCGGCTTCTGGCCGGGCCGGAGCTTGGCCGGGGTGGGCTGATGGGGCTGTCTGCCGGTGTACGAGGTGGAGCCGTCGCCCAGGAGGCGGGGTGCCACCCGGTTTCCCTTGTCACCGTCGCGCGCGGGCTTGCGGTCACGGTCCGAACCGGTGTCGCCCGAGCCGCTCGCACACCCCCCGAGCAGCACCGCCAGGGCGGTCACGGTGGCCGTTCCGGCCGCCCGGCGCCGATTGGCTGTCATCGACCCACCTCTTCCTCGTCATTTGTATGACCAGCAGCTTTTATGCCGAATCAACGTCACACGCAGAGGAAGAGGAGCCGGTATGACAAGCGGTTCCACGGACTTTTTTCACCTGATCGACGGAACCTCGGCCCCGTTCGCCATCAGGCACTTCTCCAAGTCTTTACGCTCCGTTACGGTTTGTTTACTGGCGCTTGAGAGTGTCCAAACCAATACGCCCAGTGACGAGCCTTGGAGGAGGTGACGGACCCATGTCCGCCCGTACCCCCGCACGACCCGCCACCCGGATTCCCGTTCACGGAGCCGATCTCTCGGCTTCCCTCTCCGTCTTTCTCATCGCCCTGCCGCTGTCCCTCGGCATCGCGCTCACCGCCGGCGCACCGCTCCAGGCGGGGCTGGTGGCCGCGGCCGTCGGCGGCATCGTCGGCGGGCGACTGGGCGGCTCACCGCTCCAGATCGGCGGCCCCGCCGCCGGGCTCACGGTGGTCACCGCCGACCTCATCCACGTCTACGGCTGGCGCGCCACCTGCGCCATCACCATCGGTGCCGGGCTGCTCCAACTCGCCCTGGGATTTCTACGGGTGGCCCGCTCCGCGCTGGCGGTGAGCCCGGCGATCGTGCACGGCATGCTGGCCGGGATCGGCGTCACCATCGCCCTGGCCCAGCTGCACATCGCGCTCGGCAGTTCCCCGGAGGAGTCCGCCGTCGCCAACGTCGTCGCGCTGCCCGGCCGGCTCGCCGACCCGCATCCGGGCGCGATCGCGGTGAGCGCGGTGACGGTGGCGGTGCTGCTGGTGTGGCCGCTGCTGCGGCGGCGCTGCGCCAGTGGCGCGCACGCGGTGGCCGACGTGGCGGCGCCCGGCTCCGTCCCCAGCCCGGGCGCCCGGATCACGGCGGAGGTGACCCGCCGCATCCCGGCTGCACTCGCGGCCGTGGGCCTGGCGACGGCCGTGACGATCTGCGCCGGGCTCCAGGTCTCCCGCGTCGACCTGCCCTCCTGGCGCAGCCACGCGCTGCCCGTCATGCCCAGCGGCCCGCTGCTCGGCCTGTGCGCCGCCGTGCTGACGGTCACCCTGGTCTCGGGGGTCCAGACACTGCTGTCGGCCGTGGCCGTGGACAAGATGGTCGCCGCCCGGCAGGCGGGCGACGATCCGGCGGACGGCCGGATTCCGCGCTCCGACCTGGATCGCGAACTGCGCGGCCTGGGCGTCTCCAACATGGTCTCGGGCGGGCTCGGCGGGCTGCCGGTGGCCGGTGTCGCCGTGCGCAGCTCTGCCAACGTCGCGGCGGGCGCCGTCAGCCGCAACTCCGCGATCCTGCACGGCGTGTGGGTGCTGCTCGCCGCCGGGCTGCTGATGTCCGTGCTGGAGCTGATCCCGCTGGCGGCGCTGGCCGCGCTGGTGATGGTGGTCGGCATCCAGATGGTCAGCCTCACCCATATCCGTACGGTGACCCGGCATCGCGAGGCCGTGGTCCACGCGGCGACGACGGCCGGTGTGGTGCTGCTCGGCGTGCTGGAGGGCGTCGCGGTCGGAGGCGCGGTCGCGGTCGTGCTGGCGCTGCACCGGCTCACCCGTACGCGGATCACCGTCGAGGCGGCGGAGGGAGTGCACCGGGTGCGGGTGCGCGGCCAGCTGACGTTCCTCGCGGTGCCGCGGCTGAGCCGGTCGCTGGGCCAGGTGCCGGAGGGGGTGAGCGCCGCGGTGGTGCTGGACGGCTCGTTCATGGACCACGCGGCGTTCGAGACGATCCAGGAGTGGGCGGCCACGCACGAGGCGCACGGCGGCAGTGTGGAGGTGACCGGCCGCGCCGGGGCGCGGCTCGCCGAGCCGGCCGCCGCCCACAGCTGCTCGCCCTGGACGCCCTGGCGCAACCACCAGTGCACCCGTCCGCCCGGTGCCCGCTCCGGGCACACCCACCGCGGCCAGTTGCTCAGCGGCGTCGGCAACTTCCAGCGCACCACCGCTCCGCTCGTACGGGACGAGCTGGCGCGGCTGGCGCGGGAGGGTCAGCGGCCGTCCCAGCTCTTCCTGACCTGTACGGACTCCCGGCTGATCACCAGCATGATCACCTCCAGCGGCCCGGGTGACTTGTTCACCGTGCGGAACATGGGCAACTTCGTGCCGCTGCCCGAGCAGCAGCGGCCCGGCCCGGCCGCGGCACCGCGGGCGATGCCCTCGGCGGACGACTCGGTCGCCGCCGCCATCGAGTACGCGGTGGACATCCTGGAGGTGGAGTCCATCACCGTGTGCGGGCACTCGGGTTGCAACGCCATGCAGGCGCTCCAGGTCGCGGCGGCGGCCGATCCGGTGGCCCTGGGTACGGACACGGTCGCGCTCGCGGGCGCCGCCCCGGCAGCCGGCGGCGACCGCGGCAGCGACGCCGGGCAGGGGCACGGTTACGGGTACGGGCAGCCCGCGGGCACCCCGCTGGTGCGCTGGCTGCGCCACGGCGGCCCGAGCGTGCTGCGGCTCGCCGCAGGGCACTCCCCCGCCCCCCGGATCGCAACGCGCGCGTCGGACGCGACGGAGCTGCTGTGCCTGACCAACGTGGTGCAGCAGTTGGAGCATCTGGCCGCGCACGAGTGCGTGGCCCGCCGCCTGCGCGAGGGCGGCCTGGAACTGCACGGGATGTACTTCGACGTCGGCGAGGCCCAGGCGTACGTGCTGGACCGCGCGGAGAGCGGCGCCCCCGCGGTCTTCACACCCGTGAGTCCCACGACAGGTCTAAACCAATTTTGCCGACAGCCCTTGTCACAGCGCACGGGGGCTGATGAGCTAGGCCCCGGGGAGACATCGGACACCCGGGATTGGGAGAAGTCGTGAGTAACGAGAGCTTGGCCAATCTTCTCAAGGAAGAACGGCGCTTCGCGCCCCCCGCCGAGCTGGCCGCGCACGCCACCGTGCAGGCCGCGGCCTACGAGCAGGCCAAAGCCGACCGGCTCGGTTTCTGGGCCGAACAGGCGCGCCGTCTCAGCTGGGGCACGGAACCGACCGAGACCCTCGACTGGTCCAACCCGCCCTTCGCGAAGTGGTTCGCGGACGGCAAGCTCAACGTCGCGTACAACTGCGTGGACCGCCATGTCGAGGCGGGCCTGGGCGACCGGGTGGCCCTGCACTTCGAGGGCGAGCCGGGCGACAGCCGCACGCTCACCTACGCCGACCTCCTGCGCGAGGTCTCCCAGGCCGCCAACGCCCTCACCGAGCTGGGCGTCACCGCGGGCGACCGGGTGGCGATCTACCTGCCGATGATCCCGGAGGCGGTCATCTCGATGCTGGCGTGCGCCCGCATCGGCGCCCCGCACTCGGTGGTCTTCGGCGGCTTCTCGGCCGACGCCCTCGCCACCCGCATCAAGGACGCGGACGCCCACGTCGTCATCACGGCCGACGGCGGCTTCCGCAAGGGCGGCGCGAGCCCGCTCAAGCCCGCCGTGGACGAGGCGCTCACCCGCCCCGGCACGGAACACGTGCGCAGCGTCCTGGTCGTACGCCGCACCGGCCAGGAGGACGTCGCCTGGACCGAGGACCGCGACGTGTGGTGGCACGAGCTGGTCGCCCGTCAGTCCGAGGTGCACACCCCGCAGGACTTCGACGCCGAACACCCGCTCTTCATCCTCTACACCTCCGGCACCACCGGTAAGCCCAAGGGCATCCTGCACACCACCGGCGGGTACCTCACCCAGGTCGCCTACACGCACCACGCCGTCTTCGACCTCAAGCCCGAGTCGGACGTCTTCTGGTGTACGGCCGACGTCGGCTGGGTCACCGGCCACTCCTACATCGTCTACGGCCCCCTGGCCAACGGCGCGACGGAGGTGCTCTACGAGGGCACGCCCGACTCCCCGCACAAGGGCCGCTGGTGGGAGATCGTCCAGAAGTACGGCGTCACGACGCTCTACACCGCGCCGACGGCGATCCGCGCCTGCATGAAGTGGGGCGACGACATCCCCGCGAAGTTCGACCTGTCCTCGCTGCGCATCCTGGGCTCGGTCGGCGAGCCGATCAACCCGGAGGCGTGGATCTGGTACCGCCACCACATCGGTGCCGACCGTACGCCCGTGGTGGACACCTGGTGGCAGACGGAGACCGGCGGCATCATGGTCAGCCCCCTGCCGGGCGTGACGGAGGCCAAGCCCGGTTCGGCGCAGGTGCCGCTGCCCGGCATCTCGGCGACGGTGGTGGACGACGAAGCGCACGAGGTCCCCGACGGCGGTGGCGGCTACCTGGTGCTCACCGAGCCGTGGCCGTCCATGCTGCGCACCATCTGGGGTGACGACCAGCGCTTCCTGGACACCTACTGGAGCCGCTTCGAGGGCAAGTACTTCGCGGGCGACGGCGCCAAGAAGGACGAGGACGGCGACATCTGGCTGCTGGGCCGGGTGGACGACGTGATGCTCGTGTCGGGGCACAACATCTCCACCACCGAGGTCGAGTCGTCCCTGGTGTCGCACCCCAAGGTCGCCGAGGCGGCCGTCGTCGGCGCCACCGACCCGCAGACCACGCAGGCGATCTGCGCGTTCGTCATCCTGCGGGGCGACGGCGTGGCGGCCGAGGGCCTCGTCGAGGAGCTGCGGCAGCACGTCGCCAAGCAGCTCGGCCCGATCGCCAAGCCGAAGCGGATTCTGCCCGTCGCGGAGCTGCCGAAGACGCGCTCCGGCAAGATCATGCGGCGCCTGCTGCGCGACGTCGCCGAGAATCGCACCCTGGGCGATGTCACGACCCTCACCGACTCCTCGGTGATGGACCTGATCCAGGCGAAGCTGCCGGGGTCCAGCGAGGACTGAGGCGGCGGGCCGCCGCACACGGGCAGGCGGAGGAGGGGCACCGGGCTGCGGCCGGGTGCCCCTCCCTCCGTTCCCGCGGCCTCTTCACCAGTGCCGCGTCGGGCAGGGTCTGCCCGGTGCTGCCCGGCGGCGAGGTGTCCTGGTGCGGTCAGCGGCAAGGCGCCCGAGCGGCCTCGTAACGGGCTGCTCGGCCGTTCGGGCAACAACACGGCCGGTGGCCGTGCCAGAGCACCGCGCGGGGTGAACCCTGCCCGCCGCAGCACTAGGCTGACGGCGCGACAGGCGGGCGTCGCCGTCCGACGGCGGCGACCGGGACAGGCGCGGACAGGTGACAGGCGCGGACGCGGACAGGCAGGGACGGGCGGCTCCCGCGCGTCTGCCCCATGGCTCCGCGCCCCCCCGCGCTCCCCGCCCGCACCCCGCCGCCCCCGGCCCGGCCGGACGGCAGTGCGGCACCGACGCTCCACCGAAGTGGCCAACCACCGGCGTACGACGGACGATGATGGTCCGGCATCATCTGACTGACGGGTAGCCAGCGGAACAGGAAGAGCAGACACCCGGCGCAGTACAGACCCAGCGCAGTAGACACCTAGCGAACGAGGAGACACCGATGAGCGCAGCCGACGACGGCCGCAGCCTCGGCCAGCTGGTCGCCGCGGCCACCACGGAGCTGTCCGCACTCATGCACGACGAGATCGCGCTGGCCAAGGCCGAGATCAAGCAGGACGTGAAGCGGGGTGCGATCGGCAGCGGCGCCCTCGTCGTGGCCGCCGTCCTGGTCCTCTTCTCGCTGCCGGTGCTCAGCTTCGCCGCGGCGTACGGCATCCACAACCTGGGGCTCGGGCTCGCCTGGTCGTTCCTGATCGTGGGCGGTGCGTTCATCGTGCTCGCGGGGATGCTGGGGCTGGCGGCGAAGATCGTGCTCAAGCGGATCGAGCCGCCGAAGAAGACGATGGCCTCGGCCAAGGAGACCGCCGCGGTGCTGTCGAAGGTGAAGCCGCACCCGCGCGCGCTCCAGAACGGCGCGCTCCCCCGGGGCGGCTCCGGCGCGCACCTGGAGGACTCCCCGCGGCGCGGCGTCGACATGGACAAGCCCGCCGTGTGAGCCGGGGATATGACAGGCTCGACGGCATGACACTCCCCGACAGTCCCGCCGAGGTCGTACGCGCCGCCGGCCCCTGGACGCATCGGGACGTCGCGGCCAACGGCGCGCTGTTCCACATCGCGGAAGCCGGCGAGGGCCCGCTCGTGCTGCTGCTGCACGGATTCCCGCAGTTCTGGTGGACCTGGCGGCACCAGCTGACCGCGCTCGCCGACGCGGGGTTCCGTGCCGTCGCGATGGACCTGCGCGGCGTGGGCGGCAGCGACCGCACGCCGCGCGGCTACGACCCGGCCAACCTCGCGCTGGACGTCACGGGTGTCATCCGCTCCCTCGGCGAACCGGACGCGGCCCTGGTCGGCCACGACCTGGGCGGCTACCTCGCCTGGACGGCGGCCGTGATGCGGCCCAAGTTGATCCGCCGGCTGGCCGTCAGCTCGATGCCGCACCCGCGCCGCTGGCGCGCCGCGATGCTGGGGGACGTACGGCAGACGGCGGCGGGCTCGTACGTGTGGGGCTTCCAGCGGCCCTGGGTGCCGGAGCGCCAGCTCGTCGCGGACGACGGCGCGCTGGTCGGCAGGCTGATCCGCGACTGGTCCGGGCCCAAGCTCCCGCACGCCGTGGACGAGGCGGCGGTGCGCCGCTACGAGCGGGCGATGTGCATCCCCTCGACGGCGCACTGCGCGGTGGAGCCGTACCGCTGGCTGGTGCGCTCGCTGGTGCGGCCGGACGGCTTCCAGTTCAACCGCCGGATGAAGCGGCCGGTCCGGGTGCCCACGCTGCATCTGCACGGCTCGCTCGACCCCGTGCTGCGGACGCGCAGTTCCGCCGGTTCCGGGGAGTACGTGGAGGCGCCGTACCGCTGGCGGCTCTTCGACGGGCTCGGGCACTTCCCGCACGAGGAGGACCCGGCGGCCTTCTCCGGAGAACTGGTCGAGTGGCTCCGGGACCCTGAGCCGGACCGCTGACCGGCGCGTCCGCCACATGCCTGCCGCATAGACCGTTCCGCGGCGTCCGGTGCGGTTAGCGACCTTGGCCCGGGGGCAGAGTCCGGAGTATGGGCTGGACGCACGGCTATCGTGACGTGGCACGCGAGCACAGCGATCTCAGGGGGCGGCTCTCCGCGCGGCGCGCGGATCTGCACAGCCTCCGACATCACCGGCATCCTGAGATGGGCATCCCCCGCATCCTGCGCCGCCGGGCGCGCTGGGTCGGCGCGCGGCTGCGGCACCCGCGCGGCTGAGGGCCCGTCGGGTGGCCTTGGACCGACTGCTGGGCGCGGTCCGGTGTGTGGGGTGCCAAGGCGGAGGAGGGAGCGCCGACGCGAAGCGCCGGTGACCGACGGCAAACGCGGGTACGCGGGGCAGCAGGCAGGCTCGCAGGCCGAGGGGGCGCGCCAGGGCGTGACCGTCCGGCAAGAGACCACCCGACAGGCTCCCGAGACCCCCGGTTCGCGAGTTCGCCGGACACGGGCGCCGTTGTGCGCCTAAGCTGACGGCATCCCCCACAGGAGTGCGCCCTCTTCCCGGTGCCCGCATGGCGTCACTCGCTGAGGTCCCGACTGAACTCACAGTTGAACGCGAAACCGCCTTGTTCCCCGCGTGGAGAAGGCCCTGCTCATCACCGCGTCACTCCGTTGGGTGATCTGGCGCGCACGCATAGTCCGTTCGGACCATTCAAGATTGGGCCGCGCGGGGGTGTTGCACCCTGCCCTCCTTCCGTAACGTCCTCAACTGGCAACGGTGAATATGCCGATTGCCGCCGTGGGGGAGCCTCGATTCGGGAGAGGACGGCACCGGCTATGGGCTGGGTAACCGACTGGAGTGCACAGGCAGCTTGCCGCACTACCGATCCGGACGAACTATTCGTACAGGGGGCGGCGCAGAACCGCGCCAAGGCAGTCTGCACCGGGTGTCCGGTGCGGACGGAGTGCCTGGCCGACGCCCTCGACAACCGGGTGGAGTTCGGCGTCTGGGGGGGAATGACCGAGCGTGAACGAAGAGCGTTGCTGCGCCGTCGCCCGACGGTCACGTCGTGGCGGCGCCTGCTGGAGACGGCGCGCGCCGAGTACGAACGCGGCAGCGATGTGCTGCCGGTGGAACTCGACGCGATGGAGGAGTGTGTGACCTACGCGGTAGCCGCGGGCTGACACGGCGGCGGCGCTCCGTCGGCGCCTCGTCCTGTCGGTGCTCCCACGGCGCCTCGTCGGCGCACAGCCGGGCACGTCCGCAGGTCAGGCACGCACCGCCAGGCAGCGCGCAGGGCACCCTCCGCATGCCGACCCTCGCTCAACCCGCCTGCCCGGCAGGCTGGTTGGCGAGCTGTGCGCCGATGGCGCGCAGCCCCGTCAGGTCGTGGACGTCTGCGGACAGCGCGGCCACCTCTGCCACCGGCACCTCGGGGTGCAGCGCGGCGAAGCGGTCCCGTGTGCGCCGCTCGCGCGCGAGCACGCGCATCCGTTCGGCGTGCAGTCGGAGCAGCCCCGCGGCCAACAGCGCCGTCGGGTCGGGCAGCGCGCTGTCTGCCGCGCCCGCAGGCCCCGACTGGGGTGCGTGCGCGGGCACTTCTGCGCCGCCAGGGGTGTCCGAGGCGTCAGAGGTGTCCAAGTCGGCGGAGGTGTCCGGGCCCTGCGGAGCGTCCGGGCCGTCAGGGGTGCCTGAGCCTTCCGGTACGCCCGCGTGGTCAGCGGTCGGGATGTGGTCAACGGCGTGGGTGTCGTCGGGTGCGTGCGGGGAGGGACGGTTGAGGTGGGCTTCGGGGGAGCCGGCCTCGGGAGCAGCGACACCTGCGGCCCGGAGGACATCGGACCGGCTGGCGTCTCGTAGATCACCCTTCCCGGTCACATGATCCACAATGCCGCCGTCCTCAAGATTTTCCGCCGCGGCCAGCGCCCGCTCCGCGCTGAGTCCGGCCTCGCTGCCGTGCATCCGGTTGAGCACCAGCCCCGCCAGAGGCATCTGGTCCGCCGCGAGCCGCTCCACGAAGTACGCCGCCTCGCGCAGCGCGTCGCGCTCCGGGGCGGCCACGACCAGGAAGGCCGTACCGGGCGCCTGGAGCAGCCGGTACGTGGCGTCGGCGCGGGTGCGGAAGCCGCCGAACATCGTGTCCATCGCCGTCACGAAGGTCTGCACGTCGCGCAGCAGCCCCGCGCCCAGCAGCTTGTTGAGCGCCCCGGTGAACATCGACACCCCGGCCATCCCCAGATGCACGAACTTCATGCCCGCCCGCCCGCCGGCCTTCGCCGGACCGGCCAGCAGCCGGATGAACGGCCCGTCCAGGAAGGAGCCGAGCCGCTTGGGCGCGTCCAGGAAGTCCAGCGCGGACCGGCTCGGCGGCGTGTCCACGATGATCAGGTCCCACTCGTCGCGGGCCCGCAGCTGCCCCAGCTTCTCCATCGCCATGTACTCCTGGGTCCCGGCGAACCCCGCCGAGAGCGAGGCGTAGAAGGGGTTCTCCAGGATGGCGCGGGCCCGCTCCGCGTCCGTGTGCGCCTCGACGATCTCGTCGAAGGTGCGCTTCATGTCCAGCATCATGGCGTGCAGTTCGCCGCCCGCCGAGGTCTCCACCCCGGGCACCGCGCGCGGGGTGTTGTCCAGTTCGGCCAGGCCCATCGACTGCGCGAGCCGCCGGGCCGGGTCGATGGTGAGCACCACCGCACGCCGCCCCCGCTCGGCCGCCCGTACGCCGAGCGCCGCGGCGGTGGTCGTCTTGCCGACGCCTCCCGCTCCGCAGCAGACCATGATCCGGGTGCCCCGGTCGTCGAGCAGCGCGTCGACGTCCAGCACCGGTACGTCCGCCAGTCCCGTCCGTACGGGCGTCACGTGAACACCTCCTGGTCGCGCAGCGCGGCGGAGAGGGCGTAGAGCCCGGCCAGATCGCCGCCGTCGGTGAGCATTTCCAGCTCGTACACCGGCAGTCCCAGCGCGTCGATGTCGGCGCGCCGGGCCCGCTCCAGCGCGAGCCGCTCGGCGTGCTCGCGGCCCTGCCGCAGCAGCGGCTCGACGAGGCGCTCGGCCCGGCCGCCGCGCCGCGCGCTGCCGAGCCCGGCGCGGGAGAACGCCCGCGCCAGCTCCGCACGCGTCCCGGGCGGCGCGCCGAGCGCGTCGGCGCCCTCGGCGCCCTCGTCCTGCCCGGCCCCCGCGGGCGCCCCCGCGGTCCGGGCCCCCCACTCCCCCGGGTCCGGCGCCGCCGGGTCCAGCACCGCCGGCCGCACCATGTTGACCAGCACGCTGCCCACCGGGAGCCCGGCCGCACGCAGTTCCGCGACCCCGTCCACCGTCTCCTGCACGGGCATCTCCTCCAGCAGGGTCACCAGGTGCACGGCCGTCTCCGCCGACTTGAGCACCCGCATGACCGCCTGCGCCTGGTTGTGCACGGGACCGACCTTGGCCAGCCCCGCCACCTCGTCGTTCACCCCGAGGAAGCGGGTGATGCGGCCGGTGGGCGGGGCGTCCATGACCACCGCGTCGTAGACCCGCCGCCCGCGCCGGTCCCGGCGCCGTACGGCCTCGCACGCCTTGCCGGTGAGCAGCACGTCGCGCAGGCCCGGGGCGATCGTGGTCGCGAAGTCGATCGCGCCGATCTTCCGGAGCGCGCGGCCCGCGCTGCCCAGCTTGTAGAACATCTGGAGGTAGTCGAGCAGCGCGCGCTCGGCGTCGATCGCCAGCGCGTACACCTCGCCGCCCCCGTACGCGACGGCGATCTTGCGCTCCTCGTACGGCAGCGCCTGCGTCTCGAAGAGCTGGGCGATGCCCTGCCGGCCCTCCACTTCGACCAGGAGCGTCCGCCTCCCCTCGTCCGCCAGCGCGAGCGCGAGTGCCGCGGCGACCGTCGTCTTGCCGGTGCCGCCCTTGCCGGTGACTACGTGCAGCCTGCTCACGGCTGGAGCCTAACCACCGCCTGCGCGGCGCGTGCGGGCGGTCGCCGGGGAAGCGGGGCGCGAAGGAGCGGGCGGGAGCGGACCAGAGCGGTGCGGGACTGGATTAGGGTCGTGCCATGACGAAGTGGGAATACGCGACCGTGCCGCTGCTCGTACACGCGACCAAGCAGATCCTGGACACCTGGGGAGAGGACGGCTGGGAGCTGGTCCAGGTCGTCCCCGGCCCCAACAACCCCGAGCAGTTGGTGGCTTACCTCAAGAGGGAGAAGGGCGCATGAGCGGCTCGGTGGAGGCGCGGCTGGCCGAGCTGGGCCTGACGCTGCCGGAGGCCCCGGCACCGGCAGGCGTGTACGTCGCGGCGCGCCGGTCGGGCAGGTACGTCTACACGGCCGGACAGGTGCCGTTCGTGGACGGCAAGCTGCCGGCGTCCGGGAAGGTCGGCGGTGAGGTCAGCGCGGAGCAGGCCAAGGAGCTGGCCCGTATCTGCGCCCTGAACGCGCTCGCCGCGGTGAAGTCGGTGACCGGGGATCTGGACCGGATCGCGCAGGTCGTCAAGGTGACCGGGTTCGTCGCCTCGGCGCCGGACTTCACGGCACAGCCCGGCGTCATCAACGGCGCGAGCGAGCTGCTCGGCGAGGTGCTGGGCGCCAGGGGCGTGCACGCGCGCAGCGCCGTGGGCGTGGCCGTGCTGCCGCAGGACTCGCCGGTCGAGGTGGAGATCCTGGTCGAGCTGACGGACGACTGAGCACGGACGACTGAGCACGGCGGCGGGGCGCGGGGCTGCGGGCGCGGCGCGAGCGTGCCGGGCACGCCCGGCGCGCGCCGCACGCCCTCGAACATCCGGGCGGCTCCCCGTAGCATCCGTCCATGTCCACGACGAATGGCCAGTGGTACCCGGCGGAGTGGCCGGAGCGCATCCGCGCCCTCGCCTCGGGTGAGATCACGCCGGTCGCCCCGCGCCGGGCCGCGACGGTGCTGCTGCTCCGGGACCCGGCGCCGCCCGCGGGCGGCGAGGCCCCCGGCGCCCCCGAGGTGTACATGCTGCGCCGGCGCGCGTCCATGGCCTTCGCCGGGGGCGCGTACGCCTACCCCGGCGGCTCCGTCGACCCGCGCGACGAGGAGACCGGCGGTGCCCGGCAGCCCGGCTGGGCGGGCCCCTCCCGCGCCGAGTGGGCCGCCGCGCTCGGTACGGACGAGCCCACCGCGCAGGGCGTGGTCTGCGCGGCCGTCCGGGAGACGTTCGAGGAGTCGGGCGTACTGCTGGCCGGGCCGGACGCGGACAGCGTCGTGGCCGACACCACCGGCGCGAGCTGGGAGGCCGACCGGGCCGCCCTGGTCGCCCGCGAGCTGTCCTTCGCCGACTTCCTGGACCGCCGCGGCCTGCTGCTGCGCAGCGACCTGCTCGGCGGCTGGGCGCGCTGGATCACTCCCGAGTTCGAACCGCGCCGCTTCGACACCTGGTTCTTCGTGGCCGTGCTGCCGGTCGGGCAGCGCACCCGGAACGCCTCCACCGAGGCCGACCGTACGCTGTGGATCAAGCCCGCGGACGCCGCAGCGGGCTACGACCGCGGGGAGTTCCTGATGATGCCGCCCACCATCACCACGCTGCGCGAGATCCAGCGCTGCCCGAGCGCCGCCGCCGCGCTCGACGGCTGCGCCGACCGCGACCTGACGCCCGTCCTGGCCGACGCGAACCTGGTCGGCGACGAGATCGTGCTCAGCTGGCCCGGCCACGACGAGTTCACCAAGAGGATCGCCCGATGACCGTGCAGCCGCCCGTCGACACCACCCTGCCGGGGTGCCCGCGCACGGACGCCATCGACGGCACCGGCACCGCCCGCGCCGTGTGCGTGCTGGCCGGCAACCCCTCCCCGCTGACCCTGGACGGCACCAACACCTGGGTGCTCGCCGAGCCGGGCTCCGACCAGGTCGTCGTGGTCGACCCGGGGCCGCTGGACGAGGCCCACCTGCGCCGGGTGGCGCAGACCGCCGAGGCGGGCGGCAGGCGCGTCGCCCTCACGCTGCTCACGCACGGCCACTGGGACCACGCGGAGGGCGCGGCGCGCTTCGCCGAACTCACCGGCAGCCCCGTACGGGCGCGGAACCCGACGCTGCGGCACGGCGGCGGTGACGGCCTGGAGACCGGCGACGTGATCACCGCGGGCGGCCTGGAGCTGATCGCCGTGCCGACGCCGGGCCACACCTCGGACTCCGTCTCCTTCCAGCTGCCCGCCGACGGCGCCGTGCTGACCGGGGACACCGTCCTCGGGCGCGGCACCACCTTCGTGGCCCATCCGGACGGGCGGCTGGGCGACTACCTCGACTCGCTGCGCCTGCTGCGCGAGCTCACCGTCGACGACGGCGCCGACACGCTGCTGCCGGGGCACGGGCCCGTGCTCACGGACGCGCGGGGCGCGGTCGAGTACTACCTCGCGCACCGGGCGAACCGGCTGGCGCAGGTGGAGACGGCGGTCGAGGCGGGGCACCGTACGGCGCCGGAGGTCGTCGCACACGTGTACGCGGACGTGGACCGCGCGCTGTGGCCCGCGGCGGAGGCGTCCGTCCAGGCGCAGCTGGACTACCTGCGGGAGCACGGGCTGGTGTGACCGCCCGCCGCGGCGGGGCCGGGGGCCGCTGCCGGTCCCGCGCCCGCCGCGGCTCCGGTCAGCGGCTTGCGGTCAGCGGCTCCGCTTCGCCAGCCGCTCGATGTCCAGCAGGATCACCGCGCGCGCCTCCAGCCGCAGCCAGCCGCGCCCGGCGAAGTCCGCCAGCGCCTTGTTGACGGTCTCGCGGGAGGCGCCGACCAGCTGGGCCAGCTCCTCCTGCGTGAGGTCGTGCACCACGTGGATGCCCTCCTCCGACTGCACGCCGAAGCGGCGCGACAGGTCGAGGAGCTGCTTGGCGACGCGGCCCGGCACATCCGAGAAGACCAGGTCGGACATCGAGTCGTTGGTACGCCGCAGCCGCCGGGCGATCGCCCGGAGCAGCGCGGAGGCCACCTCGGGCCGGACGTTCAGCCAGGGCTGGAGGTCGCCGTGGCCCAGGCCGAGCAGCTTGACCTCGGTGAGCGCGGAAGCCGTGGCCGTACGGGGCCCGGGGTCGAACAGCGACAGCTCGCCGATCAGCTCGCCCGGACCGAGCACCGCCAGCATGTTCTCCCGGCCGTCGGGCGAGGTGCGGTGCAGCTTCACCTTGCCGTCGGTGACGACGTACAGCCGGTCTCCGGGGTCTCCTTCGTGGAAGAGCGCGTCGCCGCGGGCGAGTGTCGTCTCGGTCATGGAGGCGCGCAGCTCAGCGGCCTGCTCCTCATCGAGCGCCGCGAAGAGCGGGGCGCGCCGCAGAACGTCGTCCACGAGTTCTCTCCTTGTCGACCTGCCCATGGGGCTCTCTGTGGCACCCCATGATGCCGGACGGTAAAGCAGTGGGATCAGTCACAAGTTTGACGCACTCGGGCGGCTGCCCGTACGGCAGGGGGCCGATTGGGCCGTGAACCGCCTGCGTGCGGGGTCAATGTCGGGTGTCCTCGCTACGCTGCCCGGGTGCCCGCGGGGCCGGTGGGGCATGCGGGAAGCGGGCCGGAAGAGTGACCCGTACGGGTCGATTCCGCTGTGAGCGAACACGGCGGCGGGGCGTCCCCCGATCCGGCGAAAGCACCGGTGCGCGCCCCGTTGGCGCTGCCTGCCGCGCCCGACGCAGGGCAGGCTCGGGCGCCCCGGCTCACGCCCCGGCTCAGGCGGCCACCGCGACCGCCTCCACCGCCGGGGCCCGCAGCGCGCCACGCGCCGTGACCAGGCTGGTGACCAGCGTCGCCGCGGCGGCCACCCCCACCACCGCCAGCCAGATGCCCGGCCCCTGCTCACCGGGCCACACCGCGTCGGTGCGGACGGCGGTGAACGGCACCATCCCGGCCACCGCGGCCACGGACCCAAGGAAGACCCCGGTCACCGTCAGGATCGCGCCCTCCAGTCCGACCGTCGCCAGCACCTGCCCCGGGGTGGCCCCGGCGAGGCGCTGCTGGCCGAACTCCCGGCGGCGGTACGACGTCGCCGCGTACAGGCTGTTGATCAGCATGACGCAGGAGAAGACCACGATGATCCCGACGACCACCAGGTTCAGCGTCTCCAGGTTCTTGTCCTCCACCGACTTCGTCAGCCCGGCGGCCTTGATCGCGTCGCTCTCGACGGCCTGCATGTAGAGCGTCGCCGTCGCCATGCCGGTGAAGACGATCAGCGGCATCAGCACCCCGGACAACTCGGCCGCGCGGCGGCGCATGTGGTGCACCGTCAGGTATCCGCTCGCCCCGAACAGCGCCGTGACCGGCCGCCCCAGCCACCCCAGCAGCCCCGCCAGCAGCGCCGGGGAGAGCAGGGCGAAGCCCACGGCCAGCAGGATCGCCCCGTACGCCGGGGGCGCCATCGCCGCCGCGTCCGTCGGGTCCATCGCGAAGGTCGTGCCGACCGAGGCCGCCCCGACCACCAGCGCACCCCAGGCGGCGATGTTCCGCACCCGGCCGCGCCGCTCGCGGACCCCCGCCGACGCCTTCGTCGCACGGCGCACCGCCAGGAACGCGGCGCCCGCCGAGGCGAGCAGCGTGACGCCGAGCCCCGAGCCGAGCGCGATCGGCCCGAAGGCGTAGTCCACGCCGCCGGCCACCTGGCCGCTGTCCTGGAACTGCTCCAGCAGCGCCCGCCCGCCCAGCATCGCGGGCCCGACGGCGAGCACCGCCGCGACCAGGCCGACCACCGCCGCCTCGCCGACGATCATGCGTGTGATCTGCGCGGGCGTGGCCCCCGTACTGCGCAGCAGGCCGATCTCCTCCTGCCGCTGGCGCACGTTGACCGTCAGCGTGGAGGCGACGGCGAAGAACACCAGCAGGGTGCCGTAGCCGCCGACGACCGAGGCGGCGACGGTGAGCGACTCCGCGCTGACGTCGTCGACGCCCGCCGCGCCCGCCGTGTCGTGCATCGCCTGGAACGTCATGATGATCGCCGCGCCCAGGAAGGCGGACAGCAGCGTCGCGGCGAAGCGTCCCGGACGCCGCCGGATGGACCTCATGGCCAGAAGGAACATGGTTCAGACCCCCGCCCGGATCTCGTCCGCGGACCGGACCCCGTCGCCCAGGTGTGCGAGGCGCTCGGCGACGGCCTCCACCGTCGGCGCCTCCAGCCGCCCCGCCAGCCGCCCGTCCGCCAGGAAGACCACGGCGTCGGCGTACGAGGCGGCCAGCGGGTCGTGCGTGACCATGACGACCGTGCGGCCGTGCTGCCGTACCGAGTGCTGGAGCAGCCGCAGCACATCCCGCGCACTGCGGGTGTCGAGCGCGCCGGTCGGCTCGTCCGCGAAGACCAGCCTCGGCTCGGTGACCAGCGCCCGCGCGATGGCGACGCGCTGGCGCTGGCCGCCGGAGAGCTGGTCGGGATAGTGGCCGAGCCGGTCGCCGAGACCGACCTGGGTGAGGACCTCCCGGGTCCGGTCGCCGTCGGCGCGGCGGCCCGCGAGCTTCAGCGGCAGCACCGTGTTCTGCGCCACCGTCAGGGTGGGCAGCAGGTTGTACTGCTGGAAGACGAAGCCGATCCGCTGCCGCCGGAACTTCGTCAGCGCCGCCTCGCTGCCCCCGGTCATCTCCTCGCCGTCCACCCGCACCTGCCCGCGGTCCGGCCGGTCCAGGCCCGCCGCGCACTGGAGCAGCGTGGACTTCCCCGATCCGGACGGGCCCATCACCGCGGTGAAGCTGCCGGCCGGCAGGCTCAGCGAAACGCCGTCCAGCGCGGTCACGGCATTCTCCGCGGCGCCGTACCTCTTGGTGACCGCCACCAGGCGCAGCGCCTCTGCGGCGGCCGGCGGCGCGGCCTTGGTCCTGTTGCGGGACATGGTGTCCACCCTCTTCCCGGCACGCTCTGTGCCCGGTTACGAAGTTACGAGCGGTGACCGCCGGGCACACGGGGTGTACGGCCCGGGTCTGCCCGGACGTACGGCCCCGCCCGTAGTGGCGCTGGGTACACCCCCGCCCCGGCCCCAGCCCCCGGCGAAATCCCCCGAGCTGCCCCGGTTCGCCTGCTCGGTGTCGGTGGCGGCCCGTAGGCTGAACGCATGGCGATCAGTGGAGTGGCCGGTGTCGGCGGCGGGCCGGTGAAGAGGCGGGCCAAGGTCGCGCCGACGCGGACGGGCCTGGTCCGGCAGGCGCGGCGGATCAACCGCGCGCTGGCCGAGACGTATCCGTACGCGCATCCGGAGCTGGACTTCGAGAGCCCGTTCCAGCTCCTGGTGGCCACGGTCCTCTCCGCGCAGACCACCGACCTGCGGGTGAACCAGACGACCCCGGCGCTCTTCGCGCGCTACCCCACGCCCGAGGACCTGGCGATGGCCGTCCCCGAGGAGTTGGAGGAGCTGATCCGGCCGACGGGCTTCTTCCGGGCGAAGGCCAGGTCGCTGCTGGGCCTCTCGACCGCCCTGCGGGACCGCTTCGACGGCGAGGTGCCCGGCACCCTGGAGGAGCTGGTCACGCTGCCCGGCGTCGGCCGCAAGACGGCCAACGTGGTGCTGGGCAACGCCTTCGGCGTCCCGGGCCTCACCGTCGACACGCACTTCGGCCGCCTCGTCCGCCGCTTCGGCTGGACGCACCAGGAGGACCCGGTCAAGGTCGAGGCCGAGATCGCGGACCTCTTCCCCAAGAGCGAGTGGACGATGCTCTCGCACCGGCTCATCTTCCACGGCCGCCGCGTCTGCCACTCCCGCAAGCCCGCCTGCGGCGCCTGCTCCATCGCCCCGCTCTGCCCCTCCTACGGCGAGGGCGAGACGGACCCGGAGAAGGCGCGGAAGCTGCTGAAGTACGAGCTGGGCGGCCAGCCGGGCCAGCGGCTCAACCCTCCGGCGGACTACCCGGGCCCGGCTGCGCCCGCGCAGGCGGCCCCGTGAGCGGCGCCCGCCCCGCCGGGGGCCGGGCATGACGGGCGCGCGGTACCGGCGGTCCCCGCGTCCGGAGCAGCCGCCCGGCACGGCCCGCGTCCCCGTACCGCCCTCCGCCGCGCCCGTACCGCCCTCCACCGCGCCGGTCCCGGCCCCCGCCTCCGACGTCCTGGTCAGCAGCGAGGGCCTGCCCGCCTGGCTGGAGCCGGTCGACCGGGTGGCGCGCGCGGTCGAGCCGCGCCAGCTCAGCCAGTTCCTGCCGCCCGCCGGGGGCGGCGGCAGACCGTCCGCCGTGCTCATCCTCTTCGGGGACGGCCCGCGCGGCCCGGAGCTGCTGCTGATGGAGCGCTCCAGCAGTCTGCGCGCACACGCGGGCCAGCCCTCGTTCCCGGGCGGCACCCTCGACCCGGAGGACGGCGATCCGGCCGGCGCGGGCCCGCTGCGCGCCGCGCTGCGGGAGGCCGAGGAGGAGACCGGCCTCGACCCGTCCGGCGTGCAGGTCTTCGCCGCACTGCCCGCCCTCTACATCCCGGTCAGCGACTTCGTGGTCACCCCGGTGCTCGGCTGGTGGCGCCGCCCGACCCCGGTGGCACCGGTCGATCCGGCGGAGACGGCCCGGGTCTTCACCGTCCCGGTGACCGAGCTGACGGACCCGGCCAACCGTGCCACCGCCGTGCACCCGAGCGGCTTCCGGGGCCCGGCGTTCACCGTCGGCTCCGCGCTGGTGTGGGGTTTCACCGCCGGGGTGATCGACCGCCTGCTCCACCTCGCGGGCTGGGAGCAGGCGTGGGACCGGGAGAAGCTGGTCCCGCTCGGCCCGCATGCGTGACGCCTCGGCGGGCACGGATGAGGGCCCGCCGGGCACCCGTGAGACGGTGATCTCGGCGACCTCCGTACGCGGTGACATCTCTGCGAGGCTGATTCGGTGAACGTGCTGGACGTACTGCTCGTGCTCGCCGCCGTGTGGTTCGCGATCGTGGGCTACCGCCAGGGCTTCATCGTGGGCATCCTGTCGGTGATCGGCTTCCTCGGCGGCGGCCTGGTGGCGATCTTCGTGCTGCCCGTGCTGTGGGGCGAGCTGACGGACGACTCGGAGCCGGGCACCCTGGGCATCGTCCTGGCGGTCGCGGTCGTGATCATCTGCGCGTCCGTGGGGCAGGCGTTCACCACCCATCTGGGCAGCAAGCTGCGCCGCTACCTCACCTGGTCGCCCGCGCGCGCCCTGGACGCCACCGGCGGTGCGCTGGTCAACGTACTGGCGATGCTGATGGTGGCCTGGCTGATCGGCTCCGCGCTTGCCGGTACGGCGCTGCCGACGCTGAGCAAGGAGGTGCGCGCCTCCAAGGTGCTGCTCGGCGTCTCCCGCGTGCTGCCGGAGCAGGCGGACACCTGGTTCGCGGACTTCTCCTCCGTGCTCGCGCGCAACGGGCTGCCGCAGGTCTTCTCCCCGTTCTCCAGCGAACCGATCACCTCCGTCCCCGCCCCCGATCCGAAGCTGGCCAAGAGCCCGGTGGTCAGCCGGGCCAAGGAGTCCATCGTCAAGGTGATGGGCACCGCGACCAGTTGCGGCAAGGTGCTGGAGGGCACCGGCTTCGTCTTCGACGACGGGCGGGTCATGACGAACGCCCACGTGGTCGGCGGCGTCGACGAGCCGACGGTGCAGATCGGCGGCGAGGGCAGGCTCTACGACGCGACGGTCGTCCTCTACGACTGGGAGCGCGACGTCGCCGTCCTGGACGTACCGGACCTGGACGCCCCGTCCCTCGAGTTCGCCGACGGCGACGCGACCAGCGGCAGCGACGCGATCGTCGCCGGCTTCCCGGAGAACGGCGGCTTCGACGTACGCGCCGCGCGGGTCCGCGGCCGGATCGAGGCGGGCGGCCCGGACATCTACCACCGGGGCACCGTCCACCGCGACGTCTACTCCCTCTTCACCACCGTCCGGCAGGGCAACTCCGGCGGCCCGCTGCTCACACCCGAGGGCGAGGTCTACGGCGTGGTCTTCGCCAAGTCCCTGGAGGACGACGAGACGGGGTACGCGCTGACGGTCGACGAGGTGCGCGAGGACATCAAGCGGGGCCGTACGGCCGAGGGGCGGGCGGACACGGAGGGCTGCGCACTCTGAGCGCGCGGGCTGCCCGGCGCCCGCCTCGCCCCACCCGCCTCACCCCACCCCGCCGCGAGGAGTAGCGGGCGCCGCTGCCGCCCCGCGCGGTCCACCCCTTAAGCTGCATTCCATGGCTACGAAGCGCGCGGGCAGTGGGCTGACCGTCACCCAGCAGGCCGCCAAGTTCCTCGGCGTCAGTGTGCTCGCCGGGGCGGTGCTGGCCGGCATCGCACTGCCCGCCGCGGGGCTGATCGGACTGGCGGCCAAGGGGTCGGTCGAGGGCTTCGACGAGATCCCCGCCAACCTCAAGCGCCCCCCGCTGAGCGAGCGCACGACCATCCTGGACGTCAACGGCGACGAGATCGCGAAGGTCTACCACCGCGACCGCACCGTGGTCGGCTTCAAGCAGATCTCCCCGCACATGCGCAAGGCGATCGTCGCCATCGAGGACTCCCGCTTCTACGAGCACGGCGCGATCGACCTCAAGGGCGTGCTCCGCGCGCTGAACCAGAACGCGCAGTCGGGCGAGAACGTACAGGGCGCCTCCACCCTGACCCAGCAGTACGTCAAGAACGTCTTCGTCGAGGAGGCGGGCAACGACCAGGAGAAGATCGCCGAGGCCACCCGGCAGACCGGCGCGGCCGGCATCGGCCGGAAGATCCGCGAGCTGAAGTACGCGATCCAGGTCGAGGAGACGCTCGGCAAGAAGCAGATCCTGGAGAACTACCTCAACATCACCTTCTTCGGGCAGCAGGCCTACGGCGTCGAGGCCGCCGCCCAGCGGTACTTCTCCACCTCCGCCAAGGACCTCACCCTGGAGCAGTCCGCCCTGCTGGCCGGGCTCGTGCAGTCGCCGAGCCGCTACGACCCGGTGAACAGCCCGGACGAGGGCAAGAAGCGGCGCGACGTCGTGCTCTCCCGGATGGCCCAGGTCGGCGACATCAGCGCGAAGCAGGCGGCGGCGGCCAAGAAGAAGCCGCTGGGCCTCAAGGTCAGCAAGCCCAAGAACGGCTGCATCACGGCGACGAAGAGCGCGGGCTTCTTCTGCAACTACGTGGAGGAGGTCTTCCTCTCCGACAAGACCTTCGGCAAGACCCGCAAGGACCGCGTGCGCCGCTGGAACCGGGGCGGCCTCACCGTCAAAACGACGCTGGACCCGAAGGCGCAGGCCTCGATCCAGGCCTCCGTGCAGAACCACGTGAACCAGTCGGACGAGGTCGCCACCGCCGTGACCATCGTCGAGCCCGGCACCGGCAAGATCCTGGGCATGGGCCAGTCCCGCCCCTACGGATACGGGAAGAACGAAACGGAGCTGAACCTCTCGGTCGACGAGGACATGGGCGGCGGCAAGGGGTACCAGCCCGGCTCGACGTTCAAGCCGGTCGTCGCGGCGGCGGCGATGGAGCAGGGCAAGAGCGTCTACCAGAAGTACTCGTCGCCGTACAAGATGCCCTACCCCAGCCCCGTCGCGATGTGCGACGGGAAGTCCTGGAGCTCCAGCGGCGAAACGGTCGAGAACGAGACCGAGGAGGAGGTCGGCCCCTACCGGATGAAGGAGGCGACCGCCCTGTCGGTCAACACCTACTACATCCAGCTCATCAGCGACATCGGGATCTGCCCGGTCACCAACATGGCCAGCCGGATGGGCCTGGAGCGGGCGGACGGGAACAAGCTCGGCCAGGTGCCGTCGATGGCGCTCGGCGGCGAGGAGATGTCACCGCTGACCATGGCCACGGCGTACGCCACCTTCGCCAACGACGGCGTGCACTGCACCCCGATCGCCATCGAGTCGATCACCGACGCGCACGGCAAGGCGGTGCGGGTGCCGAAGTCCAGGTGCGAGCGGGCCATGTCGGAGCGGACCGCCAAGACGATCAACTCCCTGCTGCGCGGCGTCGTCGAGGACGGCACCGGCAAGAAGGCCGGGCTCGCCGGCCGGGACAGCGCGGGCAAGACCGGTACGACGGACGAGCGGTACGCGGCCTGGTTCGTCGGCTACACCCCGGAGGCGGCGGGTGCCGTCTGGGTCGGTGACCCGGCGCACGAGCGCCGCATGGTCGACATCACCATCGGCGGGCAGTACCACCCCAAGGTCTTCGGCGGCGGCGTCCCCGGGCCGATCTGGCGCGACGCGATGAGCGGCGCGCTGGAGGGCAAGCCGCCCACCAGCCTGCCCACCGTCCCGATCAAGGATGAAAAGGACGACAAGAAGGACAAGGGCGGCGACGACGGGGACGAAGAGGACCGGGACGAGGAAGACCGCGGCGACGACGGGGACAGGGACGGCGGCGAACGGCCCGGGCGCGGGGGCGGCAATCCGTGGCCGGACGTCAGCCTCCCGCCGGACATGATCGGCGGCGGGGGCAACGGCGGCGGAAACGGCCGCTGGCCCCAGCCCCGCTGACGGACGCGCGGGCGGCGGCGACCGGTCAGCCGTCGCCGGGCGGCCCCGGCGGCGGCTCCGCGGCGGTACGCCCCCCGGAGCGGCGCCGGTGACTGGTGTCGCACCAGGGAGGCGTGCGGCTGCGCCGGCACACGCAGATCGCCACGACGAACCGGTGCGAGACGGCCGTGGCGCCGTCGGGCCCCGTCACCTCGACCGGGCCGTCCACGAGCAGCGGCCCGCCCTCGCTCACGGTCACGCGCCGCAGCCCGCGCTCCTGGTCAGGGTTGTCCGGCATCGCTGCTCCTCACCTCGGGGAGGGGCCGCAGCAGCGAGGTCGTACCCGCTGCCCAGTGCTCCCTCACCTGTGCCGAGAACCGGCCGTCGAGGTAGTTGGCGGCCTGGATGCCGAAGACCACGTCCGCGCGCAGCTCCGGCTCGTCGTCGAGCAGGCCGCCGATCACCTCACGGCGCATGACCTGCTCGTGCACGGCGTCGGCCTCGACGTGCTCGCGGTAGAAGTACCGGCACGCCTCCGGCGCGTCCAGCCGCTCCAGCACCTGGAGCATCCGCTTGGCACCGGGCGGCGAGGCGATCTCCGCCGCCGCGAAGTGGCCGACGATCGCACCCCGGCGGGCGCGGTGCAGCCCCAGGTACGACATGAGGTTGACCGTGGCGAGGGTGCTGGCAGGCAGCACGTCCACGTAGCCGCCGTAGCGGGGGTCGAGCCCGGCCGCGGCCATCAGGTCGGCGAAGAGCCGTGCGTGGACGTGCTCCGCCCGGCCCGCGCCGAACTCGTCGTACTCGACCGCGACCAAGGCGGCCTTGGACCGGCCGGTGAGCCGGGGGATCACCCACGCCTGCGGGTCGGATTCCTTGAGCTGGTAGAGGGAACGGTGCGCGAACAGCTCCCGTACCTGTTCCCAGGTGCCTTCGCGGCGCAGCCGGTGGGAGAGGCCGGGGCCGTCCACCGGGTCGACGAGCAGCGCCTCCAGCTCGGCGTCCACGTCGGTGCCGCCGGCGGTCCGGTCGCGCAGGCACGCCTCCAGGGCGTCCTCCATCGCCCCGCGCAGCCGCAGCAGATCCGGATTCCACTCCCACCGCGGATCGACGCCGTCGAGGCCGCGGTAGTGCAGTTCGTAGCAGAGGTGCAGCGCGAGGTGCAGGTCCGCGCCCAGCGGTTCGGCCGCGGCGACCTCGTGCAGCGCCGCACGGGTCCCGACCCGGCCCCCGTCGCCGGCGGGGCCCGCCAGCGCACCGGCCACCCGTTCGGACAGCGGGCCGCGGGCGGCGGGCATCGCGGGGGACGCGGAGGCGCCCCTCGTCCGGGTGACCTGTTCCGGTGGACTCGGAGGCATCGTGTTCTCCCGCACGGGTCAGCTGGCGGCCTGCTGCGGGTGACGTGCCCGCCCGGGGCCGCCCGGTCATCGTCCCACCCCCGCCGCCCGGACGCTCGCGCAGCGGGCACGGCACTGCGCCATTCGCGGCGGCCACCGCGAGAGGCCGGGGTCCGTCGGGAAGGCTGAGGCCATGGAGAACACGGAGGGAACCGGCGCACACCGCGCGGACCCCGCGCCGGACGGGACGGGTGCGGAGAGGGCGGATGCGACGGCGCCCACCATGGGCGTCGAGGAGGAGTACTTCCTGGTGCACCCGGTGACCCGGGCCGTGGCACCGGCCGGGCCGCGGGTGGTGGCGCGGGCCGCCGCCGCGGTGGGCGACCTGGTCTCCGGCGAGTTCACGGACTACCAGATCGAGATCAAGACGCCACCTTGCGCGACGACGCAGGAGCTGCTCGCCGAACTGGTCCGGTTGCGGGCGGCAGCCGCCGCCGCGGCAGCCGCCGAGGGGCTGCGGGTCTGCCCCTCGGGCACCCCGGTCCTCGGCGGCGCGGCCCCCGTAGCCGTGGGCGATCACGCCCGGTACCGGGCGAGCGTGGACCTGTATCGCACGATGATCGAGGACTACGCCATCTGCGCCCAGCACGTCCACGTGCACCTGCCGGACCGGGAGACGGCCGTGCTGGTCGGCAACCACCTGCGGCCGTGGCTGCCCCTCCTGGTCGAGATGAGCGCGAACTCGCCCTTCCACGCGGGCCGCGACACGGGCTACGCGAGCTGGCGCTCGGTGATCCGCATCCGCTTCCCCTGCCTGGGGCCGCCGCCGTACGCCGAGTCGTTCGACGACTACCTGCGCATCGCCGCCGCCATGGGCGAGGCGGGCGCGATGCCGTTCGCCGAGCTGCCCTTCTGGGACATCCGGCCGCACCCCCGGCTGCCGACGCTGGAGGTGCGGAGCATGGACGTCCCAGCCGACCCGGCCGACTCGGCAGCCCTCGCGGCCGTGGTCAGAGCACTGGTGGTGACCTCGGCGAAGCTCGTACGCGGCGGGGACCCCGGGCCGCGGCCGTGCAGCGAGCTGCTGCGCTCCGCGTACTGGTACGCCACCCGCGACGGATGGCCGGGGCTCGGCACGGACACGCGCTCCGGTGCCATGCTGCCGGCGCCGGAGCGTGCGGCCCGGCTGGTGCGCCACATCCGCCCGGCGCTGGCCGCGCACGAGGACACGGGGGTCGTCGCCGCCTTCCTCGGCCGGCTGGCCCGGCGGGGGTCGGGCGCGCACCGGCAGCGCGCCGTGGCGCTGCGGGGCGGGGGCGGGCTCGTACCCGTCGTGGACGACCTGGCCTCGCTGGCCGGCGGCGGAGACGCCGCTGCCGCTGCCACCGCCTGCGGGCTGCCCCGGATCTCACCGGGATGGCCGCTCCACCAGGACGTTCCCTGACAGCCGTGTGAGTCTGACGAAGACCGAGCACCCATCCGAGCAGAGCCGCCGGGCCGGACATCGTCCGCACCCCGGCCGTGGAGGCAGTGATGGAGGACGCCCCTTCACCTCGCGCGCTGGTGACCGGCGACGGCACCGCAACCGCTACGGCGAGCCCGCCCGGCACCCCGCCGGCCGCCGCCCCGGACGACCTCCAGCGCCTCGGCTACGCCCGCTACCGCGCCCGGGACCTCGGCCTGGAAGGGACGGCGTACGCGGGCGACCTCGCCCAGCTCGCGGACGCCTACCAGCGCCTGCCCGCGGACCCGTACGCCCCGGCGACCAACCGGTTCCGCCGCTACTCGCACGCGGTCCACCTGCCCTGGACCGGCGAACTGCACTTCGTCCCCGGCACGCCGGACGACGAGTACGGCAGCGTCACCGAGTACTGGCAGGACGAGCACAACCCCGAGTACCCAAACGTGCGCCGCAGGCTGCCCGACCTCCCCGAGGCCCTGCGCGCCAATGCCCTGCTGCGGCATCTCGTGCACGCCGACCTCCGGCGGATCGGATGGCTGGAGGAGCTGCGCCGGACACCGCTCTACATCGGCGTCCACCTGATCAAGCTGGGCGTGCACGACCGGCTGAAGGCCGCCGTCTCCTCCCCCGACTGCCTGCACCAGGACGGCGGTTCGCCGACCACCTTCACCTTCGCCCACCTGATCGGGTGCGACAACGTCGAGGGCGGCGAGAACGTCATCGCCACCCCGGAGAGCGCCGGACGGCAGCCCGACGAGCTGTCCCCGGACGCCCTCCACGCCCGCTTCACCCTGACCGAGCCGCTGGACGGGTACGCCGTCCACGACCACCGGGTCAGCCACTACGTCGGCCCCGTACGCCGGGGAGGCGGGCCAGGTCCCGGAGAACGCCGCATCCTCATCATCGGCATGGCCCGCTACGCGCCGCGCCTGTAGGACACACGGGCCACGCCACCGCACACCGCCGCGCTCACACGAAGGGTGTACAGATGCTGGTCAGACCGTGGGGAGTGTACGAGCCGCAGGGGGACTCGCTGCTGCTGCGCGAGGCCCTGCTCAAGTCCGCCGTACCCAGCGGAGCCCGAGCCCTGGACGTGTGCTCGGGCACCGGCCTGATCGCGCTCACCGCGGCCAGGCTCGGCGCCCGCCCGGTGCGGGCGATCGACACCTCGTACCGCGCCGTGCTGACCGCCCGCTGCAACGCGCGGCTGAACAGGCTGCGCATCCGTGTGGAGCACGGCGACTTCCGCCACCGCCTGGGCGGCCATCGCCCGCCCGGTCACCGCTTCGACCTCGTCACGGCCAATCCGCCCTACGTACCCACCCCCGGCACCGACGACCCCAAAGGCGCGGCGCGCGCGTGGAACGCCGGACCCGACGGGCGGCTCTACCTGGACCGGCTGTGCGCCATGGCACCGCAACTGCTGCACCCCGGCGGGACGATGCTGGTCGTCCACTCCGCCCTGTGCGATCCGGACCGGACCCTGCACCTGCTCGTCCGGGCCGGGCTCAAGGCGTCCGTCGTGGCCCGCCGCCGCCAGCCCTTCGGGCCGGTCCTGACCGCACGCGCGGACTGGCTGACGGACCGCGGGCTGATCCGCCGCGGCCAGACGGAGGAGGAGCTGGTGGTCGTACGCGCCGACCGGGCCACCAGCCCGCCCCGCGTGCCGCACGGCCCGGGAGCCGGAACGGCCGCCTCCACACCCTGAGCGGCCCGTGCCGCCCGACGGCCGGGACCGTCAGCCCGCCGCCAGCCGCTGCTTCACCGCGGCGGCCACCCGGCCGCCCTCGGCCCGGCCCGCCACCTTCGGTCCCACGATCTTCATCACGGCGCCCATCGCCCGCGGCCCCTCCGCCCCGGCCGCACGCGCTTCCTCGACCGCCTCGCCGACCAGCACGGCCAGCTCCTCGTCCCCCAACTGCTGCGGCAGGTACTCCGCGAGCACCTCGCCCTCCGCCCGCTCCCGCTCGGCCTGCGCGGCCCGGCCGCCCTGCCCGAACGCCTCGGCGGCCTCCCGGCGCTTCTTCGCCTCGCGGGTGATCACCTGCCGCACCTCTTCGTCGGAGAGCTGCCGGGACTCGGTGCCCGCCACCTCCTCCTTGGTGATCGCGGTGAGCGTCATCCGCAAGGTCGCGGAACGCAGTTCGTCCCGTGCCTTGATCGCGGCGGTCAGGTCGTCCTTCAGCTGGGACTTGAGCGTGGTCATGCCGCTGAGTGTGCCAGCAAGCGGGCCCGGCCGCCCACTGCATATGAGCCCGCGCCGTCTGCCACCATGGGCCCATGCGCGCGCGATACGGAATCCCCCTCGGCATCACGGCACTCGGCGCGGCCTGCGTCGGCTACGCGGCGGGCGTGGAGGCCAGATCCTTCCGGTTGCGGCGCGTCAGCGTCCCCGTGCTGCCGGCCGGTATGCAGCCGCTCCGGGTCCTCCAGGTCTCGGACATCCACATGGTGAGCGGGCAGGGCAAGAAGCGCCGCTGGCTCCAGAGCCTGGCGGGGCTGCGGCCGGACTTCGTCGTCAACACGGGCGACAACCTCTCGGACCCCGACGCCGTACCCGAGGTGCTGGACGCGCTCGGGCCGCTGCTGGAGTACCCGGGGGCGTACGTCTTCGGCTCCAACGACTACTACGGCCCCAAGCTCCGCAACCCCGCCCGCTACCTCTTCGAGGCGGTCAGCGGACGGCACGGCCTCAACGGGAACCCGCCCGCGGTCGGCGCCATCCACAATCCGTGGGAGGGCATCCGCGACGCCTTCAACGCGGCGGGCTGGATCGGCCTCTCCAACGCGCGCGGGCGCCTCAAGCTGGCGGGCGGCCAGGAGATCGCCCTCACCGGACTCGACGACCCGCACATCAAGCGCGACCGCTACAGCGAGGTCGCGGGCGGCCCGGAAGCCGATGCGGACCTGTCACTGGCCGTCGTGCACGCCCCGTACCTCCGCGTCCTGGACGCCTTCACCGCCGACCGCTACCCGCTGATCCTGGCCGGTCACACCCACGGCGGCCAGCTCTGCATCCCCTTCTACGGCGCGCTCGTCACCAACTGCGACCTCGACGCGAAGCGCGTCAAGGGCCTCTCCGCCCACCGCGCGGGCGGCCACGAGGCCCACCTGCACGTCTCCGCGGGCTGCGGCACCAGCCGCTACACCCCGGCCCGCTTCGCCTGCCCCCCGGAGGCCACCCTGCTCACCCTCACCCCCCGGGACTGACCACCCACGACCCCGGCGAGAACCCCCGAAAACCGGATTTCGCGTCCGGCTCCCGCTGGGCTAGAGTGTTCCTCGTTGCTTCGGGGTGTGGCGCAGCTTGGCAGCGCGCTTCGTTCGGGACGAAGAGGTCGTGGGTTCAAATCCCGCCACCCCGACACAGGTCAGAGGCCCATTCGCTTGATCGCGAATGGGCCTCTGGCATTCCCAGGGGCCAACGGGGATGCTGCCGTCTCGGCCTTCCATGGCCGGTTCCGCCCGCGCGGTTGCCGAGATCGCGGGACCGCCGGAGGCCACGGGTGCTGTCTCCTAGGCCGGCACGCCGTCGGAGGATGACCGCTCCGCGCCGTGCGGCGGGCTGTCCGTCCGCGCCTATCGCGCGCTGAGCTTGCCCCGCTTGAGCTGCAACACCTGGTCCGAGGCGGCCGCCACCTCCCGGGAGTGCGTCACCACCACCACGCACTTGCCCTCCTCATGGGCCAGCCGCTGGAAGGCGGCGATGATCCCGTGCGCCGTCTCGTGGTCGAGACTTCCGGTGGGTTCGTCCGCGAAGAGGATGTCCACCTCGCAGGCCAGCGCCCGGGCGATGGCGACCCGCTGCTGCTGCCCGCCGGAGAGCCGCAGGGTCCGGCGGTGGTGGTCGGCGGCGTCCACCCCGAGCAGTTCGAGGAGTTCGGCCGCGCGCCGCTTCTTGTCGCCCCGCCGCACCGCGGTGATCTCCATGGCGGAGGTGATGTTCTGGACCGCCGTCATGTACGTGAGCAGGTTCAGCGATTGGAAGACGGTGGCCGCATGGCGGTTGCGGTAGCGGCCGAGGCCCAGTTCGGCGACGTCCCGGCCGCGGAAGCGGACGGTGCCGGAGGTGGGTGCGTCCAGGCCGCTGGCCAGTGAGAGCAGGGTGGTCTTGCCGCTGCCGGAGGGGCCGATCACGGCGTACACACGGCCCGGTTCGAAGGCGTAGCTGACGCCCTTGAGCACGGTGCGTTCGCGGTTGCCGCTCTGGTAGGTGCGGGTCACCCCGGTGAGTTCGAGCACCGGCGCCGGAGTTCGCGGGAGGGAGGTCATCTCGCTTCAGTCGCCCTTCGTCAGAATGTCGCGGGGATGGAGGCGCAGCACGCGCGCGCCGGGGATGAGGGTGGCCAGGGCAGCGATACCGAGGCCGGTGGCGCCGACCTTGGCGATGTCGGCGGTGCCCAGGCGCACGTCGAGCGATTCGAGGGGCTTCACCTCTGGTTCGTCCTCGGCGGGGGTGGCTTCTCCGGCACCGAGCACGGTGCTCCGGTCGACGTCGTCGTCCGCCTTCGCGGCGGCTTCCTCGGCCGAGGACACCTCGCTGGACAGCAGCCGGTCGCCGACGGCCTGGGACAGGAACTGGCTGCCGACGGCGGAGAGGCCCACCGCGATCACCGCGCAGGAGACGACCTCCACCAGGTGCTGGCCGAGCAGCTTGGGCTTCTTCTCTCCGAGGGAAAGCAGTATGCCCAGCTCCTTACGTCGCTCGCGCAGCGACGAGGCGACGATCAGGGTGAGGATCACGGTGCCGGCCAGGGCGACGAGCCATACGGTGACGGTCGCGAAGTCCGCGGTCTTGGTGATGGGGCCGACGAGCTGCCTGTACTGCTTGTCGTTGACCGTCATCGGGAAGATTTCGAGGTCGGCGCCGGAGGCTTTCGCGTGCTTCTGCAACCGCGCCATGTCCGCCGGGTCGGACAGGGTGAAGGTGGCCTGATCGACCACGCCCCCGTCGGCGCCCGGTTTCTTGCCGAGGAGCCGGGTGGCGCCGTCCGGGGCGACGTACACGTGGTTCACGGGGTCGGTCATGGCCGGCACGTACCGGCTGCCGCCCGCGGCGGCGCTGGCGTAGATGCCGACGACCGTGAACTCGACCTCGCTCTCGTTCTTCTTCTCGCCGGGCAGCGGCAGTTCACCCACCTTCAGAGTGATCTCGGCGCCGACCTCCCAACCGTTCTGCTCGGCCAGGCGCCGCTCGATCACGATCTCGTCGCTCTCGCTCCGCAGGCCGATCCCGCGCCCGGCGACGATCTTGTCGTCGCCGTTCCGGAACGAGGCCACCGACCGCTGCTCGCGCACCCCGTCGGCCTTGAAGAAGTCGGTGCCGCTGGTGTCCGTACCGGGCGGAGGCGGCGCCGGCCGGTACAGCTTCGAGCCGCCGACGGGCGCGGCGGCGGCCTCCGTCGTGTAGTTGCACCGCTTGACCACTGACGACGCGCAGATCTTGTTGACCAGACCGCGACGGAGATCACCTTCCGGGCCGATCACGCCGGGTGTGGCGCCGTCGGGCTTGGTGGCCCCTCCCGACCTCATGAGGGCGTCGACGTCCAACTGCATGGTGACGGTGGCGCCGACGCTCTGCTTGGTGTCGTCGGCCGCCCGGGCCGCGGCGGATCGGATCAGGAATCCGGCCAGCACCAGGGTGCAGATGACGAAGAAGAGCCCGACCAGCATCAGGGTCTTTCCGAGGTGGCTGGTCAGCCGCCACCAAGCCCGTTTGAAGAGATTCATTGCGCGCGACAACTCCCTGCCGGTGAATAACGTGAAACCGCATGTCACGGTAGCCAGCAGCCGCTTTGAGCCGTGTTTGCCGAATGCATGGGCCGGGCGGGATCTCATACACGGTTCATAACCCGCCTCTGGTAGGTGTGGGCAGCCGGGAATTCGAATGCACCCGGAATCTCACAGGAAAGGACCGCGGATCGTGCGAGTACTGGTGGTGGAGGACGAGCCGTACATGGCCCGGGTCCTGGAGATCGGGCTGCGCCGCGAGGCCATGGCCGCCGACGTCGCGCACGACGGGGCCGCCGCTCTGGACGAACTGGCGGTCCACGACTACGACGCCGTCGTCCTCGACCGCGACCTGCCCGGCGTCCACGGCGACGAGGTCTGTCGGCGCATCGTCGCCATGCGCCTGGAGTGCCGGGTCCTCATGCTCACCGCCGCCGGGCGGCTGGGCGACAAGGTCGAAGGACTCGGTCTCGGCGCCGACGACTACCTGGCGAAACCCTTCGACTTCCCCGAACTCGTCGCCCGCCTGCGGGCCTTGTACCGGCGCAGCCCCATGGCACACGCTCCCGTCCTCACCTTCGCCGACCTGAGCTTCGACACCCATCGCCGGCGCGTGCTGCGCGCCGGCCGGGAGGTGCGCCTCACCCCGAAGGAACTGGCCGTGCTGGAACTCCTGTTGCGCGCCGACGGCGGCGTACTGAGCGCCGAGTACCTCCTGGACAAGGCGTGGGACGCGTACGCCGATCCGTTCACCAACGCGGTACGCCTCGTCGTGCACACGCTGCGCCGCAAGCTGGGGGAGCCCCGACTGGTGCACACGGCGATCAGCGCCGGCTACTACCTGGGTGCCGAGTGAGGCGTTCCGCATGGCCGGCCCCGAGGCGGCACGGGCGGGCCCGGAACATCCACGCCAGGCTCTTCCTCGGCTTCGCGGGCGCGCTCACCGCCTCGGCCGTGCTGATGGTCTCCGTCATCTACACGGGCATGCGGTTCATGCCGACGTACGACTTCATGGACACCGTCGTCATCACGCACCCCTTGGCACCACACCGGGTGTCCCACGGCGGGGAGGCGTTCTTCGAGATCAGCGCACCGCCGGAGGTCAGGCCGGGCGCCACGGCGGACGGGGCGATCCGCAGCAAGGAAGACGTCTGGAACACCTTGCTGTGGCTGTCCGTCAGCGGTCTCCTCCTGGTGACGGTGATCGGGCTGAGCGTGGGCTGGGTGCTCTCGAAACGACTTCTCGCGCCCCTCGGCGTCATCAGCGAGGCTGCCGCGAAGGCCGCCGACGGTCAGTTGCAGTACCGCATCAACGCCGTGGGCCCCGCCGACGAACTCAAGCAGCTCGCCGACACCTTCGACACGATGCTGGCCCGGCTGGAGGAGTCCTTCACCGCCCATCAGCGCTTCGCGGCGAACGCCTCGCACGAACTGCTCACCCCGCTGGCCACCACCCGCGCCGTCCTGCACCTCGCCGTCGCCGACCCCAGCGGTGAGGAGTTCGCCGAGCTCGCCCCCATGCTCGTCGAGACGAACGAACGCAACATCACGATCGTCAAGGACCTCCTCGCCCTGGCAGCGGCCGACCACGCCCCCTTCGACCACGGACTCGTCGACCTCGCGGCCCTCGCCAAGGACGCCGCCGCCGAACGCACCGCGCAGGCGGCCACGGCGCACCTGCGTCTGCACGTCGGCACCGAGCCCGGCTGCTCCGTCCCCGGCAACACCACCCTGCTCCGCCAACTCCTGCTCAACCTCCTCGACAACGCCCTGGCCTACAACAGGCCCGGCGGTTCAGTACATCTCGCGATCCGGCACGAGGACGGAGTCGTCATCGAGGTGGAGAACACCGGGCCGCACGTCGGGGACGTCGTCGCTCAGCGCCTGTTCGAGCCCTTCTACCGGCCGCGCTCCCGCGTCGCCGACGTCCGCTCCGGCCACGGGCTGGGCCTCGCCATCGTCCAGTCGATCGTGCACGCACACCACGGCACCGTCACCGCACACGCCAATCCCGACGGCGGCCTCACCGTCCGGGCCCGTCTGCCGCAGGGCCCGAGGTGACGACGTCACCTCGAAGCCCACCAGGTGGAGGGGGCAGCGGTGGTGGTGAAGCCGAGGGATGCGTAGCGCGGTCCACAACCGCAGTCCTGTTGACAGCGCCAACGCATGCACTATCGGATTCCCTCTCGATTACGTGTACGGTGGAACTATGAAGGAATCGACTCCCCCGACTTCCGAACCACTGATCACCGGGGCGGAGATTGCCAGGCTGGCGGGGGTGACGCGCGCCGCTGTCTCCAACTGGAGGCGGCGGTACGGCGACTTCCCCGCACCTGCCGACGGTGGAGCGAGCACCCCCCTCTTCTCGCTGAGCGAAGTCCGCTCCTGGCTGGCCAAGCAGCAGAAGGGCACCAATCTCGCGGACGACGTCCGCCTGTGGCAGGCGCTGCGGGGTGCCTTCGGCGACGACCTCGTCGCAGGCATCGCGGGTATCGCCCGCTTCCTCGCGCGCGATGACGCATCCAGGCTTGACGACGACCTGGCCGAGCTGGCTGCGAGGTTGGCGGCGAAGGAGTCAGCGGCCCAGGTCATCGACCAGCTGGTCGAACGCTTCCTGGACTCCTCGCGGCGGGCCGGTTCCGACCAGGTCACGTCGTTGCGGCTGGTCAGAGCCGTGAGTCACTTCGTGGGGCCGGTACCCGACGACTCCGTCATCCTCGATCCGGCCTGCGGCATCGGCACGCTCCTCCTCTCCACCGGCCGCTCCACCTGCCTCGCCGAGGGGCCCGTACGCCGGGGCCAGGAGATCGATCCAGCGGCCGGGGAGCTGGCACAGGCACGAGCCGAGCTCGCAGGGTCGCAGGACACCGTGATCAAGGCCGGGGACTCTCTCCGTGCGGACCGCTGGCCCGATCTGCGCGCCGATCTCGTCCTCTGCGACCCCCCGGCCGCCGGCCCGGACTGGGGCCGGGAGGAGCTGCTCCTCGACGCCCGCTGGGAGCTGGGCACGCCCTCCAAGGCGGAGGGAGAGCTGGCCTGGCTCCAGCACTGCTACGCCCATACCGCTCCAGGCGGTCGGGCCATGGTCGTCATGCCCGCTTCCGTGGCCTACCGCAAGGCGGGCAGACGCATCCGGGCAGAAATCGTCCGGCGCGGCCTCCTTACCGAGATCGTCGCACTGCCGCCCGGCATGGTGGCATCACACGCTCAACCAGTGCACCTGTGGACGCTGCACCGCCCGAGCGGTCCCTCCGACAGCGCGGCCTCCGTGCGCATGGTGGATCTCACCGCCAACGCACCCGACGGCCCCATGGAGCCGACGGCCGAGCAAGTCGCCGACGTACCGCTGATCGATCTCCTGGACGACTCTGTCGATCTCACGCCGAGCGCGCACGTGGACGCTTCCCGACAGGACTTCCCCGCCGAGTACCGCTCCTTGCAACGGGGCATCGAGGAACGGCTCAATCGATTGACCGCATTGCTACCAGCCCTCACCGCAGGCGACGGGCCTGGGTCGCTGGACAGCGCGACGATCAGCCTGGCCGACCTCTCCCGTGCCGGGCTCGTCGACCTCGCTGAGGCTGAACCAGTCTCCACCAGCGAGCAGTTGGACACGGGATATCTACGGGGTTTCCTGCGCAGCGCTTCCAACAACCGCCGTTCGACGAGCAGCAGCGGCTCCTACCGCCTCGACGTCAAGGGGGCGCGGATTCCGCAGATGGCCGTCGAGGAACAACGCCGTTACGGTGTCGCCTTCCGCGCACTCCAAGAATTCGAGGAGCACATCGGCGAAGTGACCCGGCTGGCAGGAAAGGTCAGTGCTCTTGCCCGTGACGGCCTCACCAACGGGGCGCTCCTGCCTCCCGAGGACGGTGCCTGACGGATTCCTGTGGAGGTCGCATCGCGACCGTGCCTTCGGCCATCAAACGGGCGATGGACGTGATCGCGGCCAACAGCTCGTCGGGCGGTTGTTCCAGGGCCAAAGCGTGCTGGTGGATGCGGATTCCCGCGTGCCGCACCCGGTGCGTCGCGCTCGGCTCGTAGCCCCTCGCATAGACGAGATGGCCGTCGCGGAGGCCGAGCGCCGTGCAGTAGGCGAGCATCTGATAGAGGTCGGCGTCCGGAAACCCTTCGGGCTTCTCCGCCTTGTACTTGGCGTCCGCGACAGCTCGCGGAACGCCCTGGTCGCCGTACCAGACCAGGTCCGGACGCATCCGAACCGCCTCGGCCGCATCGAGGTACACGCCCTGCGCCTGAAGTGCGCTGCGCCCCCCGTATGGCCCCAGCGCCTCGCGCAGCGCGGTGCAGACGAAATCCTCGAAGATCTTGTGGGTGTCGAAGAGGTATCCGTCGAGGGTGACCGGGCCGCTCACGTGCTCGGCCGACAAGCCGCGCAGCACCGTCTCGGCCAGCCGTAGCGCGGGTTGGTAGCGAAGATTGAGCCGACTCGCCCGCCATTGCGGCAGTTCACGGCTGCCGGGGATCAGCGGCTGTGTGTCCAGCAACCGGCCACGGTGGTGGCGCAGCCGACGGCGTACGCTGTCGGGCACCCTGGGCAGGGTCAGCAGCCGTTCCGTGGCCGCGCGCAGCAGCCGGTTCTCCGCGATGTCGGTGCCGTAGTCGTCGTAGGCGATTTCGACCGGGAACGCCCGCCCATGGTGCCGCCGGACCTGATCCGCTTCCCTGATACGTCCTCGGACGACCGGTGCGGTCTCTTCCGTGTGCCGGTATCCCTGGAGCACTCCCTGCCGCAGGGCACGTTCGAGAGAACGCTCGAATCCCTGCGCCAGCGCGGGAAGCAGCTCGTCCCGCTCGGCCACGCTCACCTCCCCGTCCCGGTGGATACGGGGGTCGGATGCGTAGCCGATGAGGAAGAACAGCCGCGCCACCGGCACCTTGGGGGCGATGCGGAGGGTGACGGGGCGGTGCCCCGGTGACCTCAGGGCCACCGCGCCGACCTTGCCGCCGGCGCGCAGTCGCCAGCAGCCCGACCGGTAGGGATCGGGGGCGGCCTCGACCATTCTGGAGGCGGCGAGAGAGCGCCCGACCTCGTCCGGGAGAGGCACGGTGACGGGCGGGCCGTACTCGGTCAGCTCGACGGTCGTCACGGCAGGGGCTCGTCCGGTGTGCCGTCGCCGAGGGAGCGCGCCAGAGCGTCGAGACCGTAGCGCTTCTCGATGTCGAAGGACTCCCCGTAGTGATGCTCCTCCAGCAGCGGCAGGATCTTGGTCCGCCACGTGCGCTCCAGGCCGCCCTCCCGGTGCGCCGCCTGCTTCATCAGGTAGGAGGGGCCGATACGGAAGTCCGCTTCTTGGATACGGGAGTTGAGCGCGTCCAGCAGGTCCGCGGTGCGGGTGTCGAGCCCCTCCCGGTCGAGCCAGCGCCGTAGCAGGCCGCTGGTGGGCTCGGTGCGCGGTGACAGCTCGACGAAGGCGAAGCGCCTGCGCATCGCGGCGTCCACCAGGGCGATCGACCGGTCGGCGGTGTTCATCGTGCCGATGACGAAGAGGTTAGGCGGGAGCGCGAAGTCGTCACCGGAGTACGTGAGCCGTACCGACTTGTTGCGGTACTCCAGGAGGAAGTACAGCTCGCCGAAGACCTTGGCCAGGTTGGCCCGGTTGATCTCGTCGATGATCAGGAAGTGCGGGATGTGCCGGTTGCCCTCGCGGGACGCCAGGTCGGCGAGCTCGCGCAGCGGGCCTGCGGTGAGGCGGAAGGCGACTTCCCTGGTATCCGGGTCCTCGCGAGGGCGGAAGCCCTCGAAGAAGTCCTCGTAGGCGTAAGAGGGGTGGAACTGCACGAGCTTCACCTGCTCGGGCCCGCCGCCGAGGTATTCGGCCACTTTGAGGGCCGTGTACGTCTTGCCAGTCCCGGGCGGGCCATAGAGGATCAGCTGCCGCTCGTCCCACAGCAGGTCGCGCATATCCCGCAGCCAGGCCGCGTCGTGCACCAGCAGTTCGTCGGCGAGCTGCCGGTTGGGTTCGGGGAGTTCCAGCTCTCGGCGGGCGGTGAGGGCGGGTGTCGTGCCGCCGGGGTCGCGCTCTGTCGCCTCCGCCTCGACGGCCAGCTCCTCGTCGGAGAGGCCGAGCCCTTCGACGAGCGGCTGGACCGAGGTGAGGTCCACGACGTCGTGCTGGACGGAAAGCCGCTGCTGGATCTCCTCGGGCAGCACGTCGTACGGGTGGCCGGTGCTCTGCCACTCGACGGGCCGCCGCAGATTGGACCTGCCGTTGTCGGAGACGGTCTGCTCGGCGGGCCCGGTGATCTCACCGACGTAGAACCGCCCGCCGGAGAGTGTGCACACGGTGTCGCCCGGCTTCATCCGGGACAGGAACGCGTGGAGTTCCTCGACGAGTTCCAGCTTCTGGTTGTACGTGGCCGTGCTGCCCCAGTCCTCCTCGACGACGGTGCGCAGGCGCTCCTTGCTGGCCCCCTGGCCGATCCCCTGGCGCAGGCGAGGGGCGGCGAGGGAAACCCGCTCCTCGGGGAGCCACAGCTTCTGGACGAGATCGGCCCCAGACACGTTGGAGCCCCGGACGAGCCAGGCCCTGGCAGGACCCGACCAGACCCCCTCCATGAAGTCCGACAGCGGCGCCCCCGCTTCCGTCTTCCAGTCGGCCCATCCGTTGCGCGGCGCCCCGACGAGCACGCCTGCGGCGAAGGACGGGGACCCGCAGTCGGCGTCCTCGGCCAGCTCCAGCCACCCGGGCCAGCGAGTGGACGGGCGCAGCACACCCGTCTTCTTCATCAACTCCCGCACCCTGGCCGTGCCGGAGAAGTGCTTGGAGAAGGACGGCATCTCGCGGTCCCGGGCGGGCGAGCCCGCCAGGATGCGGAACTTCCGGCTTCCGTTGGTCCCCACCTCGTCCAGCAGCACCCCTCGTGCCCGGTCGACCCCGCTCGCGCCGGGGAGCCGCAGCAGGAACTGCGGCGGCTCCCCCGCGCTGGGAGTCCCGTCTTCGGTCTCGGTCATGCCCGCTCCCCCGTTCCGGACGGCACAGGCATGGCCACCTTGCCCAGCGGCCCTGTCCTTCGCCGTAGTGATGGTCATCATGGCTCAGCTCGCGTTGCGGCGGGGCGGCTTCCTCCAGGACGGTTCCCCACGCGTTCACGGGCCGCTGACGACCGGAGGTTCGACCCGTCGTCCCGGCGGCGGGCCGGGCTTCGGTACGGGGCGGCCCGCCCGCAGGCCCCCCGGAGGGGGGGCCGGAGCCGGGATGACCACGGCAGCCGTGCCGGAGACCGCCGCGTCGAGAGCGTCCAGCAGGGCGTTCACCTCCATCAGACGCGCCTGCATCTCGGCGGGCAGGGGCGGCAGTTCGGGCACCCGGTGGTGGCAGACGCCGCTGAGCGCGGACCAGGTGAGGCGCCAGCGCCGGGCGGTCCCCCGGTCCGTGTACGCCTCCAGGCACAGCATGCGGTGCTTGGCGACGGGCGTCATGGCAGGGGCCACACCGTGCCAGAAGTCGTCCAGCCGCTGGTCCAGGGCAAGGCGCAGCAGCATGGCGGCGGCACGGGCGCGGGCGCCGGGGCTGAGCGGTCCCGCCGTGCCCGCCGCAGGCCGCAGAAGGGCCTCGGCACCGCTGATGAGTTCGCGGGCGTCGTCCGTCATCGGGCACCGCCCTGCGGCCCGACCGTGCCCCGCCCGCGCCGGATCGCCCCGGCCAGACTCTCCGTACGCGTCACGAGCTGCTTGCGGTCGTGCACCGTCGGCAGACTCAGGTGGGAGCCCTTGTTGAGTTCGCTGATCAGCTGCCATCCTCCGCCGTACAGGCTCTCGACCAGGCGCTGCGGTTCCCCGGAGGAATCTCCGAGCAGGGCGAGGGCCACGTACTCCTTGGTCCGCTCTGCCTTGGCGATACGCTCCTCGATCTTCGCGAGGCCGAGGCCGTGGTCGTCCCGCAGGGTACGGCGCGCCGTCTCCACGCAGGCGATCTCCAGGGCGAGCCGGCACATCGCCGGAATCACCCGCTCGGCGACGCTCTGCGGAAGGCACTTGTCGTAAGAGAGGTCACGGGCCTCCTGGAACGCCTGCTGGACGGGATCGCTCCGCTTCTTGACGGTGACGACGGAGTCGCTCTCGCGGGAGACATGGAGGACCGTCGCCTCGATGCCGAGGTGGGATACGGCCTGCTCCAGCCGGGTGTCGTGGGTGAAGACGACTACCTGCCGGTGGCGGGCGCACTCGCTCAGAACGGTGGCCAGCCCTTCCACCTTCCGCGAGTCCATCGATTGCACCGGATCGTCGATGACGAGGAAGCCGAAGGGGCTGTCGTCGTGCGTCGCTCGCGGAATGAACAACGACAGCGCCAGCGAGTGCAGTTCGCCCTGGCTCATCACGCTGTACGCGGGCGCCTCATGAGCGTCCACGGAGACGCCGAGCCGCACACTCCCCTGCCGGGCCGTGCCCTTCAGCGTGATGGACCCGAGCGTCACACTGCTGCCTTCGCAGAGCTTCCTCCACACGTCCTGCGACTGCTGGACGAACTTCGCCATCCGCGCGTCCCGCAGCTCGTCCGTCAGCGTCCTGAGCCAGGAGCGGGCCGCTTCGGTCTCCCTGCGCTGCTCCTTCGCCTCCGCGGCCTTCTCCGTCGCGTCGAGCCACTCGGCAAGCCGGACGGCCGCGGGCCGCCAGGCGGTGTTGCGGTCGGTGAGCCTGCGGGCGGCCTCCTCGGCGACCTGCCGGCACGCCGCGCCCAGCGTCGGGGCGACGTGTTCGACGCGGTTCGCCAGCTCGGCGGGGTCGGTCAGGCTCCGGCACAGGGCCCATTCGCGCCAGAGGCCCGCCAGTTCCGACTCCTCCGCCCGCAGCAGTTCGGGCACCGGCTGCACCAGGTCGTGGACGGCCCGCCGCGCGGCGCCGAGCGCTTGGCGAGCCGCCTCCGCCCCGGCCGCCTGCGACTGGAGCCGCTCGACCTCCGCCCGCGCGCCGTCCGCCCAGGCCCGGTCCAGACGGTCCGCGGTGCCGCAGACGGGACAGTCGGCGCCCTGGGAGTGGCGCCGGTATTCCAGGGCACCCTCCAGCAGCCTGGCGAGCCGCCGCGCGTCCTCGGCGTCGGAATGCCGTACGTCCTCGGCTGCGGCAGCCGCCTCGCGCAGCCGCGCCAGTGCCCCGGCGACCTCCTGCTGGTCGGGGCCGACCAGGGTCGCGAGTGCCCGGAGGCGGGCGTCCCCACCCGTGTCGGCGACGGCGTCCTGATCGAGCAGGGCGCGCACGGCGGCCACATCGGGGTTACGTCCGCCGAGTGCCCGAGCCGCTTCGACGGCACGCTGGTCGTCGAGCCCGGTGAGGGCCTCGACGGCCGCGGTCTTCAGGGCACCGGGCCGCTTCTCGACGTCCTTGCACTCCTTGACGCGGGCCGCGAGCCCGTCGTCGATGTCACCGAGCGGGCCGAGGCCGACGAACCGGGCCAGAGTGTTGTGCAGCGCGCTGAGCGTCCCGTCGACCATCGAGCCCAGTTCGCTGTACGGCAGGAACGGGCGGTAGAGGGAGAGCATCGAGGCGTCGATGCTCTCCTCCAGCTTCTGCTCCGTGCCGTCCGCCCGCTCCACCGTCGTGTGCGCCTCGTGCACCTTCTCCCCGTACCACGTGCGACGCACGGTGACCGGATCGCCGGTGTCGTCCAGGGTGAGCCGCACGGACACGGCCGGGACCGCGGAGTCGTGCAGGTTGCGCCAGCCCTCCTTCCACACCGCCAGGCGGGGCTTGCCGTTGCTGCCGTCCCAGCGGGCGTTCAGGCCCGTGAGCGCCATCTCGCCCGCTTCCGCGAAGCTCGACTTCCCGGTGCCGTTGCGGCCCGCGACGACGGTCAGCCCGGGGCCGGGCGGAAGGTCGAGCGTGGTCTCGGGACCAACCCCCCGCCACCCCGCGGCCGTGATGGAGCGCAGGTACACGGGCCCGGCCCGTGCGGGCCTCTCCGGCGTCGGCTCGGGAAGCATGCCGCGCAGCAGGGCGGCTGCCCCCGGGGCCAGTTCGGATGCGGTAAGGCCCGCGGTGAGGCGGGCGTCGAGCAGCTGACGCAGAGGGATGTCGTCGGTCATGACGGTGCTCCTTGCACGATCGGGCGGAGAGCACGACGCGAAGGGCACGCCGTTCACCGTCAGATCATGCCGCAAGCATGTTGGCAACGTCAACGGACTTCTGAATCCAGCGTGAACTCGAAAATGTGTACGATGGGCCAGGTGTGGTCACACCGACGGTCCGCTCGCCCGGAACCCGCGAACGAGGCTGAACGGCAGGTCGTTCTGCGCATGCTGGGCACGGAGGAGACTGAGGCAGGGGGCGCGCGGACGGACGCGTCAGCAGGAGTGCAACGCTCGTCTTGCTGCGCTGACGAGGTTCCGCGCCACATCGCCGTACAGGGCGGACTCGCGGAGCGTTCTCCAGGTCCGCAGATACGTGTCGACGCTCGCCTCGTCGTCGATCCACAACTCCGCGTGCCAGTTCTCGACGATCACCTGACGGTCGTCGTAGATCCAGAAAGCAGTGGCCGGGGGGATCTTGAGCGAGGCGGACAGGGGGATGATACCCAGCTCGACCGCGTCCAGCCCGATGGCTCCGGCGAGGCGATCAAGCCGGGCCGCGAGCACCGACGGCGGACAGATCAAGGTGTGAAGGGCGGCTTCCCACAGAAGGAGGTGGAAACGCTTCGAGGAGTCGTACAGCGCTTCCTGCCGCTTCGTGCGGGACCGCACTGCCTGCTCGGTGTCGCGTGGCGATCGCTGTAGCTCCGCGTATCTCTCGAAGATTGACCGGGCGTAGTCCGGAGTCTGGAGAAGCCCGAAGATCATGGAGGACTCCCAGCCGCGGAACACCGAGGCGTCGGCATGAGCGCACAGGTGGGTGTCCTGGACTGCCTTGTGCCCAGAGGCCAGCTGACGCCGCCAAGACCTGATGTGGGACTCGAAGCCCCGGAGGCGTGCGACCAGCTCGTCGTACACCTCCGGCTGCCCGGTTGCCTCCACCCACTTGCGCAGATCATCGGGCGTCGGCGTCTGCCTGCCGTTCTCCAACCTGCTGACCTTGGACTTGTTCCACCCGTACTGCTTGGCGAGCTCAGTGCCGGTGAGTGGGCCCCCAGGGGCGGAGAGCCGGAGTTCGCGCAGCCGTCCCCCGAGTGCTTCTCGTGCCTGCTGATAGTCCGTGCTCACCGGTACGCACCTGCCTCACTCCTCCGTCGCGGTCAACCGTGCCGCGAACTCCTCGTATGAGATGGCATGATGAAATGCCGCGTCACGCGCCATGGCATACCGCAGCACCGGAGCAGGCTCGGTGATCAGATCGACGCTGACCAGGTTGTCAGCGTCGTCGAAGTCCGACCGGCGGTACGCACGGGCCCGCGAGAAGCGCGCGGAGGCAGAAGAGGGCTACCGGCTGCACCATCGCCAACTACGCACCGCGCGGCAGGATCTGCGGACCCGGGAGACCGCCGTCGGATCGTCCGAGGAGAAGATCCTCGCCGACGAGCGGGCGGCCAAGGACCGTATCGCGACCGCCGTGGCGGCCATCCCGGCGAGCGAGCGTGCCCATAACGAAGTGCGCGACCGACGAGTCCGGGCGGCGGAGGAGGAGGCACGCCTACGCGAGGAACTGGCGGACCAGGAGGCGGCCGTGATCGAGACAGGCCGCTCGCTGCGCGGTGCCCTCGGTCGTCCGGAAATCGTCAACGGAGCGGGGCTGGACCCCTCGTCTCTCCCCGGGCAAGTACTGGACGACCCGGCTTCCCCCGCACGCGACCGCCTGCGCGCGCTGCGCGATCAACTGGCGGGCGGCTACGACGCACAGCTCGACGAACGCGACGGCATCAAGGTGTGCCGCCTGCTCGACGACCACGGTTCGCACGACGTCGCGGTCGTGGGCGAGCGGATCGCCGCGGAGGCCGCCGAGGCGAGAGGACGGCTCACCGAACGCGAGAGCGACGTGTTCCAGCGCTTCCTGACCGGCGAGCTCGGCGACCATCTCTCCACGCAGGTCATCACGGCGGCCAACCTGGTCGCGGACCTCAACGACACGCTGAAGACCGTACGCACCTCGCACGGCCTCGGGGTGGAACTGCGCTGGAAACTCGACGAGTCCGCCGTGGACACGGACGCCGACGTGCGGGTGGCCGTCGAACTGCTGCGCAGCCCGTCGAGCCTCCGGACACGCGAACAGAGCGAACAACTCCGCGATGTGCTGCAACGCCGTATCGAGGACGCCCGTCGCGCCGACCCTTCGGCCGGCTACACCGCCCACCTCCGCACCGCGCTGGACTACCGCGCCTGGTTCACCTTCCAGACCTAGGATAGCCGCCGGACCGGAGGGGGTGGCTGTGGTCACGGGCGGCGGCACGATGCGAGGCGGCGTCGAGATAGTCAGCGGGCCTTTCGAGGGGATGGCAGCGACGCTGGAGAGCGTCGATGACGGGCAGATCCAGGTGCAGGTGTCGCTGTTCGGTCAGTGGACGCGGGTCTCCTTGCTTCGTTGCCAGGTGGCTCTGCCAGGGGAAGTGCACCGGTTCGGCATGCACACCACCCGGGCGCAGCCGGTCGATCTCGCGGACCACCTGCCCGAGTTGGCTCCCCTGGTCCGGACGACGACCCGGCTGCACCCCTGCCCGGGGCGGCCGTCCGCGTCGGACAGTTCGGTGGGCGGTCCGCTGCACTGGCCCGGCGTCGAACCGTGGCCGGACTGCCTGACGCCCCACCGCCGCGCCCAGGACAGCGTCCTCGCCCCCGATGACGCCGTTGATCCCCGTGGCGCGGTGCCGTTGGTCCCGATCGTCCAGTTGTACGCACGGGATGTGCCAGCGGTGCCGTTCCCGCCCGGGACGGACCTGCTGCAGGTGCTCTGGTGCCCGTTCGACCACCCCGACGAGGGTGGGGGATCTTGGCCCCGACCGGTGCTGTACTGGCGGAACGAGGCGGCTGTCGGTGCCCGACCGGCCGTCGGCATGCCGGAGCCGTCCGCGGGCAGTCCCTCCGGGACGGTGCCGCGGCCGTGCCTCATCGATCCGGAGCGAGTCGTCGAGTACCCGAACCTCGGCGAACTGGCGTACCAGCCCGATCTGTTGGGCCGGGTGAACGCCGTCGAGGCGGCGACCGGCTGGTCGTACTCCCACCACCTGTCCGCGGCGCCGGGGGTCAAGGTGGGCGGGTGGCCGAACTGGATTCAGTCGCCACGCCGGCCGGAGTGCGCCTGTGGCCGCCGGATGGAGCACCTGCTCACGGTCTCCAGCCGGGAGTACGACGTGGAGAGCGGAAGGCGCTGGGCACCGGTACAGCAAGTCGGCGCCGACATCGATCCACGCGGCGACGCGATCGAGCGGGGTTTCAGTCCCACCGGCTTCTGCATCGGCGACATGGGCGGGATGTACCTGTTCATCTGCCCGAGTTGTCCGGACACGCCCTGGGCGTACCGCTTCGACGACTCCTGAACGAAGTGCGGTGCGGCGACGCCCGGCGGGGAGCCTGGCGCGGCCCCCGCCTCACCCCTGGGCCGGACGGGGCGCGCCCCCGGGTACGAGGGTCAGGGCGAAGGAGGCCGCCATCAGCGCCGTGGCCGCCAGCGGTACGTACGCGGCGCCGGCCAGGTCGATGACCATGCCGCCGACCGCCGCCGCCAGGCCCGTGCCCAGGTACAGGCCGGAGATGTTCAGGGCCATCGCGGTCATGCCCGAGGACGGTCCGGCCGCCGCCAGGATGCTGCCCTGGACGGGCGGGGTGAGTCCCCAGGCGAAGAGTGCCCAGCAGGCGATGACCGCGGTGAGCACCGGCGCGCCGGCCGGCGGGGAGAAGCTCAGCACCGCGGCGAGCGCCAGCGCGGCGGTGTGTCCCCCGACCACGAGGCGCAGGCTGCGGTCCGGGCCCCACGCGTCGGTGATCCGGCCCGCCGCCAGTGCCCCGCCCAGGCCCGCGACGCCGACCACGAGCAGCAGGAACGAGAGCAGTCCGGCGGAGCCGGAGACGGTGTGCGCCGCGTACGCCGCCAGGTAGGTGTAGAACATCAGCCCGCCGCCGGCCGCCAGGAAGGTGACACCGGCGACCCGCAGTACGCCGAGGTCGCGCAGCGGTGCCAACCGGGCGCGCAGGGGCGCCGGTTCGGCCCCCGGTACGGTCGGCGCGCTCAGGCCCGCGCCCACCGCGGCCACCGCGCCCACGGCGGCGATCAGCCAGAAGGTGGCCCGCCAGCCGAGCGCCTCCCCCAGCCAGGAGCCCACCGGTACGCCGGTGAACAGCGCGGCCGTCATGCCCGCCGTCACCACGCCCAGGTAGCGGCCCTGTTCGCCCTGCGGGGCCCCGGCGGCGGCGGTGGCGAAGACGGCGGAGGCCACCACGGCCGCGCCCAGCGCGGCGGCGACCCGGGCGGCCATCAGCCACCAGTAGCCGGGTGCCACGGCTGCCGCCGCGTTCGCCACGGCGAAGAACGCCAGCGCGGCGACCAGGACCGTACGCCGGGGGAACCGCTCGCACACCGCGGCCAGCGTCGGTGCCCCGAGCGCGTACACGACGGCGAAGACGGTCACCAGCTGCCCCGCCGCCGGGACGCCCACCTCAAGGTCGTCGGCGACGGCGGGCAGCACTCCCGCGATGACGAACTCGTCCGTGGCCGTGGCCAGCAGCGCCAGGAACAGCACGAGCAGCCAGCCCGGCAGGCGGGATTTCTTCTTCTCGGCGACGACAGCTCTCATGCGTCCGCACGCTAGGTACTGACACCGGTGTCACCTTCAAGTCGCGGTCGTCCCCGCGCCCGTCTCCGCCCCCGCCGCGCCCGCTTCGGCCCGGCGCAGCGCCTCCCCCAGCCCTTCGCCAGGCCGCCCGTCCGCGCGCAGCGTCGCGATGCGCTCCACCAGCTCCGCCCGGTACCGGGCCAGCTCCGCGGCCTTCGCCTCCACCGCGGCCAGCCGTCCCTCGTACATCGCGAGGACGCCGTCGGGGCTGTCCTGGCAGGCCAGGAAGTCCTCGGTCTTCATGTCCAGGCACGGGACGACCTGGCGGATGTCCTCCATCGTCAGTCCGGCGCCGAGCAGCTCCCGCACGTTCAGCACGCGGTTCACCGCGACCTCGTCGTACGCCCGCCAGCCCTTGCCGGTCCGCCGCGCCTCCAGCAGCCCCTGCTGCTCGTAGTAGCGGATCGACCTGCGGCTCGCTCCGGTGAGCTGCGCCAGTTCCCCGATCTGCATGCCCTCTCCCTTCGCCGTGGCCGACACGCACCCGCCACACGAACGGTACGGCAGGCGCAGAGGCCTGCGGGAGCCGTTCAGTGGCCGCCGGAGAGTTCGCCGCTGAGCTGTTCGTGGAGCTGGGCGCTGGGCTGGTTGAGGCCGATGATCTGCACGGTCTTGCCACGCCGGGCGTACTTGGTCTCGATCGCGTCGAGGGCGGCGACGGAGGAGGCGTCCCAGATGTGGGCGGCGGTCAGGTCGATCACGATCTTGTCGGGGTCGGTGGCGTAGTGGAACCGGGTGACCAGGTCGTTGGAGGAGGCGAAGAAGAGTTCGCCGGTGACGGAGTAGACGGCCTGGGTGCCGTCGGGGTCGACCACGGCGGTGACCTCGGCGAGGTGGGCGACGCGCTTGGCGAAGACGACCATGGCGGTGACCGAGCCGACGACGACGCCGATGGCGAGATTGTCGGTGGCGACGACGCAGACCACGGTGACGGCCATCACGACGATCTCCCCGACGGGCATCCGCCGGAGCGTCTTCGGCGCGACGGAGTGCCAGTCGAAGGTCGCGAAGGACACCATCACCATCACGGCCACCAGGGCCGCCATCGGGATGTCGGAGACGACCGGGCCGAAGACGACGCACAGCACCATCAGGAACGAACCCGCCAGGAACGTCGACAGGCGGGTCCGGGCGCCGGACACCTTCACGTTGATCATCGTCTGGCCGATCATGGCGCAGCCGCCCATGCCCCCGAACAAGCCGGTGACGATGTTGGCGATGCCCTGCCCGAGGGACTCGCGGGTCTTGGAGGAGTACGTGTCGGTGAGGTCGTCGACGAGCTTGGCGGTCATCAGCGACTCCATGAGGCCGACGAGCGCCATGGCGAGGGAGTAGGGGGCGATGGTGGTCAGGGTGTCGAGCGTGAAGGGCACGTCGGGCAGGCCGGGCACGGGCAGGGAGGAGGGGAGTTCGCCCTTGTCGCCCACGGTCGGCACGGCGATACCCGCGGCCACGGTGATCACCGTGAGGATGACGATGGCGACGAGCGGCGCCGGGACCACCGTGGTGACCTTCGGGAAGAACACCATGAGCGCGAGCCCGGCGGCGATCAACGGGTAGACGGGCCAGGGCACGTCGTGCATCTCGGGGACCTGGGCCAGGAAGATGAGGATGGCCAGGGCGTTGACGAAGCCGACCATCACGCTGCGCGGCACGAAGCGCATCAGCTTGGCGACGCCGAGCGCGCCCAGGACGAGCTGGAAGACACCGGCCAGGATCACCGCGGCGATCAGGTAGCTGAGGCCGTGCTCCCGGTTGAGGGGTGCGATGACCAGGGCGACGGCGCCGGTCGCGGCGGAGATCATCGCGCGCCGCCCGCCGACCACGGAGATGGTCACGGCCATGGTGAAGGAGGCGAACAGGCCGATCGCGGGGTCGACCCCGGCGATGATCGAGAACGAGATGGCCTCGGGGATCAGCGCGAGCGCGACCACCAGTCCGGCCAGGACCTCGGTGCGCCAGACCTTCGGGTCGGACAGCCAGTCGGGACGGAGTCCGCGCAGCCGCGCGGCGGGGGACGGGGAGGGTGCGGAGGAGGCCAAGAGAAGCGGAACCTGTCGTGCTCGGGCACACCCGGCGTCACCAGGGGCGTGCGGAACCGTACGGAAGGCCGGGGCGGCCGTTCGCGGAGCCCGCGCGGCGGGCTGAGGGGGCACAGGGCAGCGGCACACTCCGCGCCCGGCCCGGGTGCTGCTCAGGAACGAGGCATCACGGCGGGCAGGCGGCGGCGCTGGACGTCCTGGGCACGCGCTCTCCTACGGGCATCGGTCCTGGCCGGGGACGTCGTCGGCTCCGGCACGGCTGTTGGTCCCGGGCTCGTACGTCCCGCACCATGGGTACGGGACGGCACGGAGCCGGCCCGACACTCAGCAACTCTACCCTGACGTTACGGTAGAGATCGACACGGTAGAGATCGACGCCGGCCGCCTGTGGCCTTGGTGACATACGAGGAAGGGCGCCGCGTGACCAGCGAGCACATGCAGATCGGCGAGGTTGCCGCGCGGACCGAACTGTCGCTGCGCACCATTCGGCACTACGAGGAGACCGGCCTCGTCATCCCCTCCGCCCGCTCGCAGGGCGGCTTCCGCCTCTACACCGAGACGGACGTCGCCCGTCTGATGGTCATCCGCCGTATGAAGCCGCTGGGCTTCACCCTCGACCAGATGCGGGACCTGCTGGACGCCACCGACCGCCTCGACGCGGGCGCGGCGCCCCAGGGCGCGGAGCGCGAGGAACTCCTGGAGCGCGTACGGCACTTCGAGCAGGCCGCCGCCGAGCGCGTGGCCGACCTGCGCAAACAGCTGGGCCGGGCCGAGGAGTTCGCCGGCACCCTGCGCGAGCGCCTGGGCCGGGTCCCCACCGCCTGACCGGCGCACGGCGGCCGGCCAGGCGCGCGCACGCTCAGTACTCGGCGCCGCCGAAGCGCGCGCGGTAGGTCTCCAGGTCCTCGTCCGGAATCTTCGCGAAGAGGACCGGCGGCACGGTGAAGGCGGTGCCCGCCGGTACGGCGTCCAGGGACGCGGCCTGCTCGGCCGTCACCCAGGTCGCGGTGTCGTCCGCCAGGGCGAAGGCACCACGCATGGCGGCGGCCGAGGCGGGGATGACCGGCTCGGAGACGATCGCGTAGAGGTGGATGAGGTTCATCGCGGTACGCAGGGTCAGCGCCGCCGCGTCCGGGTCGGTCTTGATCTCCAGCCAGGGGGCCTTCTCCTCCAGGTAGGAGTTCCCGGCCGACCACAGGGCGCGCAGCGCCGCGGCGGCCTTGCGGTACTGGAGGGCCTCCATCTGCTCCTCGTACTCCGCCAGCAGCCGCGCGATCTCCGCGCCGAGCCGCTCCTCCGCCTCACCGGCGGCGCTGCCCGCGGGGGCGGTGTCCCCGAAGCGCTTGCGGGAGAAGGACAGCACGCGGTTGACGAAGTTGCCGAGGGTGTCGGCCAGGTCCTTGTTGACCGTGGCGGCGAAGTGCTCCCAGGTGAAGGAGGAGTCGTCGGACTCGGGGGCGTTGGCGATCAGGAAGTAGCGCCAGTAGTCGGCGGGCAGGGTCTCCAGCGCGGCGTCGGTGAAGATGCCGCGCTTCTGGGAGGTGGAGAACTTGCCGCCGTAGTACGTGAGCCAGTTGAAGCCCTTGACGACGTCGACCTTCTTCCACGGCTCGCGCACGCCCAGTTCGGTGGCGGGAAACATCACCGTGTGGAAGGGGACGTTGTCCTTGGCCATGAACTGGGTGTAGCGCACGGTCTCGTCGGCCTCGTACCACCACGACCTCCAGTCGCGGTCCGCACCGCCCTGGGCGGCGTCCGACCACTCCTTCGTCGCGGCGATGTACTCGATCGGGGCGTCGAACCAGACGTAGAAGACCTTGCCCTCGGCCGCCAGCTGCGGCCAGGTGTCGGCGGGGACCGGGACGCCCCAGTCCAGATCGCGGGTGATGGCGCGGTCGTGCAGGCCCTCGGTCAGCCACTTGCGGGCGATGGAGGACGAGAGCTGCGGCCACTGGTCCTCGTGCCGCGCGACCCACTCCTCCACCTCGTGCTGGAGCTTGGACTGGAGCAGGAAGAGATGCGTGGTCTCGCGGACCTCCAGCTCCGTGGAGCCGCTGATCGCGGAGCGGGGGTCGATCAGGTCGGTCGGGTCCAGGACGCGGGTGCAGTTCTCGCACTGGTCGCCCCGCGCCTTGTCGTAGCCGCAGTGGGGGCAGGTGCCCTCGACGTAGCGGTCCGGCAGGTAGCGGCCGTCGACCGGCGAGTAGACCTGGCGGATGGCCCGCTCCTCGATGAAGCCGTGTGCGTGCAGCCTGCGCGCGAAGTGCTGGGTGATCTCGGCGTTCTGCCGCGAGGAACTGCGCCCGAAGTAGTCGAAGGCCAGCTCGAAGCCCTCGTACACGGCCCGCTGCTCGTCGTGGGCACGCGCGCAGAACTCCGCTACCGAGAGGCCGGCCGCGTGCGCCGCCAGCTCGGCGGGCGTGCCGTGCTCGTCGGTCGCGCAGATGTACAGGACGTCGTGACCGCGCTGGCGGAGGTACCGGGAGTACACGTCCGCCGGAAGCATCGACCCGACCATGTTGCCCAGGTGCTTGATCCCGTTGATGTAGGGAAGCGCGCTGGTGACCAGGTGTCGAGCCATCCTTGGATGCTCCATTTCGTACGTACGGCGCCGGTGGTGCGGCGCCACGGGGGCCCGGACGGGCCCGGGTCGGGGGGCCGTGGCAGACGGGCCGCGCGAGCGGCTCGGCCGGACACGCGGGGTGACGGGCGGATCTGCGGGCCGCAGTCATCGTAGGGCACCGGGGCGCGGTCCCGGCGAGCCGTTTTCCCCCTCGGACAGCGCCCTGCGGCCCGCACGGCCCGCACCGCCCGCGCGGCGGCGCCCCTCGCCTGACATCGCGGCGGCCTGCCTCGTCGTACGGCCGGAGAGCGAATCCGCCCCGAAGGAACGAGGAGACAGTGACCGAGCCCGTGAACCTCGCAGTCATCTACTACAGCGCGACCGGCAATGTCCACACGCTGGCACAGGCCGTCGCGGAGGGCGCCCGGAAAGCGGGCGCCGAGGTGCGGCTGCGCAAGGTCGCCGAGACCGCCCCCGCGCAGGTGATAGAGGGCGTGCCCGCCTGGGCACGGCACCACGCGGAGAGCGCCGAGGTCGCCGAGGCCGCCCTCGACGACCTCGGCTGGGCCGACGCGGTGCTCTTCGGCACGCCCACCCGCTTCGGCAACCCGACCAGCCAGCTGAGGGCGTTCATCGAGACCACCGGCCCGCTGTGGCGGCAGGGCGGGCTCGCCGGAAAGGTGTACTCGGCCTTCACCGCCAGCAACACGGCGCACGGCGGGCAGGAGTCCACCATCCTGGCACTGGCGAACACCTTCTACCACTGGGGCGGTGTCATCGTGCCTCCCGGCTACACCGACCCGGTCCAGTTCGCGGCGGGCAATCCCTACGGCACCTCCCATGTCGCGGGCGAGGGCGCGCCGGGAGAGGTGACGCTCCAGGCGGCCGGTCACCAGGCCCGGCGCGTGGTCGAGATCACCGCGGCGCTCAAGGCGGGCCGCGCCGCCTGACCGCCCGGCACCCGCGGGAGGGCGCCGCCGTGACCCGGCGGCCCCTTCCCCCGTGCGGGTTCAGGACCGCCGGACCACGGAGACCTCGAACTCCAGCAGCACCTTCGCGCTGACCAGAGCCGTGGTCGAGACGTTCCAGTTCGCGCCCCAGTCCCGGCGGTTGATCGTGACGCCGCCCTTGAAGTCGATCCGGAAGTCGCCGTCCGGGTCCCTCTCCCCGCCGCTCAGCGCGAGGTCCAGGGTGACCGGTTTGACCACGCCGCGGATGGCCAGATCGCCGGTGACGTGGAATCGGTTCCCGTCGGCCTGCTGCACCCCGGTCGAGGTGAAGGTGAGGACGGGGTGTGCGGCGGCGTCCAGGAACTTGCCGCGCAGCAGGTCGTCGCGCTGCGCGAGGTGGGTCTGGATGCTCTTCGCCTGGATCGTGAGCCGGACGCTGGACCTCGAGGGGTCGGCGCCGTCCAGGTGCGCGCCGCCCTCGAACTCCTCGAACCGCCCGCGCACCCGGGTGGCCATCGTGTGCCGGGCGACGAAGCCGATCCGGGTGTGGGCGGGGTCGATGAGGTAGTCGCCGGTCAGTTCGCCGAACTGGGCCGTGGCTGTCATACGTGGTCACTCCCGGAGCGCAAGAGGTGGTGGACGGGTTCCGAGCGTTCGGGACGCGCGTACGGCCCCACCTCGCCGGCACGTACGCGCGTTCGTCCCGGCAGTACGACGAGGCAGGTTCGCGGGATGTGAGGCGGCGGAGACGGGGCTGCGGCGGAACGGGAGGCGGGGCCTGTCACATTCGGCGCGGCTGTCTCGTCGTACGGGTGACAGACGATGCGGCCAAGGGGGGCGGCGACACGATGGAGACCAGGACCGAGCAGGGGAACGTCCGGCCTGATGCGAGCCTGAACGCGATCATGGGTGAGCGGCGGCAGCTGATCAATCTCGCCTACCGCCTGCTGGGCTCCCTGACCGACGCCGAGGACGTCGTCCAGGAAGCCTGCACCCGCTGGTACGCCATGACCCCCACCGAACGCGAGGCCATCACCTCCCCCGGCGGCTGGCTCACCACCGTCACCAGCCGCATCTGCTTCGACCTGCTGCGCTCCGCACGCGCCCGCCGCGAAAGCTACGTCGGCGACTGGATTCCCGAACCCCTCCCCGACCACACCGAACGCACCCCCACCCCCGGCAGCACCACCACCGACCCCGCCGACCACGTCACCCTCGACGAATCCGTCAACATGGCCTTCCTCGTCGTCCTCGACTCC